>NZ_CP128988.1:1875000-2500000 GCF_030406045.1 Thiohalobacter sp. IOR34
GCAACAGGCCATCCGCCGGCCGCGCAGCGCGAGACTGGCGCGCCGCGGCCTGTCGCCCCGTCTTCTCCGCGTCGGCCAGGGTCTCGTTCACCGCCAACGGCAGGGAGGGCACGCCCGGTGGCAAACCATCGACGGGCAGGGTCTCCGTCTCTGCCTGGGCCGCCTCGGCCAGTTCCAGCAGGCGCTGCTCGCCAGCTTCCAGTACCTCCGGCAAGTCCTTGCCGTCCTCCGGCAAGGTCGTCCCCTCCGCTGCGTTGGAGGGCTCCTCCCGCAACTGACCATCCAGTACCTGGGAGAAACTGTCCTTGGCCGGGGTAGCTGTTCCCTCGGCCACCTCGCCAGGCAGCGCCTCGGCTGCGGCATCCGGCCGGCTCTGGGCCGACGAAGCGGGAACGGATTGGGGCGGCGTCTGCGGCAACATCATGTCAGGCATGGCGGTCTCCTTGCAGGGGTTGGCTGCTCGACCTGAGGAATTTGCAAGCTCTGTGCCAGGCTGCATGCCCGGGCGACATCCAGTAAGCATCCCCCGGCTTACATGGCCATCACCAACCGGTGCAGGCGCCTGCAATTGCAGGCCAGACAGACCAGGTTCCATTCGCACCGCACCTCTTCCAGGCCCCGCAGCAGAAACCGCTGGAAGCCCATCGGACCCCGGATGATGGCATGCCTGGACCTGCCGGGTATCGCGGCCTGGAGGCCGCTCCTACGGGGCATGGCGGCACCCTGGCAGGAGCGGCCTCCTGGCCGCGATCGAGGTGGCATCACCCGCCGTTGACGGAAACGGCGATGGCCACGAAACCCGCGAAACCCGCGAAAATCGATGGCCACGGAAGGCATTGTAGGAGCGGCCTCCAGGCCGCGATCGAGGTGGCATCGCCCGCCATTGACGGAAACGGCGATGGCCACGAAACCCGCGAAACCCACGAAAATCGATGGCCACGGAAGGCATTGTAGGAGCGGCCTCCTGGCCGCGATCAAGGTGGCATCACCCGCCATTGACGGAAACGGCGATGGCCACGAAACCCGCGAAACCCGCGAAAATCGATGGCCACGGAAGGCATTGTAGGAGCGGCCTCCTGGCCGCGATCGAGGTGGCATCGCCCGCCATTGACGGAAACGGCGATGGCCACGAAACCCGCGAAACCCACAAAAAAGATTGATGGCCACGGAATCCACGGAAAAAAACACGGACGCTTCCTGGCTGCTGCGGACTAGCCCGGATATTGCACCAAGGATTCGATGCTCAGGGCGAGGCTGGCAAAGCAGCTTGGGTGATCGTCCGAAACCGTTGCTATGGCTTGAGGAGGATCACCCAGGATGCGAAGACAGAGTCGGCCTGACATCGAACAGGCACAACCTGTACCCCGCCGGGAGGAGCCATTTGCGAGCCTCCCGGCCTTGTATGTCAGCCTGCACGCCGATCACGCGCGCCGCCTTGGTGCAATATCCGGGGCAGGACGGCTCAGCGCGGCTTGCGGCGCCGGCTGCCGTGCTGCGCCTGCTCGTCGCTTTCGCGCTGTTCCCGGCGCGCCGCGGCCTTTTGCTCCTCGCGCTGATAGCGTTCCACCACCTTGTCCAGCGCCTGGCTGCGGCTGCGCGTCGCCAGCCAGGCCAGACGCTTTTCCTCGCAGTCGAGACGCTGCCGTTCGATCCGCTCACGCTGCTGGCGGATCGCCTGGGCCAGACGGTCGAGGAAGAGGCGGAAGTCCTGCAACCGCGCGGCGCTGAGGCTGGCGCCGCTGCCGGCCTCGAGACGGCGGGCATAGTCCGCGTGGTACTCGATCAGCTGGGCCAGCTTGGCTTCCTCCTCCTGCAGCCGCCGCCGGGCCTCGCCGAGGATGCGTGCCGCCTGCTGTTCACGCCGGTCGGCCACCTCGACCACCGGGCGCATGCGCCGCGAGCGGCTCATTGCCCGCCCCCCCCCGCCGGCCGTGGGGCAGCTTCATTCATGACTGAAGCTGCAGCTGCTGGCCACCGAGCAGCTGTTCCAGTTCAGCAAGGCTGTCGGCCAGCGACACCGACTGCCCCATGTCCTGCTGCAGGAAGGCCATCAGTCGGGGATGGCATTCGATGGCCTCGTCGATGCGCGGGTCGCTGCCCGGCTGGTAGGCACCGACGCTGATCAGGTCGCGATTCTGGCGGTAGGTCGAATAGAGCTGCTTGAAGCGCCGCGCCGCGGCCAGGTGCGCCTCGTCGGTGATCTCGGTCATGGCCCGGCTGATCGAGGCCTCGATGTCGATCGCCGGGTAGTGCCCGGCCTCGGCCAGCTCGCGCGACAGCACCACATGGCCATCGAGGATGGCGCGCGCCGCATCGGCGATCGGATCCTGCTGGTCATCACCCTCCGTGAGCACGGTGTAGAAGGCGGTGATCGCCCCCCCGCCGACATCGCCGTTGCCGGCCCGCTCCACCAGTTGCGGCAATTTGGCGAACACCGAGGGCGGATACCCCTTGGTCGCCGGCGGCTCACCGATGGCCAGCGCGATCTCGCGCTGCGCCTGGGCGAAGCGGGTCAGCGAGTCCATCAGCAGCAACACGTTCAACCCCTGGTCCCGGTAGTACTCGGCGATGGAGGTCGCCAGCATGGCGCCGTGCAAGCGCATCAGCGGCGAGGTGTCGGCCGGGGTGGCGACCACCACCGAACGCGCCAGTCCCGCCTCGCCGAGGTTGTTCTGCACGAACTCCACCACCTCCCGGCCACGTTCACCGATCAGTCCGACCACGGTGACATCGGCATTGGTATAGCGGGTCATCATGCTGAGCAGCACGCTCTTGCCGACACCGGAACCGGCGAACAGGCCCATGCGCTGGCCACGGCCGACGCTGAGCAGGGCGTTGATGGCA
This sequence comes from Thiohalobacter sp. IOR34, assembly GCF_030406045.1. Taxonomy (GTDB): domain Bacteria; phylum Pseudomonadota; class Gammaproteobacteria; order Thiohalobacterales; family Thiohalobacteraceae. The sequence continues at coordinate 1,877,845 of NZ_CP128988.1, forward strand.
CGCACCCCGACGTCCAGCGGCTCGCGGATCGGCCGCCGCGACAGGGGATTGATCGAACGACCGCTGAGCGGCATGCGGCCAGTGGCCTGCAGCGGCCCCTTGCCGTCCAGCGGCCGACCGGCACCATCCAGCACCCGGCCAAGCAGGCAATCGCCGACCGGCACCTCGCAGCTGCGCTGGGTCGGGATCACCCGGGCATTGGGTGCCAGCCCCTGGATGTCGGCGGTTGGCATCAGGTACAGGCTCTCACCCGAGAAACCGACCACCTCGGCCTCGATATGCGACTCATCGGGATTGACGATCAGGCAACGGCCACCGATCGAGGCCTGGCAGCCGACCGCCTCCAGGGTCAGGCCGACCATGCGGGTCAGGCGTCCCTCCACCACCAGGGGCACGGGCTCGGCAATGCGCTCCCGGTAGCTGGCAAGGCGTCCGGCCCAGCGGCCGCTGCGCTCGACCTCCGGTATCCGCCCCACCTCAGGCATCCCCCTGGCGCTCCCCGCCCAGCACCCGGGCGATCACCGCGTTGAGCCGGTTCTCCACCGTGGCATCGATCTGCGAGCTGTCGCTGCTCAGCTTGCAGCCGCCACGGCTGAGCACCGGGTCCTCGACGATCTTCCACTCCTGCTCGGCCTCGTTCACCGACAGGGTCTCGCGCACCAGCGCGGCGTCCTCCGGATGCAGGTGCAGGCGCACGTTGCGCGCCGCCACCGGCAGCAGCGCCAGGGCCTCGCGCACCACCGCCAGAATCTCGCCTGGATCGGTCTTCAGCTCGCGCCGCACCAGCTGACGGGCGACCAGCATCGCCAGGGAGACCAGTTCCTCCTCCACCTGCCGGTCGAGATCCTCCAGCGGCCGGGCCAGCAGCCGCATCAGCGCCTCCAGCTCGCGCACCCGGCTGGCGATCTCCCGCTGCCCCGCCTGGAGTCCGGCCTGACGGCCCTGTTCCAGACCCTCGGCATAGGCCTGCTGCTGGATCTCCTCCAGCTGGCGGGCGGTGACCGGCCGGCAGGCGTCGGCCGGGGCGCCGTCGTCCACCTCCGGCAGCTGCCAGTTCTCCACATCCGCCAGGGTATCGGCGGAGATGATCTTGCCGTTCATGCCGCCACCCGCGATGGCCATTCAGTCCAGCGGCTTCCCCGGGCCGCTCCGGTACAGCAGCTCATCAGAGGAATTCCTCGGCACCCTTGCCACCGAGCACGATGTCGCCGGCGTCGGCCATGCGGCGGGCAATGGAGAGGATCTCCTTCTGCGCCGCCTCCACTTCGCTGACCCGCACCGGTCCCTTGGCTTCCAGGTCGTCGCGCAGCATCTCCGAGGCACGCTTGGACATGTTGCTGAAGATCTTCTCCTTGACCGCATCGTCGGCCCCCTTGAGGGCGATGATCAGGGTGTCGGACGAGACCTCGCGCAGCAGCGCCTGGATGCCCTGGTCGTCGACATCGGCCAGGTTGTCGAAGACGAACATCAGGTCCTGGATCTGCTGTCCCAGATCGGCGTCGGTGTCCTTGATCATCTCCATCACCTCGGCCTCGATCGAGCTGTCGACGAAGTTGAGGATGTTGGCAGCGGACTTGATGCCGCCGACGCCGGTGGACTTGACGCTGTCCTTGCCGCCGGAGAACTGGCGTTCCATGATCTCGTCCAGCTCCGCCAGGGCCGAGGGCTGGATGCCGTCCAGGGTGGCGATGCGCAGCAGCACGTCGACCCGCACCCGCTCCGGCAGGAAGGTGAGCACCTCGGCGGCATGGTCACTGTCCAGATAGGAGAGCACGATGGCCATGATCTGCGGATGCTCCAGGCGGATGATCTCGGCCACCGCGCGGGCATCCATCCACTTCAGCTGCTCCAGGCCCTTGGTGTTGCGGCCGAGCATGATGCGGTCGATGATGTTGCTGGCCTTGTCCTCGCCCAGGGCATCGACCATCACCTTGCGGATGTACTCCTCGGAACCGACGCCGAGTGCCGTCTGCCTGCCGACCGCCTCGACGAATTCCTCCATCACCTGACCGACCTGGTCACTGGTGACGTTGCTCAGCGAGGCCATGGCGGCGCCGACCTTCTGCACCTCCTTGGGCCCCATGTGCTTCAGCACCTCGGCGGCCTTGTCCTCACCCAGGGACAGCAGAAAGATGGCCGCCCGGTCGGTGCCGGAGATCTTGCCGCTGTGCTCATCCATCTTCGCTCACCCAGTTCTTCATCAATTGTGCGACCCGCTTTGGATCATCCTTGACCATCTCCTGGGCCGTGCCCAGCTTGTCCTCGTAACCCGGCGAGGGCAGACCATCCTGTGGCTGGGGACCACCGAGGGTCACCTGGTCCTCGGCCATGCCGCCCCCCTCGCCGACGGTGGCCGTAGCCAGTGCCGCCTGTGACTGCTGCTGCAGACGCCCGTGCTCGGCCAGGTTGCGCATCACCGGCTTGATGACACCGAAGATCAGCAGCAGCACACCGAGACCACCCAGCACCTGCTTGGCCAGCCGCCACACCCAGGGCTGCTCCAGCAGCGAGGGTTCGGGCAGCGGCTCGGGTGCCGGCGCCGGCTGGAAGGACTGGTTGATGATCTGCACGCTGTCGCCACGCTCGGGATCGAAGCCTACCGCCTCCTTGACCAGGGTGGTGAACTTGGCGATCTCCTCGTCGCTCCATTTGCTGCTCACCGGGTTGCCGGCATCGTCCAGCGTCCGCTTGTCGTCGAGCACCACGGCGATGGACAGGCGGCGGATGGTGCCGCTGGCCAGCCGGGTGTGGCTGATGGTCTTGTCCAGCTCGTAGTTGCGGGTGCTGCGGCGCATGCTGTTGCCATTGGGCGAGGGCGGCTCGCTGCCATTGCCCTGATCCTGGGGCTGGGTGCTGCCGCCGCCTGGCGGCTGGTTGGACAGGGTACCGGGCACGCCCATGGCCATGCCGTTGCCGCCGTTGTGTTCCTCCACCACCTGTTCGCTGCGCAGGGCGGACAGTTCCGGGTTGTAGCTCTCCTGGGTCTTCTCCACCTCGGTGAAGTCCAGTTCCGCCGCCACCTGGGCCCGCACCCCACCGTTGCCGACCAGCGGGCCGAGCAGGTCCTCGATACGCTTGACGAAGGTATCCTCCAGCTTGCGGGTATAGGCGAACTGGCTGGAATTGACGCCGACGGCGGAATCGCTGCGGCTGGTGAGCAGGTTGCCGGACTGATCGACCACGGTGACATCGTTCGGCGACAGATGGGGCACGCTGCCGGCCACCAGGTTGACGATGGAGGCGACCTGGCCGTCATTCAGGCTGCGGCCGGCATAGAGCTCGACCACCACCGAGGCGGTCGGTGTCTCCTTCTTGCGCAGGAACACCGAACGCTTGGGCAGGGCCAGATGGACCCGCGCATGCTTGATGCCACGCAGGGTGCCGATGGTCTGGCTCAGCTCGATCTCCAGGGCATGCTGGTGGCGCGCCATCTCCACGAACTGGCTGGTGCCGAAGCCCTGATCACCGTTCAGCATCTCGAAGCCGTCATTGCCCTTGGGCAGGCCGTTGGCGGCCAGTTTGAGCCGCGCCTCGTGGATCTTGTCGGCCGGCACCAGCAGGGCACCGCTGCCGGCATCGATCTTGTAGGGGATGCCGGCCTGCTGCAGGGCATCTGCCACCTGGCTGGCATCACGCTCCGGCAGATTGGCATAGAGCAGACTGTAGTTCGGGGTCTGCGACCAGAGCACCACGGCCACGCCCAGCGCCACGCTGGCCGCCAGTCCGATCATCAGCCCGACCTGCCGCACCGCCGGCAGGGCCGCAAATCCGTGTACCGCTTCCGCTTCTACCAGTGCCATCGTCTCGATTCACCCGTCTCAGAGATTCATGTTCATCACTTGCTGATAGGCCTCGACCAGCTTGTTGCGCACCTGGGTCATGGCCTGGAAAGAGACGCTGGCCTTCTGCAGCGCCACCATCACCTCGGTCAGGTCGACATTGGGGTCGCCCTTGGCAAAGGCGTTGGCCATCGCGCCGGCGGTCCGCTGGGCGTCGCTGACCTGGTCGACGGACTGCTTGAGCAGGGCGGCAAAACCCGGCCCCCCGGCCTCCTCCGCCGCCGGCGCCCGCTCGGCACCCTGGGCGGCACCGGCCATGGCGCGCATCTGGTTAAGGAGCTGATTGACGTCGATCTCACTCATTGCGGTTCTCCCGATCCTTGTCCTGGGCCGTCAAACGACCGGCTGTCTAGGGTGCAATACCCTGAATGGATGCAGTTTGCGGGCCAGCCCGCTCAGGCGGGCACGGCGATGCCTGCCTCGCGCATCCGCGCCAGCTTGTAGCGCAGGGTCCGCGGACTGATGCCGAGCCGCTCGGCGGCGGCCTTGCGGCTGCCGGCCTGGCTCAGGGCATCGAGAATCTTCTGCTGTTCGATGCTCTTCAGGTCCTCGCCGAGACACTCGGGCCGCGCCGGCGCCATGGGCGCGTCCGGCAGACACATGGCCTCGGCCTCGAAGTGCAAATCGACCGCCTCGATGCAGTCGCCGCTCATCAGGATCACCGCCCGCTGCAGGACGTTCTCCAGCTCACGCACATTGCCCGGCCAGGCATAGTCCAGCAGCCGGGCCTCGGCCTCCGGGCAGAGGGCTGGCACCGGCCGGCCGGCCGGGGTGTGACGTTCCAGCAGGCGCCGGGCCAGGGGCAGAATGTCGGCCGGCCGCTGGCGCAGCGGGGGCAGGTTCAAGGGGAAGACGTTGAGCCGGTAGAACAGGTCCTCGCGGAAGCGCCCCGCGGTCACCTCCTCGCGCATGCGCCGGTTGCTGGTAGCCAGCACCCGCACGTCCAGGCTGATCGGCGTCTTGCCGCCGAGGCGCTCCACCTCGCGCTCCTGCAGCACGCGCAGCAGCTTGGCCTGCAGGCCGAGATCCATCTCCGAGATCTCGTCCAGCAGCAGGGTGCCGCCCTGGGCCTGCTCGAACTTGCCGGCACGGGCCTGGTAGGCACCGGTGAAGGCGCCCTTCTCGTAGCCGAAGAGCACCGCCTCCAGCATGTTCTCGGGAATGGCGGCACAGTTGATGGCGACGAATGGCCCGTCGCTGCGCGGCGAATGCTCGTGGATGAAGCGGGCATAGACCTCCTTGCCGGAACCGGACTCACCACTGATCATCACCGTGGCATCGGTGGCGGCGACCCGCTCTGCCAGCGCCAGAAGTTCACGCGAGCGGGGATCGGCCGCCACCGGCCCCGCCCCGGCAGCGGGCGGCCGCAGGTAGCGTTCCACCATCTCCACCAGGACCTCGGCCTCGAAGGGCTTGAGCAGATAGTCGGCGGCACCGCAGCGCATGGCATCCACCGCCTTCTGCACCGTGCCGAAGGCGGTCATCAGCACCACCGGCAGGTTCGGCAGGCGCGCCTGGATGCGCTTCAGTAACTGGTGGCCATCCATCTCCGGCATCTGCACGTCGCTGACCACCATGTCCACCGGCTGCCGTTCCAGCAGCGCCAGGGCGGCGCCACCGTCGGCGGCCCCGGACACGGCATAGCCGGCCAGCTCCAGGGTGTCGCACAGCGCCTGCCGCAGGGCATGGTCATCTTCAACGATCAGGACCGTGGCTTTACTCATCGTCTGCTCCTCAATTGCTTCCACACGCCAGCCGGTTCAGTCGCCGGCTGTCCTCGCCGGACAGCACATCGGCCAGCAGTACCGGCGGAAAACGCAGCATGAAACTCGCACCCTGCGTCTCGTCGTCTTCGAGTTCGATCGCCCCGCCGTGGCTGCGCACCAGGCTCTGCACCAGGGCCAGCCCCAGCCCGGTGCCGTTCGGGCGGGTGGTGAAGAAAGGCTGGAAGATCCGCTCCCGCAGTGCCGGCGGAATGCCCGGGCCGTCGTCGCTGACCCGGATCCAGACGCCGCCGTCCGTGCCACTCCCGGCCTCGATGCGGATCCTCGTGGTGCCGTCCGCCTGCAGGCTGTTGCTCACCAGGTTGGCCAGCGCCCCGGCCAGCAGCTCGGGGTTGCCCTGCAACAGGCAGCCGCCACTGCGGTCCTCGACCTGCAGCCGGGCGCCGCCAGCGGCCAGCTCGGCCTGCATCGCCGCCTCGACCGAGGCGAACAGGGCCGCGCAGTCGAAGCACTGGTCACCGGCCTCGCCGCCGCGGGCGAACAGCAGCATGTCGTCGACCAGGCGTTCCAGATGATGCAGGCGCTCCACCAGCCGGCCGGCGAAGCGCTCACGCGCCGCCGCATCCGGCATCGGCCCGGCCAGCTGCGAGGCATAGAGCAGCGCCGTGGACAGGGGGGTGCGGATCTGGTGGGCCAGGCCGGCGACCATCTCGCCCATCGCCGAGAGGCGCTGCTGGCGGCTCATGGCGGCCTGCAGCTGGCGGGTCTCGGTGACATCGTTGAGCAGCAGGATGCGGCCGTGGCCGGCCTCCAGCTCACGGCTGGCGATGTTCACCCAGCGGCCGTCGGCCAGGCGCAGCTCGGCCCCGTGGATCCGGCGGCTGTTGAAGGCCCGTTCGCTGACCTCCGCCCAGAGACGCCCGCTCAGCGGCACCCCAAGCAGGGATTCGGCGGCGCGGTTGCACTCCCGGATCCGCCCCTCGCCGTCGACCACCAGTACCCCACCCGGCAGGGCGTCGACCAGCGTCTCCAGCCGCTCGGCCAGCTGCAGCCGCTCCGAGCGGCTGGCCGCCAGTTCCACGTTCAGCTCCGCCACCCGCTGCTCCAGCTCGCGATAAGAGGCCTCCAGGGCCTCCGACATGCGGCTGAAGGCCAGGAAGGCATCCTGCAACTGTTGCGGATTCTGGGGGAGGGTCTGGTTCATCAACTGGCGCAATCCCGGCTCTGTTCGCTACGTGGCCAGAACAAAGCAACAACCGTGCCCGAGAACATGAATCTTTTCAAAACAACGAGTTGCGAGTGATAGCCGGACGAGGCGTCAAAACGGCGACGGTCAGACGACGCGCGCAGCTGGCGGTCAGGGCGCATGCCGCGGGCAAGCGGTCGGCCGCGGGCAAAAAAATCCCGGGCCATGGCCCGGGACTGGGAGAGGAACAATAGGGTGAATCAGGTACTTGCAGCAGCCATGCCGCTGGGCGTCAAATCCCCGCCGCCTCACCGCTGCGCTGCAGACCGTACTTGCGCAGCTTCTCGACCAGGGTGGTGCGACGCATGCCGAGGCGCTTGGCGGCATGGGCCACCACCCCGCCGGCATCGTCCAGGGCCTGCTTGATGAAGGTCTGTTCCAGATTGCTGAGGTGCTCCTTGAGATCGATGCCCTCCCGCGGCAGGCGCGGCTCCTGGTATTCGATCGGCAGCGGATTGAGCACCAGATCCTCGTCCAGCTTGGCGGGCATGGGCAGGCTGCTGCCGCCCTCGACCTGGAACTTCTCCGGCAGGTCGCCGGCATCGACCACACCGAAGGGATGCAGGATCGCCAGCCGCTCGATGAGGTTGGCCAGCTCGCGCACGTTGCCCGGCCAGTTGTACTGGCAGAGCGCCATCACCGCCGCCGAGGTGAGACGCACCGAACCGCGCTTCTCGTGTTCGATGCGGCGGATCAGCTCGTTGACCAGCAGCGGGATGTCCTCCACCCGCTCGCGCAGCGGCGGCATCTCGATGGGGAAGACGTTGAGCCGGTAGAACAGGTCCTCGCGGAACTTGCCCTCCTTGATCGCCTCCTCCAGATTGCGGTGGGTGGCCGCCACCACGCGCACGTTGGCGGCAATGGACTTGTTGCTGCCGACCCGCTCGAAGGTGCGTTCCTGGAGCACGCGCAGCAGCTTGACCTGCATCGGCAGGCTCATGTCGCCGATCTCGTCGAGGAACAGGGTGCCGCCCTCGGCCATCTCGAAACGCCCCTGGCGGGCGCTGATGGCGCCGGTGAAGGCACCCTTTTCGTGGCCGAACAGCTCGGATTCGAGCAGGTCCGCCGGGATGGCGCCACAGTTGATGGGCACGAAGGGCTTGTCGCGACGTGAGGAGTAGTAGTGGAGGTTGCGCGCCACCACTTCCTTGCCGGTGCCGGATTCGCCGAGGATCAGCACGTTGGCCTCGGAGTCGGCGACCTGCTGGATGTGCTTGCGCACCTGCTGGATGGCGCGGCTGCTGCCGACCAGGCTGCGGAACAGATCCACCGGCCGTTGACGACCGACCTTCTGGTTGGTCTCGCGGTAGACCTCGGCCTGGTGCAGGGCATTGGTGAGCTGGGTGTAGCGGGCGGGAAGCTCGACCCGGCCGAGGATGCAGGAGCTGACGTTGATGGCCACCGTCGGCTCCTTGCCCTTCTCCGCCAGCAGGAAGATCGGCAGGTTCTTGTCGGTGGCGTGAATGTCCTGCAACAGGGTTTCGAGTTCGGTATCTGAGTCACCGGGACCGATGAGCACGGCCAGCAGCTCGTCGGTACTGTCCATGGCCTCTTTCCAGCGGCTGCTCTCCTCGACCAGCACCGCCTCGCGGTCGATGAATTTCAGCACGGCAGCGAGCTCCTTGGCCTGCGCCGTATCGGATTCGATGACCAGAACCTTGCCTTCCAGCGACATCTGCGATTTCCTCCTGGAGCGCTCCACCTTGCGAAGAGCCGTTCGCAATGGCCCCTCTTGCGGCCCGCCTCGGCCGTCAATTCTGCATTTACTTATGATGTTTCCTTTAGTTAATCACCGTTTATCCGGAATGTCAAAATTCCGACATGCGGCAAGGACGCGGTGTGGCGCACAGGGGAATGGAGGGGGGCGATGCTAGCCCGCATATTGCATCAGGCCCCCGGCTGATGGCGTGGCCGGACCCGCCGGGGATCGCGGCCTGGAGGCCGCTCCTACGGGGCATGGCGGCACAATGTGGTAGGAGCGGCCTCCAGGCCGCGATTGGCGTAGTGCCGACAGGCTGCTAGCCCGGATATTGCACGAAGGCGGCCTTTCAATTGGTTCGGAAATCGGCCCTGCAGTCGGCGGAAGGCGCGACCTTCAGCCGCCGCCGTTGGTCCGATAGGCAGAAACCGCGGAACGTCCTCGGGCGATCGTCTGCAGCTGCTCGCCGAGCCACTGGCGTCGGGCCTGGGCCAGGCGCATGACCTCCTGATCACTGGACTGTATCTCGAGAATCGCCTGCCGCAACTGTGGCTCATTTCCAGCCGGGAGTTCGGCGAACAGCCGTTCGATGCATAGTCCCCTTTCGGCCTCGAGCGTCACGACCCTCTCCCAGTCACCCGCTTCGGCAGCGGCACGGAGATCACGAGTCAGGACCAGAAGGCTGTCGAGTTCGGCCATCCTAGGAACCTGTCCGAATCACGGGCGCCGTCGCGTGAGCGAGCCACGACGCGGCATCTTTTGGGGTCAATTGAGACGCATGGTGGGCACTGTGCAATGACAGGGATCGGGGAGAAGGGCCACGGTAGCACACTCGGAGTAGGCGAATCATGACTCGGCTAGCCCGCATATTGCACGAAGGCGGCCTTGAATGCGTAATTTTTCCGGTATTCATCAAGGCAGTGATTCCCTATGCGAACAATTGTGCCCAGTTACAGTTTGTGCCTATCCGAGTTCAGACCAAATCTGGCGTCGCATTCTGCCCGATCCCCCTTGAACCCTAGCTACGGCTATGCTTCGGCGGACGATCGAACAGACTGCTTGGCCAGATTCGCCCTGAAATTCGAATCCTTCGTGCAATATCCGGGCTAGCCCACCGCAGCCTGGCTGGCACGCGGATCGGGCTGGTCGGCAATCGCATCCCAGGCCGTCTTGATCTGACGCAGCAGGTCGACCACCTCATCGAGGATCGAGGGATCATTGTGCACATTGGCCTCCAGCAGACGCCGCTCCATGTAGTCATACAACTGGTCGAGATTGGCTGCGATCTCCCCACCCGCCTCCTTGTCGAGGCTGGCATGGAGGGCGTTGACGATGGAAATGGCGACACTGATCTGCTGTCCCTTGTCGGCGATCTGGCGACGCTGCATGCATCCCTTGGCCGCCACGATACGATCCAGGGCCCCCTCCATCAGCATCTGTACCAGGCGATGTGGGCTGGCCCCTTCTACATTGGTGTGAACCGCGACCTGTGCATAGGCGCCGGCACCCTGGGCATTGCGTTTTGGATTCATCGTCATCCTCGTTTGTTCGGCAATCACCGGGACTGGAACCCCCCGGCTGGTTGGTTATGTCGGAAGGCTGCTCAATTGCTGGGACAGATAGTTGCTGGTCGTCTGCAACTGCGACAGCAGCGTGTCGAGAGCCGTGAACTGGCTCCGGTAACGCGCCTCGATACCCTCGAGCCGATACTCCATGTTCGCGATGCGGTCATCCAGGGTGTCGATGCGCGTATCGATGCCATCGGTGCGTGTCTCGATAACACCTTCGATATCAAGCAGTTCCTTGGCCACCGCCTCGAGACGGAAGGCGTAACCCTGGTCATCGTTGGCCATCAACTCGGCCACCCCATCATAGTCACTGTCCAGGGCATCACTCAGAACCGAGGTGTCCAGGGTAAGCGAACCGTCACGTTCGGTCTTGATCCCGATCTCGGACAGATATTCAAGGCTGGTCGTGAGCCCAGTCGGGGTGGTATTGAATTCATCCCGGATCGAGGACTGGATGCTGAGCAGCGTGCTGTCCGCTTCCAAGCTGCCCTCGCGCAGGCTGGAAATGGTGGACTGCAGGCTGTTATAGGCGGCCACGAAGGTTTCCACCGACGTCTGTACCGCAGACTTGTCATAGGCCACCTCCAGGGTGGCACTGCCCGCCGCCTCGAGTTCGAGGGTGACGCCCTGAATGGCGCCGGTCACGCTGTTGGAAGAGCTGGTCACGCTGAAGCCGTCCACCGTGAGTACGGCATCCTGGGCATCATAACCTGTGACCGTGGCCATCGACAGGGTACTGGCGACATCGCCGCTGGCATCACTCACCGTCAGTGCATTGTCGGTCCCGGTCTCATCGGAGGTCAGCACCAGCCGGCTCTCGGTCCCGCCGGCGCCGTCGTCGACATTGAGGATGGTCGCCGTCACCCCGGCATTGTCGCTGGCATCGTTGATCGCATCGCGGATACCGGCCAGGGTGTTGTTGCTGCTGTCGATGACCACCGAGAAACTGCTGCTGCCGACATCGATCTGCAGGGTGCCGGTGGCGCCGATGCTGGTATTTTCGTCAGCGATGCCGGTCAGCCCCGAGGCCATCTTGTGCGCCTGGGCCAGCTGGGTGATGGTAACCGCATAACTGCCGGGCTCCGCCGCGCTGCTCGCCGAGGCACCGAGCACGCTGCTGTCGGAGGAGGTGGTGGTGAAGACCTTGAACTTGTCCGTGCTGCCCAGGCCATCCATCGCCGACTGGAAGGTCGACAGGGCGCTCTTGAGCTGGCCATAGCCGCTCAACTGGGTCTGGAATTCCTGCTTGCGACTCTCCAGGCGATCCAGCGGCTGGCGCTCGATGGCCATCAGCTGGGTGACGATCCCCTCGATGTCGAGTCCCGAACCGAGACCGGAAACGGATAGTGTGGCCATGCTTCCCCCTACAACGTCTCGAAAATTCGTCTTCCACCGGCACAGTCTGTGATTCCGTGCCCGGGAAACACTTCAGCCGGACTCCGGCATCAGGCAATGACCTTGAGCAGACGCCCAGGGCCTTCGCCTTCAGTAAGCATGTAGCGTGCCAGGGAGAGGATTTCCTCCGGAGGGATCTGGCGGATCACTTCCTCGGAATCAGGATCGATCACCCGGATCACGGTACGTCCCGAATCCTCATCGATACTGAAGCGCAGTTCGCGGTTCATCTGCTGGGCATAGTCGTTGAGACGCCGGACGGCGCCATTGACGTCTTCCGCGGCTACCGCTTCCGCCATGGCCGGCCGGGACTGGCCGCCGGGCGGCAAGGTCCTGCCACCTGCCACCTCTGCCGACCCATCAACCTCGGACTTGCGAGCCGCTGCCGGATTCGAGACCACAGGTACTTGCCGCATCTGCACCACCTGTGTATTCACTTCGTTACTCATGGCCCCACCTCAAGTTGTCGCTATGGGGTGCAGGCAGGGCCGGGCAACCCCGGACCCTGCCCATTTCCTAACCTTGACCTTGCCTACCCACCTTTAACGCAGCAGCGAGAGGACGTTCTGCGGCACGGCGTTGGCCTGGGCCAGCATTGCGGTACCGGCCTGCTGCAGGATCTGGGCGCGGGTCAGGTTGGCCGTCTCCATCGCGAAATCGGCATCCTGCACGCGGCTGCGCGAGGCACTCAGATTCTCCACCGCGTTCTGCAGGCTGCGCACCGTCGACTCGAAGCGGTTCTGCTTGGCGCCCAGATCGGCGCGGATGGCGTTGATCCGGGTCAGGGCGTTGTCGGCCTGGCTGATGGCGCTCAGGGCGCTGGCCACGGTGGCCACACCGCCGCGGGACAGGAAGGAGCCGATGGTGGAGTTGCTGGCCGAGGTGACATCCACGAACGAAATGGTAATTGCGTTGGTTGCAGAGCCAGTGCCATTGCCGACCCAGAACTTGGCGGCGGCTGTGGAGCCGATCACCTTGACGCCGTTGAAGGTCACGGCATCGGCGATGCGCGAGATCTCCTGCCGCAGCTGGGTGACCTCCTTGTTCAGGGCGCTGCGTTCGGTGGAGGTGTAGTTGCCGTTGGCCGCCTGCACCGCCAGCTCGCGCACGCGCTGCACCATGTTGGTGATCTCGTCCAGCGCGCCCTCGGCGGTCTGCGCCAGTGACACGCCATCGTTGGCGTTGCGGATCGCCTGGTTGAAACCCCGGATCTGCTTGGTCAGGCCGGTGGCGATCGCCAGGCCGGCCGCGTCGTCCTTGGCGCTGTTGATGCGCAGGCCCGAGGAGAGCCGCTGCAGCGCGGTCTGCAGGCTGCTCTGCGAACGGTTCAGGGCCCGCTGCGAGTTGAGTGACATGATATTGGTGTTGATGACTTGTGCCATGATGGGTACTCCGTCTTCCCCGACGGCGGATTCGCCGCAATCCGGGGACTCTTGTCTTCAGCGGATATATTTCACCTGAATTCGGAAATATTCACCGCTCCCATGCTTGCTAGCGGCCTTCGCCGGCAAGACTTTAGCCCGGATATTGCACCAAGGATTCGATTCCCAGGGCGAAGCTGGCAAAGCAGGTTGGTCGATCGCCCGCGGAAGCATAGCCGTAGCCATGGTTCAAGGGCGATCGGCCAGGATGCGCAGCCAGATGCGTCCTGAGATCGAATAGGCGCAAAGTGTATCCCGCCGTGAGGAGCCATTTGCGGGCCTCCCGGCCTTGTATGTCAGTCTGCACGCCGATCATACGGGCCGCCTTGGTGCAATATCCGGGTTAGACTGGCCTCATCCTTGAGAAGGACGGGATCCGCTCAGGCGGACCCCGTGTTTCTCCGCTCTACCGCAGCAGCGAGAGGACGTTCTGCGGCACGGCGTTGGCCTGGGCCAGCATTGCTGTACCGGCCTGCTGCAGGATCTGGGCGCGGGTCAGGTTGGCCGTCTCCATCGCGAAATCGGCATCCTGCACGCGGCTGCGCGAGGCACTCAGATTCTCCACCGCGTTCTGCAGGCTGCGCACCGTCGACTCGAAGCGGTTCTGCTTGGCGCCCAGATCGGCGCGGATGGCGTTGATCCGGGTCAGCGCCGTATCCGCAACCGTGATGGTCGAGAGCGCATCACTCACGGTGGTGACATTGGCATTGGTGATGAAGGAGGTGATGCCGCTGGTCCCCGTGATGTCCTTGAAGGAAATGGCGATGGCATTGGCTGCGGAACCCGTGCCGTTGCCGACCCAGAACTTGGCCACGGCGGTGGAACCGATCACCTTGACGCCGTTGAAGGTCACGGCATCGGCGATGCGCGAGATCTCCTGCCGCAGCTGGTTGACCTCCTTGTTCAGGGCACTGCGTTCGGTGGAGGTGTAGTTGCCGTTGGCCGCCTGCACCGCCAGCTCGCGCACGCGCTGCACCATGTTGGTGATCTCGTCCAGCGCGCCCTCGGCGGTCTGCGCCAGTGACACGCCATCGTTGGCGTTGCGGATCGCCTGGTTGAAACCCCGGATCTGCTTGGTCAGGCCGGTGGCGATCGCCAGGCCGGCCGCGTCGTCCTTGGCGCTGTTGATGCGCAGGCCCGAGGAGAGCCGCTGCAGCGAGGTCTGCAGGTTGCTCTGCGAACGGTTCAGGGCCCGCTGCGAGTTGAGTGACATGATATTGGTGTTGATGACTTGCGCCATAATGGATGCTCCTGATCTCGTGCCCGGCAGCGGCCCATGGACCACCAGCGGGAACTTTCGTATCTAGCGGATATATCGATCACTTAGCAGATAAATGACGGATATTCACCGCTCCCGTTCCTGCTAACGGCCAACCCCGCAGTGAACTTGAGTGGCTGGCACACAGAGCTGGGGAGATCGGGCACCAAACCGATGGCATATTCCTTGCTTTGGTTCTGAGGCGTCGAGAAACTGACTGCCGGAGAACGCCTTGAGCCGCGCCCACACGGAGACCGGGATCCTTGCCGACCCCTTTGCCCGCAACCCCTTCGGGGAATGCTACCTGCACGCCGTAAACCGCTCGACCTTTGCCAGCGTCGGGGCCCAGGCGGTGTTCCAGCGCCACTTCGGCGACAGCCTGCGTTCACCGGATACCCTGTATATCATCGTCGGCACCGATTCCGGGCTGCTGATCGACCACCTCCAGCGCGAGGGCTTGCCCGAGGGCAGTCGCTACCTGTTCGTCGAGCTGCCCGAGGTTCTGCCCCGCATCCAGGACCGGCTGCCCGACGACGAAGATCTGGATCCGCGCATCACGCTGGTGATGCCCGGCGACTGGCAGACGGCGGCGAAGCGGTTCTCCATCGACAGCTACGTCTACCTCGACCGGGTCCGGCTGTGCAAATCGGTGGGGGCCGCCGACGCCTTCCTGCCCGCCTACCGGCTGGTGCACCGGGCCCTGGAGGCTGACCTCAACACCTGGATCTGGAGTCTGCGCAGCGAGCTCGAGACCAGCACCTTCAGCGACTGCCAGCTCGCCAACCTCAGCGAGGCACTGACCCCGGCGATCGTGCTCAAGGACAGCCTGCCCGGCCGCACTGCCGTGCTCCTCGGCGGTGGCCCCTCGCTGGACGAACTGCTGCCCTGGATCCGCGAACGGCGGGATCATCTGGTTTTGATCGCGGTCTCGCGCATCGCCCGCCGCCTGCTCCAGGAAGGTATCGAGCCGGACATCGTCTGCACCATCGATCCCACGACCCTCAGCTTCGACGTCAGCCGGGAGATGCTGAAATTCGGCCCCGAAGTGCTGCTGGTCAGCGCCTACCACGCTCACCCGCCATTGGTCGGGCAATGGCGGGGACGACATGTCTACCTCGGCCCGCGCCTCCCCTGGCAGAGCGACCTGAACGAGACCAATATCGTCGTTGCAGGTCCGACGGTCACCAACACGGCCCTGGGTCTGGCCGTCGAGATGGGGGTCAGTCAGGTGATCCTGGCCGGCGTCGACCTCTGTTTCAGCCGCACGGGCGACAGCCATGCGGGCGGCAGCAACGAACGCAGCGCCGGTCCGCTGCTGGGTCACATGGGTCCCCGCGTGGAAACCAATGCCGGCGAACTGGCCGAAACCACCGAGGCCTTCCAGCAGGGCGTGGACAGCATCGGCCGCCAGGCCGCGCTGGCCGCAAAGCGCGGCTGCCGCTTCATCAATCCAGCAGCGAATGCCGCTCGCGTACCTCATGTCGAGTATCTCCCCCTGGAGCAGATCGAAATCGCCCCCGTGGAGGCACCGGCAAGCCGGCTGCTGCAGCAACGGGTTCCTGCCTTCGACAGAGCCAGCTACCGCACCTACTGGCGGCGCATCGATGCCGAGCTGGCAGCAACCGAGGACAACCTGCGAGCCATCGGCACGCTGGCCAGAGAGGCCCTGCGCTGTAATGAAAGACTGTTCGGCCCCGGTGGCCCGGCTCGCAACTACCGCCACAAGCTGCGCATGGACAAGATCGAGAAACGCCTCGATGCCGAATACAGCGACCTGGCACGGCTGGTAAAACAATACGGCATCCGCCAGTTTCTGCGCACGGTGCGCACCGATGATGGCCGGGAGTGGACGGACACCGAGATCGAGGAAACCGGCCGTATCTATTACGAGGCCTACATCGAGGGTGCCGACCGCCTGCTCGCCAGCCTGGGGCGCACCCGGTGCAAGATCGACAGCCGGCGGCTGGAAGAGGCGGAACCGGAACCAACCGCGCTCGAGCGCCTGGCCGATATCTGGCTGGAAAACGACGAACCTGGCCGAGCCGTGATCTGGAAGCACCGACATCCGGAGGCCGTCTCGGCCCTGTCTGCACAGGCCGCGCGGCGGCTGGCCGAGCTGGAGAGCTGCTTCGAGGAACGGCTGCACAGCAGCGACACCCGGCACATGGCCCGCTGCAAGGCGGAAGCCGACCTGGCAGGCGTCCCCAGCAAGGCCATCTGGCTGTTCCAGCACCGCGACGCCGATGCCCTGCAGCGGCTGGTGGCCGGCCTCGAGAGGCATCCGGCCGACGAGGCCCGGCCGATGTACTGGCTGGCCAGCGGCTATCTCGCCGAACTGGAGGCGCGCACCGACGAGGCGCTGGCCGCCTACCAGCAGATCCAGGAGGGTCCGCTGCTGGAGGAGGCGCTGCGCCGCATCACTGCCCTCAGCCTGGAACAGGGCGACTATGCCAGCGCCCTGCTGGCCCTGGACTGCCTGGGCCAGATCGCCGCGGCCTACCTTCCCCAACAGGCCGAACTGCTGAAGATCAGCGGTGACGCCTGCCAGGCCGCCGAGGTCTATGCCCGCTACCTGGAACAGGTGCCGGAAGATCATTCCGCCATGCTCAAACTGGGACAGCTCTATCAGGAGCAGGGCATTCTCGAGGGGGCGCGCTGGGCCTTTGAACAAGTCCTTGCCCAGGATGCCGGCAACCGTGCGGCCCGCGGCCTGCTGGATGCCCTGACGGGCACCACGGGGGCGCAGGCATGACCTTGGCCGGCAAAAAGATCCTGGTCACCGGCGCCGACGGCTTCATCGGTTCCCATCTGGTCGAGGCCCTGGTCCGGGCCGGTCACCAGGTGCGGGCCTTCGTGCTCTACAATTCCTTCGGCTCGCACGGCTGGCTGGACCAGTCGCCGGCCGGGATCCGCGACCAGTTCGAGGTCTTCGCCGGCGACATCCGCGACCCTCACGGAGTGAAGACGGCCATGCAGGGCTGCGACCTGGTCTTCCATCTCGCCGCCCTGATCGGCATTCCCTACTCCTACCATTCGCCCGACACCTACGTCGACACCAATATCAAGGGCACCCTGAACGTCTGCCAGGCCGCGCGGGAGCTGGGCACCGAACGAATCGTCCATACCTCGACCAGCGAGGTCTACGGCACCGCGCGCTTCGTGCCGATCACCGAGGAGCACCCGCTGCAGGGGCAGTCGCCCTACTCCGCGACCAAGATCGGCGCCGACCAGATCGCGCTGTCGTTCCAGCGCTCCTTCGGCACGCCGGTGACGGTGGCTCGCCCCTTCAACACCTACGGCCCCCGCCAGTCGGCGCGGGCCGTGATCCCGACCGTGATCACCCAGATCGCCGCCGGCCAGCAGCGGATCCGCCTCGGCAGCCTGCACCCGACCCGGGACTTCAACCATGTCGCGGACACGGTCGCGGGCTTCATGGCCCTGGCAGCGACGGAGCGCACCATCGGCGAAGTGGTCAACATCGGCAGCGGTTTCGAGATCAGCATCGGCGACACCGCCCGGCTGATCGCCGAGATCATGGGGGCCGAGATCGAGATCGAGACCGACCCGCAACGCCTGCGCCCGGCCGACAGCGAGGTGGAACGCCTGTTCGCCTGCAACGAAAAGGCACGCGAACTGGCCGGCTGGCAGCCGGCCTATGGCGGCCTGGACGGCTTCCGCCGTGGCCTGGCGGAGACGGTGGACTGGTTCACGCAGGGAGACAACCTCCGGTGGTACAGGGCGGAGCGCTACAGCATCTGATGGCAGACGCCGCTCTCGCGCCCATTCTCGACGCCCTGCAGACGGTGCTCGGCGGCGAGCGGCCGGTGGCCCTGCATGCGCCTCAATTCGAAGGCCACGAGTGGGACTACCTCAAGGACTGCCTGGACACTGGCTGGGTATCGACTGCCGGCGGCTACGTGGAGCGCTTCGAGCAGGCCTTGTGCGAGGCCACCGGCATCGGGCAGGCGATCGCCGTGGTCAACGGCACGGCTGCCCTGCACCTGGCCTGCCGGCTGGCCGGCGTGGCGCCGGGGGACGAGGTGCTGCTGCCCTCGCTGACCTTCGTCGCCACCGCCAATGCCGTCAGCTACTGCGGCGCGATGCCGCACCTGGTCGAGGTCTCGCCAGACACCCTGGGGGTCGATCCCGCCGCCCTCGCCGCCCATCTGGAAGACATCGCCGAGATGCGTGATGGCGTCTGTCACAACCGGCGTAGCGGCCGCCCGCTACGCGCCCTGATCGTGATGCACACCTTCGGCCATCCCGTCGAGCTGGACGCCGTGGCTGCGGTCTGCGAACGCTACCGGATCACCCTGATCGAGGACGCCGCGGAGGCGCTCGGCTCACGCTACCAGGAGCGGCATGTCGGCCACTGGGGACGCCTCGGCATCCTCAGTTTCAACGGCAACAAGATCCTCACCACCGGCGGTGGCGGCGCCATCCTCACCAATGACGCGCAGCTCGCCGACCGCGCCCGGCATTTGAGCACCACGGCGCGCCAGCCGCAGGGCTGGAACTTCTTTCACGACGAGCTGGGTTACAACTACCGGCTGCCGAACATCAACGCCGCGCTCGGTTGCGCCCAGCTGGAGCAGCTGCCGGAACGGCTCGCTGCCAAGCGGGCACTGGCCGGGCGCTACCAGGCCGCCTTCCGCGACTGTCCCGGCGCGCGCATGATCGAGGAACCGGCGGACAGCCGCAGCAACTACTGGCTCAATGCCCTGTGCCTGGATAGCGCGGACGAGGCGCTGCGCGATGCCCTGCTGGCCGCCTGCGAGGCGCGCGGCATCCAGGCACGGCCGCTGTGGACGCCCATGCACCGGCTGCCCATGTACCGCGACTGCCCGCGCATGGCGCTCGGCGTGACCGAGGATCTGGCGCGGCGCATCGTCTGCCTGCCGAGCAGCGCCCATCTGGGGGTGACCGCATGAACGATGTCCGGCGCATCTGTGTCGTCACCGGCTCACGGGCGGACTACGGCCTGCTCCGGCCGCTGCTGGCCGCCATTCGCGACGCACCGGACATGCAGCTCCAGGTGGTCGCCACCGGCATGCACCTGGCGGCGGAATTCGGCTGCACGGTACAGGCAATCGAGGCGGACGGCTTCCCCATCGACGCCCGCGTCGACAGCCTGCTGGCGGGCGACGGCCCGGCCGCCGTCGCCAAGTCGGTCGGCCTGGGAATCATCGGCTTCGCGGACGCCCTGCAACGGCTGGCGCCCGGCCTGCTGCTGGTGCTCGGCGACCGCTTCGAGATCCTGGCCGCGGTGCAGGCCGCCCTCTTCGCCCGCATCCCCGTCGCCCACATCGCCGGTGGCGACCTCACCGAGGGTGCGGTGGACGACGCCATCCGTCACAGCATCACCAAGATGTCGCACCTGCACCTGGTCACCCATGCCGAGGCGCGGGCGCGGGTGATCCAGCTCGGCGAAGCTCCACAGCGGGTCTTCCTGGTCGGCAGCCCGGGGCTGGACAACCTGCGCCAGACGCCGCTGCTCGACCGCGAGGCCCTGGCGGCGGCACTTGGCTTCCGGCTGCGCCCGCGCAACCTGCTGGTGACCTTTCACCCGCCGACCCTCGACAGCCGGCCGCCGGCCGAACAGCTGGAAGAACTGCTCGCGGCGCTCGATGCCCTCGGTGACGAGGTCGGGGTGATCTTCACCCAGGCCAACGCGGATGCCGGCGGGCGCGGCCTGCAGGCGCGGATCGAGGCGTATGTGGCCGGACACGGCAACAGCGTCCTGTTCGGCACCCTGGGCGAGCTTTACTACAGCGCCGTCGCGGCCGTCGACGCCGTGGTCGGCAACTCCTCCAGCGGTCTCTACGAGGTGCCCAGCCTGGGCACCGCCACGGTGAACATCGGCGACCGGCAGAAGGGCCGCCCGCGGGCCGACTCCGTCATCGACTGCCCGGCCGAACGCGAGGCCATCCTGGCCGCGATCCGCCAGGCCTTCAGCCTGGATTGCCGGAATGCGGTCAATCCCTACGGCGACGGCCATGCCGTCGAGCGCATCATGGAGGTGCTCCGTGGCTGCGGTGATTTCGCCGCACTGACGCAGAAGCGCTTCCATGATCTGGAGGTCCACCATGGGATCTGACCGGGTGTACGTCATCGCCGAGGCCGGGGTCAACCACAACGGGGACGCGGACCTTGCCCTGCGCCTGATCGACGCGGCCGCCGAGGCCGGCGCCGATGCGGTCAAGTTCCAGACCTTCGTGCCCGAGACCCTGGTCAGCCGCCAGGCCCCCAAGGCGGACTATCAGCGACGGCATACCGCCGCCGATGAATCGCAGCTGGCCATGCTGCGCCGCCTGGCCCTGGACCGGCCGACCCATGAGCGACTGCTGGAGCACTGCCGGACACTGGGCATCGACTTCCTGTCCTCCCCCTTCGACATCGACAGCGCCCGTTTCCTGGTGGAAGATCTTGGCCTGCCACGCCTCAAACTGGGCTCGGGTGAACTCACCAACGGTCCCTTGCTGCTCGGCTGTGCCCGCCTCGGCGTGCCCCTGATCCTCTCCACCGGCATGTCGACGCTCGACGAGGTCGACCGGGCGCTGAGCCTGCTCGCCTTCGGCATCGCCGAGGCGGAGGCCGAGCCGCGGGGCGAAGCGCTGAGGGAGATCAGCACCGAGGTCAGGCACGGCCTGCTGCAAGACCGCCTGACCCTGCTGCACTGCACGACGGAATATCCCTGCCCGCCCGGGGACGTCAACCTGCGCGCCATGGATACCCTGCGGCAGGCCTTCGGGCTGACGGTCGGCTATTCGGATCACACCCCCGGCATCCATGTCGCGGTGGCCGCTGCCGCCCGGGACGCGAAGCTGATCGAGAAACACTTCACCCTGGACCGCGAACTGCCCGGCCCGGACCACCAGGCCTCGCTGGAACCGAACGAACTGCGCGCCATGATCGACGCCATCCGCGACATCGAGCAGGCACTGGGAGACGGCCACAAGCGACCGGCGGCCTCCGAACAGGG
This sequence comes from Thiohalobacter sp. IOR34, assembly GCF_030406045.1. GTDB lineage: Bacteria > Pseudomonadota > Gammaproteobacteria > Thiohalobacterales > Thiohalobacteraceae. Next base: position 1,898,977 of record NZ_CP128988.1, read on the forward strand.
CAACAGTGCCATCGCCCGGCGATCGCTGGTGGCGAGCCGGCCGATCCGCGCCGGTGAGTGCTTCGGCATCGACAACCTCGCTGCCAAGCGCCCCGGTCACGGCCTGTCACCGATGGATTACTGGTCCCTGCTCGGGCAGCCGGCACGGCGCGACTATGCGCCGGACGAGGTCATCGACCCATGCGAACGCCCCTGATCCTGCTCGGCGCCGGGGGGCACGCCCGGGTGCTCGCGGAACTGGCCCTCGGGCTGGGGCTTAAGATCCGCGGCATCGCCGCACCAACGGCGCCCGGCGACAGTGGTCCCTTCGCCGGCCTGGCCCATCTGGGCAACGACGAGGCGGTGTTCGGCATCCCCGCGGCGGAAATCCGCCTGCTCAACGGCCTGGGCTCGGTCGGGCCGGTGGCGCGCCGCGCCGCCCTGTACCGCCGCTTTCGCGAGGCCGGCTACCGCTTTGCCGGGCTCGTGCACCCGGCCGCCGTCGTCAGCCCCTCGGCGGTGCCGGGCGAAGGTGTCCTGATCCTGGCCGGCGCGGTAGTCGGCACCGAGGCCGAACTCGACGACAACGTGCTGGTCAACAGCCGCGCGCTGCTCGAACACGGCTGCCACATCGGACCACACAGCCACCTGGCGTCGGGCGCGGTGGTCTGCGGCGACTGCCAGATCGGCGCCGAGGTGCACGTCGGCGCGGGCGCGGTGATCAACCAGGGCCGGTCGATTGGCAATGGCGCGGTAATTGCATCGGGTTCGGTGGTCACCCGGGACGTCGAACCCTGGACGCTGGTGGCCGGCGTACCGGCGACGGTCATACGGAAACTCGCACATGAATGACTGGAAACAGGTAGCGGTCAACTCCACGACGGCAATGAAGGAGGTCTTGTCCGTCATCGATCGCGGTGGCATGCAGATCGCGCTGGTGGTGGACGACGGCTGCCATCTCCTCGGCACGGTGACCGACGGCGACATCCGCCGCGCGCTGCTGCGTGGCGAGGGCCTGGACACCCCGGTTTCCGGGCTGATGAACGCCAACCCGGTGACCGGACTGGTCGACGAGGACGAGATGCTCTGGCAGCGGACCATGCAGCGCCATGCCCTGCGTCACCTGCCACTGCTGGACCCCCAGGGCTGCGTGGTGGGCCTGGCCCGCTACGAACCGCCCACCGAACCACGGCGCGACAATCCCGTGGTGCTGATGGCCGGTGGGCTGGGAACCCGTTTGCGCCCGCTCACCAACGACCGGCCCAAGCCCCTGGTCGAGGTCGGCACCAAGCCGATCCTGGAGACCATCATCGAGAATTTCGTCTCCCACGGCTTCCACCGCTTCTACCTGTGCATCAACTACATGGGCGAGATGATCCGCGAGCACTTCGACGACGGCTCGCATTGGGGGGTGGAGATCGAATACGTCGAGGAACCCGCGCCGTTGGGCACCGCCGGCGCCCTCGGTCTGCTGCCGGAACGTCCCACGCTGCCCTTCTTCGTCATGAACGGCGACGTACTGACCAAGGTGGACTTCGTGCGCCTGCTGGAATTCCATCAACGGCACGGCTTCGATGCCACGCTCTGCGTACGCGAATACCATCAGCAGATCCCCTACGGCGTGGTCGAGACCGACGGCCACCGGGTCAGCCGCCTGGTGGAGAAACCGGTCCGGCGCTACCACGTCAATGCCGGCATCTATGTCCTCAATCCGCAGATGCTGGAACGCATCCCCGAGGACCAGTTCTACGACATGCCCATGCTGTTCGAGACGCTGGTCGCCAGGCAGCGCCCGGTCGGCAGCTTTCCGCTGCGCGACTACTGGATCGATATCGGCCAGATGGAACACTACCAGCAGGCCGAGACGGATTTCGCGGAGCACTTCCAGTGATTGGCGGCAAGACGGTGCTCGCCGTCATACCCGCCCGCGGCGGTTCCAAGGGCATACCACGCAAGAACATACGACCGCTTGCCGGGCGGCCATTGATCGAGTGGACGATCATGGCGGGGCGAGACTCCGGCTTGATCGACAGGCTGATCCTGTCCAGCGACGACCAGGAGATCGCCGGAATCGCCGCCGAGGCCGGTTGCGAGATACCCTTTCTCCGCCCGCCGGAACTGGCACGGGACGACACGCCCACCATTTCGACCGTCCTGCACCTGCTGGATGCGCTGGAAGACAAATACGACTATGTCGTGGTCCTGCAACCGACGTCGCCACTGCGCACCGCGGAGGACATCGACGCCTGCATAACACGCTGCCACGAGACAGGCGCGCCCGGCTGCGTCAGCATCAGCGTCACCGGCAAGCACCCGATGTGGACCTTCGACCTCGATGGCGAGGGCAGGATCCGGCCGCTGTTCGATTCGATCCCCGACCGGCGCCAGGACCTGCCAACCGCCTACACGCCGAATGGCGCCGTCTATGTCGCGAGAACCGACCAGCTGGCCAGGCATGGGACCTTCTACATGCCCGATACCCAGGGCCACGTCATGCCCCATGAACGCTCCTGGGACATCGACCATGAAATCGACTTTCTGATATGCAATCTACTGATGGAACAGGCCATGCGCACGGAAAACGCGTGAGCCGCACGGATACGGGAAGCAATCTGGATGAACATGCAAAACAGCCTGACCGATGAAGCCCCGCAGCAAGACAGAGCAAGCATGCTGTTTGCCGACAACCTGCAGGCGCTGCGACGACACAACCCGCATACGGCCGACCTGCTCCAGGCAGCGCACGAACGCGCCAGGGTCGGCCAGGACCATGATGGCAGCCTCGTGCTGCTCGATCCAGAGGGACGGGAGCACCCTGCCTGGGCGCTGGAAAACGAAAACCAGATTCAGCGCCCGGAAATCGACAAGAACGATCCAACCATCTATCTCCTGTTCGGACTGGGTACCGGCAAAGCGCTCGGCAGACTGACCCAGTCCGATGAGGCGAAGAACCCGCAGCAAGGCGGGGCACGGCTTCCGGTATATGTCGTGGATCCCGACGAATATTCGGTTGCAGCTGCACTGCACATCTACGACATGACCGAGCCGCTTGCATCTGGCCAGGTGCTGGTATGGACGGGGAGCGGCGCACTGGATGGGTTCATCGAGCACATGAAGACCCATCGTCAGGCCCTGTTCCCCACACATCATGCCTTCCTGTTCCCCGCCGATCCGGCGTTTGCCGAAACCGCCATTACACGGATCAACAGCCTGATCGATGAAACCTCGGAGATCATCGATCAGCTGGAATCCAGGGTTGCGGCCTACTATGAGAATATCGACCCTGAACAATGGCATGCCATATTCGCCAGGAGAGAACGCCCATTGCGCATCATGGGCTGCACCTCACGCTTCACGACATTCCTGCGCTACTGCATGCGAGACCTGCTGGACGGCTTCGACAAGGCCGGCTGCACGACCTTGATGCACATGGAGAATTCACGGATAGAACGCACGACCAAATACGACCTGCTGCAGCAGATCGATGAATTCAAGCCCGATCTCATCATATACATCGATCACTTGCGTGGAGAATTCCCTTATCTACCCGAGAACGTGCCATTCGCGAACTGGATACAGGACATGCTCCCGAACATTGCCCATCCCGTGAATATATCCCTAGGCACGATGGATTTCACCTATTCCTTTTCACGGATGTGGCAGAAAGACCTGCCGAGCATACCGCCGTATTCAAAATACCCGATATACTTTCTTCCGGTTGGCATCAATACCGACATCTACCACCCCCTGGATGCTGTCGAACAGCAATTCGATGTCCTGTATGTGACCCACATTGCAGCGCCCGAACAGACCCTGCAGATACTGAGAGACAGCAGATTCGGTTTTACACCCATGGAAGACGAGGCCGAGGCGCTCGACGAACTGCAAATACCCTTTGAGAAAATGATCATGGTCTATATGCTCATGCTCGACGAGATGGAGCACATACCGATCGATACGCTTCGAGGGTATTACCCGGACCACATGAATCGGCGATTCATCACTCAGCGGCTGTTGAAGATGGCAGAAATTCCATGCGAGGAACAGGTCATCGACTATTTCATCAGAAACAGAAGGATCAATAACGAAATTCTCAACCTGACAAAGAGACGGCCGATCGAGGCACTCATCGAACACGGTCTGGATGTGCGCGTATACGGGAACAACTGGGAGTACCTGCCGCAGGTACAGGATCATGCATACGGCAAGGCGGAAAACGGCGCCCAACTCAACCTGCTGATGCAGCAGGCGAGAATCTGTCTGAACAACAGCCCTGGCACGTCGCTGCACATGAGGGCTGTCGAAATCCTTGGGTCCGGGGCGTTCATGCTGAGCCGGAGGATCATCGACGACCTGTCACCACTCACGGACTATTTCAGCGAGGATGAGCTGGCCCTGTTCAACAACGAGCAGGATGTGGTCGATGTCGCGAGCCATTACCTCGAGAACGAAAATGCGAGGAAAGAACTCGCCGCCAGGAACCATGCCAAGGCCCTCGACTTGCTACAATACAGGTCGCTTGCTGAAGGCATGATATCGGATATTTCGAAGCGTCTGGATACAGCTTTGCGCTGATCCCACAGACCCGTTGCTTCATGCCTGCATTTCACCAAAACCCCATGCCGTAGGACCTATTTTGTAGCGAATATCACAGCTCATTCTTTTACCACCCGCGCCAGCATCCAGGGCTTCCGTCTTGTGGAAGACCAGTGGTGCGAATATCAGCATGTCACCTGGCACGAATTCGGGCCTCAGGCGTTTTGGCTCCAGATACTCGTGTACGAATTCGGTTGGCAGGGTCAAAGGCATGTGCGGAAATTGCTCCTGCAATAAAATGGGATGCTCAATGTCGTCCAGAAACAATTCAAGCCCGGGCGCCCTGTCGTCACCACATTTGTCGAAGGGCATCCAGCAAGTCGCGTAACCATTGTTGGCGCAAAATACCGGATGGTCCTGATGACAGGGCGTCACCCACTCGCCACCAGCATCTCTTCTCTGGATATGCCATGCGTGATGCTCGGCAAACCGCCAATCATCGTATTTCTCGCCGAGAATTCCATGCAGCCAGGATTCAAGCCCAGCCTCATCGGTGAGCCTTGTAACAGAGCCGCGAAGTGACTGGTCGACATCCTCCATCAACCACATCCCGCGCTTGTCCTTGTGCATCCTCTCACCCAGCTGTTGATAATAATCCTGCCTTATCCCAACCCACGCATCGTCTGCAAACATGTTCCTGATGATTACGGCATTGAATTTTTTGAATACCGACCTTGCCGCTTCGATCGACCCCCCTTGCCGGTCCACCACCAATTCATTCACGTCGGGCATATCGGTATTCCACGAGGACAGGCGCTCCCGCTGTTTCCTGTCGAGGAAACGCCAGTTATCCGGCCAATGCAGCCTGATCCTTGCCGCACCGTAGGACGGATCCATCTCCAGTACATGGTAGTAGCGTTGGGCGGCCGATTTTGCATCGCCCTCTATCTCATCGACAATTCCAAGAATGTAATGACAAAGTGGCAGCCCAGGTGCGATCTGCAGGGCGAGCGCCATGGCTTCACGAACCTCGCCTGCCCACTCCTCGGGCCGCTCGACCGCATCCATCCAGTAGAGGGCGATATTGATCAATGCAGGAAGGGATGTCGGAGAGACCTCCTTGAGCTCACGAAATGCTTCCAGTGCGTCAGCATACTGGCCCTCCTTTTCCGCCATGCCTCGGAACTGCATGAGAAGAGACGCATGGGCGAACCGGTCCTGTTTGGTCGCCTCACCGGCACGCAATATTGTTTTATAACATCCAATGGCCAGATCGGCATGGTTGCGGCGCATAAAATAATCGCCAAGGCGACGCAATAGCTGTGGTGACAAGGAGTTTAACTCATGCTTTATCTTTCTCCATTCACCCCTTACAAGCAGGCGCTCATCGAAGTAATCATCGAGCAAGTTGTCATCGGCATGCCGGGCAATAGCTTGCACAGTCTCCATAAGCAATCTCCTTCCTGATCAAATGCCAACGCAGGAATGACCCTGTTCCTATGCGAAACCCGCCTGATACATAACATGTAAATCAGCTAAGCAAGCCTACTTCCTCAACAGAAGAAGCTGCATGAAATAGCCATGCCGGCGCAGGCACCCCTTGAACATGATCGGCCTGATAATGCTGAATGAAACTTTGTTGTCGGCCGCCTTGGCAAGCATTCTCACCACAATACCGGATCGACATCCCTGATACGATCTTCATACAGCGCGATCAGCTCTGTTATGTTCTCATCCATACACAAGCTCTCACGGGCCTTGCGCACGTTATCCCTCAGTGCCTGGTAGTCGCATCTATCGAGTATCTCGCAAATCCTGTCGACATCCCCATCATCAATGACCAGCCCGACCTCGAATTCCCGAACAAGCTCACAAAGGGACTCGAAACGATGGCTTACCAGGACCGGCAGGCCTGCCTCCAGATACTGGAAGAACTTGCTGGGCATGATTGCGCGGAAGTGATTTTCACCCACGAGCACGCCCTTGAAGTCGTACAGCATGATACCGAAATGCCAGTGCGAGATTCTGTCAGCCAGCTCCGAGGGCATCAGGCCATACCGGAAGCGGAATCGCGGATCTGTCTCCTGAAGCTCGAAATACTCGGAATAGGCTGATCGCAGATCCTGCTCACGAATCATTTTAGGATTGTTGAAGACCTCCACCTCGATACCCTGCGCAAGCAGGCGCTCAATTATGCCAAATATCTGCGCATCACCGAACAATTCATGTGGATGTCTGGCATCGCGCGGAGGTATTCCACCAGCGAAACCCAAACACCATTTCTCTTCACTGTTTCCTGGAGGCGACTTGTTTGCATGGGAAAAGAAAGCCCGATAAGGCAGGCTTGGAAAATTGCAAAAGCGACGCTCATCTCCATCAGGACAAAGCAATTCCTGATGAATCTTGCCACCCGGAAAGACCACACCCTGGCAATTCTCCACGATATATCGCTCGCATCGCCTCTGCAGCCCAATGTGGTCCAGGGCCTTTTCACCCCATGTCTGCTGGATGAATGGCGCCATTCTCTCCTCGTCTTCGAGCGGAAGGAAGAAACTCTGGACATCCATCATTTCGACCACATGACGGACATCGTCTGACCTGAATGCATCGATCAGTACCGGTATATGGTAGGCATTCAGCCATCCTTGCGTATGTAGAACGACATTCCTCAGCTCGCTCAGGATATCCAGCAGATAATCCAGGTCGATATGAAAAAACCTGTCAAAATATGCCCTCTGGTGCTCACCCTTCCTTGGATCGAGTGACAAGGCAATCGTCGCCCAGCCCTTCCCGCGCAAGGCGGCGCTCATCCGCAACTGGTTGAAGAAGACATTGGAGGCAATGAACAGCACACAGGGCCGCGCCTCGTTGTCCAGGTAGCGGAGCAATTCGGCCGCACGCTCATGCATGGCCGCCTGACGCATGCCCCCTGCAAGCTCTTTCAGCTCCGCGTCGATCTGATGGATACAGTACAGGGGAAAATGATGCCTCAACTCGTCATGATGGCGGCGGATCTGATCCTCATCAGTGGATGTGATCAGCGCAATATCCAGCCGGCCATGCGCGAGTTCCCGTGCATCACCCAGAACCCGGACATGGGCTGGCAAATCAGGCTCGACTGCATCTCCCGGACGGATTACGAATGTTTCGAACCGGGTGTCATCGATATTCTTCAGAATCCATCTTGCCAGAGGGTTTCTGCCATAGATGAGTACCTTTCGCTTCTGACCAACCCCGCTGACCAATCCGGCGACGGTGTCCAGTCGCTGCAGGAACGCGTCACCCAGCCATGCCGAATCCCTACCCAGCGATTGCGTATCCGAACCATCTTTAACGAGCATCCTCCAATGCGGCCCGAGTACCGACAGCGCAATATCCTTTCTTGCAGAGGTGTGTGATGCCATTCCGTCAATCACTTGCAGTAACGATTTCCAGCCCTGTCTCGATAGCCAGCCGCGGCAGATCGGGGGTGATATTGTGCATCAGCGATCTGAGCAGGATCTTGTGGAATCCGGACAGCTCTGTCTTGAAGCCACCAATTCTTCCGGCACGGAAATGCGCCTTTCCCGCGCCACCCTTCTCGGCGTCCGCCCTCATCCTCTCGAAGGAGGTGCTGTCAGCAATCTCTCTGAGCTGCACATCCGTGAGGGGCGTTTCCAGATAGTCCGCCAGCCTGGCAACCTCGGTCGCCTTGTTTCTGACCAGGCGTTCATAGCTCGTGATGTACACCGGATGCTGCAGGGCGTAGCGCAGCATCTCCTGGATATGCAGCAGGATCGTACCCATGCCATGCCAGTCGTTCGGCGGCTCGCAGTAACCGCTGATCGCCAGGGCAAGTGCCTGCTCGCGCTCAAACCCGGCAAGAAAATCTCCATGCCCTACGGACCTGCCTATATCCGCATCGACATCGTCGAGCAGATGATAGTAGACCGACACCGCCAGATCGTAGATGTTGCGCACCAGAAAGACCACCCTGGCCCCGGATGCAGCTATTCTTTCTGCAACCTCACCACGGGGGATGATATGCCAGCTGTAGAATTCCTCCTTTGGAAAGCTCAGCATGGAGGGATCCTCATAGCCTGGCCTGCCTGGTGGGACCTGGGGTTCGAAGAAGCCACGCCCGCTCAGCTCGCTGATGATGGCACGCAGCATCCAGGTGCCACTCTTCATCGCCGAGGACATGATTATCGGACGGCCCTTAAACATCGGATCAGCCAACATCAAATGCTGTCATGAACACGGTAGCCAAATGATTCGTAGGCCGCTCGGGCATCGTCGGAAACCAGTTTCAGGAAAGCCTGTCTCTTCCATTCCGGCCAGTGCCGGAAATGCTCTTCCGGGTCGGCCTCCGTCTCCTCGCCCCGATAGACCTTCCCTGAAAAGCCGTATACGACATCCAGAAGCCGGGCATCGAAGTCGCAACGACCATGACTCAGGTAGTCGACCAGACCGCAAAATTCCTCTCTTGACGCCAGCACGGACTCTATCTTCACCTGCCTCACCCCGGATTCGACATCCGGCAGCACCTGATTCAACAGCAACATGCCCTGGTAGGCGGACCATATCTCCACATCGTCACGCTCATAGCCCATGAGGCCCATCTCGGCGAACAGCTCGTGGTTGCTGTGTTCCCATTCATGATCCAGTGCGTCGTTCGAACCGTCTGGCATGCGTACATTGCTGGCGCGGTGCCGGATATAGAAATCGAGCCAGACATAGGGATGACGCTGCAGATTGACGATGGGTATCGCATCACCGTATTTACTCTGAACCGGCTCCATCTGCGATGCGCGATAGGCATGGCACTCGCCGATCGCCTCATAGTCCGTGCCCATGTCTTCGAGAAATGCCGTATATTGAAGGATATCCGGACGTTCATGCCGCCCAAGTCCGTCCTTGAAATACTTCGGCCGCGACCCCTCATGGGCATTCAGGACGAAGATCTCCGGATGCGCATTGAGCGCCTTGGACAACCAGTGGTCGCCACAATGCCCCCAGGAGGTGATGTAGAAGACATTCGTCTGCTCCTTGAACTTAGATTCCTGAATTTCCATGGTCATTCCCCCCGCAGATTTTCTGTTGGCACATCGGGCAGCGGATATTTCGGTCGACGATCAAATGAAGTTGACGTGCTCAGGTGGATGTTTCAGATCCCACAGGAACTTGTTCACATAGTCCTGGCGGCAGCCGATGGCGCAATCCTTGTGCACGTCCACCGACCTGGCGATGTCCTCGTGCACCGCCCAGTAGCGGTCGCTCATTACCAGGTCGTGGAACGAACCCTCGTGCAGGTCGCCGATATAGAAGCGTTCCTTGTTGAAGAAGGGACCGCAGGGATAGATCTTGCCGTTGCCCGAGATCTGCAGCAGGAACGGCGTGCCGTAGCAGACGTCGTATTTGCGGTAGCCGTTGCGGTACAGATCGGTCTCGCCGCAGGCCTTGATCTTGTTCCACTTGACCTGCACCACGTAGTCGTCGGTCGACAGGCTCTCGGCCTCCCGCAGCACGTCCTCGATCCTGCCGTAGTCGGCATAATCGATGCCGATTTCCTTGTATTCCGAATCCGAACAGTGCTTGATCACGAAATAATCGACGCCCAGTTCCCTGCCCAGCCTGGCCTCCTCCAGCACCTGGTCGTAGCATTCCGGAATCAGCACCATCTGCAGGCCCAGGGTGCACGAATAACCGCGCGCCTTCTTGATCCGGACCAGCTCGCGTATCTTTTCGACAAGCAGATCGAAATTCCCGGCCCGCGACTGGTGCACCCGATTGAATCCTTCTGGCGTCCCGGCCGACAGGTTGAAGCGTATCCATGACATGTTGGCCAGCAGATCGTCCGCCCGGTCCATGTCCAGCAGCAGACCGTTGGTCGCCATCGAGGTGTCAATGCCCTTCTCGCCGGCCAGCACGGTGGCGTCGTAGAGGGCAGGATTCAGCGTCGGTTCACCGTCGCCGATGAAGCCGATCGACCTCACGCCGAGCCGGCCACAGTCTTCGATGTAGCGCAGCAGGGCATCGCGCCCGATCATCTGCCCCTTGGTCATGTTCTGCACCACGGCATAACAGTAGAGGCAGGCGGTATTGCAGAACTTGGTCAGCCCCATGTCGATGTGGATGGGCGCAAAGCGCTCGCCGCGCTGCCAGGCCAGGACCCGCTCCAGGTGGTAGAGCATCTTGTGCCCGTCGAAGCGGAAGCGTTCAGGCGGATTCCTGTAGCTGGGACCGGTAAACTGGTTCGGCACCTTGGCCTGCTGTTCCTCCGGCAGGCGGATCACGCCCAGCTGTTCGCCCTCGCGCACGATCTCGATCCGCTGGCCGTCTGCCGGGCGGATGCCGGCCGCCTCCTTCGCCAGGGCCGCCCGGTCGACGATTTCATTGGAGGTACGCAGCTTGTGGCCGGGCCTGCGCGCCAGCGGCGCATCTTCGGGAATCTCCGTCAGTACCTCCTTGCCAAAGCGGTTCTTGCCACGATTGCCGCTGCTCATGGAGCACATCCCTCCGTCCTCTGGTTCATCAAAAAGGTCCCCGGTACTCGGGATTGGGCACGTCTGCCGGGCCCTTGGGGCACAGACGCTCGAGCACTGCATCGAGGCCGGCATCCACCCCCAGGCCGCACTGGGCGGCAACTGTCCGGGCGATGTCCCGGGCATCCGGATAGTAGCTCTCCGCCCAGACCGGCGAGGTGGGTGATGGCAGATCCGGCAGGGCGACCCGGGCCGGCGCCTGGCGCAGCGCGGGCAGGGTCCGCTCGACGACCGAGGCGATCAGCTCGCCGGCCACACCGAGACTGGCATGCGCCGTGTCGACGACGACCAGCCGGCCGGTCCGTTTGACGGATCCGGCAACCGTGTCGACATCCAGCGGGCTCACCGCCCGCATGTCGATCACCTCGACCTCGAGCCCCAGCGCCGCGAGCGCCTCGGCGGCGGCAAGCGCCTCGATCAACATATAGGAGAAGGCAGCAACGGTCACATCCTTGCCACGGCGTCGAACCACGGCGCCCTCGAGCGGGCTCTCGTAATAGCCTTCGGGGACTTCGCCCTGGATCGGCTGGATCCAGCGATGCTCGATGAAGATGACCGGGTTGTCATCGCGGATCGCCGCACAGAGCATGCCCTTGGCATCTTCGGCCACGGCCGGCATCACCACCTTCAGGCCGGGCACATGGGCAAACAGGGCCTGCAGGCTCTGTGCATGCTGCGGCCCCTGTCCCCAGCCCCGCCCGACGATCATGCGGATCACCAAGGGCACGCCCTGTTGCCCATTGAACATGTAGTGCCACTTGGCGGCATTGTTGACGATCTGATCCATCGCCAGCAGGGCAAAGTCGATCCGCTGATGCACCATCACCGGGCGCAGACCGGTCAGCGCGGCACCGATGCAGATCCCCGTCATGCCGTTCTCGGACAGCGGCATGTCGAAGACGCGCCTCGGACCGAAGCGCTCCCTGAGACCGGCCGTGGTGCCAAAGATGGCCTTGGGGTCGGGTACGCCCTCGCCGATCACGATGACGCCGGGATCGCGTTCAAGGGAGAGATGCAGTGCATCACGGATCGCATCGATGCAGCTCATCCGCGAATGCGGCAGCGATTCAGGCATAGAGGTGATGTTCGATGTCTCCTGGTGCCGGGAAGGGGCTGCCGAGCGCATAGTCGAAAGCCTCGTCGATTTCATTTCCGACCTGCCGTTCCAGTTCATCGAGCCTGTCCTGGAACCGGGGATCCTGCCCGCGCAGCGCGGCCGCCGCCCTGGACAGGGGGCAGCGCGCCTTCCAGGAGGCCAGCTCCTCGAGCGGGCGATAGCCAAGCTCACTGTCGTCATTGGGTCCGCAGTGCTCCAGCCAGCGGTAGGTCTGCGCCTCGATGAACTGCGGCCCCCCGCCCTCGCGGGCGGCATCCACGGCCTGCTTCGCGACCCGATGGACCTCCAGCACGTCACTGCCATCCACGGCATGAACCTCGCAACCATGGGCCTCGGCAATACCGAGGATCGGACGTTCCGCCTGCCTCTCGTCCAGCCGGGTATAGACGGAATAGCCGTTGTTCTCGCAGACGAAGAGGATGGGCAAGGCATGCAGCACCGCAAAGTTCATCGATTCGTGCAGCACCCCCTCCTCGAAACAGCCATCGCCGAAGAATACCGCGACCACACGGCCTGTCCCCTGGAGGCTTGCGCTCCACGCCGCACCGACGGCCAAGGGGACAGTACCGCCGACGATGGGTGTCGATCCCATGAATCCACACTGCCGGTCGATGAGATGCATGGATCCGCCACGCCCGCCGCAGCAGCCCGTGGCCCGGCCGTACAACTCCGCGAGCATGCGCCGGAGGTCACCGCCCTTGGCGAGATAATGCCCGTGGGCGCGATGGTTGCTGAATACCTGGTCCTCGGGAAGCAGCGCCAGACAGACGCCGGCGGCCACCGCCTCCTGGCCGATACAAAGATGCATGGGACAGCGGATCTGCTGCTCATGATAGCGCGCTGCCAGCCGCTCCTCGGTACGGCGGATGCGCAACATGCTGCGATACAGCGGGAAGAGAAGGTCCGTCGTCATCGGCTACTTGAGAAGGGTGGTGACATATTTCTGCAGCTCGATGGGGGAGATCGCCGAACGGTTGCAGACGATCTGCACGTCGAGGGCGGCTGCCACGCTGCCGATGAAGGCTGCCAAATCGGCTGGCAAGCCAGCGGCCGCGGCCAGTCCGGCCAGCGACAGGAAGGCGTCGCCGGCACCGATACGATCGACGACCCGGCTGGCGAGCGCCGGAACGCGGTGCATCCGCCCGGCCTCGCCGTCCCAGATGGCCACGCCCCGGGTACCGCGGGTGACGGCCAGTTGCCGGCAGCCGAGGGTCCCGGCGATCCTTTCGGCCAGGGCCTCGATGCTTCCGGAACGGTCGCTGGCCGCCATGCGCAGCTCGGGCTCGTTGAGCGACACGAAATCGGCCCGCGGATAGCGGGTTATCACATGATAGCCACGGTTGCCGCTGTTGAGCTGGGTATTGACCGCCAGGAAGGGCGCCGCCCCGCTCAGCGCCGAAACCATCCCATCGTCGATGAAACCGTTGCCGAAATCAGGCACCACCACGGCATCGAAGTCCTGCAGATGCGCGGCCAGCCAGTCGCAGGCCTCGGCGCCGAGTTCGGGCGAGGTGACATCCCGGTCGTGGAAATAGACCTCGAACAACTTCGCGTCATCGTCGCCGATATAGCGCCGCTTGACCAGGGTGCGGGCCTCTGGATTGATCAGAAAACGTGTCCTGACCTCCTGGTTCAGTCGCGAGCGGATGAAATCCTCGTGGGACTCCCTGCCGCCGAGGCCACAGAGCAGCGTCACCTCGCCCGCGAAACCGGCGATGTGATTGGCGACGGCGATGGCGCCACCCGCGAAGCGCTCTTCGTTCTGGTAGCGGACGGCGAGCACATTGCCCTTGCCGGTCTGGCCGAGCGAGGTGGTGTAATGATATTCGTCGATGATCGCGTCACCCACCACCAGCACCTTCAGCCTGCCCAGCGCCCGCAGCGCGGCGAGCACGTCCTGCAGGGAATGCGCTGCCTTGAAGCGGTCCAGATAGGTCCGCGTCTCTTCCGGGAAGACACCGAAATTGTCGTTCAGCAGGCGCGTCGAGCTGGAGGTGATCTCCTGGGTAAAGAAGATGCGTCCGCCATGGCGCTCGACCGCGGCCCGCTCGAGGCGGATGTTGCCGGTCAGGTCGTCCGCCGCCTGGGCGTAGTCCGAACCCTTGACATAGACGTCGGGTCGCAGCGCCTCGAGCACGTTCACCGCGGTCTCGGCATGGTTGATGGCCACCAGGTCGACGCATTCCAGCGCGGCGAGATTTTCCGCGCGCAGCGCCTGCGGGAACACCGGCCGGTCCGGCCCCTTGTTGACATGGGCATCGGCCGTCACAGTAACCATCAGCACATCGCCTTCCTGCCGGGCGCGCTGCAGGTGGCGGACGTGGCCGATATGCAGCAGGTCGAAGGTACCATGACAAAGAACCAGCCGCCGCCCCTGCTGGCGCAGCGCCTGCGCCCTGTCCGCCAGCACCTCGAGGGGCAGGATCTTGCGGGTCGCCGGGGGAGTGGGGTCGTGCGCCTCACCCTTCTGCTTCAGCCTGACCGTGTTGTCCAGATCCATGAGCCGTCTATTCCACCGCCAGGATGTCCGCCACATGATGCAGCAGGAACAGGTGGCCGATTTCAACCATGCCGTAGTCGTCGGAATCCAGCCAATAGTTGATGTCGCCCATCTCACGCAATGGATTGGCGCCATCGAAGCCAGTCAGCGTGATGAGCCGCGCGGAACAGGCCCGGGCACGTTGCGCGGCATTGAGGATGTTGGCCGAAGAGCCCGAGCTGCTGATGGCGATCAACAGGTCATCGGCCGCCAGCAGCCTGTCGAGCCGGTTGGCAAAGGCGTGCTCGTAACCGTAATCATTGCTCAGGCAGGTCAGGGTGGAAGGGTCGTGCAGGGTATGGGCGCGCAGGCCGCCGCGGTTGAAGAAATCGGTGGCGGCATGGCTGGCCACCGCCGCGCTGCCGCCATTGCCGACCAGATAGACGCTGCCCTTGCGCCGGCGGATATCGCTGCACAGATCGGTAACCACCTTGACCCCGGCCTCCAGGGGCATGTCGTTTCCCCCGGCGTCGCTGAAACGCCCGCTGCCGACGATCTCGGCAAAGCTTGCGCAACGCGTGCGCAGTCCGGTGCGGGTCAGCATGCCGACTCTCCACCCAGGAAGCGGAACCAGCTGCGGGTCGCATCCTGGATGCTGTCAGGATCCCAGAGGGGGGCATCCTGCCAGTCGTCGATGCTGGCCAGCATGCGCGCCACGCCGTCGTCGAAATCGATCGCCGGCTCCCAGCCCAGGCGCTCGCGGATCAGCCGCGTGTCGGCAAAGGTGCAGTCCGGCTCGCCGGGACGCTTGGGCACATGCACCACCTCGCCGCCGATCAGCTCCACCAGGCGGTTGATGCTGTAGTGGCCGCCGCTGCCGACATTGAGTATCTCGCCGGCAAGATCCGACTCCACCGCCATGACGAAGGCGCGCGCCACGTCCTCGACATAGGTGAAGTCACGGCTCTGGGTGCCGTCGCCGACCACCGTCAGCGGACGTCCGTTGGCCTTCTGGGCGAGGAACACCCCGAACACCGCGCCATAGGCACCATTGGTCCTCACCCGTGGACCATAGACGTTGAACAGCCGCAGCGAGACGGTCTCCAGACCATAGACCCGACCCCAGTGACCGACGAGCTGCTCACCCAGGTATTTGGTGAGGGCATAGGGATATTCCGGACGCGCCGGGGAAGTCTCGGGGGTGGGGTATTCGTCGGGGATGCCGTAACAGGATGAGGATGCGGCATAGACGATGCGTTTCACGCCGGCCTGGCGGGCTGCCTCGATGACATTCAGCGTCCCCTGGACATTGGTCGCGAAATAGTCCCGCGGCTGTTCGATGGAGGGCACGATATCCGCAATCCCGGCGAGGTGAATCACCCAGTCGACGCCGGCAAAGGCCCGGCCCAGGGAGTCGGCATCACGGATGTCGGTCTGATGGAATTCGAACTGCGGATGCTCCGCCACGGCGCGCAGATTGTCCAGCCGGCCACCCTCCAGGTTGTCCACCACTCGCACGGCATGGTCCTTCGCCAGCAACTGTTCGACGACGTAGCTGCCTATGAAACCTGCCCCACCGGTAACCAGTATGCGCATCACTGCACCCTATATGAAATTGACATGCGGAACCCGGGCTTCGGCCAGGTCCGCCAGATAGCGGTTGATCTCGTCCATCCGGCAATTCCTGCGGCATTCGCTCACGTCCAGTTCGTTGCGCACGAAGCGGAAGTTCGAACGTCTGGCCTCGCCCTGCCAGATGTCGCGGAAGGATGACTCATTGATGTTGCCATAGGCAAATCGCTTGTCCAGCAGGTAGGCGCTGCAACCATAGACTGAGCCATCCGCCATGACATAGGCCCAGAAAAAGGGGGTTGCATGGCATCTGCTATAACCACGCGTGCTGGATTCCTCGTATTTGCGCATGGTATGGCTACGAAATATCAGACTGAAATCGCTCGTGGTCAGGCCGCTGATGCGCTGTTCCAGATGCAGGTAGGCCCGGTAGTCGAGATTTTCGTATTCACGCGTCTGGCTGAAACAGTGCTGCGAATAGGGTTTGACCACCAGATAGTCGAGACCGATCTCGTCCCGGCAGATATGTGCCAGTTTCTCCACCTCGTCGGCGTTTTCCGGGAGCAGCAGCAGCTGCGCACCGAGCACGCAGGACAGGCCGTTGGCACGCTTTTGGGCAACCGCGCGTTTCAGGTTGTCGATGACGCGACCAAAGTCCGATGCCTTGGTGCGATGGATGCCGGCATAGGTCTCGGCCGTGCCGGCATTGAGCGACACCTTCATCCAGGCCACATGTGGCAGGGCGTGCTCGAGAAAATCTTCGTTGACGACCGTGGCATTGGTGGTAAAGGAGACGTCGATTCCGGCTTCGGCGCAGAATTCGACGATGCGCGGCATATCCGTGTGCAGCAGGGGCTCGCCTTCGCCCGCAAACATGATGCTCTTCACACCGAGGCGGCCCATCTCCGGGATTCTCTGCTCCAGGATCCGCGCATCGAGGCGTTTCGGCTGATAACCGATATAGTCGACGGCACAGAAGGTGCAACGGTGATTGCAGGCCCCGACCGGCGACATCTCGACATAGATGGGATAGACCTGCTGGGCCGCCTCCCAGTCGTCGCCGGCGTCCAGCCACTGCCCGACCCGCCGGGGATGGTAGATCAGCTTGTGGCTGTCGATGATGTATTTGTCCCCTGATCCCGGCATCGGTGCCGGACGGGCCATCTCTCCGCCTTCGGTGTCGGCATTCCCCCCGCCTGACAGGCTGTCGAACTGCTGGAGCCGTGACGGACACTCTTCCATTCGTATTGTTTCCTCCCGGGGAGAGCACTCAATTGGATGCCCGATGCCCAAGGAACAGACCTGGAGGGCTTATGATTCAATTGGTTATATGAGCCCCGATACTGGTTCAAGGCCAATGCAGGGTGATGTTACCCCGGGCGGAAAGGACCCGCAACAAGGCCCGGCCAGTAGCGGAAGATATATTAGCCCGGATATTGCACCAAGGATTCGATGCTCAGGGCGAGGCTGGCAAAGCAGCCTGGGTGAACGTCCGAAAAGTCATAGCCGTTGCCATGGCTTGAGGAGGATCACCCAGGATGCGAAGCCAGATTCGGCCTGACATCGAACAGGCACAAACCGTAACCCGCCCAGGGGGCCTTTCATGGCCATATCGTCCCTGTATTACACATTCATGCGCGCCGCCTTGGTGCAATATGCGGGTTAGAGAAGGCTGAACAGCGACAGCCCCTGGACACGGATGAAGGCCTGCTGGGCTGCCTGCAGCACCAGCATCTGCTGGTTGAGGCGGCTCGCCGCCTCGGTGATGTCCAGGTCCTCGACCGAGGAACGCATCTCCTTCAACTGCAGGATGAAGGACTCGTTGATCTGCTGCTCGGCATCGATGGCGTTCAGGCGGGAGCCGATCCTGGCCCTCACCTCACCCAGGTTCTGGATGGCGTTCTCCAGCTCTTCCAGCGAGGCCGGCTTCGGGTTGTTGGATTCCAGAGCGGAGGCCAGGCCGTAGAGAGAACTGAACACATCCTTGTAACCACCCGCCGGATCCTCGATCTTCATGAACACCTCGAGCCCGGAGTCACCGATCGCGATCTTGCGGGAAGGTCCGACCTGTAGCAGCCTCTGGCCCTGATCCCCCTGATAGGTGAAGGTCCCGCCACCGGCATCGACAACCGGCTGCACCTGGCTCTTGGTGCCGGCAAACAGATATTCGCCGTTGGCGTCCTTGGTGTTCGCCAGCCCCTGCATTTCGGCCAGGATCTGGCGGATCTCGCGGGCGATATCCTTGCGTCCGCTGGCCCCCATGGAATCGCTGAGGCCCCGCACCGCAAGTTCCCGCGCCCGCTGCAGGGCATTCACCGCACTATCCAGGGTGGTGTCCTCCAGCTCCAGCCTTGCGGTCGCCGTGACGATGTTCTTCTGGAACTGCTCGGTCCTCGACAGCGACTCCGAGAGGCCCACCACCTGGGCGGCCGCGGTCGGATCGTCCGAAGGGCTGACGAAACGGCGCCCGCTCGAAATCTGGGTCTGGGTCTCGAACACCCGCCGCTGCTGTTCGAGCATAGCGTCGACGCCGTTCTGGAAGATGGTGAGATTGGACAGTCGGGTCATGACTTACCTCTGGGTCGCGCTCAGCAGGGTCTGGAACATGCTGTCGGCCACGGTGATCACCCGCGCCATGGCCTGATAGGCCTGCTGGAAACGGAGCAGATTGGCCGCCTCCTCGTCGAGATTCACACCCTGCACGGAATCGCGTTGTTCGCGGGCATTCTGGTTGAGCTGAAACTGGGCATCGCGGTTGATCTCGGCCTGGCGGGTCCGGGTTGCGGTATCCGAGATCAACTGGCCATAGGCTCCCTGCAGATTGGTGGTGCCGTTCTCCATGGTCAAGTCGGTCTGCAGGGCAGCCAGGGCCAGCATGTTGTGATTGTCACCAACCCCTTTGCTGTTGGCGCTGATCACGAAGCTGTCGGAATTGGCCGGTGTGCCGTTGATGGTGAAGGTGATGCCGGCCACCGTGTAGCTGTCGCCGGCATTGCTCGACGGATCGTAGCTCAGGGTGCCGCTGATGGAACTGCCATCCGTGTATGAGAACTCATCAGCGGTCGCATCGTAGGTAAAGGTGATACTGGCGCTCAGCGCGGAGAACGAAGAGCCCACCGAGTCCAGGGAAAAACTGCCCGTGCCCGAGTTGGTCGGCACCCCGTTGCTGTTGGTCGTCTCACCGATTCGTACCGGGGCGGCGGCAGCAATACGCCGCACGTCGCTGATCAGCAGCCCGATGCCATCGGCCCCGTTGCGCGTCGGCCGGATCTGGAAGGAATCGCCTGAGCTGGCCGTGCCGCTGACCACGATATTCAGGCCATCGGCATTGAAGGGCGAGGCGCTGGTACCGGATCCGGTCATGGTGACGCTGTCGCCGTCGCTATCCTTCAATGACCAGCTCGATCCATCATAGGAAAGGATATAATCCTTGATGGTGAGATCATCGAGATTTGATGTGTCATAACTGACGCTGAGCGAGCCGCTGCCGCTATTGTCGTTGTTTGCCGACCAGGCCGGCGACCCGGAGGCAAAGAAGCTGCCACCCAGGTTGCCGTCCAGGTCCATGCCCAGAGCGTGCTGGGCGTTGAATTCGCTGGCCAGCACCACACCGATGCGGCCGATGGCATTCTGCGAGGGATCGAGGATCTCGTCACGAAATGCCAGCAGCCCCCCGAGCTGGCCACCACTGATATTACTGGTGATGTCCGTCGAGGAGTTGCCGACACTGTAGCGGATCACCTTGTAGTCGGCGCTATAGGCGCTGCCGCCGAGGGAAAGGGTGCCGGCCGAGCTGCCGGTGACCAGCGACTGACCGGTGCCGATAAAGACATTGAGGCTGCCGTCGTCCTGGCTGACCGTCTTCACCGAGACGAACTTCGACAGCTCCTCGATCAGCCGGTCACGGCTGTCCAGCAGATCGTTGGGCGGATTGCCACCGGAACGGCCGGTGGCCACCACGATATCCTGGTTGATGTCGGCGATCGACTGACTCAGGCTGTTGATCTCACCGAGCATGGAATCGAGCTGACCATTGAGTTCCCGGCGCATGCTGTTCAACTGGTCATCGAGATAACCGAAACGGGCCACCAGGGAATCGGCCTCGGTCAACAGCAACTGACGTTCGGGGACGGAAGCCGGGTTGTCGGCCAGGGTCTGTACAGCCTGGAAAAAACCCTCCAGCCCACCATTGAGACCGGCGACAGGATCGCCCAGCACGTCCGAGATGCGCCCGGCAAAGCGTTCATAGATGTCGTAGCGCTCGACCGACGAAGCGGTGTCACGCACCCGCTCGGTGAGAAACTGGTCATAGGTACGACGAATGGTGTCGACACTGACGCCGGTGCCGACGAAACCCGAGCCAGTGAGGGTCGGCGTCTGGGCAGACAGATCAACGCGCTGGCGGGTATAGCCAGGCGTATTGACGTTGGCGATATTGTGTTCCGCGGTTCTGAGCTGGGTCTGATAGGCCAGCAGCCCCGATGTCGCCGTCCCGAAAATGGTTGCCATTGCAAAAAACCTCTCTACCGACTAGCGGCCAGCAGGGCATTGCCCTTGAGGGCATCGACCGCCGAGCGGAAGGCCGGACTGGTGTATATGTTCATGATCTTGCTCGCATATTCAGGGTCCGTGGCATACCCCGCCTCGCCCAGCGCCTGCACATAGGCGGCCGGATCCCCGGCCTGTTGCAGGGCCTGACGATACCGCGGGCGACCGCGAATGAAGGCGGCATAGTCCTCGAGGCTGGCGGCCGGGCTGTCATAGGCGCGGAAAGCGGCCTGCTCGCGCTGCACCAGCCCGCCGCGATTTTCGAGCGTCTGCGTCAACACCCGCGGCCCCGACCAGTCCGGGCCGGCCTTGATGCCGAACAGATTGAAGCTGGGGCGTCCGTCCGCATGGCGCGGCATCTTCTGGCCCCAGCCCGTCTCCAGCGCCGACTGTGCCAGCAGCAGCGCCGGATCCACACCGAGCCGACCGGCCGCCTCCCTGGCATGCGGCCAGAGCTGCCGCACGAAGGCATCGGGCGTCGGCGGCGGCCAGTCGCTGCCAGCCGCCTCCCCTGCCTGCGCCGGGGGTGCCGTGGCAGCCGGCGGCGAAGTTCCGTGCTGCAACCGGAAGGGCGAGACGACGGCCGGCAGATCGCGACCAGGGGCCGGCTGGGGACTCTGCGGCGGCGCGGCCTGCTCGCCTCCCAACTGGCGGACCAGCATCTCCGCCAGGCCCAGGCCCTTGCCCTTGGTCATCTCCAGTCCGATCTGCTGGTCGAACATGCCCTGGTAGAAGCGGGTCTGGTCGTTGTCCATCAATCCGTCGCCGGGGCTGGCCTGGCGCATGCTCTTCAGCATCATGTTGATGAACAGCGCCTCGAACTGCCCGGCCACCGCGCGCAGCGTCTCCGGATCACGCCCGTTGCTGGCCCGCGCCTGACTGCGCAGCCTGGCCAGGCCGGTGAGGTCGGTGTAGACGCTGGGATCGGCCGTCAGGCTCATGGCTGCAGCCGTCCCCTCAGAGGACGATCAGCTCGGCGCGCAAGGCGCCGGCCGCCTTCAGCGCCTCGAGGATGGCGACCAGGTCGCTGGGCGCGGCACCCACCCGGTTCACGGCCAGCACGATGTCGTTCAGGGTTACGCCGGGGTCGAACATGAACATCCGGCTCTTGTCCTCGCTCACGGCGACATCGCTGGACGGGGTGACCACGGTCTGGCCAGTGGACAACGGTGCCGGCTGACTGACCTGGGAGGTCTCGGTGATGGTCACGGTGAGGCTGCCATGCGAAACCGCGGCGGGCATCACCCGCACATGGCTGCCGATGACCACGGTACCGGTCCGCGAATTGACGATGACCCGCGCCGGTGCCTCGCCCGGCTCGACCTCCAGGTTCTCCAGCATGGAGACGAAGGCCACCCGCTGCGAGGGGTCACGCGGTGCATTGACGCGGATCGACGAGGCATCCACCGCCCGGGCCATAGGCGATCCCAGGGTCCGGTTGATCGACTTGGCCAGGCGGTTGGCGGTGGTGAAGTCGGCGGTGTGCAGATTGAGCATCAGGCTGTCGCCCTGGGCGAAGGGATTGCCCAACTCCCGCTCCACGGTCGCGCCGTTGGGGATACGGCCGACGCTGGGCACGTTGACGGTGACACTGGAACCGTCGCTGCCGCCGGCGCTGAGGCCGCCGACCACCAGATTGCCCTGGGCCAGGGCGTAGACCTGGCCATCGGCACCCTTCAGTGGCGACATCAGCAGGGTGCCACCGCGCAGGCTCTTGGCATCACCGATCGAGGACACGGTAACATCGATCGTCTGGCCGCGCTTGGCGAAGGGCGGCAAGACCGCGCTGAGAGACACCGCGGCGACGTTCTTCAGCTTGGTGCTGATCTCAGGCGGAACGGTGACCCCGAACTTGGCGAGCATGCTCTTCACGCTCTGCACCGTGAACGGGATCTGCTGGGTCTTGTCACCGGTGCCGTTCAGTCCGACTACGATGCCGTAGCCGACCAGCTGGTTGTCACGCACCCCGGCCAGGGTGGCCAGGTCCTTGATCCGCTCGGCACGCAAGGGTGCAGCGGCAAGCATCAGCAGGCCGGCGAGGCCCAGAATCGTCAGCTTGACCGGAATATGGATCTTCATTGCTGTTCCTCGGCTGCGACCGTTCAGAACGGCCAGATGGGACTGTTGAAGAAGCGCGCCAGCCAGCCCATGCTGTTGGCGTCGGCGAGGGTACCCTTGCCACTGTAGGTAATGCGGGCATCCGCCACCTGACCGGAGAGCACCGAATTGTCGGCGCGGATGTCGGTCGGGCGGACGATGCCGGAGATCTGGATGAACTCGTCACCCTGATTGAGGGTCAGCCACTTCTCGCCGCGCACATAGAGATTGCCGTTGGGCAGCACCTCGGCCACGGTAACCGTGATGTTGCCGCTCAGGCTGTTGCTCTGCTTGCTGTCGCCCTCACCGGTGAAGTCGCTGCTCGAGTCCAGGGTGTTCTGCAGGGTGTTGGCCCGGCCTGCGGCGTGCCGCAGCAGCGGGATGTCGAAGCGCAGTGCCGATCCGAGCAGGGTCGGGTTGGCGGCGGTCAGACCGGTCTCCTTCTTGGTGCTGGTGGTGGCCTTCTTGCTGGCCTGGGTCTTCTCCTGGAGGACGATGGTCAGGATGTCCCCCACCCGCCGGGCCTTGAGATCCTCGAACAAAGGCGTGGCGAAACCCGGCTGGTAGATGCTGCCGTCGGTCTGCGGCGGCGGCTTGGGCATCGGCGGCATCACCGGCCGGTAACTGGGGTGCTGGTGCGGCACCGTGGCGCAACCGCCGAGCAGGCCGCCAAGCAGCAGCACCACGCCGCAGCGCAGCAACCAGCCACATATCTCCTGAGTCCTCATCGTCCCGTTACTCCCTCGTCGCCAGCGCTACAGGTTGTTGTTGACGTATTGCAGCATGCGGTCACTGGTCGAGATCGCCTTGGAATTCATCTCGTAGGCGCGCTGGGTCTCGATCATGTTGACCAGCTCCTCCACCACGTTGACGTTGGAGGTCTCCAGGGCGCCCTGCACCAGGCTGCCGAGGCCATTGATCCCCGGCGTACCGGTGGTCGGTGCCCCACTGGAAGCGGTCTCGGTGTACAGGTTGTCACCGATCGGCTGCAGACCGGTCGGGTTGATGAAATCCGCCAGCTCGATGGTGCCGATCTGGGTCGGCGCGGCCTGCCCCTGGACCTGCACCGAAACGGTTCCGTCGGAACCGATGGTCAGGCTCTGGGCGTTCTCCGGCACAGTGATCGCCGGCTGGATCAGGTTGCCGCTGCTGGTGACCAGCTGTCCCGCGGCATCCGTCATCAGGCTGCCGTCACGGGTATAGGCCAGGGTACCGTCCGGCATCAGCACCTGGAGGAAACCGCGACCGGAGATGGCCAGATCGAAGCTGTTCGCGGTCTGCACGATGTTGCCCTGGGTATGCAGCTGCTGGGTGGCCACGGTGCGCACGCCGGTGCCGAGCATCAGACCGGATGGCAGCTGGGTCTCCTGCGAGGCCTGGGCACCCGCCTGCCGCACGTTCTGATAGAGCAGATCCTGGAACACCGCACGACCGCGCTTGAAACCGGTGGTGTTGACATTGGCCAGGTTGTTGGAGATGACGCTCATTCGGGTCTGCTGGGCCTCCAGACCGGTCATCGAGATCCACATTGCCTTGTTCATGATTCCTTCTCCACTGCCTGAATGGCGGTTTCAATATGCTGCAGATTCAATCCCTGAAGCACATCAACTGTTGATACTCATCAGACGCGCCGAGGACTCGTCGTTCTGCTTGGCAGTCTGCATCAGCTTGACCTGTGCCTCGTACTGGCGCGCCAGGCTGACCATGTTCATCAGTGCCTCCACCGCATTGACGTTGCTGCCCTCCAGGGCGCCGCTGGTGAGGGTCACTGCATTGCTGGCCTCGGCCTCGCTGCCATCGGCCAGGCGCAACAGCCCGTCCTCGCCCTTCACCAGTTGCGCCGGATCAGGCTGCACCAGCTTGATACGTCCGACTACGGCCAGGGTGTTGGCCGGCTGGCCGATGGGCAGCACCGACACCGTGCCGTCCGGTGCGATCTCGATCTGCTGGGCATCGGGTATCAGCATCGGCCCGCCATCGCCGATCACCGCCAGACCGGTGCCGGTCTCGAGCATGCCGGAAGCCGAGATGCGCAGATCGCCGGCCCGGGTATAGGCCTCGCTGCCATCCGCGGCCTGCACCGCGATCCAGCCCTGGCCGTTGATCGCCACATCCAGGGAGCGGCCGGTGGACTGCACCGTGCCCTTGGAGAAATCCACACCTTCCCCGGCGTTGACCGCGTAGACGCGGCTGGCATGACCCGGGCCGTAGACCTGCTGCGCCTGGGCCAGCGACAGGTCCGCCTGAAAACCGGTGGTACTGACGTTGGCCAGGTTGTTGGCCGTGACGGTCTGCGCCTCGAGGATCTGGCGGGCACCGCTGGCTGCGAGATACAGCATCCGGTCCATGATCTACTCCCTGGTCATCAGCGGATGTTGATGATGGTCTGGGTGATGGTGTCGGCGGTGCTGATCACCTGGGAATTGGCCTGGAAATTGCGCTGGGCAGTGATCAGGTTGATCAGCTGCTCGGCGATATCCACGTTGGACGACTCCAGGGCGCCCGACTGGATCAGGCCGAAGCTCGCCGTCCCCGCCTCGCCAACCAGGCGGTCACCCGAGGAATAGGTCTGCGCCCAGTTGGTGTCGCCGAGCTGGCGCAGGCCCTGGTTGTTGGGGAAGTTGGCCAGCGCGATCTTGCCCAGGGCCGTCGACTGGCCGTTGGTATAGCGGGCCGAGACCACGCCGTTGTCGGCGATGTCCAGGCCGGTCAGGCGGCCGGTCGCGTAACCGTCCTGGGACAGCGAGTTGACCGCAAAATCGCCACCAAACTGGGTCAGGTCGTTATAGTCGAGATCGAGGGCCAATGCCGCCGCACCCGTGGTGCTGGACAGCGACAGGCTGTCATAACTGACCACGCCACTGGAACCACTGGAAGACGAGGTATCCAGCGTGCCATCGGTATCGAATACCAGGGTGGCGTACTCATCGGAACCACTGTTGAAATCGACCCGCTGGGCAGTACCCGAACCGTCGTCGACATACAACCAGCTGTACCAGGTGTTGGCGGTGTTGGGATCCTTCAGATAATAACTGGTCGCCGTGTGCTGGCTGCCGAGCGAATCGTAGACGGTGAAGGAGGTCGAATAATCGTAGGTCGTGGCGGTATCCGGGTCGAAGGCGGCGATGGCCGCGGCCGTCGAGGACGCGCTGGCGCCGGCACTGGTATCGGAGGCATCGAGATTGATCGCCAGATCGACGTCCACGGTGGCGCTCGGTGAACCCTCACTCAGTGAGATCTGCAGATCTTGCAACGAGCCGGTATCGAAGTTGGTTGAACTGTTGCCGATCGGCGAGAAGATCTGCAGCCGCTGGCCGGAACTGTTCACCACGTAGCCGTCGCGATCGACGCTGAAGGCGCCGGCACGGGTATACTGCAACGAACCGCTGTCGCTGAGAATGAAGAAGCCCTCGCCATTGACCGCGAGATCCAGGTTGTTGCTGGTGAACTCGATGTTGCCCTGCGAGAACTGCTGCGCCACCCGGGCCAGGCGGACACCGCCACCGACGGCGGTGTTGCTCACCCCGCCGAGCGAGGTGGCATAGACATCGGCGAACTCGGAACGCGATGACTTGAAACCGGCGGTGCCGGAGTTGGCGATGTTGTTGCCCGTCACCTGCAGATCGGAAGATGCGGCATTCAGGCCACTGAGTGCGATGCGAAACGGCATGGTCTACCTCCTTAGAGTATCTGTTGTACGTCGGAGAAGCGGATCTCGCCCGCGCCCTTGAGCTGCAACAGCAGGCCGGCCGCACCCAGGGTGACGGCCTCGACCTGATTCACGATATTGGCCTCCAGAGCCTCGCTGGAACCGTCGATGCTTGCCTCAGCCGTGACCACATAGCGTCCGGCTGGGGCATACTGGCCATTGTCCATCAGACCGTCCCACTGGAAGGGAATCGCCCCGGAGGCCTGGCTGCCCAGCGGCATGTCCCTGACCAGCTGGCCGGCAGCGTCGTAGATCTTGACCGTCACCTGGGGGCTGCTGGTCGGCAGGTCGAGACTGCCCTTCAGACCACCGCCCTCCGGCAGGATGCCGATGCCGGTCGGCGCCAGCACCTCACGCCCGACCAGGGACGCGGCCTGCAGGGACTGGCTGGACACCAGCGAAGTGCTCAGCTCGTCGAAGGACTTGTTCAGCTCGTCGAGACCGGTCACCGCGCTGAACTGCGCCATCTGGGTGATGAAGTCACCGTTCTCCATCGGCTTCAGCGGATCCTGGTTCCTGAGCTGGGCAACCATCAGGTCGAGGAACTCCTCCTGGCCGAGCTTGTTGCGATTGCCCTGTTCGGCCTGGGCCTGGTAGCTGGTGCGCAGGCCGATGTCGCTGTAGCTGCCTTCTGTATCAATCATGGCTGTACTCCCTTAACGATGTCACTGACCGAGACGCAGGGTGGCCAGCAGCATCTGCTTTGAGGTATTCATCACCTCGACACTGTTCTGATAGCTCCGCGAGGCCGAGATCATGTTCACCATCTCATCCACCGGATTGACATTGGACACGAACACATAGCCCTCCTCGTTGGCCAACGGATTGCTGGGCTCGTAGCGTTTCTCCGGTTCCGCCGTGCTCTCGCTCACCCCGGCCACCTGCACACCGACGGCGCTGCCGTCGGCGGGATTGAGCCCCTTGAGCAGGGCGGCGAAGACCGGCTGACGGGCCCGGTAGGCGGAGGCGGCATCGCCGGCCACGGAGTCGGCATTGGCCAGGTTGCTGGCCGTGGTGTTGAGGCGCACGGTCTGGGCGCTCATGGCGGAACCGGCAATATCAAAGACCTTGAACAGGGACATGGCTTATTCCCCCTTGATGGCCATCTTCAGACCCTTGATGCGACCGCTCAGGAAGGTCAGCGTGGTCTGGTACATGACGGCGTTTTCGGAAAAGGCGGCCTGCTCGGCCTGGGCATCGACGGTGTTGCCATCCAGCGAAGGCTGGCTGGGTACCCGGTATTGCAGCGGTATCCCGGTGCCGGGCGCCGCGTTGCTGGAGATATGCCCCGGCTGGGTCACCCGCAGGGAGAGCTGATCCGAAGCGGCGGCGGACATGGCCGCGCGGAAGTCGAAGTCCCGCGCCTTGTAGTTGGGCGTGTCCGCGTTGGCGATGTTGGAGGCCAGGATCTCCGTCCGCCGGGCGCGCAGCTTGAGGGCCTGCGGCAGGGGACCGAGCGCGGAATCGATGTTTAGCGGCATGTCGTCCTCAAACTTGAATCGGGTTTGAGCAGACACAAGCAACCTGCGTGCCATGCCGCAGGAAGGACATGGTTACAGGGACTTAGCTAGCGACAGGGGAAAAGGCGGCAGGCGAGCGGCAAAAAACCGCCGCCGGGCGGCAAGGCCGGGTCGCTCGAAGCAGCACCCGCGACCGGACTTCAGACGGCTGCGCGGCGCTGCAGATCAGGCTTGACCCGGTAGAGGGTGCCTCGCCTTGCCTTGATCACCTCGAAGGCCTCCGAATACTGGGTGGCGGACTCCGACGAACCGAGCAACAGGTAGCCGCCGGGGTTCAGGCTGCGCGCCATACGGGCGAGGATGTCGCGCTTGGCTTCCGTGGAGAAGTAGATCAGTACATTGCGGCAGAAGATGACGTCGAAGCGGCCGAGGCGCGCATAGCTCTGCAGCAGGTTGGCCATGCTGAAACTGACCCGGCGGCAGATCTCGGGCCGCAACTGCCAGCAGCCGTTCTCCTGGCGTTCGAAGAAGCGCATCCGGCGCTCCTCGGACAGGCCGCGGGAAACGGCCATCTCGTTGTAGCAGGCCCGTTTCGCCTCCGCCAGCACAGCCGGGGAGATGTCGGTGGCGGTGATCTCGACATCGTTCAGCCGCCCCGGGTGGGCAGCCAGGTATTCCTGCACCGTCATGCTGATGGAATAGGGCTCCTGACCGGTGGAACAGGCGGCCGACCAGATGCGCGGCCGGCGCACCCTGCGCTGGGCAAGATCCTCCAGGATCTCCTCGCGCAGGATGTCGAAGGGAAAGCTGTCCCGAAACCAGAAGGTCTCGTTGGTGGTCATGGCATTGATGACCCGCTCGTGCAGCGGCTTGCCGCCCGGCGCCTGCAGCCTGCGCAGCAGGTCGCCCAGCGAGTCGATTCCCTCTTCGCTCATCAGCCGTCCGAGGCGGCTCATGACCAGGTACTGCTTGTTGTCACCGAGTACGATGCCGCAGGCCTGTTCCAGATAACTGCAGAATGCCTGGTAGTCGGACATGGCAAGACTGCTGCCGGACAAGTCCCTGCTGTTCTCCGCCGTACTCCTAGGCGGCATGGCCCTTGCTCTTGTTCTCGATCTGTTTCAGCACCGAGGAGGCCAGCAGGTCCGGCTTGAACTTGGCGATGAACTCATTGGCCCCGACCTTCTCGACCATGGCATTGTTGAACACGCCGCTGAGCGAGGTATGGAGCAATATATAGAGGTGGGACAGGCGCGGTTCGGCACGCACCCGGGTGGTGAAGGTGTAGCCGTCCATCTCCGGCATCTCCACGTCGGAGATCACCATGGCCAGATTGTCGATCTTCTCCGGCTCGTTGTCCGCCCATTCCAGCAGCTTGTCCAGCGCCTTCTTGCCGTCACCGGCCAGGGTGCAACTGACGCCCAGCTCGTCGAGGGTGCGCTTGATCTGATTGCGGGCCACCATCGAGTCGTCCGCCACAAGGACATGCAAGCGCTCATCCTTGTCGTTGGCCTCGGCCTCCTCGAGGATCTCCTGGGAGACGTTCTCCTCGGCACCGATCACCTCGGACAGCACCTTCTCCACGTCGATGATCTCGACCAGCTCTTCATCGATCTCGGTGATGGCGGTCAGGTAGCTGTTCATGCCGGTACCCTTCGGCGGCGGCAGGATCTGTTCCCAGTTCATGTTGACGATGCGCTCGACCGAACTGACCAGGAATCCCTGCACCGAACGGTTGAATTCGGTGACGATAACGAAGGCCTGGCGCGGATCGTCGATCGGCGTGCGGCCGATGGCCATCGCCAGATCGAGCACGGGGATGGTGCGGCCGCGCAGCGTGGCGATACCGCGGATCACATGGTGGGCATGCGGCACGCTGGTCAGCGCCGGGCACTGGATCACCTCCTGGATCTTGAACACGTTGATGCCGAAACGCTGTTCGTTGTCCAGCCGGAAGGTGAGAATCTCCAGCCGGTTGTGCCCTGCCAGTTGCGTCCGCTGGTCAACGCTTGCCAATACGCTGCTCATCGCCATTCAACTCCTCGGTGGTTCCCGTCTGCCTGTTTGCCCCGATATCGGCCCCGGCGGTCGATCCTTTACCGGAGGCCCTCCGGCATGGCATTTGCATTGTTATCGGGCATGGCAACCCGGACCCGGACAAAGCGGCAACAACGGACCCGCCCCGCGATCGTCGCGCTGCTGGCAGCGGCCCTCCTCGGCGGGCCGGCTGCGGGCAGCCTGCAGGCCGGCGACACCCCGGCCCACCAGGATGCCACCAGCATCCGCGCGGCGGCCCAGCGCTTTCTGGAAGCCCAGACCCGCGCCATCCACGATGGCCGCGTCGAGATCCGTATCGGCCGCCTGGACAGCCGGCTGCGTCTACCCCGCTGCGGCCAGCCGCTGCAGACCTCACTGCCCAATGGCGCCCGCCTGCAGGGCAGCACCAGCGTCAATGTGCGCTGCCCGGGTCCCAGCACCTGGTCGATCTATGTCACTGGAAAGATTGCCGTTTTTTCAAAGGTGCTGGTGGCGGCACGGCCCCTGATGCGGGGCGAGGTAATCGCCCCGGAGATGCTGCAACTGGCCGAGCGCGATCTTGCCCGGGCCAGCTACGGCTACTTCGTCGATCCAAAGCGGGTCGCCGGTCTGCGCCTCAGCCGGCCGGTCAACGCCGGCACCGTGATCACCCCGACCATGCTCAAGGCACGCAAGCTGATCAAGCGCGGCGAGCGGGTCACCCTGCTCGCCGAGCAGGGCGGTATCCAGGTGCGCATGAACGGCGAGGCGATCAGCGACGGGGCCCGCGGCGAGCGCATCCGGGTGCGGGCCAGCAGTTCGAAGCGCATCATCGAGGGCCGGGTTCTGGCACCGGGCGTCGTAAAAGTGACGCTCTAGCGCCAACAGGCGAAAAAGGCGTTAAAGTTATTGTTCTGGCGAACGATACTGTTTTCAAACCGGCCCACAAAAGGCCCATGAGATCCGAGCACAAACCGTAGGGGACAGCAAGATGGCAATCGAGATCAACAACCTACCTCCCAGTCAGGTCAATCTGGAGGCCAGCGGTCAAAGCAGCGCCGCCGCGCAGCCGGCGACGGAGGCCAAGACCGACGCCAAGGCACCCGCCAGCCCACCGCCCAGCGACCAGATCAGCCTCACCCCCGAGGCCCAGAAACTGCGTGACCTGGAAACCAGCGTCGCCGAGCTGCCCCAGGTCGACAGCGACCGGGTCAATGCCGTGAAGACGGCCCTTGCCAACGGCACCTTCGAGATCAATCCGGAGCGCATCGCCGGCAAGATGATCGACTTCGAACGCGCCCTGAGCGACATGAGCTGACCATGAACGACTCGCAACTCGCCAGCCTGCTGGAAGCCGAACTGGGCTGCGCCCGCGAGATGCTCGGGCTGCTCGACGAGGAACAGGCAGCGCTCAAGGCACGGGACCACGCCACGATGGAGCGCCTGGTGCAGACCAAGCTCGACCGCTTCCGCCAGTGGGAGGAGGTCGAACGGGCCCGCGTCGCCCTGACCCGCGAGGCCGGCTATGGCGAGGACACCGCGGCCCTGATCGCGGCCCTGCCCGCCGACTCGCCGCTGCACGTCCGCTGGGAGGCGCTGCTGGAGCTGCTCGGCAAATGCCAGCAGCGCAACCGCAGCAACGGCCTGCACATCGAACTCAACCGGCGCCATCTGGAAGATGCACTGAGCATCCTGCGCGGCCTGCCACTGGCCCCCGCCCCCACCTACGAGGCCAGCGGCACCACCGCCCAGAAGACCGGCGCCGGACGCAATCTCGGCACCGCCTGAGAGACCCTCTTCCCCCTGCCGCAGGACCGTCCCCGGCTGTTGCTTTCCCCCTCCGTCTGCGTATCATTCGCTGATCGTTGAAGCACCTGGCTGAGGGGCATGGCAGAGGCAGGCGGCACGCCGCAGTACGAAAGCAAGAGCGAGAAGGTCACCCGCCTTCCCCAGATCATCGGTCTGCTGCGCCGCCTCCACGACAGCCGCAGCCTGCTCCGCGCCACCCTCCGTGGCAGCGAGCAGACCTTCAACACCGTGCTGCTGGAGGTCGATGCCGAACGCGGACGGATCAGCCTCGACGAACTCAACTCCACCCTTGGCCAGAAACTGGTCGAGACCGACAGGCACCTGCGCGTCACCGGCCAGCATCAGGGCGTGCAGATCAGCTTCGAGTGCGACGTCTCCATCCAGCGGGACGCCGAGGGCCTCATCTACTACCGGGCCGCCCTGCCCCGCCAGATCGACTACCTGCAGCGGCGCGCCTATTTCCGGGTACCGGTCGCCATGGCCATGGGGCTCAGCGTGCGCCTGCCACTGGCCGAGGACCGGGTGATCGAGGGCCAGTTGCGCGATCTGTCGATGTGCGGCCTGGGCGCACTGCTCGAAACAACGGACAATCTGCGTCGTGGCCTGCTCGTCCCGGACTGCAGCCTGCTGCTGCCCAGGCAGGAGCCGATCACCGGCGCCCTGGAGATCCGCTACGCCACTCAGCAGGAAGGCAACAGGTTCACCCACGTCGGTGCCCGCTTCGTCAACCTGGAGAAACCCCAGGAACACCGCCTGCGGCGGCTGGTCACCCAGCTGGAACGCGAGATGCTGCGCCGCAAGACCCGCGACTGACCCCTCGCGATTGGTTACAATCCCCTTCCCCGCCCCGGTAGCTCAGCTGGATAGAGCAAGCGCCTCCTAAGCGCTAGGTCGGACGTTCGAATCGTCTCCGGGGCACCATTAATCTCAAATAGCAGTAACTTGGGTGAGGAATCCAGCGACCTCACCTGGCACACACGATTCGAACGTCCGACCTATCCCATCGGCCTCCCACTGCCCTTTCCGGCCGGCCTCGGCCTACCCACCGCTTGGCAACTGTGACCTGTTCCGCAGTTTCTGAGATAATTTTCCCAATTTTATTGACGCCGGAAATTATTGGTACTATTTTCCCAAGCATGGACATCGCCATGACGACACACCAGATCCTGACCGAAACCGTGTACCGCATCATGCGCCCGCTCGCCCGGGTGCTGTTGCGCAACGGGGTTGCCTTCCACACCTTCGCGGAGGTGGCAAAGAAGGCCTTCGTGGACATCGCCTTCGAGGAATTCGGCACCGAGGGACGCAAACAGACCATCTCCCGCGTCTCCGCCCTCACCGGGCTGACACGCAAGGAGACCAAGCGCCTGCACGAACTGGGCAGCCTGATCGACGAGGCGGCGATACAGCGCTACAACCGGGCGGTGCGGGTATTGAGCGGTTGGCAGAACGACCCCGATTTCCGCGACAGCGACGGCCGTCCCGCCACGCTGCCCATCGAGGGCGGGATCTCCAGCTTCCACGAACTGGTGCGACGCTACAGCGGCGACATCCCCACCCAGGCGATGCTCGCCGTGCTCGAGGCCGGCGGCAGCGTGCAACGACTCGGGGAACAGGTATGCCTGAAACGGCCAGCCTATCTGCCGGCGGACGATCCCTGCGAAGGGCTGCGCATCCTCGGCGCGGACACCGCCGAGCTCATCGCCACCATCGAATTCAACCTGCGCATGCCGCCCGAGCAGCGCCGTTTCCAACGCAAGGTCTCAAACCACCAGATCCGCAAGGACGCCCTGCAGAGGTTTCACGCCCTGGCAGCGGAGAAATCCCAGGCCCTGCTGGAGGAACTCGACGAATGGCTGGCCCGCCACGAGGCCGGTGACGACGAAAATGCGTGCTATGCGAGCCTCGGCATCCACTACGCCGAGGACTGTCTGGCACGGGAATCAGCTTGTAAGGAGGAAACACCATGAATACGCGCACCACGATTCTCGGCGGTACCGTCGCCCTGGCCATCGCCACCGGCCTCACGGCCTGCGGCGGCGGCGGTGGCGGCAGCGTGGCCGGCATCGGTGGCACCGGCATCACCACCACCGGCACCATTACCGGTTTCGGCAGTATCATCGTCAACGGCGTGCACTACGACATCGACTCGGCCAGCATCAGCAAGGATGGACGCAGCGCCACAAACACCGCGGCCAACACCGACCTGCGCGTTGGCATGGTGGTCACCGTGCAGGGCACCCAGAACGACGATGGCACCGGCACAGCCACCACGGTCATCTACCGTGACGAGCTGCAGGGGCCGGTCAGCAACATCGACGTCGGTGCTTCGAGTTTCGAGATCATGGGCGTCAGCGTGCAGGTCGACAGCTCGACCCGATTCTCGCAGTGCAGTGACGACGGCACCGCACCCGTGACCCTGGATCTCAGTACCCACCTGTCAAGCAACGACCTGGTCGAGGTCAGCGGCTACCGCATCACCAGCGGCATCCAGGCCACCTATGTGGAACTCAAGGACAGCTCATGTACCGAGGACGACAAGAGTGAGGTGGAAGTGAAGGGCACCCTGCAGACGGACGGCAGCTTCACCACCGTCGGCGGCACTGCCCTCACCCTCGACACCACCAGCGCCGGCTGCGTCGACCCGGTCGCCACCCTGGGCCTGTCCGGCTTCGTGGAGCTGAAGGGCAGCTATGACCCGAGCAACGGCTTCTGCACCACCCAGGGCGAGAGTGAGGACGAACACCCGGGCATGGACTCGAGTTCGGATGAAAGCTACGAGATGGAAGGCCTCATCACCGACCATGACGCCAGTGCCCAGACCTTCAGGATCAACGGCGTGCTGGTCTACTACGCCAGCGCCAGCCTGCAGGTCACGCCCGGTGACGGCACTCGTGTAGAGGTCAAGGGCAGCATCAACAGCGACGGCTCGATCTCCGCCTCCAGTATCGAGGCCGACGATTGAACCAGCCCCTCCTGCGATGGCCATCAGGCCATCCTGTTGGGCGCACCTCTTGGGGTGCGCCTTTTTTCATTGCCAACTGCCACTACACACAATGTAGTCAATGATGTCCCCCGGGCTTCTTCGCGCGTCTGGCAGCGATTAGCCCGCACATTGCACCAAGGCACACCGCATGATCGGGGATCATGCGGTTATACAAGGCTGGGGCCATGAGAGGCCTATTTGGGCCTATTTGGGCCGATTACGCGTTGTGCCTATTCAATTTCAGGCCATATCGGGCAGCGTATCTTGGGCGCCCCCGTCAAACCATGGCTACGGCCATGCTTCCTCGGGCGATCGAACAAACTGCTTGGCCAGATTTGCACTGAAACTCGAATCCTTGGTGCAATATCCGGGCTAGCGACCGCTCCTACGAGTGGCCGCAATGCCGGCAGGGCGGGAACCGCCCGCCAGCATGCCACTGCGGCAGGTCCTGGTGCGAGGTGTGCACCTTCCCCTTGGAAACGTTCGGCCGGTGGCGGTCGAGACGTCCCCACGGCAAGGGCTGAAGGCGGCAGGTGGTTCGCAGGATAGCGCTTCGAGGCTCAGACCTGACGGTTCGCCTCGAGCACGTTCGGCAACTGGCCGATACGCCCCAGCACCCGGCTCAGTTCGGCCAGGTCGCTGATCTCCAGGGTCAGGCGCATGTGCGCCACGTGGTCCTTGCTGTCGGTGTAGGTATTGACGCCGATGACGTTGACCTTTTCGCTGGCGAGGATGTTGGTGATGTCGCGCAACAGGGCCGGACGATCGTAGGCCAGCACCTGGATGTCGACCGGGTAGGTGTCGCCGCTACCGTCGCCCCAGTCCACCTCGAGCAGGCGTTCGCGATTCTCGCTCTTCAGACGCAGCACGTTGGGACAGTCGCGGCGATGGATGGTCACGCCGCGGCCGCGGGTGATGTAGCCGACGATGGGATCGTTGGGCACCGGCCGGCAGCACTGTGCCATATGGGTGAGCAGGTTGCCCACGCCCTCGACCTGAACGTCGCCCTGCCCCTTGCCCGGTGGGTGCTGGCGTTCGCGGACCGGCAGTTCCAGTTCGATGCGCGCCGGTGCAGCCAGCTCGTTGGCGGCAGCCGCGATCTGTGCGGTGCTGAAGTCACCCTTGCCGATGGCGGCCAGCATGTCGTCCACCGAATCGCGGTTCAGGCGCTCGGCGAGCTGTTCCCAGGGGATCTGCTGGGTACCGAGGCGATTGAGCTCACGCTCCAGCACGCTGCGCCCGGCGGCGATATTGATCTCCTGATCCTGCTCGCGGAACCAGTGGCGGACCTTGGCCCGGGCACGCGGCGTCTTCAGGTAGCCCAGATGCGGACTCAGCCAGTCACGGCTGGGCACACCCTGGCGGGTGGTGAGGATCTCCACCTGTTCACCATTGCGTAGTTCATAGGTCAACGGCACGATGCGGCCGTTGACCTTGGCGCCGCGGCAGCGGTGGCCGATCTCGGTATGGATGTAGTAGGCGAAATCGAGCGGCGTGGCACCCTGCGGCAGGTCGATGACCCGCCCCTGCGGGGTCAGCACATAGACCCGCTCCTGACCGCTCTCCGACTTGAAACGATCGACGAATTCGCTGGCCGAGGCTTCCTCGTCCTTCCACTCCAGCAGCTGACGCAGCCAGGCGATCTTCTTCTCGAAGCCGGCATCGAAGCGGGCCCCCTCCTTGTAGCGCCAGTGTGCCGCCACACCCAGCTCGGCATGCTCGTGCATCTCCCGGGTACGGATCTGCACCTCCAGCGTCTTGCCGTCGGGCCCGACCACCGCGGTATGCAGTGAGCGGTAGTTGTTCTCCTTGGGATTGGCGATGTAGTCGTCGAATTCCTTGGGGATGTGCCGCCACAGGCCATGCACCACGCCCAGCGCCGCATAGCAGTCGGCCACCCGTTCGACCAGGATGCGCACCGCGCGTACGTCGAAGATCTGGTGGAAGTCAACGTTCTTGCGCTGCATCTTCCGCCAGATGCTGTAGATATGCTTGGGCCGGCCGCTGACCTCGGCCTCGATGCCGATCTGGTCCAGCTCCTTGCGCAACTGGCCGATGATGGTCTCGATCTGCCGTTCACGGTCGATACGCCGCTCATCGAGATACGCGGCGATCGCCTGGTAGCTGTCGGGGTCCAGATAGCGCAGCGACAGATCCTCCAGCTCCCACTTGAGCTGCCCCATGCCGAGCCGGTTGGCCAGCGGAGCGTAGATATCGAGGGTCTCGCGGCTGATGCGCTGCTGCTGGTCGGGCGACAGGTATTTGAGGGTGCGCATGTTGTGCAGGCGGTCGGCCAGCTTGATCAGCACCACGCGCACGTCCTTGACCATCGCCAGCAGCAGCTTGCGCAGGCTCTCCGCCTGCTGCTGCGCCTTGTGCGCGGCATCGCGGTACTGGCTGAGCAGGCCCATCTTGGTCACGCCGTCGACCAGCTGGGCGATGACCGGGCCGAACTCGGCCTCGATCTCGGCCAGTTCGATGGGGGTGTCCTCGACCACGTCGTGCAGCAGGGCGGCGGCGATGGTCTCGGGGTCCATGTTCAGCCGGGCGAGGATCTCCGCCACCGAGAGGACATGAACGAGGTAGGGTTCACCCGAGGCGCGCCGCTGGCCGTCATGGGCGGCCGCGGCCTTTTCCAGGGCACGGTGGATCAGCAGCCGCCCCTCCTCATCGCGGTCCCCGGCGAGCACATCGAACCAGCAGTCGAGGTCGAGGCTGCCCGCCTGCGCCTGCTGTCGTGTCTGCTCTGCCTGTACCATCGGGGTAGAAACCTCTGCCGTAATTTTTAACCCGGTAACTAAATATGCCGGGTCACAGCTGTCCGGAAAAATCGGCCTAGTGAACGATTTCATGCTGCATATCGAGCATAAAGTCGACTCGAATAGGTGTCACCGACTTGGAAGCCAAGCCAGAATTCTGCCGCTTAGAAATCTGCTAGTTACATGCGAACAATCGCTGATTTCAAGTTATTCCGGACACTAGTGATGCCGGGTTAATACTTTCAACTATAGAAGAAAACTGTTCTGCCTGCCCGAAGGCGGACAGCACATAGCCTCCACCCGAGGATGGAAGCCACCTGTTTGTCTTAGTTATCTGGGGGCAGCACTGAGGGATTCAAGCCGCCCCTTGGCCGCAAGGCCGGCCAGGCGCTCCACCCAGTCGGCATAGATGGCATCGACCGCGGACTGAAAGGCCTCGACGCTGGCATAGATGCCGGCCCCCGACGGCACCTCGCTGCGGCGCTGGAAACGCTCGTCCAGCAGCACCCGGCCGCTGGCGGCATCTCTCAGCACCAGGCGCAGGCCAACCCGGACCCCGGGCGTGGACCCGCCGGTGAGCTGTTCGAAGGCCTCGATGCTGCCCTGCAAGCGGTAACGGGGCCTGGTCGCGGCGGATTCCGTGACCACCCGGGAGGCGAGCCGGCTGGCATCGAGATACTGCACCAGGCGCGCCTGCAACAGCCGCGGCGGGCTGTCGATCCAGTGATGGTAGTGATGCCGCTGCAACTGCAGGGGCTGCGCGGCAGCGGTGAACAACAGCGCCCGCTCACGGTACAGTGCCGGGCCGCGGAACGGCGCCACGGCCAGCTCGCCGTGCAGCAGGGGGGTGGCCAGGACCCGCGCCGGCGGTCGCTCGGCCAGGCGATAGAAACGGTCCTCGGGCACCACCGAGGAACCACTGCAGCCGGCCAGCAGCAAGGCCAGGATGACCGCTGTCAGCCGGGTCTTGATCTGCCGGGCGTTCATGGCCTGGCCTCCGCATCCTGCGGTGGCTTGCCGGTCAGCAGCACCCCGGGGTTGCTGCGGATCTGACGGGTGAACTCGTTCATGTTGCGGCTCGCTCCTTCGAGATCGTAGAGAATGGCATCCACCGAGGCGGCGACGGCGTCCACCGTGCGGCGCAGGCCGAGTACCATCTGCCGCACCTCCTCGTCGTTGTCGTCGACCAGGTCATGCACGCCGGCCAGCATCTCGTCGAGTTGCCGGCGCGAGTTGTCCAGGCCGTCGGAGAGCTGCACCAGGTTGTTCGAGAAACGCTCGGTGTTGACCACGATGCGGTCGATGCGCTGCTCGGTGTCACCATCCAGCATGCGGTTCAGATAGCGCGCGCTGCCCTCCAGCTGGCCGACCATGGTCTCCAGGTCCTGCAGGATGCGCGGCAGGCGCGCCTCCAGCTCGCCGCCGATGGTGCTGACCTGGCGGTTGAGGTTCTCCAGCAGCGGCCGCACCGTGTCGCGGGTCAGCCCGCCGAGGTCGTCGGCGACACTGCCGAGCACGGCGAACAGATCGACGCCCTGCTCGCCACGGATCTCGCTGCCCGGCGGCAGATAACTGCGGCTGTCGCCCTCCTCGATGTTGATCACCGTCTCCGCCAGCAACCCTGAGGCGGCGATCCGTGCCCGGCTGTCCTCGGGGATCTTCCAGTCGTGGCGCACGCTCAGCTCGACCCGGTAACGGGTGCCCTCGGCATCCTGCACGGGGACGATGTCCTGCACGAAGCCAACCTGGTAACCCTCGTAGGTGACCAGACTGCCGTCCATCAGCCCGGTGATGTTGGGGTAGGTGACGTAATAGGATTCCGCCTGGCCGACCCGACCGGTGATCTTGTAGAGCACACCGAGCAAGACGCCGATGGCGGCCAGCACGAAAACGCCCACTGCCAGATAGTTGATCGTGTCCCTTTTCATACCATGTCCCTTTTCATGGGCTCAGCCCACCCGCGTCAGCCGGCGCAGATAGTCTTCCGCGTCGACCTGTTCCTCGTCCGGCAGGCGATTGAGCAGGGCCTGCACCCGTTCGTTGTCGGAGGCCCGCACCTCCTCGGTAGTGCCGGTGAGCAGGATCCGCCCCTTGTCCAGGATGGTGATGCTGTCGGCGATCTTGAAGGCGCTCTCCAGTTCGTGGGTCACCACCACGATGGTGATGTTCATGGAGTCGCGCAGGCGCAGGATCAGCTCGTCCAGCTCGGCCGATACCACCGGGTCGAGGCCGGCCGAGGGCTCGTCGAAGAACAGCACCTTGGGGTCCATGACGATGGCGCGGGCCAAGGCCGCGCGCTTGATCATGCCGCCGGAGAGCTGGGCCGGCATCAGGTCCTCGAAGCCGGCCAGGTTGACCACCTCCAGCTTCATGCGGCTCATGATGCGGATGGTGTTCTCGTCCAGCCGGGTGTGCTCGCGCAGCGGAAACTGCACGTTCTCGCCGACGGTCATCGAGGTGAACAGCGCCCCGCCCTGGAAGGAGACGCCCATCTGCTTGCGCAGTTCGTGCATCTCCCTGCCACTGAGCTGGCTGATATCACGGCCGAACAGGCGCACCGTGCCGCTGACCGGGCGGTTCAACCCCAGCAGGTGGCGCAGCAGGGTCGACTTGCCGGAGCCGCTGCCACCCATGATGACGCGGATCTCGCCGGGCATCACCCGCAGGTCCACCTCGTCGAGGATGCGCCGCTCGCCGTAGTAGGTGACCAGCTTCTCGATCTCGATCAGCGGCTGGACATCGGCCTGGGCTGGACTCTGGGTCTCGGACATGATCTCAGCGACTCAGGAAGAAGGTGAAGACCATGTCGGCGATGACGATGGCGGCGATGCACAGCACCACCGAGCGGGTGGTGCGCATGCCCAGTCCCTCGGCGCCGCCGCTGGCGGAGAAGCCGTTGATGCAGGCGACCAGGGCGATCAGCACCGCGAACACCAGGCTCTTGCTCATGCCCTGCACGATGTCGCTCACCTCCAGCGAGGACAGCGCCAGGTTCCAGAAGGCGGACAGGCTCATGTGCAGCTGCAGGCTGCACAGCAGGCCGCCACCGAGCAGCGCCATGCTGTTGGCGAGCACGGTCAACGCCGGCACCATGACCATCATCGCCAGCATGATCGGCGCCACCAGGAAGCGCACCGGGTTGACCCCCAGCACCCGCAGGGCATCGATCTCCTGCGACATCTGCATGGCACCGATGCGTGCGGCGATCGCCGAGCCGGAACGGCCGGCGACCACGATACCGACGATCAGGGCCCCGAACTCGCGGCTGATGGACAGCGCCAGGCCGGGAATGACCTGGGACTCGGCGCCGAAGTCGCGCAGGGTGTAGATCCCCTGCAGGGCCATCATCACGCCGTTGGCGAAGGACAGGATGAGTACCACCGGGATGGCGTTGACCCCGACCCGCATCATCTCCGTGGCCACTGCCGACAGCCGCACCGGCTGTTTCAGCGACGGCCCGAGCAGCAGCCAGTAGAGGCTCTCCACCAGCAGCGCGGAGCCGTAGCCGAATTCCTCGACCCCGTTGACCAGTCGCCGTCCCAGGCCCTCCACCATCCCTCGCATGCGCGTTCCCTCAGCCGGCGGCCGGGCAGGCCTCCAGGTCGGGATAGAGGCTGAACACCTGGTCCAGGCGCGCCAGCCGCAGCACGTTGAGCGCCGTGTTGCTGACCCCCAGCAGCCCGAACTGCAGGCCCTTGTCGCGCGCCATCTGCAGGCCCTCGACCAGGCTGGCCACCCCCGAGCTGTCGATGTACTCCACCGCCGACAGGTCGACCAGCGTCGGCTTGCCCTCGCCCAGGCAGCCGAGAATCACCGCCCGCGCATCCGGCGAACGGTACAGGTCGACCTCGCCATGCAGATGCACGACGGCATAGCCGCGCTCCAGTTTCACCTCGTAGTCCATGTCTTGGTCACATCCTCTCTTTCAGTTCGATACTCATGCGCAGCAGGTTTCCGGGCCCCTCCTGCCTGGGCAGGTACTCGATCTCGTCCATGATCTCGCGCATGAAGTGCACCCCCAGCCCGCCGGGCCGCAGCTCGTCCAGCCGCCGCGGCCGGATGGCCTCGGCCAGCACCGGCGCGGCCCGGTCCAGCAGGCGGAACTCCAGCCGCCCCGCTCGCTGTTCGACGGCCAGCTCGATGGTCTCGCCACGGCGGCCGTGATAGCCGTGCTGGATGATGTTCATGCAGGCCTCGTTGACCGCCAGCACCAGGCGCTCGACCTGCTGCCCGTCGAGGCCGGCGGCGCCGAGCGCCTCGCGCAGCCGCTCGCGCAGTCCGCCCAGTCCCTCGGCCACGGCCTCGAATCGGTAGTGCAAGGGCAGCCCCCGCTCCGCTTCATCCTTCATCGTCGTCCACGGCCGTCACCATCAGCAGGGTCAGGTCGTCCCTCAGCGTTCCCTGGTCGCGGCGAACCGCCTCGACAATACGATGCAAGCGCCGTTCCATCGTCGGCTCGTCCTGATGCTGGCGGATCAGGCGCTTCAGACCGGTGATACCGAGCTCGCTGCCCTGACGGGTGCGGGCCTCGGTGATGCCATCGGTGAAGAGGTAGAGAGGACCGTCGGCCAGGGAAAATGGCTCGGCACTGAAGCGGGTACCGGCCAGCACGCCGAGCGGCGGCGCCCCGGCCTCGAAGTTGCGCACCTCGCCGTTGGGCCGGAACTGGAGCACCGGCAGATGCCCGGCGTTGACCAGTTTTCCTTTGCCGGTCGAGGGGTTGTAGATGCCGAGCACGGCGGTGACGAACATTCCGCGGATCGCCGTCTCGCTGATT
Organism: Thiohalobacter sp. IOR34; assembly: GCF_030406045.1. Taxonomy (GTDB): domain Bacteria; phylum Pseudomonadota; class Gammaproteobacteria; order Thiohalobacterales; family Thiohalobacteraceae. The sequence continues at coordinate 1,941,345 of NZ_CP128988.1, forward strand.
TCGCGGTTCAGCATGGCGGCCAGCGCCACCGGGTCGGTGACCCCCTTGCCCAGGCAGCGCAGCAGGCTGCTGGCCTTGGCCATCAGCAGCGCGGCGTTCATGCCCTTGCCGGAGACGTCGGCGATGGCGAAATAGACCTGCTCCCCGCGCGTCGGAAAATAGTCGTAGAAATCGCCAGAGAGCTGTCTCGCCGACAGGTTGACGCCGGCGATCCCGCGGCAGGCGGCATTCGGCCGCGGCAGCAGGCTGCACTGCACCTCGCGTGCCAGGTCCAGCTCGCGGGCCAGTTCGGCGGCCAGCTCGTCGCGCTCGGCGAGGGTCTTCTCCAGCCGCCAGGTCAGTTCCTGGAAGCTGAGATTGTCCTCGGCCAGGCGCAGGTTGGCCTCGCGCAGCACCTCCTCCAGGCCGAGCGGCCGGTCGATGCGCAGGCCGAGGGCGCGGGCCGCCTCCTCGCTGGCCGCGGCCACCTCGGCGAGCAGGGCGTCGACCTGCTCGGGTTGCAGATCGAAGGTCTCCTGGACCAGTTTCTGGCAACGGGCGAACACGGTGCGCTTGTCGGCCGCCGTGAACACCGCCGCCATCCAGTCGGCGCAGCGCGCCAGCCGGCACAGGCGCGCCACCTCCGGCGACAGGTCGCCGAGCACCGGCGAATGGTGATGGCCGAGTGCCTGGGCCAGGTCGGCGGGCAACTGCCAGTGACCGGCCAGCGCCTGGCCGGCCTGATCGTGGGTGGTGCCGAACAGCTGGCGTTCCAGCTCCAGCCGCTCGTCGGGGTTGGCCGTCTCCAGCCGTTCCCATTCGGCGACCCGATTCTGCTGCAGGTAGAGCAGCACCAGCAGCCCGAAGTCCTGCAGCAGCCCAAGGGTGAAGCACTCGTCCGGGTTCAGCCCGGCCGCCGAGGCCAGCAGGCGGGCGCAGACGCCACGCCGCAGGGCGGCATCCCAGTAACGGCCAAGATCCATGCCCGGTATCGCTTCAGGACGCAGGGCATCACGCATGGCGATGCACAGCGCCAGGTTGCGCAGCGCGCGGTGACCGAGCAGGGTCACGGCGTGGGCCGCGGAGCGCACCTCGGAGCGGAAGCCGAAGAACGGCGAGTTGGCAATGCGCAGCAGCTCGGCGGTGAGCAGTGGATCGTTGGTGATGATGCCGCCCAGCTTGCGGCTGTCGATGTCGGGGTTGGAGCAGGCATGGACGATCTGGATCGTCTCCTTCGGCGGTGCCGGCAAGTCGGCGGGGCGGATCTCGGAAAGTGTCACTGCAGTCTGCATGGCCTACCCCAGAGGAATCACGTTGCTGGCGCCGTGGCTGCGCGCCGACTCCAGCAGCCGGCTGAGCGGTTCGGGCCGGCCCAGCCAGTAACCCTGCCCCCAGTCGACACCGATGCCACGCAGGATGTCGAACACCCGCTCGTTCTCGACGAACTCGGCAATGGTCTCCATGCCCATCACCTTGGCCACCTCGTTGATCGCCTTGACCATCGCCTGATTGTCCGGGTTGTGGTCCATGTCGCGGACGAAGGAGCCGTCGATCTTCAGGTAGTCGACGGGCAGCTCCTTGAGATAGGCGAAGGAACTGAGGCCGCTGCCGAAGTCGTCCAGCGCAAAGCGGCAGCCGACCGCCCGCAATTCGTCAATGAAGCGGCGCGCCTGGCTGATATGGCTGATGGCGGCGGTCTCGGTGATCTCGAAACACAACTGGCCAGCGAGACCGTCACAGCCGCGCAAGCGGTCCAGAATGTAGTCCAGAAACCCCTCCTCGTTGAACGACTGGCCGGAAAGATTGACTGAGAGATTGAGCGCCAGGCCACGGCCGTGCAGCTCGGTGAGCGCGGCCAGGGCGTGCTCCACCACCCAGCGATCGAGGCTGGCCATCAGGTGGAAACGCTCGGCGGCGGGAATAAACTGGGCGGGCGGCACATGTTCTCCCTTTTCGTCCAGCATCCGTACCAGCACCTCGTAGCGTTGCAGCGCACTGTCCTCAGCGGTAGAGACGATGGGCTGGACGAAGAGTTCGAAGCGCCCCTGCTCCAGCGCGGCGCGCACCGCCGCCACCATGCCCATCTGCTCACGCCGCTGGCTCAGCTCCCGGTCATCCTCGCGGTACAGGTGGATGCGGTTACGCCCGCCCTCCTTGGCCGCGTAGCAGGCGATGTCGGCCGCCGACAGCAGCCCCTTCACGTCGGCCGATTCCGGAGTGATCGGCACCAGGCCGACGCTGACCCCGATGCGGAAGCTCCTGCCCTTCCAGTTGAACTCGAAATCGTTGATCCGCTCGCGCAGCTCCTGGGCCAACTGGATGGCCCGTTCCGGCGGGCATTGCATCAGCAGCAGCCCGAACTCGTCCCCGCCGAGCCGCGCCAGGGTATCGGACTGGCGCAGACCCTGGCCCAGCAGCTCGCTGAGGTGGATCAGCAACTGGTCACCGGCCATGTGGCCGCAGGTGTCGTTGACCACCTTGAACTGGTCCAGATCGAAGTAGCAGAGGGTGTGCTGGCAGCGATCGCGCAGCGCGAGTTCCCGCGCCCGGTGCAGCCGCTGCAGGAACTCGGCCCGATTGTAGAGTCCGGTCAACGGATCGTGGCTGGCCTGGTAGGAGAGTTCCTGGCGCAGCTTGCTGGTGAGACTGATGTCGTGCAGCACCATCACCGCACCGCTGATCACCCCTTCCTCGAACACCGGGGTCACTGCAATGCTCAGGCTGATCGCCTCGCCGTGCTCGCGCTCCAGTCGATAGTTGCCGACATTGCAGGCGGCCCGGTCGCCGGCCACGCAGGCCAGCATGGGATTGACCAGGGTCTCACCGGTGGACTCGTCGACCAGCCGCATGACCTCCATCACCTGTCGGCCGCGGCAGTCCCCCGCCTCGCTGTGCAGCAGCCCCAGGGCCACCGCGTTGAGATAGAGGATGCGGCCATGCTGATCGGTGCGGATCACGGCATCGCCAATCGAGTTGAGGGTCACCTCGGCCAGTTCCTTGACCCTCAGCAGCTCGGCCTCCGAGGCGCACAGGGAATGGAAGGCACGGTTGACGAAACCCGCCAGATAGCCGATCTCGCCCGGCGCCGACTCGTCGAAATGGACATCGTCCCGTCCCAGGGATTTCTGCTGCGCCACATCGGCCATGGCGGCCAACGGCCGGGTCAACAGCCGCTCCAGCACGTTGCGCAGGGCCATGCCGAACAGCAAGAGCAGGACACCGAGACTCAGCAGCAGCATGCGGCGCTGTTCGTGAAGGACGCTGTCCAGGCTCGGAAAGACCAGCAGCAGTTCCACCTGGCCATCGCCCAGGCCGCCTCGGCGCTGCGGCTCGCCATCCGCCAGGGCCTCGGCCTCACCGGCCACGGCCAGCACCCGGCCCGCCCGCTCGAGGCGCAGGTAACGCGCGCCGCTGGTCTCGAGCAGATGCCGCAGCTGATGCTCCAGCCGGTCAGGGGACAGGGCGGCGTCGCCTGCCAGCTTCTGGCCGATGTGGTAGGCGGCGCTGTCGGCCTGGGCGGCACGTTGCGCCTCCAGATCCTCGCGCCGGTCGGCCAGCAGCAGGATGGCAAAGAGCAGGCCGATGATCACCAAGCCCCAGAAGACGATCACCGTCACCTGGGTGGAGAGGCTGCCGAGCCGCTGCTCCATGCTGCTCGGAGTGTGCGGCCCGCCCGGCTTCATCGCAGCCCCGCCCTGCGCAGTGCCAGCACCATCGGGCAGATGCCACTGAGCCCGGCGGCGATCATGGCATAGCCGACCAGCCAGGGAACCCACCAGAGGGTGCCCGGATAAAGATACAGCGACGGGAACAGCAGCAGGACCAGCACCAGCCGCAGCCCCCGCTCGGCCTCGAAGGGCAGACAGCCAACCCCCGCAGGACAGGCTGCATCGGGAAAGTGCCGTTCACCACCAAAGCGCAGCCGCCAGAGCAGCAGGGATAGACGCAGATTGGTCACCCCCTCGAACAGCAGCAGCACCAGCAGCGCCTGCAGCAGCCGCGGCTCGTCGAAAAACAGCCCGACAATCAGCCAGATGCCTATGAAAAGTCGAAAGTTGCTGTCGCTCATGTCGCGTCACGCGGCCGACGGGAAGGCGGCCATCATCAGGTATAAGGACTAGATCGACCATTGCCGGCATTCTTTGAATTTTTTGTAATACAATCCGCAACCCAAGATGCCGTGTTCGGTCGAACGACCGATCCGGAAGCGACCCGGGACACACCATGCCATTGACGGACCTTCTGCTGCTGTCGCTGCTGATCCTGATCAATGGCGCCCCCATCCTCGTCCGCCAGTGGCTGGGAAGCCGCCTCTCGGCCCCGCTCGACGCCGGGCGCAAACTGGCGGACGGGCGTCCCCTGTTCGGCGCCTCCAAGACCTGGCGCGGCCTGGCCGCGGCGCTGCTCTGCGGCGGCCTCGCCGCCCCCCTGCTCGGCCTGCCCTGGAGCCTGGGTCTGGCCATGGCCGCCGCCGCCATGGCCGGTGACCTGCTGTCGAGCTTCACCAAGCGGCGCCTCGGCATCGAACCCAGCGGCCAGGCGCTGGGCCTCGACCAGATCCCGGAGTCGCTGCTGCCCCTGCTGGTGGCGCGCCACTGGCTGCCCGCCCTCGGCCTGGGCGAGGCGCTGCTGCTGTCGCTGCTCTTCCTGGTGGTGGAACTGGGGCTGTCGCGGCTGCTCTACCGGCTGAGAATCCGCAAGCGGCCGTATTGAGGGAAGAACTCAGAATTCAGAAGTCAGAAGCGGCGCTTCGCGCCGCATCGCGACCTGGCGATCGCTCCTACCCCGTAACTTCTGACTTCTGACTTCTGACTTCTGACTTCTGACTTCTGGATTCTGAATTCACCCCTCCCCCCGCCTCAACTCATGCAGGGTGATCTCGGGGGGGCAGTTGAGGCGCACGTCGACCACGCTGACGCCGCTGCCGCGGGAGGTATAGCCCCGCAGGGTGCGGAAACGCCAGCTGCCGCGGCAGTAGGCGCGCGGGCAGTCGGCATTGCAGATCAGCGGGATACCGCCGGGAAGGCAGATCTGACCGCCATGGGTATGGCCGCAGAGCATCAGGTCGAAGCCGGCATAGGCGGCCTGGCGGTAGATCTCGGGGGAATGGGCCAGCAGCACGGCAGCCTCGTGCCCGGGGATGGCATCGGCGGCCTTCTCCAGGTTGTCGGCCCGGTGGTAGTGGGGATCGTCGATCCCGGCCAGGTGCAGGCGCTGCCCCTCCCGCTCCAGCGGCACCGACTCGTTCATCAGCATACGGATGCCCATCCCTTCCAGACCGGGCAGCATGCGGATGCTGTCGTGATTGCCGAGGATGCCGTAGACCGGCCCCTGCAGCCGCTCGCGGAGCTGGCGCATGCCGGCCAGCGCCGCCTCGTAGGGACCGAAGGTCCGGGCGCGAAAATCGCCGGTGAGCACGCAGATGTCGTAGTCCAGGCCGGCCACGGCATCCGCCAGCACCGCCGGCATGTCCTCGTGCATATCCACATGCAGGTCGGACAGCTGCAGGATGCGAAAGCCCTCGAAGGCCGCCGGCAGCCGGGGCAGCATGACGCGGTGGCGTTCGATGCGGATCGTCCGGGCATTGCGCCGGCCCCGGCCGTAGAGACCAGAGACGCGCAGCAGATTGCGGATCAGGCCGTGGACCGAATACCAGTTCTCGAGATGGAACAGATTGCGCCCCAGGCCGAACACCCGCGCCTCGTAGTCCTGCTCGACACCGATCCGCTGCTGCAGGTGGGTACGGCCGATGCGCTGAGTGAGCCAGGCCTGCATCGCTTCATCCATTGGCGGACAGCGCATTTCCGGCCCCTTCAGTCGAAAGTGTCCCGTGGCCGCGGCGGTTGCCACAAGGGCACCCCCCGACGGCGGAACAGGGGCACCAGCAGCAGGCCGGCGATGAAGCCGCCGATGTGCGCCTGCCAGGCCACGCCCGGACCGCTGGCACCGATCGAGCTGACCACCTGCACCACGAACCAGATCAGCAGCACCATGCCCGCCGGCATCGTCACGGTATAGAGGAAGAGGCCGAGCGGGATACCCACCAGCACCCGGGCATGGGGATAGAGCAGCAGATAGGCACCGAGCACGCCGGAGATGGCGCCGCTGGCACCGATCATCGGGATTTCAGAGGTGGGATGGCTCAGCGCCTGGGCCATGGCCGCGGCCAGACCGCAGAGAACATAGAACAGGATGAAGCGCAGATGCCCCATGGCATCCTCGATGTTGTTGCCGAAGATCCACAGGTAGAGCATGTTGCCGAGCAGATGCATCCAGCCGCCGTGCAGGAACATGCTGGTGATCAGCGTCATCTCCGGTGACACCAGGTCGAGCTCCGGTGGCAGGCTCTTGAGCTCGAAGAGCACCGCGGGGATCACGCCCAGGGCATAGACCGCCGCCTCCCGCGCCTGTCCCAGCCCCAGTTCCCAGAGGAACACCAGGCTGCAGATGACGATCAGCGAGACGGTGACGATCGGCGGGCGTTCGGTTGGATTGTCGTCATGCAGTGGAATCATGGTGTCTTCCGGGTTAGAGCCTGAGCACGTACCGCAGGGTGGCCTGGGTTTCACCGTCCATTGTGACGCCTCCGGCAACCGGCTTCCAGCCCGCCTATTGCAATTGTCGGCTGGCAGGATACCCTTGCGGAAGGCATTGGCATCAGGCATCGGGAGGCCTCGATGAATCTTGAAAAGGTGGTGTTCGCGTTCTTCATCCTGCTGGCCCTGACGCTCAACTTCGGTTTCGTCATGGGCGAGATCGACAACCCGCAGCACCACAACCGCTACGAGCTGTTCAGCGCCCTGGTGGTGAGTCTGATCGCTACCGTGCTCAAGTTCGGCGACCGCACCCATATCGGCGCCGTGCTGCTGGCCACCAGCCTGGTCGCCGACCTGCAGCTGCTCGCCGCGGTGCTGGTCTGGACCTTCGCCCTCTATGTCAACGCCAGCGGCATGACACCACAGGTCACCTCGGACGTGGTCACCCTTTCCGGCGGGGCGCTGGTCGCCAACATCGCCTCGGTGGTGCTGCTGATCATCGAGACGGTAATGATGCGCCGCTAGTCCATGCACAACATCGTCTACCTGATCCTGCGCCGCATGCGCCGGCCGCTGATCGTGCTGATCGCGGCCTATGCCCTGTCGGTGCTCGGACTGACCCTGATCCCGGGGATCGACGACCAGGGCCGCCCCTGGCGGATGGACTTCTTCCACGCCTTCTATTTCGTCAGCTTCATGGGCTCGACCATCGGCTTCGGGGAGATCCCCTACCCCTTTACGGACGCCCAGCGCCTGTGGACCACCTTCAGCATCTACGTCACGGTGATCGCCTGGCTGTATGCCATCGGCTCGCTGCTGACCATCGTCCAGGACCAGCGGTTCCGCCGGGTGGTGGCCTTTTCCGCCTTTTCGCGCAAGGTGCTGGCGCTGCGCGAGCCCTTCTATCTGGTCTGCGGCCATGGCGACACCGGCAGCCTGCTGGTGCAGGAACTGGCCGAACGCGGCATCACCTGTACCGTGGTCGACAACGACGAGGACCGTATCCACAACCTGGAACTGGCAGACCTGCCGCTGTTCGTGCCCGGCCTCTGCGCCGATGCCGACGAGGTGGAGACCCTGAAAGCGGCCGGCCTCACCCACCGCTGCTGCCAGGGGGTGATCGCCATCACCGACGACGACGCGGTCAATCTCAAGATCGCCATCACCAGCAAGCTGCTGCGTCCTGGGCTGAAGGTCATCTGCCGGGCGGAGAGCGCGGACACCGGCGCCAACATGGCCTCCTTCGGCACCGACCACATCATCAATCCCTTCGATGCCTTTGCCGACAGTTTCGCCATGGCCTTCAAGTCGCCGAGCATGCATCTGGTCTACGAATGGATCACCGCCATCCACAACGCACCGCTGGAGGACTTCGTCACCCCGCCGGCCGGCAAGTGGGTGCTGTGCGGCTATGGCCGCTTCGGCAAGGCCCTCTGGCAGGCCCTGCGGGGCGAGGAGCTGCCGGTACAGGTGATCGAGGCCGACCCCGGGGCAACCCGGCCACCGCCGGAGACGGTGACCGGGCGCGGCACCGAGGCGGAGACCCTGGAGCAGGCCGGCATCCACGAGGCGGTCGGCATCATCGCCGGCACCGACCATGACGCCAACAACCTGTCGATGCTGATGACGGCCAAGGCACTGAATCCCGCGCTGTTCACCGTGGCCCGCCAGAACCAGCGCCGCAACGAGGCCATCTTCGCCGCCTCCCGGCCGGACCTGCTGATGCAGGCCGGCACCCTCACCGCGAGGCGCATCCTGTCGCTGATCATCACCCCGCTGTTGGCCGACTTCCTGGAACTCGCCCGGCGCCAGGACGAGGACTGGGCCAACATCCTCGTCAGCCGGGTCACCGGGGTGGTCACCGACCGCTCACCGCAGACCTGGGCGTTCAGCATCGATGCCCAGGACACGCCGGCCGTCGTCGCCGAGATCGAGGGCGGGATGGCGGTCAGCATCCGCCACCTGATCACCGACCCGCACGCCCCGTCCAACAGCCTGGCCTGCGTGCCGCTGTTGCTGAAGCGCGGCAGCATGAAGATCCTGGTGCCGGACACCACCATGCAACTGGAGCCCGGCGACCAGTTGCTGTTCTGCGGCAATGAGTCGGTGCATGCCGACATGCAGCTCACCGCCATCAACTTCAACGTGCTGAACTACGTCATCACCGGCGAGGACCGCCCGGCGGGCCACATCTGGCGCTGGCTGGCAGCATCCCGCCGCTGACGTCTGTTCACAGATCGAGCGGCGGCTGGGCGTAACGATCGTAGACCAGGGCTGCCGAGTCGCGCCTTGCCTCGGGCCGCAGCTGGTGCTCGCGGCGCTGGTCAGTGTCGATCAGGTGCACCACGCTGTGCCCTTGCAACAGCAGCCAGTCGGCGATCAGCGAACGATGACAGTGCTCGGGCAGGCGCTCGGCACAGAGCAGTGCCAGGGGTGCGCGCCCGGCCAGACCAAGCAACTGGTTCATGGCGCGATGGAAATCAGGGCTTGCCATGTGGTCGGCATAGCCGCGAAACCCCGCCTCCAGGGCGAGGTGCGGCGAACCGGGCCGCGCCGGGCGCCGCCCGCCGAGCTGACGGCCGGCCCAGTGATACTCGATACCGGCACCCTCCAGGGCAGCGCGCAGCGCCGCCTCGTCGAACTGCGGAAAGCGCTGCGAACGGGGACGGGCACGGACTTCCACCAGGATGCGGATAGCGGCCGCACCGAGCAGCTCCAGCAGCTCCGCCAGCTCGCGATTGCTGTGGCCGATGGTGAACAGGGTTGCGCTGCCGCGGTTCATGCCTCGGGCAGCTCCACGCCGCAGCCGCCGAGTCCGCAATAGCCCCGCGGATTCCTGGCCAGGTATTGCTGGTGATAGGCCTCGGCGAAGTAGAAGGTCGGTGCCGGCAGGATCTCAGTGGTGATGCGCCCGAGACCGGCCCGGTTCAGGGCCTGCTGATAGCGCTCACGGCTGGCACGGGCGGCGGTCTCCTGCCGGGCATCGTAGCAATAGATGCCGGATCGGTACTGGGTGCCGCGGTCGTTGCCCTGGCGCATGCCCTGGGTCGGATCGTGCCCGCTCCAGAACAGGCGCAGCAGGGTTTCATAGTCGGTCTCGGCCGGATCATTGACCACCCGCACTACTTCGTTGTGGCCGGTGCGCCCCGTGCAGACCTCCTCGTAGAGGGGGTTGGGGGTCAGGCCGCCGGCATAGCCGACCGCCGTGGACCAGACACCGGGCTGCTGCCAGAAGAGCCGCTCGGCGCCCCAGAAACAGCCCATGCCGAACAGGGCCAGACGCAGCCCCCCGGGAAAGGGCCCAGCCAGCGGCCGGCCGTTGACCCGATGGGCCGGCGCCACGGGAAGCGGCGTCTCGCGCCCGGGCAGGGCTTGCTCGGGATCCGGCAGGCGGTGACGGAACGGATTGTCGGACATCAGGACGCGGCTTCCATGGTTCCGGGACGAGTTCACAGCATAGTGTCCGGCCAGCGAAGGACCAAATTCCCACACTCGCAGGCACGGATCGACGGCAGGATGACTCGGCTATAATGGCCCTCCCCCAGTGAGGACGCCGCCATGGAACCCGCAACGACCGCCACCGACGCCCGCCTGCTGCTCGGCACCCATTGCCCGCACTGCCCCACCGTCCTGCAGGGACTGGCGCAACTGGTCAAGGAGGGCGTGCTCGGTCGCCTGGAGGTGGTCAACATCGAACAGCGGCCGGAAATCGCCGCGGAGCTCGGCGTGCGCAGCGTGCCCTGGGTGGAGATCGGTCCCTTCCGCCTGGAGGGCCTGCGCAGCCCGGCCGAACTGCGGCAGTGGGCGGAGCGCGCCGGTTCCCAGGCCGGGATGGCCGAGTATCTCCGTGAACTGCTGGGCGAGGGTCGGCTGGCAGAGGCCATCGACACCCTGCGCCGGACCCCGGCGGCGATGGATGCGCTGCTGACGCTGCTCGCCGATCCCGACACGGAGCTGCAGGTACGGATCGGCATCGGTGCCATCATGGAGGAGTTCGCCGGTCAGCCGCCACTGCGCAAGGTGGTCGAGAAACTCGGCCAGCTGACCCGCCACCCCGACCCGCGGCTGCGCAACGATGCCTGTTACTACCTGGGGCTGAGTGGCGATGCGCGCGCCCGGCCCTATCTGCAGGACCGCCTGGGGGACGCGGATACCGGCGTGCGCGAAACGGCGTCCGAGGCGCTGGAAGCGCTGACCGCGGCGGAATGAAGGTGGCCCGAATGCTCATGCAAGGCCAAGGGGCTATCCCGGATATTGCACCAAGGATTCGAGTTTCAGGGTGAATCCTTCGTGCAATATGCGGGCTGGCAGCCTGTCGGATTCAGGCAATCGCGGCCGGGAGGCCGCTCCTACCATGGTGCCGCCATACCCCGCAGGAGCGGCCTCCCGGCCGCGATTGGGTGCTGCACCTTGATGCAATATACGGGTTAGCGCACCTCGAAGTTGCGCTTCAGCCGCCGGCGCAGGGTGCGGTTGATGACCCGCGAAGCGGCGATCATGCCAAAGGTGGCGGTGACCAGGGTGGTCGAACCGTAACCGAAGCGGCAGTCCAGGGACACGCCATGGATGCCCGGTTTCTGGTGGCCGACGCTGCCGTCGCCGCGTGGGTAGAACTGCTGCTGGCTGGAGAACACGCACTCCACGCCGAAGCGCCGCTGCGGATTGCGCGTCCAGCCATATTCGCTGCGCAGCCGGGCCCGCACCTTGGCCGCCAGCGGATCGTTGTAGGTCCGGCTGAGATCCGCCACCTTGATGGCCGTGGGATCGGTCAGCCCACCGGCGCCGCCGGTGGCCACGACCGGAATCCGGTTGCGCTTGCAGTAATAGACCAGATCGGCCTTGAACTTGATGCTGTCGATGGCATCGATGACATAGTCGTAGCCGCGGTCCAGGTAAGTGTCGAGGTTGCGACTGGTGAGAAAGTCGTCGATCGGCCGGCAGTCGCAGGCTGGATTGATCCCCGCCACCCGCTCCGCCATCAGCTCCACCTTGGAACGGCCCAGCATGGAGTCCAGGGTGTGGATCTGACGGTTGATGTTGGACAGGGCGGCCTCGTCGCTGTCGATGAAACTCAGCCGCCCCACCCCCGAGCGCGCCAGCGCCTCCACCGCCCAGGAGCCGACGCCGCCGACGCCGACCACGCACACATGCAGCTCGCGGATCAACGCCGCGCCATCCTCGCCATAGAGGCGGGCGATACCGGCAAAGCGGTCACGATAGTCGGCGGCAGGGGGATGCTTGGCATTCATGGCGGCATTTCGTCGATCGCTGCCGATGATGCCTCAATGACGCCAGGGACTCCAGCCTGGCGAGGACACGAGAGGCGTGCGTCCAGCCTTTTCGCAGTGCAGGCAGGAATACAGGTCGAGCGCTCAACCAGGCTTGTGCCTGACCGATTGACGCCGGGCATTGCCCGCCGTGTATCGCGGCCTGGAGGCCGCTCCTACGGGGCATGGCAGAGCAATGTGGCGGTAGGAGCGGCCTCCAGGCCGCGATCGAGGTACAGGGGCGGGCACCGCGCCATCCTGCCATCCCGGCAGATCCCACCCCACGGAGCCTGCCCTGATGCAACCTGCCCAAACAGCTCTCTCATGGTCATCTCGGCCTTGTATAACAGCCTCAATACCGATCATGCAGACCGCCTTGGTGCAATATGCGAGCTAGGGGCTGTTATAATGCCAGCACAAAAAATTGAGACTTGCCATTATTGAGCCTTGCATAAATGATGAACACATCACAAAGGAAGCTCGGCCTGTTTCCAGAACGCGGTCACCAGTGTCTTCTGGCGTCGCTGCATGGAACGGAGCCTGCGCCGGGCATAGTCACTCAATTCACCGATGTCCCTGGGACAGAAGTTACCCAGCTCATGCGGTTTGAGATGCCCGAACAGATATTCAACCGGGTTGAGCTCCGGCGAATAGGCCGGCAGGAACTCGATCTGAATCTGCCCATTGCAATCCTCGACATACTGACGGACCAGGCGGCTCTTGTGGACCTGCAGGCCATCCCAGATGATCAGCAGCTTCCTGCCGATCTGGCGCTTGAGTGCCTTGAGGAACTCGATGCACTGGGGGGCACGGATCGTACCGGGGAACAGACGAAAGTAGAAACGCCAGAAGCTGACCCCGGCGATCACCGACAGCTGCTTCCAGGTGAAGCTGTACTGGATGACAGGCGTCTGTCCCTTCGGTGCCCAGGTGCGCACCAGTGTGGGCCGTTCCGACAGACCCGATTCATCGACAAACACGATCACACGCCCCTCTTTTGCAGCGTTTTTTTTAGTGCCGGCCAGCGCTTGGTCTTCCACTCCCGCACCGCACGCTCATCGCGCTGCAAGGCGCGCCGGGCCGGCCGCTGGCAGCTGAACCCCATGCGCCCCAGCACGCGGGAGACCTGCGACTCTGACAGCTGCACCCCGAACTGCTCGTCCAGCACCTTCCGCACACGCCCCAGGGTCCAGACCTCGGTGGCAAACCCGCTGGCCAGCGCGCCTTTCAACAGGATCCGCTTCAGCTCACGCAGGTCGGCCTTGTCCAGCGAACCCGGACGGCCGCGCAGACCTGTCGACCGCAGCGCATCCAATCCGCCTTGTTCCAGGCGCCGGGCCCACCCGCAGACCGTTGATCGGGCTACTCCCACGCGTCGCGCCACTTCCGCCTGGGGGACGCCTTTCAAGAGAAGGCGGCCGGCCCGCAGTCGCCGCTTCTCCAGCTCTTTGCATTGCGTCTTGCTGTCCATGGAATCCTCCCAACATACCCGATTCCATAGACAACGAAAACAGAATAATGTTCACTATTTATGCAAGGCTCAATAAAACCTGAGGAGAAGCGAATGACCGTAAACCGGGGAAGGCGTTGTTGGCGCAGCATGCTGGCGGCAGCACTGGGCACAGCACTGATGGTGACGGCCGAAACCGCGCTCACGGCGGACGATGCAGGCGACGGCAACGAGGCCGAGGCACTGTTCAAGAAGGGCATGAAGGCGCTGAAGGACGATCGCCTGCAGAGCGCCATCGAGGCATTCAACAGCATCCTCAGCAGCAATCCCCGGTTGCACCGTGCCCGCCTGGAGCTGGCGGTCGCCTATTACCGCTCCCTGCGATACGCCGAGGCACGACGCCTGGCCCAGGAGGTGCTGGACGATCCGACCACACCGGCCGAGGTGCGAGTGAGCATCCTCGCCTTCCTCGCCCAGGTGGACAAGGACGAGCAGCGCTTCATGAAGCGGCACGAATTCAGACCCTCGATCAGCGTCGGTCTGATGTACGACTCCAACGTCAATGTAGGTCCCAGCGCCGACGTGGTGGAAATCAACGGTCAGGTGCTGCAGCTGATCAGCGGCCAGAAACGCAGCGACAACGCCCTGCTGCTGAATGCCGGCCTGGCGCATCGCTACAAGCCGGGCAAGACCTTCACCGCGGGTGAACTGACCGGCAGCTTCGAGTGGCTCACCCAGGTCAACCTCTACAATCGCGAGTACAACGACGAGAACGACTTCGACCTGACGGTGCTCTCCGGCAGCACGGGTCCGGCGTGGGTGGTACTGGGCCACTGGCGGGCGACCCTCAACCTGCGGCTGGACAAGATCTGGCTGGGCAACGATCCGCTGGCGCTGTTCAGCGGCATCAATCCGCTGGCAACCTGGCAGTTCCAGAACGGCGAGATCACCCTGGACGCCAGCCTCACCCGCCGCGACTACAGCGATGCCGCCGACAGCGGCCGCGAGGGCACCTACAAGTCTCTGGGCGCGGCGCTGGGCCACTACTACAAGCAGCGCAGGATCGCCGCCCAGGCCGGGGTGCGGGTATTCGACTTCAACGCCGACGACGACCGTTTCGGCAACGATGGCTGGGAACTCTTCCTCGGCGGCATCGTCCGCGCCTGGCAGGGTGGCAGCCTCTATGCCCGCGCCAGCTACAAGGACCTCGCCTACGATGGACAGGAACCCCTGTTCAACGTGGCGCGCGACGAACGGGAACGGCGGCTGACGGCCGGTTTCCGGCACAGCTTCCGCACCGGCCGCCTGGACAAGTGGTCGCTGAACGGCAGCTTCAGCTATACGGACAACGACTCCAACGTGGCCATCTATGACTATGACCGCAGGCAGCTGAGCATCAACCTGTCCAGGACCTTCTGAAGCGCTCCCGCCCGGCTGACATGACACGCCCCCGAACCAACCGCCGGGGGCAGCACAACCAGGCGAACGGCGGCAAGAAGGAAACAGGAGATCGGGGCAGAAAAACCGCAGGGCCCGCGGGATCGCTGGCCCCGGTGGCAATCGCAGTCTGGCACGGCGTTTGCAAATTTCCCACTTGCAGGTTCGGGTGACGTAGATTCGTCATTCATCACGCCATACAGGGAGGTTTATGCCATGCCACAGGGACATGATCTGGTCCAGGTCGGGCCATTCGACAGTTTTTTCCCGGAAAACGACCCCTTCGTCAAACTCTCGCTGGCGGAATTTCCGCCCGGCATCCATTCGACGGACGATTTCCTGTTCAAGCTCGACCCGCAACGCCGGGTGGTCTGGGTCGTTTCGCGCACCTGCGACCACGCCAACGGTCGCTTGTCCCTGTCCGAGGACGGCACCAAGGCCGTTTGTCCAAACCACGGCTGGTGTCTCGATCTGGAGCGGCTGACCTACAGCAACGTGGCCGTCAGCAAGAAACAGCTCGAGTTCAGCCAGTCCGGCGAAGAACTGCGCGTCAAGGCCATGAAGCCCGCGCTGCGGGTGCCGGAACATGCGCGATTCGGCGGCACCGGCGGCGCCACGGTGCGCTTCGTTTCGCACGCCTGCGTCGCCATCGACATCGGCGGCATCCGCATCGTCACCGATCCCTGGCTGCTGGGCCCCTGTTTCATGACCGGCTGGTGGCACGCGAGCCCGCCCAAGGCCGACGCCCTGGATATCCTCGCCAGCGCCGATCTCGTCTATATCTCTCACAACCATCCCGACCACATGGATCGCGAGACCCTGCACTGGCTGCTGGAAGTGGATCCGGACAAGCCGCTGCTGGCACCGGGCTTCGCCACCGGCTCCGTTGCCCGTCCGCTGCGGGAAATGGGCTTCACCCGGGTCACCGAGGTGCCCTTCAATCTGATTCATCGCGTCGGCGAGACGCCGGTCATCCTCAGCATCTTCAACTCCGGGGATTTCCGCGACGACAGCGGCCTGTTCGTGGCCTCCGACGATTTTTCCTGCCTGTTGACGGTCGATTCCGCAGCCCTGAACAACATGATCCTGCCCCGGAATGTCGACCTGCTCTGCACCGCCTTTGCCGGTGGTTCCTCCGGCTTCCCCTGGTGTTTCGAGCACCTGTCCCTCGAAGAGCGCGTTGCCATCGGACAGCGCTTCAAGGGCGCGGTCAGGGGCCTGGCGGCCGGTTACGTGCGGGAAACCCGACCGCGGGCCTATATGCCCTATGCCGGCTATTTCACGGAGGCGGCGTCGCGCGACAGCTTCATCAGGCAATACAACACCAAGAATTCGCCGGACGAGATCCGCGAACTCATGTCCCGCGTCGCGCCCGCAATGAAATTCATCGACCCGCGCGAATCGGACAGCATCTCCTTCGATGGCAAGGCGGGCATCTCGACGTCGAAGGTCGAGCTGGATCCCCTGTATCGGATCGACGACGACTATGTCCAGGGATATATCGATGCCGAGGCGGAAGGCATCGAACACTATGCGCTGGAGGATATCAGGGACTACTTTCTAGCCTCCGGCTTCCGGGACGATCTGCTGGTCTACGTCCAGCCTTCGACGGATGATTTTCAACCACTGGGCGATGGCCTGCGGATCAACTTCTCCGCCGACAGGCCGCGGGTGGAGATCATGTCGCCCATGGACCTGGCCGAGGAATACCGCCGGGCGGACAGCGAAGGTCCGCGGCAACTGATGATCCGGGTGAGAAGGGACCCGCTCTGGCAGGTCGTGTCGAAAGGCCTTCCCTGGGAAGACCTCAGCATTGGCTTCCAGTGCCGTGTCGAGAGAAAGCCGGACGTCTACAATTCGGATTTCTGGTTCCACTTCACCAATGTCTACATCGGCGGCGCGGTGGAAACCCCTGTTGCAGGAACCGCATCCGGGAGGCAACAGCGGATCGGCAGCAGCTGAGGCGATTCCCTGTGAGCGAGGGGCAGGTCGCGATTCATCGCCCATGCCGATCACTGATTGGGGAATGGTGATTCTATCGGGGAGCGGTCAGCGGCGAACACCGTAACCGTTTGAAAAAATGGCGCGCCCGGCACGATTCGAACGTGCGACCGCCTGGTTCGTAGTTAGCAGATTAAATCGTAACTAGCTGTTTCTATTAACATATTCCGGATCGCCCGTTGCCCATTTTGCCCCACAATGCAGGACAATGCATAACCAATCCCCGCAAAAGTCCCGCAAGGATTTTCGTACCCGCTACAACGATCCGCGGTGTTTCCGGATATTGAGAGCCTTCCACTGAAGCTGGGGATGCTGCCTGATACGCTCCGCCAACTCACCGTCGCCTGTCAGCAGTTCAGGAACGATCTCGCCACGCTCCAGCACCCGTTCCAGAAATTCGCGCTCGTGTGCCTCGAACGGCAGTACCATGGCCAGTCGCTCCCGGCATTCATCGACCAGCCGATCCATCCAGGCGCCCAGAACCTCCCGCTCGGGCACAGCATCCTCACGTAAAACGGGGAGCAGCTGTTGCTGCAGTTCCCGATAATCACAGCGGATGTCGGCCGGTGAGACGGCCCGCCAATCCTTGCGATTGCATGCGCCGTAGACGACAAACCCCAGCCTCAGCTTGTCACGATCGAGATTGCCAAACCTGAGCAACGCATGGGCATCGAAGAGATCCCGGCTGGCCTGTCTCGACAAGAGCGCCGCCAGCTTGCCGGCGGCGAGTTCGTGGAGATCGAGGATCGGTATGTCTTTCGCCTGGAATGTTCCTACGGGCCGTGAGTCCCGTCGTTGAATGGGCCATAGCGGTACCCTCAAGGTGAAGACCACGTCGATCTCCAGGTTGGCATTGCGCCCCAGGGCGTTGGTGTAGGCGAGCCGCCACTTTCCCCCGGCATGGGCTTCCGGCTGCCGGCGGATACCAAACCCTTCCCGACTGCACACGGCCATGATGGCCTGTTCGATCTGCTTTCGTTCGGCCTGCATACCCGCACGATCGACCGCCCCCACATAGTTCAGGTCGATGTCCACCGACAATCGGGGAAGATCGAAGATGAAGAGGTTGAGCGCCGTCCCACCTTTCAGGACGACCCGATCCTTGAGGTAAGGATGTCGTTGGAAGGCGTTCAGCAAACCGATCAGGCGAATCACCTTGTCCAGGGTCTCTGGTGGAAAACCAGTGGCGGCCGCCTCGGACTGGAGTTCTTGCAAAGTAAGGTTCACGCGACCTCCTCCCAGGCCCGTTCGAGAACGGCGGGGGGTACGATCAGGTTCCAGGAGGCCACCAGCTTCCCGGGCTCTCGCCGGCTACGCTCCAGGTAACAGGGCTGTTTGGGTACGTGCTTGCGCAACCTGTCCAGATGCGCCTCCTCCACCATCAGGGCATCGCGATGCTGCTCCAGAAAGAACCCCACCTTGGCCGCCACCGTTGCGCTCTTCAGTAACAGTGCATACTGAACCACCTGTCCCAGATCGAAATACTCCACCCCCTCCAGGGACCGCCAGACTTCCTCCCATCCTCCACCCAGATCGGGCCGGGCCAGCACATCCACCAGTGTCCGTTCCAGGCTGGTGACGCGAACCTGTCCACCGCCATGGCTTCGGATCTCGACACCGAAGTCTTCGGCCTGCTGTTCCAGCAAGGCCTTGGGAAAGGGCGTGGCGATGAACGCCTGGCCCTGGAAGCTGAAAGGCTGACGCGCCCGCCGGCTGAGATAGGGGAATCGGTGATGAACAGAATGGGCCCTGCCGTGAAACTGCAAGGCACTGTGATAGGCCAGCACGGCATCATCGGTGAGATGGCATGCCAGCAGGTAAGGATCCACCGGATAGTCCCCGGGACGGAAACCACGGGGAACCACGGCATACAGCCCCCGCCGGATGCGCAGCAGGTGTCCCGCCTTGACGTGATAGGCCAGCAAGGCCTCGCGGGTCTTCTTGCTGCCGGTCCCCGTTTCCGTCAGGAAGGCGGCGAATTCCTCGTGCCGGAAAACAGGGTGTTCGTCGAAGAAATCCTGGGTTTTCATGGCCTAAACTTGACAATAATTTTATTTACACCTAATTAATTTAGGTGCTCACATATTAATTGTCAATATTCATTTGCCTCGTCAGGCGACATAGGCCTCCTGGTCTACGAAACAGCCTGAGCGGCGCAGGAAGGGCAGCAACTGCGTATCGGCGAAGGGGCAGCCGGTTTCCGATACCCCCGCCTGCTGCCCGCCCTTGTGGACATCCTCATCGGCGGCGTGCCCCTCCCCCCGCCGGGCGCGGTCGAGCAGCACCCGGTAACCGGGTTCCCAGGCGCGGGTGCCCACGAAGATCTCCCGCAGCGCGCGCAGAATATCCATGGCGGCGAAATCCAGATCACCGAAGAACCAGGTCTGCAACTGGCATGCAGGATCCATCCAGGCGCGCGCCAGCCGCTCAAGCCCCCGCGGATCGGATGCCAGGGAAGCGTGCATCGACACCCCCTCGGCCGAGCGCAGCCGCTTGGCGGCGCCCATGAAACCCGAAATCCAGACCACGGCCAGGCGGTCGGGATCGACATCGGGCAACCGCCCACGCACGGCACTGTGATAGGTGGTCTCGTTTTCGATGAACAGCAGCCCCTCCCAGGCCGGCCCCGGTACGTGGACGTTGATCAGCACCGGTTTTTCGGGAAACGCCTCCGGATCATCAAGCAGGTGGGTGACGGCCTCGCGACGCGTGTCCAGCAGTTTCGATATGCCCCAGAAGACCGTGGCGGAGGCCTCGCGGAGATACAGGGAACGATCCAGATCCATCAGCAGCGCAAGCCGCTCGGACACATTGACCGCCGAGCGGCCCGCCACCTTCACGGGCTGGCGCAGAAACCCGGATAACCGTTCCTCCGGCAGACGCAGTCGCCCGAGCGCCTCCCTCCAGAGATCGCGTTCCGATTTTCCATTCACTGGCCGTCCCAGCGCTTTGCGGATGACAAACTCGCCTGCGGGAGTCAGAACGATCCGGGGTTCGGCATCGAAAGGTGCCATGTTCGCGGGCCGGCGTTTGGGCAGCCGCAGTTCGATCCAACCCTGGCCGGCGATCGCCTCCAGCAAGGACCAGGCGAATTCCCGGTCCGGCGTCTTGCTCGTATCGAAGAAAACCGGCGTCTTGTCCACCTTGAGCCGTAGCTGGGGAGGGCGCTCCCGCTGTGCCATGGGCTGCCGATCCACGAGATCGATTAGACGATGCAACACATCGGCGATGGCCGGCTCGCCCGCCCAGAGCTTCAGCTGTCCGCGGCTCTCGTCGTCATGGCCTGCGCTCATGGTTTCATATCCTCGTCGTTCAGCGAAATCGGGTATGATGAAACAGGATACCAGCCTCCGGGTTTGTCATGGACGCCTTGTTCGACATCGTCGGTTCCGATTTCTTCAAGCCCCTGACCGGCAAGCACCGTGCACTCTATGCCGACTGCATCACCGCCTTGTTCGAACGGCTGCACGGCCCCTACGCCGACTACCGGGTCAATATCACCCAACGTGAATTGCGCGAGCTTTTCCATCCGCTGGTCGCCACTCATGTGGACCAGACGATCTCGGCAATACCCGACGAAGAGCCTGACCTGGTAGGCCGGGAATCGGATCGCGCCCGTGCCGTCATCCGCCGCCTGGTGGAAACCGGCTGGCTGGAGACCCGGCTGGACAAGGGCACCATGCTCTCGGTCTACGGCCTCTCCCGCCCCGGCAAGGCGCTGGCAGACACCCTCTACCGCCTGCAAGGCGGCGGTATGCGCACCATCCGGCGCAACGTGCGTTCCACCCGCAATTCCCTGGAAGCCTATGTGCGCAGCGAAGGGCGGGAGCCCTACGAGCTGCTAGACGCCTTCGACGCCGCCCAGCGCATCATGTCGGACCTGAGCGACGACATCGACGCTCTGGAATTGCAACGCCGCAAATTGACCGAAGACGTGGCGCGCAGCCGGGGAGAGGGCATTGGTGAAATCCTCCACGAGCTGCGCCTGCGGCTGCCGGAGGTGACCCGCAAGTTCACGGCGGAATCCGTCGTCCAGCACCGCGGCCATATCGAGTCCCTGCTGGATGCCATCGAACACTGGTCACCCGAACGGCGCGAGACCGCCGACCGCGCCATCCTCGCGGCCCAGCCCGTCTTGGAAAACGAGCTGCTGGCGGGCGAATCCGCGCTCTGTTGGCTGACCGGAAACATCCGCGAGCGGGTCACGGCGGCCATGGAGGTCAAGATGCCGGAACTGCGCGAGGCGGTCTCCAATTTCGGCCGCCGCATTCAGCTCATCGTCATGCAGCAATCGGCCCTGGCCACCCAGGGCCGCGACACGACGGCACACCTGATAGAGAGGCTGAAACGGCAGCCGCGCGACCGGCAGGAGGCCCTGTTGAGCCGCTTGGCCGGCGCCATGTTCCCCTTGCGGGTCCGGCTGCCCGACCCAGAACGGGTCACAGTGAAGGAACGCGCGGTGCGGCGCAAGCCCATCGATACCGGCCTGGCGCAGCCGCGTCTGACGCGGGAGGAACGGCGCCAGGCCCACATCCAGCAGGCCCTGGAGACCGCCTTCGCCCTGACGGAGCAGGAGGTCGACGCCTACGTGCTGGAGCAGATGGGCGCGGCCCGGGCCATGAGCCTGCGCCACTTCCGGGTCACCAATGCCCTGGAGCTGCTGGCACTGTCCCACAGCATCGAGGTAGCTGCCCACAGGGACACCGGCTACGAGTGGGACATCGTGCCGGAGCACGACGAACAGGGCGGTATCCGCTGGTTCGACACCGGTTACGGCCGCATGCAGGCCTTCACCCTCAAGCGCCGAGGCGGCACATCATGAGCGTCTTTCTCGATGCCTTTCATGAGGCCCTGGACGCCACGCCCCTGCGCGGTGAACGGTCCTTTCAGGCCATCATCCACCGCCTGCTGGAACACGGCATCATCGTCGCGGATGATTCCGAGGTGGAGCGCCAGTTGTACGAGCAGGCGGTTTCCGCCTTCCCCCTGTTGCGGGACTGGTTCGAAATCGCCGGGCTGCGCCTGGCCCACTACCGGGAATTCCGCTACCTGCGCCTCTACCCGCCGGGCGCGCGTATCCCGGGCGTCCACCAGGACGATGAGGAACACCTCGACGCCACCGCCCTACGCGAGCGCTATACCCCGATGGAAGCACGCCTGTTACTGGTGCTGCGCGCGCTCTATGACCAGGCCCTGGCGCTGGGCAACCTGGGCGACCGGGGCGAGGCCAGCCTGCCGCTGGAGGAAGTGTTCACCGCCATGAACACCATGATGAACACGCCCATGCCGGAGGCCGCCGGCGAACGCGACCGGCTCTTCAAGCGTCTCAAGCGTCTCAAGGCCATCGACTATGTCAGCAGCGACGCCCCGGAGTCGGAACGCTGGCTCGCCATTCGCCCCATGATCACCACCCTGGTGAGCGGTGACCTGCTGGCGGACGCCATCCAGTACCTGGAAGAGACGGCTACGAACGACGGCGAAGCGGACTGAGATGTACATCGACCAAGTAATCACCGTCAACTGGGGCGCCCTGCCCAACCGCGAATACGCAATGGGGCCGCTGACCCTGTTCACCGGCGGCAACGGCACCGGCAAGACCACGCTGGCCGACGCCATCCAGACGGTGATGACGGCGGCCCGCGACACCTTCTACAAGTTCAACCCCGGCCAGGACGAAAGCTCGCAGCGGGGCCGCTATGGTAAGACCCCGCGTACACTCGCCTCCTACGTGCTCGGCGCCGACCGCAACCGGCTGGCCCGCCCCCAGGGCGCCCACGGCTACGTGGCGCTGGTGTTCCGCACCACGCCGGGCGTCGAGGCCGAGAGCGCCCCGTTCACCGCCCTCATCGGGGTCTCCGCCGATCTCGGCATCGAGGGCAAAAGGCGAGCGCCGCGCACCATCGACCAGGTCAACCTCATTCTGCCGGACATCGCCCTGGGCCTTAACGACTTGCTCGCCGACCGAGAACAGGACGGGGAAGACCATGTCGTACCCGTCGAGCGAATCGAAAATCACCTGAAGAAACGCTTCGGTTCCGCCGCCGTCCGCGTCTACCGGGACAAGATCGGCTATCTCAAGGCGCTGTGGGGCCACCTGCGCAATCCCCAGGGCATGGCCGTGAGCGAGCGAGATGGAGACGGTACAGGCCACCCGCACCTGGTCGCGGCTGATGGCGCACAGCCCCATCGGTTCCATCAACGATTTCGTGCGCGACGAGATCCTGGAGCGGCGCGACGTCGCCAGCGCCCTGGACCACATGGTGCAGTCGGTGCAGACATTCAACCAGCTCAAGCAGCAGGCGGAGGAAGTCGAGGCCCAGACCGCCAGGCTGCGCCGCATCGAGCAGCATGGTGTACAGATCGAACGGGGTTACAAGGCCCTGGCGGAAAAACGGCTGCTGCTGGCGGAGACCGTCCTGTACCAACTGGAACAGAAACGCGATGCGACACACGAAGAAATCGAAAGCAGCCGGGCCGAACGGCGTGGCATCGGGCGTCGCCTGGCCGCGCTCGAATCCGAACTGCAGCAGGTGGACAAGGAACGTGTCGTCCTCCAGGCCGAGCGTGACGGCCATCCCGTGCTGGCCCAGAAGGGCGAGCTGGAAAAAGAGCTCGAAACCCTGCGTCAGGCGCAGTTCGATCAGACCTCGCAACTACTGAGCGCCCTGGAAACCGTACAGAAAAAACTCAATATCCTGCCGCAACTGAAATCCCTGGTGCCGGAGGGCGACGACGAACTGGCCAAAGGTCTGCTAGGACTCCTGCAGACGGGCGCGCCCTTGCAGGCACTCGATATCGGTGAGTACCGGCGTCACCTCATGGAGGTCATCCAGAAAGAGGCGGGGCTGTACCAGCCTGAGGCCTTCGCCGCCTTTGCCGAACGGGCCGGCGGCAGCCGGATCGACCGCCTGCTCGCGGACATCCGCGACCGGGTGAGCCGGCGCGGCGGTCTGGACGAACGGCAGCTCCTGCTGCAACAGCGGCTGCGCGACGAGCACCAGCGCCTGTCCGGAGAACTCAAGGAGACCGAGGCCCAACTCGACCGGCTGCAACGGGGCGAACCGCCCTTGCCCAGGGAGACGGAAGCCGCCCTGGCGCTGCTGCGCCGGGAACAGCCCGGCGCCCGGCCCCGGGTGCTCTGCGAGCTGATCGAGATGGCGTCAGGCTTCGAAGACTGGCAGCCGGTCATTGAGGCCTATCTGGGCAGAAACCGTTTCGTCATCCTGGTGGAACCCGAATACGAATCCAGCGCCACCCGGCTGTTGAAACAGCACCGGCTGCACCGCTGCAAGATCGTCCAGGGCGAACGGGCGCGTCGGGATGCCGCCCAACGCTCCGTAGAACCACACACCCTGCCAGCCTGCCTGAAGGTGGACGACCCCACGGCACTCGCTTATCTGCTCGGCACCTACGGCAACGTCAAGCTGGTCGGTGATATGGAGACGTTACGCTGGACCCCGCGCGGCATCATGAAAGAAGGCTTTGCCTCCAGCGGCTACACCCAGTTTCCCTGCCAGGCCCGCAACGACGAACTGACCTTTGGCCGGCAGGCCCGGCAATACCGGCTGGAAAGCCTGCGGGCCCGCAAACGGGAAACCGAAGAGACGCTGGCCCGCCTCGACGAACGGCTGGGCGCCCTCGGCCGCCTGGCCGACGGCCTCCACCTGCTGAAGACCGACACCGCCCTGGAGGAGATCGCCATCGGCCTGTACGAGCGGGCCGAACGGATGACCCGGCTTCGCGACCGTATCGAGGCCCTGGACCTGGGCGAAGCCCAATCCCTGGAACGGCGCTACCAAGCCGCGCTGGAAAGGATGGAAGCGCTGCAAAAGGAAAAGGAAACCGCCATCGATCGCAAGGGGGCACTGGGCGAAAAGCTCAGGCAACTCGAAGAACGGCTGGCCGGACTGGAAAACGAACAGGCGGAAGCGCGCAAGGGACTGGAAGCGGCCCGCCGGATCGTCCTCGACCTCGCCCGGCCAGATTCGGATTACGATGCCGGGGCCGTCATTGAGGCGCTGGCCGCGCAGGCCCACCGGGACACGCCGGATACCGATGAGCTGCATGCGCGGATAGAAAACGAGCAAAAGCAGTTCAACGGCCACTGGCCCAACTACCGCAGCGCCATCCGGGAATACAACGCCGCGGTGCCATCCCGAGAGCAGGCCATTACATTGTCACCACAGGCGCTGGATACCAATACGCTGGAACACAATACCCGTTTCTTCATGTTCATGGCCATCCAGCACGAGGTCCGGGCGCGCCTGCACATGCTCGAAACCTCCATACTTAACGCCATCCGCGAACAGCTCGCCGACATCAAACAGGAGATCGACAAGGCCGTCACCAACGACTTTGTCAACTTGGTGATGGCCAACATCCGCAGCGGCAGGCAGCAGATCGACGACCTCAACCGCACCCTCCAGCAGCACCGCTTCGGCGACGAGCAATATGAATTCATCGCCCACTACCGGGAAGGCCTCCACGGCGCCTACCGGCGTTTCTTCAAGGCCGTCGCCGACAAGTCACTGCTCAACGAGGATGCCTTCTCCATCTTCGACGACAGCCAGTTCGACGCCCAGGACATCCAAACCCGTGACGAGATCATGGACAAGCTGTTCCAGGGCAGGGACACCCGGGTCCGCGATGAGCTGCTGCGCATGGCCGACTACCGGGAGTATTTCGACTTCGATATCTACCGCGTGCATGAAGGCGAACGCATCTCCCTGGCCGAGGACGCCACCGGCAGCGGCGGTCAACTGGAAACCGCGGCCTACGCCATCCGCTCCGCTTCGGTGATCAACGCCTTCCGGTTGAACGACCGGCGCAGCCCGCGCCATTGCCGCTTCCTGCTCTTCGACGAGACCTTCGCCAAAACCGACGAACAACGCTCCGTGGAAATCCTCAAGCTGCTCACCCGCTCCCTGAAACTCCAGATCCTGTTCGTCGTGCCCTCGCGCTCGGCGGGTGTCTTCAAACCCATCCTCACCCACCAGCACGTCTTCACCAAGTTCAAATCGGTCAACGCACCGGGTGAGCTGAACGACCTGGTCGAAATCAAGTCGGAAATCCTGGACAACGAGAAAATCGCCAAGCTATGGGAGCAACACAAGGAAGAAGTCATGCTCCAGGCCGCACTCGAATTCGACAACCTGGATACCGAAACGACCTGATTTCGGCCCACGCGCGGCCATACGCGGCCTGCATGCACAACCCCCTGTGGTCGGCATAAGACCCGGTTTTTGACCAGATGGTCGGACCAGAACCCAAGTTATTGATATGCCAGAACGATGAGCTGGCTGCGAAGACAACAGCAAGTCAGAACGAGCGTGGAAAATCGTTCATAACTTACTGTTTTTATTGGATGGCGCGCCCGGAAGGATTCGAACCTCCGACCACCTGGTTCGTAGCCACGAGCGCAATTAATAAACCTTTTATTTTCAATATCTTGCGGCACCTGCCAATTACGATAATGAGCGTCAAGATACTGAAATTTAGTGGTAGTAGTATCCTGTGCTAGCACATTTTTGGGCACACCGATTTGCACGCCAACTCATGACACAATCGGTATCAGTACACGGAAGCTGTTTCAACACTACCGCCTCATGATTGGACCGGCAGTGCCCTGATTCCGTCCAGCAACACCCGGGTGGCACGGCAATCATCTTCGTTGTAATCCAAGATCCGCTGCTTGATTTCCAGATCACCGCTGTCGACCCATCTGTGGAACCATTCTATGGATGCCGCGCCTGATGGGTGAGTGTCACGCCAACTGAAGCCCAGGTACTTGGCAAGCGTCTTGATCGAATAGTCCTTTGTGGGCCACTCTGTCTTCGGGAGTACGACATCGAAGTAGAGGTCCACTGCATTGCCCGGATCAAAAAACTGTTCTAACTCCTCTTCGGTACATACGCCAGGATATTTTTCCCGCAACTTCCGCCAGATCGTGCGTTCATACTTGGAGTAGTAATAAACAGAACACTGTCCGGCTTCCTGCAAGTATTGCCACGCCTCTGCAAACGCCCTCTCCTCTTCCTCCGGCGTCGGGGTATCAGTAAAGAAAGCCACATAGCGTTCCCGGTCGTTATCGCCCTCACGCCGTTCGACAAATCCATGCACATAACAGATATCCCGCATGGGATCGACCTCAATATCGAAGAAGATTTCCAGTGCCGAAGGCGGCAGTTCGACAGGTTCCTTCAAATATGGCGTACCATCAGGATCAACTAGGGCGTGTTAACACTAATGCTGATATACTACATCCATGAAAATTACATCAGCAGAATTCAAAGTCATCGAAAAGTTACTGCCAAAACAGCGGGGTAACGTTTCCATATCCAATTTACAGGTACTCAATGCCATTTTGTATGTCGCGGAACACGGCTGCAAATGGCGAGGATTACCGAAAAAGTTCGGCAATTGGCATACGATTTACACGCGCGCCAACCGGTGGGCCAAGAAAGGCGTCCTGGATCATGTGTTCGCCGCACTGCAGGAAAACGATGTCATCAACATTCAGGTGGATCATGTATCGCTCGATAGCACAGCTGTCAAAGTGCATCCTGATGGAACGGGCGCATTAAAAAAAACGGTCCACAATCGATTGGTAAATCGCGCGCGGGCTGGACAACCAAAATTCACATGGTTGCGGCTGACGCCAGAACAGCCGTGACGTTCTCGCTTTCTCCTGGTCAGGCAGGTGATGCGCCGGAGGGAAGAAAGCTGCTGAAAACCCTTGAAAATAAAGGATGGGAGGGGACGCATGTCATTATGGACAAAGCCTACGAAGGCGATGAAACGCGCCAGTTGGTATTGGAACTTGAAATGCTTCCTGTCGTCCCGCCCAAAAACAATCGGCTGAGCGTGTGGGAATATGACAAAGAGATGTACAAGAAACGCAACGAGGTCGAACGGCTGTTTCGTCGGCTGAAGGGTTTTCGCCGGATCTTCTCGCGATTCGACAAACTGGATTGCGTTTTCATCTTCTTCATTCATTTCGCACTGATTGTCGACGCACTGATTAGTGTTAACACGCCCTAATAAACACGCCCGCTGATGTAACTTACCTAATGTCCCCACCCCAATGCCTGGGAAAACAGCCTTACGTCCGGCAATAAAATGCGACGGCTCGCTGGCAGCAAATTCGTGGATGGTCTGAACATGCTCGACCATAGCATCACGCTTCGATCTCCCAAGTTCCGGGATCAGGGTAAGATCGTTGGTTGACTGAAGTTCGTCGAGGCACGCGCTATACCAGTGACACAACTTGCACGTCCCCCCGTAGGCCGGCAACGTCTTCTCGGATCGGGCAATAATCTCGCGCGCGGTAGCCAAATATACTTGGTATTCGTCCCATAGTGTACGAGGATTCCTCACACCTTGAGGTGCGGCCAAATCGTATGTGATCTCCCGACCATTAACGTCCCAGATAAATCCACGGCGACCGGCAGACAGCCCTTTACGCTCCAGGATATCCACATAGAGGGCAAGCTGCATGGCGTAATGCTTCTTCGGTCTACCATCATCCTCAGAGCCCACTTCTCCAGCACCGGACTTGATGTCTCCTGGCACGTAGCCATCCCCTTCACGGCGCAACAAATCCGGATCCCCTAGCAAGTCATCAGACTGGATACGACCACTGTAGATCAGTGGTTCACCACGCCGGATCGCCTCTTCAGTCAATCGTTCCTTTTCATCACCTGCGTAGAGGGAAAGATCAACATATGGAATGTCCAGAGCACGAATAACATCCCGCTCGAAGGCGTTCCCTCTCTCCCACAAGAGCTGGATAAAAGGATTAATCTCATCCCGTTTCGAAGTATCGCCAAACAAATCCATAGTGACCCGATGTGGACAGTGCACCAAGTCATAGAGCATGGATCCTGTAATTTGAGTGGCCATTCCATCCCCCTGGTTCCCACATCAGATATAGATCACCCGTAAAACCCGCTACCACAAGTTAGCGCCTTTTTCAACCCAGAAAGAGGCTCCCTTCTGGCCGTCTTTCCGTCGTTTTTGCCGCCCCACCAATGGTTAGCATAGCTACCGCGACAAGCACTGTGGAGCACAAACAGTGAGCGAAACAATCTCTTCAACCTATGAATATCTTCTGACGCACTATGGACCGCTGCTGACACTCAAGCACTTGGCCGAAGTGATGCACACCACACCAAACGGTGTGCGTATGGCCATTGCACGCAAGCGACATCCACTGGCCGTCGCATTGGCAACCGCCAGGAGACAGCTAGGGCGTCGAGTGTATTTCGAGGCACGGTTGGTCGCAGAAATCATTGATCAGGGAATAGAGACAAAGCGACATCAAAACCCTTCAACCACCGAGAAGAAACGCCGCACTGAAACCGATGTTTCGTTACCCACTCAAGAGCGTTCTTTAACCTGTATATAAATACAACTAATACCAACGCATGAAGTACTGAAAATGCCAGCACGAATACACAATTTGGCCATTTTTTCCGACAAATCGACACATTTTTCCGCCTTAAGAGCCGATCAAGAAGGCTACCTCACCGATAAGGGAATACCTGCTGTCATTACCTGCAAGGAGGTGTTGTAGCCATGAGTTTTGATTTTTCACAAGTGAATCTTCAGTACTTTATCCAGGCCCGTGATCTCGCCAAACAAGATCCGGAACTCGTTGCAACCATGCTCGGCATACCAGATGAGATGGCCCGTCTGCTGGCAGGGTTGACCCCTAAAGAACTCGCACATGTTTCCCTCATCAAACAACCGTTGCTGCTTCCGCGCCAGGAAGCATGGTGGTGGTCGCGTTTGTTTACGGCCGTACGTGAAGGCCGCGCGGAGGAAATCGAGGCCATTATGGAACACGCTCCGTTGATCACGGTGCCATAGAGGAGAGGACGTGTGAATGAACTCCGTAGTCTGTTCGGCCCTGTTTCTCCCGATCCCGCCACCGTGCGGTGAGCGGGTCGCCCGCGCCGGCTGCGATGTCGAACTTTGTGGCTATGCCACGAGAATCATGGAGGCCATCCATCTCATTCATCTCGGCGCGCGGGCAGGGCTCGTCTGTCAACTCACCCAACTTGAAAAAACCACGGTAAATCGCCTGTATCGGCAGTACAACGGTGCACCCTCACCGCCAGGACAGATGCCCTTCACCGATAACTGGTACAGGGAGAGCGATGTGCGCATGTTGCAGGCCACGCTCGTCTGGCGGCTGCACCGGCGACTGTCACAAACGAGGCGAAGCGCTGCTCGCCTCCTGATCGATGTGTTTGAAGCGTACATCCAACTTGTACGCGAACCCTTGCTCGACCTGACTCGCACGGTATTCGTACCCCGCCTTGTCGCCATGGAGATATGGCACGAATGCGTGTGCGAGTTCTGTGGCATGACCTATCTGTCTGCAGTGGACAGCAACAGCATCGCCTGTCCCGGCTGCCGGCTCTATCACCGTCACCGGTGCTCCCAGTGCGGTTCGCCGTTGGCACCGCAACCCAAAGGACGCCGGCGTGTGGTCTGTGGCGATTGCGGAAACACCGATAACGGAGGAATCCGGCATTGATCGAGAGAGAAACCCATCGAAATCCCGAACCGGCATGTTCTCCACGTCCCTGGAGGATCCCATGGCCCTGAAAATCACCATCACCAGCACCAAGGGAGGTGTCGGCAAGACGACGTTGACCGCCAATCTGGGTGGCCTGCTGACCGATCTCGGGCAGAAGGTATTGCTCGTGGATGCGGATGTGCAACCCACGTTGTCCAGTTACTACCCTCTGGAGCAACAAGCCGAACGAGGGTTGTCCTCGCTGATCACGGAGGGTGTAGTCGAGGGCGTCATCAGCCGTACAGCGATCCCGTGTTTAGACCTCATCCTCTCAGACGATCCAGAGGGGATGTTGCAGAACTGGATCCTGCACACGCCGGATGGGCGTGTCCGTCTGAAGCACCTGCTGGGCCGCTTCGACCAGGATTACGATTTCATCCTGCTGGATACGCAAGGCGCTGTCGGACCGCTACAGGATTCCGCCGTCCTTGCCGCAGATCTCCTGGTCTCCCCGATCCCGCCGGAAATCCTCTCGGCGCGGGAGTTCGCTCGTGGCACAGTGCAGATGCTGGACCGCTTGCGTCCGATGGCCTTCCTCGGTGCGCCGCTGGGTCCGTTGCGCGGACTCATCTACCGCATGGACCGGACCGTCGACGCACGTCGCATCGCCCAGGAGTTGTGTCGGGAGGCCTACGGTCCCAGCAAGGGCGCCATCACCATCCTGGACACGGTGATTCCGAACACCGTCGCTTACCGGGAGGCGGCCACCGCGCGGGTGCCGGTGCACCGATGGGAACCCCGACGGCAAGGACCCACACTCAGTGCCCGCGACGCCATGCTGACCCTGGTCTCTGAACTCTTCCCGCACTTGTCGGACAAGAAGCTCGACTGCGAAAGCCTGTCGGCACAAAAGGAAACACGCTGATGGCAAGGAAGCACCCGACCAGTGAACAGATCCAGTCGATGCTCCGTGAGGGTCACTTCGGCCAAAGCCGCGAACTGCCGCCGGCGGATCCGCTCGACACCACGCAGATGCTGCTGGAGATCGACCGCATCCAGCCCTACGACCGCAATCCCCGCAAGGAACGCAACCCGCTCTACGACGAGATCAAGGCGTCCATCCGCGCCCAGGGCGGGCTCAACAATCCGCTGACCATCACCCGCCGGCCGGGGGATACCTATTATATGGTCGAGTCCGGCGGTAACACCCGCCTGCAGATACTCAAGGAGTTGTGGGCGGAAACTCACGACGAACGTTTTTATCGCATCCACTGCCTGTTCCGGCCCTGGGTCTCCGAATCCCATGTCCTCACCGCCCACCTGATCGAGAACGACAAACGCGGGGCGCTCACCTTCATCGACAAGGCCCTGGGCGTGCGTGAACTGCGTGAAGTGCTGGAATCGGAGCAATCGGCGCAGCTCTCTCAACGACAACTGGCGGAGACACTGCGGGAACGGGGATACACGCTGGACCAGAGCATGATCTCCCGGATGGACTACGCCGTGGACGTGCTGCTCCCGCTCATCCCGGAGGCGCTGCGCGCCGGCATGGGGGCACCGCAGATACGCCGGATCCGGCGCCTCGAATCCGCCTGCCGTCGCTTCTGGAACGACCAGGATAAGGCGCCGGAGCTGTTCGAGGTGCTGTTCAACGAGGCATTGGCCGCCCATGACGGTCCGCATTGGGAACTGGATGCGGTGCAGCGGGAGCTGGAAACCCGGATGGCCGAGGCCACGGGCCTCTCTCTCAAACACGTGCGGCTGGAGATCGATGCGCGACTGGCCAGTAGCGCCAACGAGCAGAACACTTTGAGCCCGGCCACGGACACCCGGCCCGAGCCTGCCACAACGCTAGAAGCCACAGGAGAGACGCCACCGAGCACTACGACCCCCGAGGCGGAAACCCCCGGGCCTGCGGAGCCACCACGCCCGACACCGCCCGGTGAGACCGATTCGGAATCAGAAGGCCCGGCTCAGAAAGCGCCGCCGTCAACCCCCTCCCCGGACAATTTCGCCGGTAGCGAAACTGGACAGCCGCAGGCTGCCCGAAGAGAGCATGCCAGGGACGACGCGCATCAATCTGACGCATCGTCCTACAACGGACCCGGCGATCTGAAGTCGCTACGCGGCCGGGGTTACGTGCTCGCCCTCAAGATCGCCAAGCGACACGACCTGGAAGACTGCATCACGCCCGCCGGCAAACTCGGCATGGGGTTTCTGGTGGACATTCCGCGCGAATCCATCATCCCGGTCGCGGGCCAGGAAGACGCCCTCCGCCAACTCTACCGCCAATGGGTGTGGTGGCTCCTGTTGAGCTTTTCCGAGGAGAGCGTACAGCCCGAACGCATGGAGCGGATCCCCGACGACCTGCTGCTGCGCAACCTGATCCTGGAGAAGAACGACACCCAGGCCCTGGCGCTGGTTGGTGAACCCGATTGGAAGGCGCTCGGCTACGAACTGCTGAACAACCCATCGGTCCCGCAGGCCACCATTGATGACCTGCTGGCCCTGGCGCAGACCTGCCGCCGCATCCGGCAACTGATGGATGACGACGGCGGACTGGCCCTGTGGCAGACCGACGGATAACGGTGCCGGAAGCGAGGTGGACGATGCCGAAGACGACACACGCAGAGTTGGTGTTCCACACCCTGCGCTACGTCACGGAAACCCTGGCCGAAGGGGACATCCACTCGGTGCTGGACCTGGGTTTCCGGCTGGACCAGATCGCCCGCCTGGAGCGCTTCACCCTGCGCGATCTCTATCACATCAGCCAGGTACGCACGCACTTCATGGACATCTCCGTGGACCCCGCCTGCTTCGACCGGGTACTGGACCACATGGAACGCAACAAACGTCACGATGCCCTGCAGAACGAACTCATCCGCCTGCGCGCACCCCTCGCCATGATGCGGGCCTTCTTCGGCATGACCAACGCCGAATACGCCGCCCGCCGCAAACTGCTCGGCATGACAGGCACCGGCATCGGGCGACCGCCCGCACCGTCCGAAGACGACGAGCAGCGCGTCTGGAAGGCCTGGCAGGCCAACGCCCACCACCCCGTGGAAGCGCGTTACCTGCACGTCGGGCAGACAACCGGCGTGCCCTTGAACACGGTATGGGCGTTGATCCGATCCTGGGAGGCTACCGGGCTGCTGCCGGCGAAGCAATCGGACGATGCCAGCAAGGTCGTTCGGCTCAAGACCAACGAACAATGAGCCTGTGGGGAACTGAGTGGAGCGCGATACCGGAAAGATCAGACCTGAAACACATGCCCTGGATGCCTTCATCCAGGCGACCGTGGAACGGCTCCTGACCACCGAGACCCGCAGCGCCGCTCCAGCCGACGGCCTGTTGTTCCTCGGCAACTGGCACGATGCCATGCCGCGGCTGATCTTCCAGGACCCGGTGCTCCAGCCGGTGGACACCCGCATCTGGGGTGTGATCAAGATCGCCGCCGCCGGCACCCACCCGACCGCCTTCCCCACCTACAAGCAGATCGCAAGAACCGCCAACGTCGGCTCCGAGGCCACCGTCGCCCGATCCATGGCGATCCTGCGCGCCACCCGCTGGCTCTCGCTTTGCCGGCGTGTGCGTGATGCTCAGGGCCGTTTCCGTGGCAACATCTATGCCCTTCACGACGAGCCCCTGCCGCTGGCCGACACTCTCTATCTCGACCGGGATTACATCCAGTTTCTGGAGCAGGCACAGAACCACGCCCATCCCCAGGTACGGAAGGTTGCAGCCGCCGTACTGGGTACCATCGAGGAGGATCTCCAGGAAGGCGACGGTGGCACCGCGCACCTCAATCCAATGCAGAGGCGCCTGGAGGCCATCCGGACCCTGCAAGGCGAGGCGAGCCGCTTCTTCGGCTTCTCCTCCCGCCAACTTCAAAATCTGAAGTCGGCGCCTGATGTCACCCCACTTCAAAATCTGAAGTCCCACCCACTTCAAAATTTGAAGTCGGAACGTAGTAGTAGTTGTAGTTATATAAATAAAAAAACAACTACTACAACAACAGGGAACCCAGAAAAGTCTGACGCGCGTGCGCGCGAAGAGAACACGCAGAGCCCGCTCGCATTCCCCTCGTCGCTGACGCCGAACGAACTCCGTCTGGCCAGGATCTGTCTGCGCAATGCGCCGGAGACCATGCGACAGGACATCCTGGACGAACTGGCCGGCCGGTTGCTCGCTGCCAAGCGCAAGAGTGAACCCATCGACAACCCCATCGGCTACCTGGCGCAACTATGCAAGGCGGCCCGCAAAGGATCGTTCACCCTCACCAGCCTGGGATTGAAGGCCCGGGAGCAACGTCGCCAGGAGGCCCATCTGAAGTGGCTGGAAGAGATCAGCCGCGAACGTGCACTGGCCCACATGCAGACCCTGCTCGAAAACCCTGGCCGACCGAGCCCAGACCGGGAATCCCGGACACAGGGGGCAAGTGATGGCAGTGCCATCACCTCTCACGAGCATTCGGCTGATGGTAGTGCCATCAACCCATCGCTTGAAATCCAGACCTCAACCCATCGGACATACGGACCTCGGAGTGATGGCAGTGCCATCACTTTGCACAACGACTCGACTGATGGCAGTGCCATCAGTCCTGCGACCGGCCCACCGGAGGATTCGCGCGAAAGATTCAAGCCACCGGGGTGATGGCACTGCCATCACCCCGGTACAGGTGCCACGTGGCACATCGAAATCCGCTGACAATGGAGGAACACGCTTATGGCCCAAACGACGACGGCAGACAACGCGGACGAACAGACGCCCCGCGAACTTCCCGACAACGCGGACCCGGCCGTGGACTACAAGACCGCCGCGGATCGTCCCGGCACCCTACGCGGCGACGCCTGCCTGGTGATCCAAACCCGGCAGGCGCAACGTCTGGTCTACGGCCGCAGGCAATCCCGAGAGCATCCCGGCATCATCGGGCTGGTCCGCTTCGGCATGCTGATGAAACGCATCTGGGTCTCGGCGATGCTGGACGACCCTTACGCGGACTGGTTTCTGCTGCAAGTCCATGAGGCCCTCGAAACCGGCCGCAGTGAGATCCAGAAGATGCGAACCGAAATGGACGAGCTGTTGCGCTCGACACGTGGGGTGGAGATCGCCATCGCCCACTCCCTCAAACCGGCCCGTGTTCCGCTCCAGTTTGCCAACCCCTACGGCTACATGGGCGCCTATCTGGTGGGCGACTACGACGAACTGGTCTGCGCGGTGCTCACCGCCCGGCACGTCGGCCTGCTCGGCCGAGACCCCGCCGAGCAGATGTTGCACCGAGGCGGCCGACTGATCCGCCGCGCCTTCCTGCTTCCCACCCAGTGGAAACACTGTGCCGTCGATCGCAACGATGTGCGCCAGGACAACCAGCGCGCCCAGGCGGCGCGTACCGCCATGGGGGAACTGCCGCAGGAGGTTCTGGACGGCACGCGCCGAGCCCGCCACGCCCCGGAGATCCGGAATCAATCAACGTCGGCTGCGCCAGTGAGCAAAGGCTTCCTTTCTGCTCGCGCCACCGGCGACACGCAGGCGGCCCATGGCGAGTAGATAACAGCGGGGGAATTCGAAAGTGATACGAGTGGACACAAAAGGCCCTTTATTACCCTTTAAGGGTAAGGGGGGCGCCCGGGTTCGTATGCGGGAACTGGAGAGGAAGCAGGCGGAGATCGAGTCACGCATGCGCAAGCTCGCGCAGGAGTTCCAGGCGACCTTCCGTTCCCCGCGGGTTGCCCACCTGGTGGTGCACCATCATGGCGGCTACTTCAATCTGCGCTGGCGTGCGACCGGCAACAATGGACGCGGCCAGACGTTCTTCGAGCTCACTACCACCGACCAGGGCCAGCGGGTATTGGCCAGGCTGCCACCGGTCGTGCGGCCGCTGATCCTGCGCTTCGAGCGGCAACGTCTGGAACTGAACCTCGCCTCCAGCATTTGCCAGCACGAACTGCGGCGGCTGCGCGATTACCTGGTGAAACTGGAGGCGCTTCGCACCTGCCAGAACGAAAACCCGCCGTGAATCGAAATACGGTTTCCACTGTGCGGCCCAAGGTGTCTGTGATGCCATGGTGGTGACAATCTGACCCCAGGAGGAATCGAGATGAGTACATTGTTCAGCGGTACCGGCAATTTGGGCAATGCCCCTGACTTGAAACATGTCGAAGTGGACGGCGAACAGCGGCCCGTGGCCGACATGCGGATCTTCTTCGATCGCCGCGTCAAACAGGAGGACGGCAGCTTCGCGGATGGTGGCGGTTTCTGGGTGACGGCCAGCATTTGGGGCTGGCGGGCCGAGGCGGCGGCGAAGTTGCTGCCCAAGGGCGCCCGCATCTTCGCCCGCGGCCGGTTGCGGGAAGAGACCTGGGAAGACGACCAGGGTGAGCAGCATACCCAGCTGCGCCTCGATGCCGACTACCTCACGGTGGACCTGCTGTGCGTCGACGAGTTGACCGTGCGCTCCAAGTCGGACCCGGTGGACGACGAGGAATCGGACTGATGGATCAGGATCGCTCGGGGACCCCTGTAAACCATGGCTGGCAACAGACAACACGCCGTGGACGGCAATGCCGAGGTAGACCGTCCGACTCCGAGTGCCACGTGGCACCGAACCGCGACGGCGCCGCATGAACGGCTTGGGGTTGAGACGAGCGTGCGGCAACTCGACGTGGACCTGCTTCGCCCGGGGCGCTACCAACCCCGCCGCAAGTTCACTTCCGAGGCGCTTGCGGAGCTGGCCGAATCCATCCGCACCGAGGGTGTGGTGCAACCGATCATCGTCCGCCCCCTCCCCGACACGGCACCGACACGCTACGAGATCATCGCCGGCGAGCGCCGCTGGCGCGCCGCCCAACTGGCGGGACTCCAGCACATCCCCGCCCTGGTACGATCCACCGACGACCGCTCCACCCTGGTCCAAGCCCTGGTGGAGAACATCCAGCGCGAGGACCTCAACCCCGTGGAGGTGGCGCGCGGCGTGGAGCGCCTGATCAGCGAGTTTCGGCTGACGCACCAGGAGGCCGCCCGCCGGCTCGGCCGTTCACGCGACAGCATCACGCATCTTCTCCGGATCCTGAAACTGGAACCTCCGGTCCTGGCCCAGGTCGAGGACGGCCGGCTTAGCCTCGGACACGCCAAGCTGCTGGCAGGACTGCCGCAGCCCATGCAGCGCCGTCTGGCGGACGAAACCATCCACAAGGGGCTGTCGGTCCGGGCGCTGGAGCGGCGGATCCGCGCCCTGAACGGCGCACCCGAGCGGCGGTCAGACGCCCACAGCCGGCGTGACGCCGACATCGTGCGCCTCGAGCAGCGGGTGGGTGAAATCGTCGGCGCGGAGACCCGGGTCGACTATGAGCCGGAACGTGGCCGAGGGCGGATCTCGTTCACCTTCCACTCTCTGGAGGCCTTGGAGGGGATTCTGGAACGGCTGGGATTCCACGGGTAGGCGCTGTAATGCATCCGCAGCCAAATAAGATTCACGGCATTTTCCAAACTCTATGGACCACAAGGAGCCCCCTATGTTTGACTTTCAATTTGAGCTCGTACGACCAGAGAATGCTATTGAATTTGAGTTTGATGATTTCTGCCGACACCTCGAAATAGCCATGACGGCGGGATCCTCGCTGATACCGGCTTCTGACCCTGAGGAAATTGGGCTGATCCATATCGAGGAGGATGGCGAGCAGATGAAAGTTAGCTTCACGGACTGTCCCATGAATCGCGCCATGTTTGCAGTCAAGCGGAGCTTCAACGATCCAACGAAATTCATGAGCTTCATGTGGCGCTTCTGGGCGCTCATGGACCTTGTACGGGAGGATGGGCTGCGACCGTGGTGTCAGCCGTCCAATGAGACCGAGGGCGCAATCACTATCCCCTCAGAGGTTCTCGATGTGGCCAGACGCATGCGACTGAACAAGCGCGGTGCGTTCAATGTTCGTAATTTCCGGAAACTCGTAGCTCAATCGGCTATGTAAGCCAAAGAGCTTGAGCTTCCAGTGGTTAATGACTAGGCCGCGAGCTCGACCCGGATGCTCTTACCCAAGGCCTTGGCGGCACGCTCCAGGGTCAGCAGCGTAACCGAAGGATTGTCGGGATCGAGCAGCCGTTCCAGGGCGGAGCGACTGGTTTTCATCCGCTTGGCCAGTTGGGTCTTGGTCAGCTTCTGCTCCTTCATGAGTTCCTTGAGCTGGTAAGCGATCACGCGCTTGACGGCAATGGCTTCCGCTTCCGCAAGCACACCTTCCTCTTCAAGAAAATCATCAAAGGTACTACCGATGTGTTTGCTCATATCACTTCTCCAGGTTGGCTTTGCGGTCTTTGGCCAGTTGCAGGTCTACTTGTGGTGTCTTCTGTGACTTCTTGATGAATCCATGCAAAAGAATCATCTGCTCACCTTTCACCGTAAACAGGATTCTGGCGATGCGTTTATCGAGCCGGCACCTGACTTCCCAAAGCCCATGGTCCATTTTCC
Organism: Thiohalobacter sp. IOR34; assembly: GCF_030406045.1. Taxonomy (GTDB): domain Bacteria; phylum Pseudomonadota; class Gammaproteobacteria; order Thiohalobacterales; family Thiohalobacteraceae. The sequence continues at coordinate 1,980,004 of NZ_CP128988.1, forward strand.
GCACCACGGGCATGCCCAAAGGCCAGCCGTATTGAACCGTCTTGATATCGCCGCCGATAGCCTTCTTGTCCTGTTTGCTCAAACCCTTCAGCCACTCACGGACCGGTTCGTTCCCCGACTCCGTTCGGTAGAAAACCACTTCAAGAGACATATCGGCATCCACGCGGAAAAGTGTACCATATTTGGTACATACTGCAACCCTTTGAACGAAATGATGTTTTCGACATAATATACTATGAAATTAACCCAGTCCTTTAAAATCAATACGTTATCGGAAGTTTCGTTGAATTTACCATGTTCTCGCCTGACGATGAACTCACCCCAGGCCAGGCCGCGGACCTCCTGAACGTCTCCAGGTCTTACCTGGACAGGCTCCTGGAACAGGGTGACATCCCGGCCCGGAACCGGGGCGGTCAATGCCGGCTGCGCCTCCGGGACGTGCTGGAATACAAGGAGCGCAGCCAACGGCTGCGTGCCCGCTGCCTGGATGCGCTGACCGCCCAAGCCCAGGACCTCGACATGGGGTACTGAGAATTGCTTTGAATCGTCGATAACGTTTTTGCCTTGATGCACCCCTCACATCTGTTAGATTCAAGATAGTTTTACCGTCACCGTTGCGGATTTAACGGTACCCTTGCCGGTTTTTCCGGCGTCCCATGCGCCTTTGTCGGATCGCGAGACAGGCGCGGCGGCCTGAGGGCCGTCGATCCACCCTTCATCCACCCTGCCGGGGGAAGTCATTCCCCGTCCAGGGGCTGTGCTTTCTCCGGTGTTTTTCAACCAATGAGGAGAATGCACCATGCAAAACTCATCTCAACCCAAGTACTTCGATCTTCATACTACCGGCATCGGTTACCTGAACCGGGTCCGGGAAGTGAAGCCCGAGCGGGGTTGACCGTTTCTGGCGGTGGACATCTCCGCTCTGCACGGCAGCGCCGACAGCGTCGAGTACACCCGCTTCGATTGCCGGGTGTCCGGCCAGACGGCGCAGGATATCGTCCGTCAGTTGAAGCCTGCCATCGAGGACGGGCGCACTGTTCTGGTGGGTTTCAAGATCGGCGACCTGTATGCGGAAACCTTCACCTACGAGCGCGGTGAGCGAGCCGGTCAGACCGGTATCAGCCTGAAAGCCCGCTTGCTCAGGATCGGCTGGGCCAAGGTGGACGGTGAACCGGTCACCCTGCCCTCCGCCGACCAGGAACAGGCCGCCTGATCCGCATCCGGACGGGGCCTGCTCCTGTTCCATTCAACCACCCCGACGGGGAGACCCTCTCCCCACCCGGGGGACGCGTCTCCCCGTTTTTTTCAAGACACAAGGAGATGCACCATGCTCAAACTCAGCGGCGTATTGACCATCCGTACCATCAACGGCCGTAACGGCCCGTTCAATGTCGGCCGGCTCGTGACCGATCTCGGCGAGTTTTCCGTCAAGGACACGCTCCTCGACCAGTACGAGGAAGGCAAGTACGAGGGGGATTTCGGCATCAGCCGTATCTATCCCTCCTACTACCTGGCCGGCGGGCGCCTGGTCGTTGAGGTCCGGGCCACGCTGGAGACCATGGCGTTGGCCGGGATCGACGAACTCACGGCCGAGGACGTGGCCCCCGCGGTGGAACCCGATCCCATCGAGGAGACGCCACCGGCCACCATGCCGCAGCCCGCTCCGAGCGGCGACGAGCCCACCGAGGGGGATGATGAGGATCCTGACGTTCGCCTGTTCGGTGAACTGTGGCCGTTGGGCGCGAAGGTCAAGCTCGACCCCACCGTGGACCGAGCCCGTTTCCGCCGGCAGAAGGAACGGCTCAAGAGCCTGGGCTATCAGTTCCGGCCCCTGGGCCAGTTCTGGGAAAAGCCGGCCGAAGAGGAAGCGGCCTGATCCACGACCGGCCGGAAGGGGCATCCTGCCCCTTCCGGACTGCGGTTTCGGACCGGTGACCGGGGAAGGTCTGCGGCCTTCCCGGAGCCTCCCGGGCGGGGGTTGCGGGAAGGCCGCAAGGCCTTCTGCCTCAATCGTCACCGGCCGCCCGCTGTCGGGAAAAGGCGGGTCCCTTTGTGCGGAGAGACCGCGCCCATGTATGTGGGACCCACCACCCCGATACGGGTCCGGCGACACGAGACAACCCGGTCGCACGGCAGGACCGCGTTGTTTCCATCGCGCGGGGTTGCCGGTCTCAGACCGGTCGATACTGCCCACGTCGGCAACACCCCGACAACGGCGCACTTGAAACAGGATTGACGACGGGAAGATCCCCGCGTGCGGGGGTCTTTCCGCAGGGCTTGCGGTTCCGACCTTTGCCGAACCTTGCGGAAAGACTCGCAACGATTGTGGTGGCGACTCTCAGTCGCGCCCTGCCGGCCTCGTCCGGCACCCTTGCCTGCCCCGCTGTGGGCGGGCGCCCTGAAAGCACCTTGGTCTGGCCGGGAAGGAGGTGCAGCGGTCCCCGTTTCATAAGGGGACCGTCGGTCTTTTTTCAACGTCCCTGTCCGGGAGTCTCCACTCCCGGTCCGGGGGTCGGTTTCTCCTGGGCGGTCTACCGCCTCCCTGCGGGGGTCCACCAAAGCGGCCTCCCACAGGCTGTTTTGGGGACCTCCATCGTGGAGGCACAACCAACAGAGGAGAAACACATGTCACTCAAGACCCCCGAACAGGTAAACCTGCAATCCAGTAACGGCCTGCTGAGTATCGGCAACACGGCGTGCCGCATCGAACCGCTTTCCAAGCGAATGGATGCCACCGTCGAAACAGCCGATACGTCTTGCACGGCCGCTGCACCGTTCCCCGATTTCGAGATCGAGCTGTTGAACCAGCACGGCATCGAGGGGATACACATCTACTTCAACTGAGGATACGGGCGGCCGCCAGGCCGCCGTTCCTTCCATCGACCCCGCGGGGCATCGCCATGCCCCACGGGGCCGTGGTGCGCCCCGCTTTCACTCAATCCGAAAGGAGGTACACCATGGGATGGCTGTTCACATACGGCACAAGCAAGGCCGACATCATCCGTGACTTGACCGCACCGGAAGAGAACGAGACGCGGCGCTGGGAAACCATCGCCCACTGCGTGCGCGGCAACGTGCTCTGGGCGGTGATTGAAATCACCTACAAGCAGGAGAACCGGTGCAAGCGGTTCATCGCCTGCTACCTGCTCGCCAAGCAGGATGGATGCGGCTGGGGGTACAAGGACATGGAGGAATCCATGCATCCCTATTACTACTCCTGTCCGCTGAAGTACCTGGACATGGTGCCGGTCGCCAACGCCGACTGGCGCGACCAGGTCCGGGACTACCACCGGGACCGCAACCGGAAGGTCGAGATCGGCCAGAAGGTCGGCATCAAGGGTTCCACCATACCGTGGGTGGTCATCACATCGTTGCATCCGTTGACCGGCGAGTACGGCGGCAGGCGCTATCGCGTGCCCCGCCGCATGCTCGGCGACGTGCTCTGACCACCGTCATCACCCAATCGAACCAGCGAACGACACGCCGGTCGTTTGGGTTTCAAAGGAGGATGTCATGTACGACTACCGTGAACGCGAACGGCGATTTCTCGATGCCTGGAAGCGTGGCGTTCTGTTGGCAGGCCAGGACTGTTTCAGGGTGAAGTCCCCGACGGTCGAAGCTGCCACGCACAAGCGCCAACTCGAGCCCGATTGGGACTACATCGAGGAGACCATCACGGCACGCAGTCGCGGCGAAGCCGCGTTTCTTGCTGCGATGTGCTCGTTCTACAACGCCGAGTGGGGCCAATCGTTGCTGGTTCGTGCCGGCTATCCGAACCTCTGCGACCTGGCCTCGAAGCTGGATGAACCCCATGCGGGGATCGTCGCGGAGCTCTTTCTCAATTACCCCGGGTGGTAATCACCCGGACACATTCTTTCAACCCGGTCGGGGCGCACACTCCCCGACGGGGGTGCGCTTCTCCGGCCATGTAACACACCAACGAAAGGAGAAGCACAATGGCTTTGATGTTCCAGCGCCTGGCGCGCAACTTTATCAAGAACGGGTATTTCCCGACCGACGCCGAGACCACGCGACGCGTGTTGTCGGCTCTACAGCCCGGGGATACGGGGCAATTTCGCATTCTCGATCCCTGCTGCGGCGAGGGCGTGGCCCTGGCCGAGTGCAAACACCACCTGGGTGCCGACCGGACCGAGGCCTTCGGCGTGGAGTACGACGAGGAGCGGGCCTGGCACGCCAAGAGCATCCTGGACCGCTGCATCCACGGCGACGTGCAGGACTGCATCATCGGCAGACGCCAGTTCGGCCTGCTGTGGCTCAACCCGCCTTATGGCGACCTGGTTGCAGACAAGGCGGCGCTGGCCGGCTACACCGGCAAGGGCCACCCTCGGCTGGAGAAACTGTTCTACGGCCTGTCCAATCCCTGGCTCGCCTTCGGCGGCGTACTGGTGCTGATCATCCCCGGCTACAGCCTGGACCGGGAACTGGCGGGATGGATCGCCACCCACTTCGAGCAGGTACGGGTGTTCCAGGCGCCGGAGCAACGCTTCAAACAGGTGGTGATTTTCGGCATTCGCCGACGCACCACCGGCGCCACGGGCATCAGTGAAACCCGTGCGATGCTGGAGGCGGTCGCCGCCGAACCACCCCCGGTGCTGCCGGAGCGTTGGCCCGACGCGCCCTACGTGGTGCCGGCCGCGCCCCAGGGTGAGGCGACCTTCGTCTACTCGCGCATGGACCGGCGTCAGCTCGCCGACGAACTGGCGCGTCACCGCGGCCTGTGGGAGCGGTTCGAGCTGGTGTTCGGCGGTACGGGGCGAGGCTTGCGCCGACCATTGCGCGCGCTCTCGGACTGGCACCTGGCGTTGGCCCTGGCCGCCGGCCAGGTGTCCGGCGTGGTGCGCGCCGCCGACGGCCGGGTGTACGTCATCAAGGGCGACACCCACAAGGAGAAGGAGGCCAAGGTCGAAGTCGAGGAGAAGCCCAACGGGCGCATCACCGAGACCCGCATCCTGACCGACCGCTTCGTGCCGGTGATCCGGGCCCTGGACTTCACACCGGGCAGCCCGAGCTTCGGCCAGGTCCTGGTCATCCGTTGAAGAGGAAACGACATGGCGCCGCCGGCCGGCGGCGTCTGTCTCAAACCTCAACGCAGACGAGGCGATGGGGTTTGCGACAGACGTGTTCTTTACCGTCGCCGTTGCGGCTTCAACGGCACCCTTGCAGGTGGGACACCTGCGCCCAAGCGCCTTCGCCGGACCGTGCAACAGGCGCAGCGATTCTCGAAATCGCCGGTCCATCTCTCTTTTCTCAACCCAATCGGGGAGCGCACCCCCGTTGGGGCGAGGCCTCCTCACTCAACTTCAACCACTGATAAGGAGGTGCTCCATGAGTAAACGCGTACTTGGCATCGTGCAGTTCAAAGCATGGCTCTGCACAGCCGTACTGGAAACATACAGCGATGGGCGTCCGGCAATCGCCTTGTTCGATTGCGAAGACGGCTCCCCGGTCGCCTGTGCGACGGTCAATGTCCCGGAAGTCCCGTTGGCGATCGACGAGATCATCATCAAGGACTATTCGGAGAACGCCGGGATGCTGGACGCATTGGTCGCAGCCGGCATCGTCACGACGACCGACAAGACTGTGCCCCTCGGTTTTACCGTTGGGCATGTGTGCAGATTGGCGAATGCCGACATACCGGTAGCGCTTTGAATCAACCGCCGCTGCCTGGTCTGCGGCAACCACCCTCGCGGGGAGATCGACTCCCCGACGGGGGTTCTCCCCGCATCCATCGACTGCGGAGGAGACCATGATGCAGAACGTCTTGCCTTTAACCACCGACGCTGGCGATCGGTTCGCGGCGATCCGGCCTTCGGAACTCAGTGAGACCGAGCAGGCGTCACTCGTGCGACTGGCACTCGCGGTGCTGCAGGCGCGCCATCGACCTGGGGAGTACCTGAACAGCCCGGACGCCACCCGCGATTACCTGCGACTGCTTCTGGGCGAGCGCAGGAACGAGGTGTTCGGGACGCTGTTTCTCGACAACCGTCATCGCGTGCTATGTGTCGAGGAGCTGTTCCAGGGCACCCTGGACGGTGCCTCGGTGCATCCACGGGTCGTGGTGCAACGGGCGTTGGCGTGTAACGCCGCGGCCGCGATCTTCTACCACAATCACCCGTCCGGCTTGCCGGAACCGAGTCGTGCCGACGAGGCGCTGACGCGGAAACTCAGGGACGCACTCTCTCTGATCGAGGTGCGCGTCCTCGACCACATCGTCGTCGGATGCGAAGGCACCGTGTCCTTCGCTGAACGCGGCCCGCTGTGACGATCTCAATCCACCCCGCCGGGGAGACGCTCCCCGGCCGGGGGCGTCTCTGACCGGTTTCTTGACCATCAACCGAAAGGAGAAAACTCCATGAACACGCTCAATCAACGTGACGCAACACGGCCTGCGCTCATGCCCATCCTGGATGCGCCCGGCCTGTTCGCCGACGCCGTCCTCACCGATGAAGGGGACAACCTGTTGTTCCTGTCGCTGTGGGGTCGGGACACCGCCGTGCAGGAGTTCCGTGCGCGGCTGTCGCTGCCGGTCCGTGAAGGCGGACTGGACAACTTCCGCCTGGATGGTGACGGCGCACCGTTCGTGCAGGTGGGCAACCCGGAACGGCTGGTCACCGACTCCGGACGCACACCGCCGCAGATGATCTTCGGCAGCTTGGTTCACCTGTGGCTGTACGACCGTCTGGCGGTAGAGCCGGACCGTGCCAACCGGCGTGCGTTGTTGCTCTATCAACCGAAAGACGCATCGACGCCCACAGGGAAAGCGTCGCTCAGGCATCGGCTCTGGTCACAGGTCACCGAGACCTGCCACCTGCCGCTGCTGCCCGAGTGGCGTGACACCGTGCTCGATGCCTTCGAGGCCGCGGGCTGGATCAAAACCCTCCAGGGCGTCGGCCTGGCCGCCTATGCCTTGGACCTGGGTGACGACGCGGTTGAAACCGTTGTCAGCCAACTCATCCGGGAACGCCGTCTGACGGCCACCGGCTGATCGACCGTACCGGGGGATGCCGCCCTGCGCCATCCCTCATTCCACCCCACCGGGGAGACTTCCGTCCCCGGTAGGGACGGTGGTCTCTCCATTCATCAACCGAAAGGAGAACCATCATGAACGACAAGCAAGCCATCGATGAGCTGTTTGGTGAAGTCATTCACGCCTACACGCGCGCCCAGGCCATCGAGGACGGGGTACTGGTGGACGTGTCGGAGACGGCCCGCGAGGCCGGTTTCCGCTGGCCGGTGGCCCTGACCCGGGCCGCCTGGGCGGACTGCGTCGCCTGGACGGAGGACGACAACCACCGCCAGGTCTACCAGGACGAGTCCGGCCGCCTGTGGGATGTGCTGTGGATGGCGTTCAATGCGATCCGCGGCGCCGCCGCCGGTAAATCGCAGATCGTGTACCAACTCTATCGCGTGCCGCGAGACGGCAAGAGCGTCGAGGCACGGCTGACGGCGCTGAAACTGGTGGCCGGGCCGGGTGACGCCGGCGAACCGGTGGTGACCATCATGCTGCCCGGGGAGGACTGACCATGACCATGGGCGACCTCGTCCGACAGCGCTACCCGCGGCTCATTCGGGCCGTTCAGCGGGGCAACCGGTTGAGCGAACCGGAAGCTGTCAACGCCTTGGTGGAGTACGGAATCTTCGGCATCACCGACGATACCGTCTCGGAAGCGACCGCCCCGCTGGGCGGTCCACTGGCGGTCATCCGACAGGGTTTTCGCTACCGGCACTGTCTATCGAACCAAAGGTAAACGGGCGTCTTCGACGTCACACCGTTCCCACCCCGCGGGGAGACTTCCGTCCCCCGTGGGGCGGTGGTCTCTCCGCCCATCCAACTGGAGGATCATCATGAAATACGTTGTGCAATACACGCTCCCCTACGAGCACCGGGTCGTGGTCGGCATCGAGGCCGAAAGCAGAGAGGCTGCCACCACCAGGGCTGAAGCCTTGTTCGACGAGGGCGAGATATGGCAGGACACCGCTGAGGTGCCGTTGCTGTTCGACGACTACGAGGAAACGGGCGACAGCCCTCTCATCTTCACCGTCGAGCAGGAACTGGACGCCGATGCTCCCTGGCCGGAAGCCGACAGCAGCGTTCACTACCTGCGCCGGCGTGAGGCGGCTTTCACGGCCGCACGGTTGCTGGTCGAAGCCTACCGCCGCGGCGAGGAACGCGGCGGCAGCATCGACTGGGACGATCTGAACCAAGCCTATGAAGCCGCCCTGAAAGCCGTGTGAGGAGGTGAAGCGATGAACCGTCTATCAACTGTTCAAAGCGATGCCCTCACACGAGCGCGGCGTCATTTCGGCCGGTGCTGGAAAACGAAGCTCAGGCAATGCTGGCTCTATGCGAGCTATCCGCCCGAGCTGCGCGATGTGGCGCCCCATTTACAGCACCTCAGAAACACGCTCGGTCCAAGCGGTCTGAGCAGGCTGAAGTAACCAGCCGGCCCCGCTCTCGCGGGGCCTTTCCCGAGCACCGGTTGGCCGATGTTCGGGAAAGGTCTTTTCACCGTCGCCGTTGCGGTTTCAACGGCACCCTTGCAGGTGGGACACCTGCGCCCGAGCGCCTTCGCCGGACCGTGCAACAGGCGCAGCGATTCCCTCATATAAAGGGGATCGCCGGTCCATTTTGTTACTCAACCCACACGGGGTGGATTCATCCCCGTGCGGGGTGGTCTGCCCCTCGTTTTTTCAACCTGAAAGGAGCAGACCATGAGCGCAACTGCAGAAACGCTTCAACTCGATATCGACGTATCCAACGTCATTCCGCTGTCCCAGTTCGTCTCCGACTTCGGCGACGGCCTGCTGGAGGCGGTCACCCGGCAAAACCCGCCGGTCTACGACGGGACGCCCGACCCGCGCCGCGACGCGGTGATGGAGGTCCTCAAACGCAAGCCGTTCCCAGCGCAGCGGGCGGTGGTGCAGGCCGTGACCCGGTTGCTGGTGGACGAGGCCGAACAGGCCGCGGTCATCAACGCAGAGATGGGCACCGGCAAGACCATGATGGCCATCTGTACCGCCGCGGTACTGCATGCCGAGGGATACCGACGCACCCTGGTGATCGCCCCACCCCACCTGGTCTACAAGTGGCGGCGGGAGATCCTGGAGACGGTGCCGAATGCCAGGGTATGGGTCCTCAACGGCCCGGACACCCTCCGCAAGCTGTTACAGCTTCGGGCGGCACTGGATGGGGCGCCAAGCCACCAGGGTCCGGAGTTCTTCATCATGGGCCGCGTGCGCATGCGCATGGGTTTTCACTGGAAACCCGCCTATGCGGTACGCAACGTCCACGTGCGCGAGCACACGGAGCGGGGCAACGATGAATCGCCCACCTTCGTGCGCACCGTGCGCTACGCCGCCTGCCCCGCCTGCGGGACGACGGTGGTCAACGGCGACGGCGATCCGGTGCCACCGGAGCTGTTCCCGGCAGAACGCCGTCTGGCCTGCGGGGAGTGTGGTGAGCCCCTGTGGACGCTGATACGCCCGGGTCGCAAGCAGAAGAGCCGGCGCGAGCTGGTTCTCGAGGCCATGTGCCAGCTACCCACCATCGGACCCAAGACGGCGGACAAGCTGGTGCGGACCTTCGGCGAGGACCTGCTGTCGGGGATGCTCGCGGACAACGTCCACGAGTTCATCAACCTGATGGACGCCGACGGTGAGCTGGTGTTCTCCGACCGCCAGGCGGCGCGCATGGAGCGTGCCATGGCGACCCTGGAGTTCTCTTTCGGCCAGGGCGGTTATCAGCCGACGGAGTTCATCAAGCGTTACCTGCCGGACGGGTACTTCGATCTGCTCGTGGTGGACGAAGGCCATGAGTACAAGAACGACGGCTCGGCCCAGGGCCAGGCCATGGGCGTGCTCGCCAACAAGGTCCGCAAGGTCTTGCTGCTGACCGGCACACTCATGGGTGGCTACGCCGACGACCTCTTCTACCTGCTGTGGCGCATCATGCCCCACAGGATGATCGAGGACGGCTACCGCTACAACGGCCGCGGCAGCCTGGGCAGCGCGGCCATGGCCTTCATGCGGGACCACGGCATCCTCAAGGACATCTACAAGGAGTCCGAGGGGGACAACCACCGCACCGCCCGCGGCAAGCGCATGACCGTGCGCACCGTCAAGGCACCGGGGTTCGGCCCCAAGGGGATCGCACGCTACGTGCTGCCGTTCACGGCCTTCCTCAAGCTCAAGGACATCGGCGACAAGGTACTGCCGCCGTACCGTAAGCATTTCCAGGAAGTGACGATGACGGCCGACCAGGCTGAGCGGTATCAGGCCCTGGAGTCCACGCTCACGGCCGAGCTGAAGGAGGCCCTGCGCAAGGGCGACAACAGCCTGCTGGGTGTCGTGCTCAACGTGCTGCTGGCCTGGCCGGATACCTGCTTCCGGGAGGAAGTGATCAAGCATCCGCGGACCCGGCAGTTGCTGGCGTTCGTGCCGTCGATCCTCGGCGAGGCCCCCTCTCCGAAGGAAGAGGAGATGCTGCGCATCTGCCGGGAGGAGAAGGCCCGGGGGCGCCGTGTGCTGGTCTACACGACCTACACCGGCACCCGCGACACCTCCAGCCGGCTCAAGGGCCTGTTGGAGAGCCATGGCCTCAAGGCCGCGGTGCTGCGGGCCAGCGTGGACACGAGCCGGCGGGAAGACTGGATCTTCGACCAGGTCGACCGCGGGGTGGACGTGCTCGTCACCAACCCCGAGCTGGTGAAGACCGGTCTGGATCTGCTGGAGTTCCCGACCATCGTGTTCATGCAGACCGGCTACAACGTCTACACCTTGCAACAGGCCTCCCGCCGCTCCTGGCGGATCGGCCAGAAGCACCCGGTGGACGTGTATTTTCTTGGCTATGGCGAGACGGCACAGATGGCGTGCCTGTCACTCATGGCCAAGAAGATCGCGGTAAGCCAGTCCACCTCCGGCGACATGCCTGAGACCGGCCTGGACATCCTCAACCAGGATGGGGATTCCATCGAGGTGGCCCTGGCCAAGAAGCTGGTGTCTTGACCCTAATCCCGCCCTGCGCCTATTGGCGCTTGGCGGGATGCTTATTTACGCAGCAGCAATCAGGGCGGAGTTGTGCAAAAAACAAGGACATAACATACTGATACCCAAGAACTTTGCTATCGTCAAAGAACGTTCGAAGGTTTCACGTGTTACGCATTTATGGGACAATAGATGCATGTTGAACAAAGCATTCAACCAGCGCACCGAGGAGAATTTTCTCATAAGACTCGCATTGATTTTCGCCCTGGTTTTTGCCGCCGCACATGTGGCTTTCCACGACCTGGACATGAGCGGTGATGGCCTGGGTGTTCAAGACGAGTGCCATGTCTGCCGTCTTAACCATGCGCCAGCGGCCTCTTTGGCCGTCCCTTCCCTCGTTGCTCCGTTGCAGTTTCTCGTATATGTACTTCCTATTGCAGATTCAGATTATCAACTATCACATCCGTCCCACATCTCTTGGGCACGTGCCCCACCCCTGTTCTGATTGATCTCTTACTGACGGCTGACGTGTAAACCACGCAGTGTTCTGCTGCGTGGTGTCGTCAGCGGCAATGTATTGCTGATAAATCAGAACAGGAGTTCATTATGGATCATTCTTACTTTCGTATTAAACGGGTAGCCGCCGTTATGAGTGCGCTGCTGCTCAATCCAGGGGCTGCATTCGCTGGTAAGGAGACCGAGTCATTACACCGGCAATTAACAGAAATCACGCAACAAATGCAGCGCCTGCAACAGACCTACGAACAGCAGATCAATGCGCTGGAACAGCGTCTGGAGGAACTGGAATCAAAATCGGTTAAAAGTGCCAAGGCAGCCGTTTCCCCTGCCTTACCGAAAGTATCCACTGCGACGGCAAGTCATAGCGGCTTCCAGATCGGCCTGTCCGGCCTGTTCGCGGCCGGCGGTTCCAGTGTCGATAACGACGCACTGGAAGGTTTACAGGGCGGCGCTCACGATCCCAACCAGAACGGCTTCACGGTGCAAAACGTGGAGTTGTCTATTGCTGGTACGGTAGACCCTTACTTTGATGCCCAGGCCAATATCATCTTCCAGATCGACACCAACGGTGAGACAGTGGTGGAACTGGAAGAAGCTTTTTTTACCACTCGCAACCTGCCTTGGGGTCTGCAAGTCAAAGGCGGCCAGTATTTCACCGAGTTCGGCCGCCAGAACCCACAACACCCCCATACCTGGAGTTTCGTGGATCAGCCCGTGGTGTTGTCACGTTTCTTCGGTGGTGATGGTTTGCGCAGCCAGGGTGTGCGCGCTTCCTGGCTGATGCCGACAGACTGGTACTCGGAACTCTATCTCGGCATCCAAAACCCTAAGGGAGAAACGGTGACCAGCTTCCTGAATGCGCCGGGGGAAGAAATCGGCGGCCATACCCTGATTGACCGGGATGCACGCAATTTTGGCGATTTGCTCTATACGGCGCGTTGGCTCAACGGCCTCGATCTGTCCGATACGCTCAGCATGAACCTCGGCGTCTCCGGTCTGTGGGGTCCCAACGCCAGCGGCATGACGACCGATACCCAAATAGTTGGCCTGGATCTCTATCTGAAATGGCAACCCGCCTACACGCAGCGCGGCTTTCCTTTCGTCTCCTGGCATACCGAGATATTGAAACGCCGCTATGAGGCAGGTGATCCGGTCGATCCCAGCCGTGAAACCCTCAAGGACTGGGGATTGTTTACCCAGGCACTGTGGGGATTCAAACCCGGCTGGGTGGCGGGATTGCGCTGGGAATATGCCAGCGCCGATGGCGATACGGCGAGCGACCCACTGCGCGATACGCGTAAGCGGCTATCGCCCAACCTGACTTGGTATCCCACCGAATACAGCAAGCTGCGGCTGCAATACAACCGCGACTGGGCACAACACTTGCCCGGCAAAACCGCTGACTCCTTATGGTTGCAGTTTGAATTCAACCTCGGCAGCCATGCGGCGCATGTGTTTTAGGAGGCCATCATGAAAAGACATAAACTCTTATTCGGGCTGCTGTTGTTCATGACCACCTTCAATAGTCACGCGGCGCTACGGGTTGTAACGACCACCCAGGATCTGGCGGCCATTGCCGAAGCGGTGGGCGGCGAACGGGTACAGGTGCAGAGCCTGACGCCCGGTACCCGCGACCCGCACTATGCTACCGCCAAGCCCAGCATGATCCGCAAGGTCTTCCGTGCCGATCTGCTGCTGGTGATCGGCTCCGACATGGAAATCGGCTGGTTGCCACCCTTATTGCAATCAGCGCGTAATAGCCGAGTACAGCCCGGCAATCCCGGCTATCTGGATCTCTCAAGCGTCATTCCCTTGTTGGGCAAAATCAATGGCCCCGTATCGCGCGCCATGGGCGATGTGCATGCCAAGGGCAATCCCCATTACTGGCTGGACCCACGTAACGGCATACGCATGGCGCGGGCGATCGCCACGCGACTGGGCGAACTGGATCCCGTACATAAGGACGAATTCCATCATCGATTCAAGGCATTCGTCCAAACGATGGATGACAAGCTACCTGTCTGGCGGAGTAAGCTTAGCCATCTCAGAGGACAGTCGGTCATCGCCTACCACAAATCCTTTGTCTATCTGGCAGATGCCTTCGGCTTCCGCATCGTCGATGAGGTCGAACCAATCCCCGGCATCGCCCCGAGCGCCGCTTCCCTGAACGCACTGATCACACGCATCCGGAACGAACACATCGGCCTGCTCATCATGGAGCCGTATTACGAGCGCCGGTCTGCGCGCTACTTAAATGAACAGACGGGTATTCGCACCGTAGTGTTGCCCCAATCGGTGGGAGCGCAGCCCGGTATCCACACCTATTTCGATCTGTTCGATGCCATCGTGGCGGCACTGAACAACGACGGAGGAAAATGACATGGACCCGTGGTTGATTCTGTTGCCAGCGTTTGTTATGAGCGCCTTGATGATTCTTAGTCATACCTACTTGGGCCTGCATGTGCTGGCACGTGGCATCATCTTCATTGATCTGGCTCTTGCCCAGGTAGCAGCCCTGGGAATAAGCCTCGCCTTTTTGTTGGGAGAGGAGGCCCATGGCTTGACTGCACAGATTTATGCCTTTGGTGCCACCTTGACCGCCGCGTTTGGCTTTGCCGGTTTACGCCGTATCCCGGGCAAAACGACTCGCGAAGTCATTATCGGCTGCGTTTATGTGGTAAGCACAGCACTCTCTATCGTTATCCTCAGCCGCTCGACCCAGGGCATGGAGGAACTCAAATCGCTCTTTAATGGCAACATCCTTTGGGTACGTTGGGAAGAAATCGGAATCGTAGCAGGGATATATCTCGCTCTGGCCGTGTTACACGGGATTTACCGTCAGAAGTTCCTCGCTCTGTCATTTGTAAGCGAAGAGACCAGGAGACCGGGCTTTCTGTGGGAATTCCTGTTTTTCGCCTCGTTCGCGGTGGTGATTACCTTGGCGGTCAATATTGCCGGAGTATTGTTGGTCTTCGCGTTTCTGATAATTCCGGCATTCAGCGCCTCGTTGCTGGTCTCTTCGCTCACGAACCGTCTACTGGCTGGGTGGGGACTTGGATTATTTGGCGCCGTTGCCGGTTTGTGGGTTTCCTTCAACGCAGATCTGCCTGTCGGTGCCACTGTTGTATCTGTAATTGGGCTATTACCATTTGTTGCGCTTATGCTCCGGAAAATGAAGATATAGTAGATTTTCTGGTTGGCGTGCGCTTCTCTCATGAATAGCCGAGTCCGTATCATTGCCTCATCACACCAACAACCCGCGACAATTGCAACATCCCTTTGTAACTGGGTTGGACCTACAATTCTCCCCAGCGCGCCACGTCCGCCACCCAGTACATGCATCGTCCCGTGATGCCGGGGACATCGCTTCGCACGGCATCGAGCACGACCTCCACATCATCGTCTTGCAGCAGGATATCCACTCTCACGCGAGGCGTATAGCCAACCACCTTGTCCCGCGCGGACAGGAAGTGATCCGGTTCTGCCCGGTGACCGTGACCTTCCACGTGGGAGAAAGTGAATTCCTGAACCTGGCCCAGGCCGCGCAGGCAATCGGCCAGGTCCTGCTGAACGCTCGCATTCACGATCATGACCAGATTTTTCATGGCAAATCTCCTGCAATGGCTTGCGGTTTCTCATCGACCCGGGTTTCCAGCCAGGCATAGAGGGTGGGTAACAGCACCAGCGTCAGCAGAGTCGATGTGAACAGTCCTCCGATCACCACCACAGCAAGCGGGCGTTGCAACTCGGAACCCGGCCCGGTGGCGAAGAGCAAGGGCAACAGGCCCAGTCCGGCGATCAGGGCGGTCATGAGCACCGGCCGCAGGCGCCGTTCGGCACCTTCCTGCACAGCCTGCAGTACGGTACGGCCGGCCTCCCGGAGCTGATTGATGTACGTCACCATGACTACACCGTTGAGCACGGCCACGCCGAACAAGGTGATGAACCCCACCGAGGCAGGTACCGACAGGTAGAGACCCGACAGGTAGAGGCTGATCACGCCGCCAATCATGGCGAAGGGAATGTTGAGGATAATCAATCCGGCCTGGCGCAGGGAACGGAAGGTGGTGAACAGCATCACGAAAATCAGGGCTACGGAGACAGGCACCACCAGGCCCAGCCGGGCTGCGGCCCGCTGCTGGTTCTCGAACTGGCCACCGAAGGTGACGTAGTAGCCTGCCGGCAGCTCCAGCGTCCGTTGCAACCGGGCGCGCACGTCGTCAACGAACCCAACCACGTCCCGACCCTCCACATTGGCCTGCACGACCACCATGCGCCGGGTGGATTCGCGGGTGATCTCCACTGGACCGTCCACCTCGCGGATATCCGCCAGACTGCTCAACGGTACACGTTCGCCGGAGGCCGTCTTGACCCACAGCGAGCCAATGTCTGCGGGCGTGGCGCGCGCCGACTCCGGGTAGCGAAGCAGGACGCCGATACGCTGGTTTCCCTGGATGATCTCGGTTATCACGCGCCCACCCACGGCCACCTCGACGAGGCGGTTGATGTCCTCGATGTTGATCCCGAAGCGGGCGATTGCGTTCGGGCTGATCTCGATTTGCAGGTAGATCTGGCCCGATAGTTGACTCCGGAACACATCCACCGCCCCGGGCACCTCGCTCACCAGGGCTTCGATCTGCTTGGCCTTCTCCTCCATCACCTTCAGATCGTCGCCGTAAAGTTTGATGGCCACGGCGGCGCGCACACCGGTGAGCATTTCCGAGACGCGCATGTCGATGGGCTGGGTGAAGGCATAGTCGATGCCGACAAACCGGTCGAGGATCGAACGCAGTCTTTCGTGGAACTCCTCCAGCGTGATTGTCCACTCGTCCCGAGGCTTGGTAATGAGGAAATTGTCGGTCTGGTGCAGCCCCATGGGGTCGAGGCGCAACTCGTCGGCCCCAGTGCGTGAGACTACGCCGTTAACCTCGGGCAGCTCCATCATCGCTTTTTGAAATGGCGCATCCAGCTCCAGGGAACGCTCCAGGGAAATGCTGGGCAGCTTCTCGATGATGACCACGGTGGTGCCTTCATCCATCACAGGCATGAACTCCCTGCCGATCCAGGGGAACAGGGCCGCAGCGACCGCCATGGCCGCCAGGGCGCCGCCTACTGCCGTCTTCCGGTTGGCCAATGCCCAGCGCATCACCGGCAGATAGGCGCGCTTCAGCGACACCAGCAGCCGGCCGTCCACCTCGGCGCCGGCTCCGGTCTTGTGCCGCATCAGCAGGCTCGCCAGCACCGGAATCACCGTCAGTGACAGGATCAGCGAACCCACCAGTGCGAAGGTGATGGTCACGGCCAGGGGCGTGAACATCTTGCCCTCCAGGCCGGTCAGGCTGAACAGCGGCAGGAAGACGACGATGATGATCAGAATGCCGGAGATGACCGGCGTGGCCACCTCCAGCACCGCGCGATAGACCAGGTGCAGCCGGCCCACGCCGGGCGGCGCGTGGCTGAGCCGGGTGTGGATGTTCTCCACGACAACCACCGCCGCATCCACGAGGATGCCGATGGCGATGGCCAGTCCCCCCAGCGACATAAGATTGGCCGTGACGCCAAACACCCGCATCATGACGAAGGTGAAGAGCACCGACAGCGGCAGGATCAGTGCCACGGTCAAGGCCGCGCGCAGGTTGCCCAGCATGACGACCAGCACCAGCAGCACGAGCAGTACCGCTTCGCCCAGCGCCTTCTCCACGGTCCATACCGCGGATTCGACCAGCTCGGTACGATCATAGAAGGGCACGACATGCACTCCCGGCGGCAAGGCCGTCTTCAACGCGTCGAGTTCCGCCTTGACCCCCTCGACGGTTGCACGGCTGTTGGCCCCCTTGCGCAACAGCACCAGGCCGGTGACCACCTCGCCCCGCCCATCCGCGGTGACTGCGCCATAGCGGGTCAGGGAGGCGATACGCACCTCCGCCACGTCACGCACGTGCACGGGGATGCCGTCGCGTGCGGCAATGGTGATCGCCTCGATATCGGCGATGCCCTGCAACTGGCCCACGGTGCGCACCAGCAACACCTCGTCATTACGGTTGATGCGATCACCACCGGCGTTACGGTTGTTCTCAACCAAGGCCCGCTCCAGGTCGGCGATGTCCAACCCGCGGGCCAGCAAGGCTTCGGGATCGGGCGCCACCTCGAACACCTTGACCTTGCCGCCGAGGGAATTGACATCGGCGACGCCATCCACGGTGCGCAGGCGCGGCCGGATGATCCAGTCCTGGATACGGCGCAGCTCCTGCAGGCTGTATCCCTCGCCTTCCACCCGGTACATGTAGATCTCCCCCAGCGGCGTGGTGATGGGTGCCAGCCCGCCTGCCACGCCCTCGGGAAGTTCGCCCCACACCTGGTTGAGACGCTCGGCCACCTGCTGCCGCGCCCAGTAAATATCGGTGCCGTCCTCGAAATCGATAGTGATGATACTGAGGGCGTACTTGGTAGTGGAGCGCAGCACCGTTTGGCGGGGCAGCCCCTGCATCTCCACCTCGATGGGAAAAGTAATGCGGCTTTCCACCTCGGTCGGCGAGAGTCCCGGCGCCTTGACGATAACCTGCACCTGCGGCGCGGAAATGTCCGGGAAGGCGTCGATGGGCAGGGTGCGGAATGCCCACACGCCGCCGGCGCAGAGCGCCACGGCCAACAGCAGGATCATCAACCGCTGGGTCAGGGAGAAACGGATCAGTGCCGCAACCATGGTCTATTCGCCTCCCTCGTACTGCCAGTGGGACTTGAGCTCCGCCACGCCCTTGCTGACCACGGTGGCACCGGCCTCGATGCCTTGCAGAACGGACACCCAGCCCGCCGCTTCGGATCCGGTAACCACCGGCACGGCCTCGAACCGCCCACGCCCCAGCACCTTGAAGACATAGGCGCTGTCGCCGACGCGAAACACCGCACTCACCGGTACCATCAGGCCGCGGGTCGGCACCGCGGCCAACGAGATCTCGGCGTACATACCCGGCCGCAGGCGGCCATCGTCATTGGCCAACACGATGCGTCCCGTCAAGGTCTGGCTTTCGGCGTCCACCTGGCCACCCAGGGACTCCAGGCGCCCACGATAGGTCTGGCCGGGGCCGGCGGCCACCCGGATGACAGCCTCCGCCCCCAACTCGACCTGGGGCAGGCGATCGACCGGAATGTTCACCATGGCCCACAGGACGCTGAGATCAACAACCTGGAATGCGGCCAGGCCCGCGGCCACCATCTGGCCCGGCTCGATGGCCACCTCGGTCACCACGCCGTCCACCGGGCTGGCCAGCTCGAGCACGGCGAGTCGCTGGGGATCGCGTGCCAGGTGCCCGATCTGCCGTTGCGACAGGCCGGCCAGTGACAGCAGCCGGCGGCGCGCCTCCAGAGTGGCGCGGGCAGACTTGTACTCGCTGTCCACGCGCAACCAGCGGCTTTCGGCAATGATGCCGTCTTTCCACAAGCCCTCGATGCGCGCCCGTTCGGCGCGAGCCAGCTCGAAGCGGGCCAGGGCCTCCAGGTAGTCCGCCTGGGCCAGGCCCAGACGATGACTGTGCAACCGTGCCAGCACCTGGCCCTTGCGCACCCGTTCATGGGACACCACGCGCAACTCCCTGACGATCCCGCCCACGATGGGCGCCACGCGGTGGGCGCGGCGCCCATCGGCGGTCAAGATGCCGTTGAGTTCAAGCCGGGCGCGGCTCTCACGCTCAACCACGGTGGCGGTATCCAGGGAAACATTGGCCAATTGAGCCTCGGTCAGTTGTAGCGCTCCGGCCAGGACTAATGACGGCAGCAGGCCAAGAAGCAAGGTGGCGATGACCTTATTGATGATCTTATTCATGGGCAGCATCCTGTTTGGTTGTCATCAGCAGGGAGCGACCGGCGGCCAGACGCAGTTCCGCGGCCTCGAGCCATGCCTCCTGCAATAATTCCAGATAGCGTTCGTGGGCATCGAAATAGGTGTTGTTGGCGTCGATCAAGTAGAGAATTTCCACCTCGCCGCTGTCGTAAGCCCGACGGGTCATCTCGAATACCTCGCGTGCCGGCGCATACACCCGCTCGCGGAAATGCACGCCCTGTTCGACCAGATGGGTCAAGTGCAAATGTGCCTGGCGGAGGCGGCTGCCCAGATCGCGTTCCCGTGCCCGCAGGCGTGCTTCCGCCCGGTCCATTTCGGCGTGGGCCTCCCGGATCCGCCCCTGCTTGCGATCCCACAGCGGTACGGTGACGGCCACGCCGACACCGTTGACCTCCTGGCGGCGTCCCCCCAGGTAATCCTGCTCGCGGAACAAGCGCAGCACGGGGTCCGGCCAGCGTTCCGAGCGCGCCAGGTCGATACCGGCCCGGCTTGCCTCCAAGCCATACTGCTCTACTTGAAGCGCCGGATGGTCCGGCAGACCTGCCAGCAGCTCCGCCAGGGGAGGCATGGATTCGAACGGCGTCAGTGGCACCAGCTCGGGGACAAAGCCGGCTGGCAGCCCCAGGTAGGCGCGGAAACGGCTCAGTGCCTCGTTGAACCGGCCTTCGGCCTTGGCCAGGTTCTGCTGCGCCGCCTCGCGGATCAGGTCCAGCCGCAACCGTTCCAGACGCGCCATCTCCCCGGCCCAGGCACGCCGCTGGCCCGCATGCTGCAAGTCGTCCGCCAGTTCCAGGCGCTGCCGAGCGAGGCGCAGGCGCGCGTCGGCCAGCTGCAGAGCGTGGAAGCGCCGCGCTGTTTCAGCCTCCAGCAACAGCAAGCGGTAACGCCGCTCGGCGCGGGCACGCTTCAGCACTGCCTGCGCCATCCGGCGCTGATGGCCCAACCGGCCACTCAGGGGCAGGGGCTGGCTGAAGATAAACTGGGTGAGATCGGTCCCCCCCTGGCCGTCGTCCTTGCCCAGCCGGTCATCGCCGCGCAGCTCGAACTCTGGGTTCGGCCAGACGAGGGACTGGGACAAGGCGCCTTCGGCAGCCGCAACGCCGGCTTGCGCCGATTCCGCCTCGGGCGCAACCTCCAGCACCTGGCGGATGCTGCGCTCCAGTGTCCACGGCGCCTGTGCCTGTGTCGCACCGGATGCCAGAACGAGACAGGCCAACAGGAATCTACGCGAAACACCGCAACACGCCCGCGGATTCCGGGCACGAGTATTCTCGGACATAAATCACTCCACGATTTCCGGGCATGCAATCACGCCCCGGATGGGACTTGGACACGCGCATTGCCGGGTTCTGGCCTGGGCCAGACCCTTGCAAGGCGACGACAGGAGGATTGCTTAGACGAGGGGTGGAGCGCGAAGCGGTGGCGGCAGTGATCGACGCCGGTGGACAAGCCGCGAAGGGCTACCCCGCCACCACGATACCCGCGTGCAAAGACGGGGCGACAGAATGAGAATCACGGCCGTAATCAGGGCAATGACCAGTGATCCGAAGGAAAGGTTTTTCAGCAGGCCCTGGTGTGTCAGGTCGACCTCCCCGACCTTGTCAGGGTGCGCGGCCGGAGAAGAATCATAGGCTGGATGCACCACATCCACATGGCCATGCGCCGGTGCGAGCGGTTCATGATCATAGGTATGTACGTGCAACCGTGCGCCCTGGATAAATACCAGCGCAAGGCTCAGATAGACAACCCAGAGGGTTTTCCTGAAGGTCGTTGGGCGTGCTCGGCACATCGGTCCAGTATATTCAAGAATCATGCTTCACACAATTAGGTTGACCTCCCCGCGTGGAACGACGAAACCGTTACCAGCGAGGAGGCAGCCGCGCCCGAGAAAACACGAATCAATACATAACATATTGATTTTACATAATATTTAGCACGACAAAGAAGAATCCAGCAACATAATTCAACCACCACTTGAGGTTGTCCATCAATCTATCTTCCGGGTCGCAGGACTGGATCAGGCGTCACCAAAAAATACCCTTTCCCGAATCACATAACGTTTTCCCTTCCTTACCACTCCCGTTTCCCCGAGGATGCGGCCTCGTTACCGGAACTGATTTCCGGAGGGGTTCCACGCATTACGAGGAAAGCGGGATGTGCCAGTCAAAAAACGCTGCGACGTTGCCCGATGCCGACCCGGCGACTCCGCCCGAGGCGGATCCGGATGCACGAAGTGTATCCGAAGAGCACACACCAGGGGCGGCACGCGTCAAGCCGGTTCCAGTCAGCGACCTCCCACAGGAGGTACGGGATGTACTTGTTGCCGCAGGGAAACTCTACTCGGCCATCGGTGAACATGCCCCTGACATCTTGCTTCCGCAAGAGGTGGAGCAAAGGTGGAAACGCCTCGGCGAGTGCTTGGCCTGGTTGCAGCGTTAGCGTCGCTGATCCCTGGACCCATTCACGCGGATGATCTGGCGGCATGTTTCCAAGAGGCCGGAGGGCGCTACGGCATCGCTCCCGCCCTCCTGCGAGCCATCGCCGAAGTGGAGAGCGGGCTCGACCCGCAAGCGATGCATGTCAATGCGGACGGGACAGCCGACATCGGGCTGATGCAGATCAACTCATGGTGGTTTCCCGTCCTGAAGCAGCACGGCATTGAGCCACGGGATCTTTGGGACCCCTGCCTTAGCATCGGCGTGGGCGCCTGGATCCTGGCCGGTAACGTCCGGCAATTCGGCTATGGGTGGCGGGCCGTCGGCGCATACAACGCCGGCACGAGAAGAGACCAAACGACAGAACGACAACGTGAAGATTATGCGATCAGGGTTTATGGGCATCTGCCTTGCGGTGTTGGCCGGTTGTGCCTCGGCACCGCCCAGCCAGAGTGAATCGAGCACACCGACAAAGCTAGGCGTGACACAGCAACCGTCCGTCGCGCACCGGGGCGCACAACCGTTCTACGTCGTGTGTGCGGACTGTCCCGGCGCGACACCGAAGACGCCATTCAGCGAGACAAACAAACCGCTCACCCAACAACCGGTAGCGATGACCGAACCGGTCAAGAACAGCACCGTGGAAGGAGCCGGCAGAGCCATACAGGCCGCCAAGGCTGAGATACCCAAGCCGCAGGCGAGGGTCTTGTTTGCCGCCCACTTCGCCTTCGGCACTGCGCAGCTATCAGCCGCCGACAAGCAGGCCCTGCAAGACCTGCTGCCCGAACTCAGGAAACAACGGCTCACCATCGTGGGCCACACCGACAGCGTCGGTCCCCAGGACTTCAACGACTGGCTGGCGCTGCGCCGCGCGCAATCGGTGAAGAACCATCTGGTCACGCTCGGACTGGATCCCGAACGTATCCGTGTCAGCGGTCGCGGCAAGTGCTGTTACCTGCAAGCCAACGACACCGCCCTCGGCCGGGCGGCCAACCGCCGTGCCGAGATCAGACCCGAACCTTTGGACACCCCGAGCAAGGGCCATTCAACTGCAAACCAACCTGGAGGTAATACACCATGACTCGAACCATCGCCTTCCACCAGTCCGCTGCGCTGCTGGCGATTCTGCTGCTGCCGGGGATCACCCTGGCCGCGACCACGGGCGCGGAGTTCCAGAGCGCTTATCAGTTCTTCTACGATGCGGCGACCGGTTATCTCGGCCGCGGCATCGCCATCGTCGGCGGCCTGATCGGTCTGGGTTACGGCGCCGCCAAGGGCAGTCCGTTGCCCGCCATCCTGGGCGTGATCCTGGCGGTGTTCGGCGCGCTGGGTCCGACCATCATCGACGCCATTTTCGGCTCCGCCGTGGTGTAGGCGTGGAACAGGAGAACTACCTGATCCCCCGCCGACTAGATGATCCGCCCCAGTTCTTTTTCTGGGACGCGGACGAGGCCATCCTGGTGATCTTCTTCACCCTGATGGGGGCCTTGCTCGGCCAGATCCTCGTCGGCGTCGTCATCGGCCTGCTGTTGTCCCGCGGCTTCGCGCGGGTGAAGGCGGAAGGCGGTCGGGGGATCATCGCCCGCTTTCTCTACTGGTACACGCCGTCGCAGTGGTGGTTTCGGGGGCGTGCGCCCAGTCACGTCCGGGAGTACGTGGGATGAGGGAAAGCCGCTACCGTTCCCTGCTCGCCGAGACCCTCTGGCGGCGCAACCTGTGGATGGCCGTCGCCCTGGCAATGGCCGTCTCCAACATGGGCCTGGCGTACTGGGTGATCAATACCGACGTGCGGGAGAAGACCATCGTCGTCCCGCCGGTGTTCGAGAAGACCTTCTGGGTGCATGGCGACGAGGTGTCACCCGAGTACCTGGAACAGATGGCGGTGTTCTTCGCGAGCCTCGCCCTCACCTACAACCCCGACAACATCGATCACCAGGTGAGCCTGTTCCTGCGTTACGCGGATCCCAAGAGCTACGGCGCCCTCGCCGCCAAACTGGAAGGCGACGCGCACAAGATCAAGCGCAACCGCCTCTCCTCGGTGTTCTACCCCCAGGAGATCCGGCTCAAGGGGCAACAGGCCGCCCTCACCGGCCAACTCACCACCCTGGTGGGCAACAAACAGACCGAACAACGCCAGGCCCGATTCCTGATCCGGTTCGTCTACCGGGACGGCCGGCTGTTCGTCTCGAAATTCACGGAGGTCCAAGACAGTGCGAATCCGTTTGCTACTGACGGCGATACTGCTGAACCTGAGTCTTGAGGCCCACGCCCTGCAACTCGTGGAGGTAGTGGACGGCCAGACTGTCACCATCAAGGTGTCCATCAGGGATCTCACCCGCATCGCCATGGCGGATGGAGGCCGGATCACACGCGTCTGGGGCCTGGAGGACCACATGCAGGTCGAACCCGACCGGGAGGGCGGCCAGGTGTTTCTGCGTCCCGTGCCCGGCATGACGGCCCGGGCCTTCAGCTTCTTCATCCGGGACGACCAGGGGGCCACCCATACCCTGCTGGCGGTGCCCGTGGACATGCCGTCGGACACGGTGCTGCTCCGCCCGAAGAACCGTGCCGCCGCTGCGCGCGTCTCGGGCCACGATGCCCATTCCATCCCCTACATCGAGCGGATCAAGCGCCTGGTCCGGGACATGGCGCGCGGCGCGGTGCCCGACGGCTACCTCCCCGCCGCCGAGGGGCGGGAGATCCCGCTGTGGGCCGAGGCCAGGGTCGTGCTGGTCACACGCTTTGACGGTGATTTCACCGGCGAAGTGTACCAGCTCACCAACGTCTCGGACGAGGAGATGCGCCTGGACGAGCGGGAGTTCGCGGCCCTGGCCGCCGACATCAAGGCGGTGGCCATCGTGGAACACACCCTGGTCCCGCAGCAGTCGACCTGGATCTATCTGGTCAGGGAGGGACGGTAGATGGAAGACAGCCGGGCTATCCGCCGCCGCCAGGCCTGGATCACCATCGCCGCCGTGGGCGCCGTGGTCTCGCTGGTAGTGCTGGGGCTCTACCTCTCCGATCCCTCCCGCCGGATCGAGCAGGCCGTCAAGGCACGGGAGGTGGTCAAGAGCTACCGCACCCCGGCCAACAGCCTGGACCCGAGCGAGGTCTGGATCACCCGTTCCGAGACCGAACTGCAGAACATCAAGCAGACGAACGAGGCGCTGCGGCGCGAGATGGACGACCTGCGCAGCCAATTGGAGCGGTTGCAACGCCAGCAACGCGACAAGGCGCAAACCACTCCCCGGACACTGCCACCACCCCCCACGTCGAAACCGCAGCCGTCGGCCAATTCCGCTTCCGGCAACTTGATGCCCTCGGTTCAGGGCGACCGCATCAAGGAAACCGTCGCCAAGCAGCTTCTGCCGCCACCACCCCCGCCAAGACGGCTGGACGGCACCCGCCGCGGCACCACCGCGCGTGCCGGTACGCCACCAGGCATCCTGGTGGTCGACCTCGCCCCGGCCGGCAACGTCCCGGACAGCAAGACCACCACGCGCAAAGCCGGCGACGGCGAGGCTGCCGCCGACAAGGTCACCCACCACGTGCGCGACTTCCTTCCGGCCGGGGCGTTCGCCAAGGCGGTGCTGCTCTCCGGTCTCGACGCACCCACCGGCGGACTCGCCAAGACCAACCCGCAGCCGGTCCTCCTGCGCCTCGTGGACCACGGCACCCTGCCCAACCGCTTCCGGTCGCGGGTACGGGAGTGCTTTGTCACCGCCGCCGGCTACGGGGACCTGGCCTCCGAACGCGCCTACCTGCGGCTCGAGAAACTGAGCTGCGTATTGCGCGACGGCACCGTGCTGGAGGTCGCCCTGAAAGGCTTCGTCACGGGCGAGGACGGCAAGGCGGGACTGCGCGGCCGGGTGGTGAGCAAGCAGGGCCAGTTGATCGCCCGCGCACTGGTCGCCGGCGTGGCCGGCGGGATCGGCAACGGCGTCGCCCAGTCATTCACGTCCTTGTCCACCAGCGCCCTTGGCAACGTGCAGAGCATTGATCCCGGCAACATCGCCCAGTACGGGGTCGCCAACGGTTTCGCTTCGGCACTGGACCGCATCGCCCAGTGGTATCTGGAACGGGCCAACGAGGTCTATCCGGTCCTCGAGGTGGATGCCGGCCGGGTCGTGGAAGTCGTGCTGAACGAAGGACTCGAGCTAGGGGTGGACCTGCTCAATAACGCCAACGATACCGGAGGACCCTCATGAACCTGAGCCACAAGATACTCTTCGGCCTGCTCCTGACGCTCGCGGGCGGACTCGGCCATGCGGCCGAGCCGGCGCAAGACCGCACCAAACCGCCTGCCCTCCCGCAGAACAAGGCCATCCCCGAACAAGACTTCGCCGCCATCGAACGGAGCGTCCGGCAGGCCATGCCGTCGACGAAAATCGATGCCATCGCGCCGACCCCGATCCCGGGGCTGGTGGAGGTCGTGGCTGGACAGAACGTCCTCTATGCGGACACCTCGGGCCGCTGGCTGCTGGTGGGCCACCTCTACGATCTCAAGACCGCGCGGGACGTGACCGCCGAGCGCAAGTCACAGCTCTCGCGCCTCGATTGGCAGGAACTGCCCCTAGAGGCGGCCGTGCACTACGGCGAAGGTCCATTGAAGCTTGCCATCTTCTCCGATCCCGACTGCCCCTGGTGCCGCAAGCTCAACAAGGCCTTGCGGCAGGCGGAGGGCATCGAGGTGTGGGAGATCATGTTCCCCGTCCCCGCCCTGCATCCGGAGGCCCGCGACAAGGCGGCCCGCATTCTCTGTCACGCGCAGCCGGCAGAGGCCCTCGCCCGGGTGATGAGCGGCGAGGCGCTGGACGGCGAACCGCCCTCCGCAGACTGTACCCAACGAACGCTGCAACTCGTCGACCAGGCCATGGCCTTCGGTCGCGCCCACGGGGTCCAGGGCACGCCCACCCTGGTCGCCCCCGACGGGCGGGTGCGCAACGGCTACCTGCCCATGGACCAGCTCAGGGCCTGGCTGGCGCAAGGCGCCAAAGCCGGGCGGGAGGCGGCCCGATGAGCAAGGCGCTTCTCAGCCTCCTGGTTCTCGCCCTGCTCGCCGGCTGCGCCAGCAGCCCCAAATACGCCTGCGGCGTGCCCGAGGGCATCGGCTGCAAGCCGGTCGGGGAAGTCTACGAGGCTTCGGTCACCGGCACCCTGACCCGTGGCCGCGTCACACCTGACGACGAAGACGGCGAACAGGAGGCCGCCGAGCGCCCGCTCGCCGAGCCGGCGAACACGCCTGTCGTCGCCACGGTACAGCCGGGCGATCCGCTGCTCACCCGCCCGCGGCACATCCGGGTGTGGATCAACCGCTGGGAAGACAAGGCAGGCGACCTCCACGACGAGACCTACCTCTACCTGCGGCTGGACAACGGCACTTGGCGGCTCGGGCGATGATCAGCCTTACCGACGTCAAACAGATCGTCACCCACGAAATCCGGCGCTGGTTCCAGGAGGAGCCGCCCGCCGCGGTCTACGCTGCGGGCGGTCTGCCGCCGTCGATTCGGCGGTTGCGGGCACTCACCGACAACCACCGGCTCGCCACCCTGCTTCCCTACGAGCGGTTCGACCCGGAAACCCACCTGTTCTTCAACGAGGACAGCGTGGGCTTCATGCTGGAGGCCACCCCGGCGGTGGGACTCGGCGAGAATCAGCTCAAGGTACTGAGCGGGCTGTTCACCCAGGGCCTGAAGCCGGGTACCTCGGTGCAGATCCTGCTGTACGCCTCGCCGGATATCCTGCCCCTGCTGGAGCACTGGGCGGCGGCGCGCCAGGGCGAGTCCGGCGAAGGCACGGTGTTCCGGTTCCTGGCCGGCAAGCGTGTCGACTACCTGCGCCGCGGCAACTGGTGCTCCCTGCTGTCGGACCAGCCCATGCTAGTGCGGGACTTCCGGCTGTTCATCACGGTGGTCCGACCACTGTCGAAAGGCGCGGGGAGCCGTACCGAGAACGACTGGCTGGCGCGCACCCGCGAGGCCATCCGGGGCATCCTCTCCTCGGCCGGACTGCCGAGCCGGCCCGTGGACGCCGATACGTTCATCAACCTGCTCGACACGATCCTGAACCCGCCACGGGACCGGCGTGCGCCGCTGCACTGGGAGGACGACCGCCTGCTCAAGGAACAGGTGGTGGACGGTGACACCCTGCTGCTGGTCGGCCGCGACGGCCTAGGGCTGGGCCACGGCGATCACGTCATCGAGGTGCGCCCCTACTCCGTGCGCCAGTATCCCCAGTCCTGGGCGGGCTGGGGGATGAGCGACCTCATCGGCGATCTCTTCAGCAACACCCTGCGCCTGCCCTGCCCGTTTCTCTATACCCTCACGGTACACATGCCGGACCAGGTCTCGGCCGCCCACGGCGCGAAGATGAAGGCGGCCCGCGCGACCCAGATGGCGGACTCGGCCATGGGGCGCTTCCTGCCCGCCTGGCGGGAGCGCAAGCAGGACTGGGACTTCGTCACCCGCCTGGTGGAGGACGGACACAAGCTGCTGCAGGCCCATTCCCAACTGGTGCTGTTCGCGCCCCAGGACGAGGGCGACTACGCCGAACAGCGGCTCAACGCCCTGTTCGAGTCGCGGGGCTGGACCCTGCAGAAAGACCGCTTCACTGCCCTGCACGCCTTCCTCTCCGGCCTGCCCCTGATGCCCGGACCCGGTTTCGTGGAGGAAATGCGCATCCTGGGCCGGCTGCGCACCTTCCTCACCTGGTCCTGCATCAACACCGCGCCGGTGATCGCGGAATGGAAGGGCACCGGCACGCCCCTGCTGATGCTGCTCGGCCGGCGCGGCCAAATCATGCACATCGATCCCTTCGACAACAAGAAGGGCAACTTCAACGTCGCCGTGGCGGCGGCCAGCGGCGCCGGCAAGAGTTTCTTCACCCAGGAGATGGTCACCAGCCTGCTCGGAACCGGCGGCCGGGTCTGGGTCATCGATTCGGGGCGCAGCTACGAGCGGCTCTGTCACCTGGTGGGCGGCACCTACCTCGAGTTCTCGGAAGGCACGCGCATCAACCTCAACCCCTTCACCGGCATTCGCGACATTGCGGAAGAGACGCCCATGCTCAAGGCGGTCCTGGCGCAGATGGCCGCCCCGAAAGACGGGCTCAACAGCCTGCAAATGGCCTTTCTCGAAGAGGCCATCAAGGTGACCTGGGACGCGCACGGCAACCATGCCACCATCTCCCACGTGGCCGACTGCCTGCTCGGGAACGAAGAGGAAAGCGCCCGGCGCGTCGGGCGCATGCTCTATCCCTACACCCGTAACGGCAGCTACGGCCGCTACTTCGAGGGGGCCTCCAACATCGATCTGGACAACCCCTTCGTGGTGCTGGAATTGGGCGAGCTGGACGCCCGGCCGGATTTGCAGACCGTGGTGCTCCTGCTGCTGATGATGCGCATCACCGAGGCCATGTATCTGGGCGACCGCAACCAGCGCAAGCTGTGCATCATCGACGAGGCGTGGCGGCTGATGGGACAGGGCAACGCCGGTCAGTTCATCGAGCAGGGCTACCGCACCGCACGCAAGTTCGGCGGGGCGTTCATGACCATCACCCAGGGCATCGACGACTACTTCAAGTCCGGCACCTCCAAGGCCGCGCTGGACAACGCCGACTGGGTGTTCCTGCTCCGACAGAAGCCGGAATCCATCAAGGCCGCCGAGAACAGCGACCGCATCATGATGGATGAGGCCCTGCGCCGTCTGCTGACCAGCGTGGACACCCAGCAGGGCAAGTACTCGGAGATCGCCGTCATGGGTCCCGGCGGCACCACCGTCGGCCGCCTGGTGGTGGACCCCTTCGCCGAAAAACTCTACTCCACCCGCGCCGAAGAGTACGCCGCCATCGAGGCGATGCAACGCCACGGGCTGAGCCTAGTCGCGGCAATCGAGCGACTGGTGGAAACCGGGGGGAGCCGCTGATGCCGCGCTGGACATACGGCCTGCTGTTCGGGCTTGCGGGTGGGCTGGTCGCGCTACTGGTGGAACGCATCGTCTTTCCACCGCTGACCGTCGCCCACGTGGACCTGGCCGGACTGGTCAATGAACACGTCCGCCGTCCCGATCTGATGAAGCTCCCCGAAGCGGAACGCTCGATGGACGCAGCCCGCTTCGCCGCCCGCCTGGAAGAGGAGACTACGAAGCTGGCCCGGGAATACCGTGTCGTCATTCTCGCCGCTCCAGCCATCGTCTCCGGTGCTCCCGACCTTACGGCGATCCTGCGCAAACGCATCGAGGAACACACGCCATGACGACACAGACCCTGGCGATTGTACCCACGGACTCTCACCCGAAGATCCATCGCTTCGCCCGGTGGATGGGCCTCACCCTCGGCATCATCATATCGGTCTGGCTCATCTCCCTGATGCTCTCACCCTGGTACCGCCTCGGCATCAACGGCACCGACAGCCTGCCGGGTGTGCTGTACCTGGTACTCAAGACTGAGATGCCGAAGAACCGCGGCGATCTGGTCGCGTTCTACCCGCCGGAGAACCGCTTCTACCCGAAGGGAATGTTCTTCATCAAGAAGGCAATGGGCATGCCCGGCGATAAAGTCACCCGCAAGGGACGGGATTTCTACATCAACGACGAATACATCGCCACCGCCAAAACCCGGTCACGGTCCGGTAAGCCCCTGCGGCCCGGACCGGCCGGAGTGATTCCAAACGGATATTATTTCGTCTGGACGCCCCATCCTGACAGTTACGACTCCCGCTATGAAGACATCGGCTGGATTCCCGAAGATCGCGTTATCGGTCGCGCTGTTCGCCTGTTCTAGCATCCTGCTTGGCCAGGACCTTGGCGTTGTAGGCCCCGTCTACCCCATCGCCGAGCAGGACATGCTTGTGACAATCGAGCAGCACCTCAAAGCACTGGAGGAAAGCGGCGAGCTGGCACGTATCGAAGAAGACGCCAAGGCCCGGTACAGAGCCTATGTGGAACGCCCGAAAGGCGTACACCTCCCACGCGCAAAGAAAGACCGGACCTACTATGTGGACCCCAGCCTCACTGTTCCCTATGACATCAGAGACCACGAGGGCCGCATCATTCACCCGGCAGGAACCACTGTGAATCCACTAGATTACATTACACTATCGAAGCAACTCCTGTTCTTCGACGGCGACGACCCAATCCAAGCTGAATGGGCACGATCGGTGATTGACAGCGATCCGCTACGAGTGAAACCGATTCTGACCAATGGACCAATAATGGCGCTTATAAAGGAGTGGAAATTACGCTTGTATTTTGATCAACGGGGAAAGCTGACGGAACGATTTCGTATTCAGCGGCTGCCAGCTATAGTGAGTCAAGATGGGAAGCAGCTGAGAGTGATGGAACATAATCTCCGTACACAGGAGTAACACTAGTCTCGACATTCTGACATATTATATTATACTCCACAGTGTTCCACCGATGTCGCAACCCAACCCGTCATAGCCCTTAAGATGAAATCCACGGGTTTCGCTGAACTTACTCGCAGTGGTCTTGAATCATTCCGCGCTGCCAATAACCAATTCGAGCCCCAAATATAAGGACATTGAATCATCTTACTTTCAAATTCCCATTATTATCCCACGAGACAACCCGTCGGCTCGACCTCGAAATCTCCACCTTGCTCGTCCCATACCACCAGGTTTCAGTACCCGAGTAGATATCAATGTCCGATGGCGTCCCCTGTAATCGTAGAACATCATCCTGATGCGAACCCCTGGTGTAATAGGAAGCAGATGTGGTATTCGAACCGGGAAGATATCTCACCTTCAGATTCCCGTTATTATCCCACGAGACAACCCGTCGGCTCGACCTCGAAATCTCCACCTTGCTCGTCCCATACCACCAGGTTTCAGTACCCGAGTAGATATCAATGTCCGATGGCGTCCCCTGTAATCGTAGAACATCATCCTGATGCGAACCCCTGGTGTAATAGGAAGCAGATGTGGTATTCGAACCGGGAAGATATCTCACCTTCAGATTCCCGTTATTATCCCACGAGACAACCCGTCGGCTCGACCTCGAAATCTCCACCTTGCTCGTCCCATACCACCAGGTTTCAGTACCCGAGTAGATATCAATGTCCGATGGCGTCCCCTGTAATCGTAGAACATCATCCTGATGCGAACCCCTGGTGTAATAGGAAGCAGATGTGGTATTCGAACCGGGAAGATATCTCACCTTCAGATTCCCATTATTATCCCACGAGACAACCCGTCGGCTCGACCTCGAAATCTCCACCTTGCTCGTCCCATACCACCAGGTTTCAGTGCCCGAGTAGATATCAATGTCCGATGGTTTTCCTTGTATCGCTAGCACCTCATCTTGTACTGATCCACGAGTAAAGTACCTCGCCGCAGCTATCGAATTCATCGATGAAGTGCTGGTTTGGAATGATTGTCTTGACTGACTTTGCGGTGCCGATGGGGTCATTCGTTTTGGTATATATACGGCCTTTGCTCTTCTTAGAGCATTAATCAGACTCTGATCAATCCATCCATCTTGTTTAATTCCAATGTCGCGCTGAAACGCCTTTACAGCATTCGCGGTACGTGGACCATATTTGCCATCCACCGGGCCTGGATTGTAGCCAAGGTCTGTCAGGAGCTGCTGTGCCTCTCTTGTATATTGAAGACTTGGCCTCTTGATCTGATATGAGCGCCCCAGATTCCTTGCTTCTCGGATGGCTTCCGCTACAATCTGACTTCGGTAGACTTCAACATCACGCTCGGCGCGTTGCTGAGATCCTCGGCGATATCGATAACTACCGCAGCGCCTGTTGTAGTCATTGACAATTCGGTTGAACGCATCAATCCCCTTGTTGGTATTAATGACATTTCTCATCGCCTCGATTCGAATGCTTTCCCGGACGCACCAGCGTATCTCTGGCACGGACAGTATATTGTTGGTGCCAACCGAAGGCTTCGTATATTGCAAACGGGGAGTTACTGGCTTTCTTGGGGTCTTGACTACTGGAGCGGGGTTACTCTGCGGGTAGTTATAGCTAAGTGACGGGGATGGGCGGGTGTACGACGGTTTCTTGCTACTTTGTCCTCCATTGTTAATCAGCCAGACCACAAAGGCGAAACCAATAATGGCAAGAATCCATTTTCCTCCTGCGCTGCCTCCGCCTTTTCCGCTACTGACTGTTTCTATAGGCGGAGATGACGTTGGTTCCTTTCTCTCGGACTCACTGGAAGGGGTTTCCTGTTGAAGCGAGGAAACCTGGTTAGGCGTGGAGGTATTTGCTTCCGCTTTTGACTCTGAACTTGTCGGCTCGTCAATGCCACTGACCTGGGAAACCAGGTCAGAGAGCCCTGAAAATCCTTTTTTTACCTTATCTTCATCATCAGCCATGGGTACTGGTCCTTTTGATTTCGCACACAACGGTCATGGCGGACCCCGTCACATGAAAGTCAGCCCCCACACTCCCAGGCCACCGATTCCGATACAAAGAACTATTACCGGAGCACACCCAGAGTTATTCTTTTTTGCGGGCAGACCCGTCTCGGGATGTCCGTGCGCCTTCGCTAAATCACCGATCATCTTTGGCCGCCCAGAAACTCCCAGCTGTCGCCCAAGAATTTCGAAAAAGCGCTCTTTGACAGCCTGCGGGCTTACATCACCTTCATATTCACCAAGATTCAAGCGAGCATCGCCTGTAAATAAACCAATCACCAACTGACCCATTTTGCTGCCAGCTTCTGCCTGCAAGAGGCTTCCGTCATCGCTACTTAGTAGCGATGCCAATATACCCATGTCAGCTTGCTCGAGGGCGATAGTCATGATTGGCCGGTGCGACGGGCCATGGGGATTCTTGTCAAGCCTGTAGAAAACCGTCATAGCATAGTGGTAGGTCATCCCTCTGAATTCTCCTTTCTTTCCTTGTATATCCATGGTCAGGTCAAGAACGGTCTTTGGATTCTTTTGGAAGGTAAGAAAGAAATCCCCCCATATCCACGTCTCACCACTATCAACGCTCGACCATGGGGCCGGGAGGGTTGGCCACTTGGTCAGTTCAAGCAAGGCGAACACGGTCTTTGCCGGTGCTGCGTGCTTAGAGATAACCGGACTGGACTGAGTCTGTGGACGGGTACCGGTATCCGATGTTAGGTCAGAGAGACCGGAAAATCCGCGCTTGTTGTCTTTGTTATCCATACGTCCTTATTCCCCCAAGAGGTTACTCAACCTATCCCCACCTCGTTTCCAGAACATGCGAATCGCGGCCTCCAATATGTGAATGTTGTCCTCGTCCTGGTAAGAAAAAGCTGCCACAACCTTTTTATCTTCCTTTTTCCCGATGCAGAAGACACCAGCTCCATTCCAGATAACAAGTTCCCTCCACCGGCAAAAAACTCGCTCATTACTTGAAAACAGCTTCTTTCGCTCTAACTCCATGCCATAATCACTTAGAACAGCGGATCCGAATCGATATTTTTTTCCGTCTTGCAAACCTTCGAGGTACTCAGTAAGTAGTCGAACACCAACTGTCTTCCATAGGCGATCGATAAAATTCGTGTATATGACTTCCTTCTTCAACTCGATGGATGCGTAATCGGAGTCATTTCCAAAAAAAATGTGGTAGGTGGTTCCGGTGGGAACGCCGTTGACCGAATGGCGGGTACCTCCCCAGCGAACACGCGTAA
The DNA here is from genome assembly GCF_030406045.1 of Thiohalobacter sp. IOR34. Taxonomy (GTDB): domain Bacteria; phylum Pseudomonadota; class Gammaproteobacteria; order Thiohalobacterales; family Thiohalobacteraceae. The sequence goes on from NZ_CP128988.1 coordinate 2,014,436, forward strand.
TGGAATCGAGAGCCCAGTGGCGCCCTTTCCACTCGATGCCTTCTGGAGAAATGCGAAGTTTATCCTTAAAGATAACTCCGACATCAGCCTCGTAGGTTATTTCCCTTCGCCATTCTTCAGCATGGTTTTTTGCATTTTCTATAAGCTGCGCCCTTTGCTCCGCAATCTCATCAAGAGCATCTGCGTCCTCAGCAGTGCGCTCTGCGACTTCCACAACCTCCGCAAATACTTCCTGCAGCATGTTCGTGAGTTGCTTCGAAAAATCAAGCTTGCCGTGTTCGTTGAACATATGAATCGCCAAACCGCGCACGAGTCCGGCGACGCGGTAGCTTGCTTCGTGATCTAACCCTCGACTTTTTGTACTAACCTGTATTGGCTGGGCGACGGTGTCCCAGTTTTTTACGACTTGGATAAGCTTATTCACCATGGGATTCAAAACAGAATCCGGCTGTTCTTCATCTACGGCCGCCTGTATTTTCTCGACCAAGGCCCTAATATTTTCTTCCTCCTTTTCAAGGAACTCCTGGGCCTCTACCTCATAGGAATCTACGAGGTCATCAATCAGAATGGGGCCATGTTCCTCGCCATCATCAGTTGCAGATTCAACTGCAACGGTAACCGCTTCAACGAGCTCCTTTGCAGAAAGCTTATCCAAGGCAGATTTAATGACTTGCCGATAATATCGCCGCCGCTCCTGAATTTCCGATTCCAAGTTCGAGAGGTCGATCACCTCAGGAAAGCCGGAAACAACACGTTCCTCGTTAATAATTACCCTCAGATCTTCTGGATCGATATCATCGAATGCCCAAGCGATTTCAAGAATCCACTCCGCAACGTCATCAGATGTATAATTAGGTAGCCGAGAGAGGCCAGCCGCGAGCAAATTGGCTCGTGCAATTGACGTCAGCTTATCGACATCGATAAGATCTGACGTCGAGGATTCGAGGATTGACAACACATCCTCAGCGCGCTTCGGCCCAATGCCTGGCAGCCAGGCAACCTCGGCGGAAAGCCGCTTCCTGGGGTTGGTCAGGTCCGACCGAGCCTGCATGCACGCACTTGAATCGAGAAGTAGGCTACGTTCATCGGCCAATTCCATAATCCGTCGACGGTCATCGCGGGGGCTGGCACTCAGGATATGAAAAGGATTTTCCAAAAGGTCCATGCTCCCTCCCGTTACTCATCCCAGACGAACCCGATCGGTCTGTTTTTTTTCTCTGTTTCGCTCGGCAAGCTGCTCAACGCGGAATCAATACTTTCTTGATCAAGCTGTGACTTACCGGCTTTAGCAGCGAGTCTTGCTGCCTCACGGATGACAAAAGCTGAATCGGATAGAGCTCTACCCGTGAGAGCGTCTAGGATCTTATCCACGTTGAGGTCATCGGATTTTGGCAGCTTGCTCAATAGAGAGTCGATTAGCGAAGCCACTTCTTCCCTTGAGGGCATACCGACTTCAATGATATGGTCGAAACGACCGCGCCGGAGAATAGCTGGATCGATCATATCGATCAGGTTCGTCATGGCGATGATCAGAACCTTGTTCTTGATCGCCTCCGGAATGCGCCGGAGGAACTCCGCCACCTCTTCAACGTGATGCAATCCCGAAGCGCTGCCAGCATGCCTATCGGAAAGAAAAGACTCCATCTCATCTATGACAATAACGGATGGAGCGTCCTCAATCGCTTTATCGAAAATCTCGGAAATTTTCTTGCTGGTTTCGTGAATGTAAGGGCTACCAACACTATTGGAATCAATCGAGTAGCTTGGCCAATCAATGAACTCGACAAGGCGTTCTACGGCAAAGGTCTTACCGCAGCCCGGTGGCCCATGGAGAACAATGGCAGAAGGAAACTCGATACCCATTGCCTGATATTTTTCAGCATTGAAGATAATGTCGATGACATGCTCGTTGAAAAACTCTTCTAACTGCGGTCGGCCAGGAAGCCTGAACACTTTGGGCTCGACTGGTTCCTTTCGTGATTGCGGCCGGTCAGTCTCATCGTCCGCCTCAGCGAGGGCGGTCTTTTCATCAGTCTTGATTTGCGACGCTGGCTTGTGCTTAGTGAGCAATCCTGCATCAGCAGGCACATCAAATCCTGCAGCTTCGATGATTTCCGCAAGATCGCCAGCGGGCATCCACCCTGTCAGATTGGTCAAACGTCTGAATGAATCCGTGGAAATGACTACGCCACCGGTAATCCATGTTCCCAAAACCACTTCATCGTCGACATGTGGTGTCAACGTCCAGGCCGGGAGCAGCCTGGAGTACTGCTCCACATAAATGGCGTCATGGAATGAGACGCTCTCCGAGAGTTTTCGAGACTCCTTTAGCGCGTGTGCAAAGGCCAAGGCATCTACCTTGCTCTCGGGGGATTTTCCATTTTCAATCGGCGTCAGGGCATATTTCTTATGGCTGACCAGGCACCAGTATGATTCGGATCCAAACGAGACCTCACCAAGCAGAGACCCGTCGAGAAAACCTGTTTCTTTCCACTTCTTCGCCAACTCCGGGCGCGCAAGCAGGACATTGCTCGATCCATTGGTATCAAAAATCTGCCAGTCATCCCCCGAAAAGAGAAGTGATCGGATTTTTGAGCCATCCAGCAACTCATATCCCTTGGGCAGCCATAAATCCTTCGCCATAAATCATCCCCTGATTATGTTGGCTACATCAAACATCTCGGTATCAGGGCCACCACCAATCTGGATCATCGAAAGCTGAGCGACAACAGCGCGAAGTTTCTCAATGTCATCGGAGCGCATGAGCTGCGTACCAATCTTTGCAAGTTCTTCAAAGCGCGGCTTGTCGGCAAATAAGTGGGGCGAGCTGATCATCCACTTGAATCGCTCGACAACAAACCAATCTTGCCGCCATAGGATCTCGAAATTTTTTCCTTTCAGCTCATCAAGATGGTGTTCGAAATCCTTGTCATTCCTGTCAATTGAGCGCTGCGCGGTCTTCGTGAGGTTATCGAACGCTGACGCTTCGGACGGGCGCGCATGCTGGCGGACATGTTCATTGAAGAAGGACACTACATTATCGAGGTCAATCTGGCGAATTTCCTTGAGATGCTCCTTTCTGACCTGGGCAATGAGTCGCCGAGCCTCAAGAACCTTTTCCATGGCCTCTTGGGAGTTTTCTGTTTCCGCTTCCTCTGGATCGAGCGAGACAGCGGACTCAAGCTTCCGCCGCGCTTGCTCCAGTTTTGGGCTGTCAACGACGTCGTTGATCTCATCGATGCGGTTAAGCGTCCTCTCGCCCTCTTCAACGACCATAGCGGCGGCTGCGGTGTAGTCGAGTTGTCCTTCCTGGCGGGAATAGAAGTTTTTGCCGGAGTGGAAAGTGCCTCCAATACAAGGCACGGAGACTTCAAGGATGATGTTGCCGGAATCTAGGATTTCGTATTCGCATTCAAGATCGGCACCGGCGGGAATCACGCCGTCATCAAAATCGGAACCGGAAATCTTCAAGACACCGATCGGACGATTATCTGTAATGGGGTCCTCAATTTCACCCTCCCAAAGCTTCAGGTTGAGTGACCCTGCCGCGCCCGCCTTGAGTGATTCCGCAGCCTTGAATACTTTTTTGCCTTTCTTGGGGAGCGAATCACCTGCGCGGACCAGGTACTCGAGCACGGGACGGCCGCCGAGCTTCTCCAATACCTCAATTCCAACCGAGTGAGAGGCCGGAATGGCGTCTACCGTGGCGGCTGTGCGGGTGATAACGATCTTGTCCTGTTCCAAGGCTATGGGACCACCCACTGAATCAAAAACAAATACCTTAAATGTGTTATCGCCAGTCTTCGTAAGGGCAACGTCTACGGTTGCGCCATGTTTGAGAGGAAGACGACCTGATGTCCAGCCAGTATCTACACTATCGATCTGGAATTCTGAACCAGGTTCAGCCTCACCGGTCAGCTGAACCGCAATCTTGGCCTTAACATCTGGCGTGCGAGCAATGTAATTGAAGGACAACGCAAGTTCGCCACCGGAGGAAATCTGCCCTCGGGTACTCTTCCGTGAGCGGTTCTGAGATCCCCAGTCGATGGATTCGGCAAACAAGCTTGCCCCTTCAGCCACGGCGGTCATGGGGTTTACATCGGTACTGCCGGGAATTCCCAGCTCAAATGCGACCTTGTCACGCAGGGGTTTATAATTGGTTGGACCGCCGACAAACACAATGCGCTCCAGGTCATGAGGGGTCAATCCTGCTTTATTAAGAGTTTCTCGAGCAGCTTCAATCGACTCATTGACACGCTCGGCAATCAACTCGTCGTAGGTATCTCGCTGCAAGGGAATGTCGAGATAGATTTCGTTACCATTGAGATCCCGAACCCGCGCTTCGCTTTCCGACAAGCTGATGACAGCATCCTCTCGCGCCGAGAGCTCGATCTTGGCGCGTTCGGTTGCCCAGGTGGCTAGACGAATGAGCGACTTGAAACTTGGGTTAACTGAGAAATCTTCAGGAAGATCGAAATTTTCGAGCAGCCAAGGACGGACAACATTATCGACGAGAGCACGATCGAAATCCCGGCCGCCACACATGGCGATACCACCGTGGGCGAGCAGATTGACTCGACCACCTATACTCTCAGCGATTGCGATATCTAAGGTACCACCGCCCAAGTCGTAGATTAGAAACATACCATCGGTATTACGAGCACGCATGACGCTCATCACCGCGGCCACGGGCTCCTGCATGAGTGCAACCTTACCGATACCAGCCATGCTCGCGGCCTGCATGGTCGCATCCTTTTGCATCTGGTTAAACGCTGCCGGAACAGTGATGACAGTTCCGGTATCGGGGTCATTTCGAATTTCCTCGGGCAAGTAGCCGAACAGAACCTTTAGAACCTCTGCTGAGCACTCTTCGGGGGTTTTGGTGAGATTCACTGCAGATAGATGAACGGGCGTACTCGTCCCCATGAGTCGTTTGAACAGCATGGCGGAGTTGTCCGGGCTGTGCGGAGCCGAGTCATATGCCCGCTTACCGACGTACTTATTACCACGTCGGTCGATATAGATTGCCGATGGCGTCACATCATTCTGTTCGGGACTCTTCCAGATGCGGGTCTCGGAACCGTCATAGGAGCAGATCGCGCTATTTGTGGTACCCAAGTCAATTCCGACAAAATTTTTCATAATTCCACCTTCCTCAATGTGACGGTTCCTGTCTTCACCAAGCCTTCTTTTCCCATAATGATCGGCTCGAGCATCTGGTCGACTATCAAGGCATCCTTCGCGTCGAATTCTTCGATGTTCAGGGGAGTGGCGGCCATGCCGGGATCAAAGGGATGTCCTTCGACGTTTACGATCCTGAGCTCGGCCTGCTCAAGGGCCTCTTCGACCTTTTTGATGAACCACCGGAACTGGCTCTTGTACCGGTTTTGTTCTCCGGCATCGAGTTTTGTCAGCAGACGGTCGAACACCCGGCCAAAGCGCCAGGATTCAACTGCCATACTGATCACTGCATCCCTCATGGCCTCAGGGGTGGTTGTCGTTTGTTCAGAATCGGCCATACGCCCCTCCCTTTTTTAGCTCATCCCACTACCGCCACATCTGAGGTAACCCTGGATACCTGTTGGCAGAACATCCCGCTCCGCGGTGGTTAGTGATTTTCCTTTTTAGGATCAATAGATTACCCAAAGTAAGGAAGAGATTCCACATCATGCATGGGAATAGAGGCGCCCCAAACACCTCATGCCTTTTCTTCGCGTATTTTCAATAAGTTACACTCCATCGAGCCTTTGAACCGTCAGAAATTCCATTGAAAAGGATATAAGGTTTTTCCTTCCCCAAGCGCCCAGTTCGCTCAACGATGGGCGCATGAAGCGCCCGTCAATCCACTACACTCTGCCGACTGCATACCTAATCGTGCTACTGCTGTGCCTGACATCCACCCAGGCACAGGCCGAGCAGCCCTGCTACGGGCGCTTCCCCAACCCGTTCACCGACGTGTGCTGGAAATGTGTGTTCCCGATCAGCATCGGTCCGCTCAGAATCGACATGGGGATGGAGGATTCCGGGGACAGCGTGCCGCTGATCTGCACCTGCCCCGCGCCGCCGCCCGTATTTGTCCGCATCGGCTTCGGGGCGGGATTCTGGGAGCCGGCCCGGGTGGCCGAGGTGGTGCGCACGCCATTCTGCTCCCCCCTGCTGGGTGGTGTCACCCTGGGCTCACTGGCCGCACCGTCGGGCACCAACATCAAGACGAGCAACAACCGGGACGCCTTCTATCACGTCCACTGGTACATCTACCCCTTGCTGGCGTGGATGAACCTGCTGACGGACCTGGCGTGCGTGACGCCGGAGTCCTTCGACATCCTGTATATCACGGAGCTGGACCCGCTCTGGGAGGATGACGAACTCGCCTTCCTGATCAATCCCGAGGCGGCCTTGTTCGCCAATCCCATTGCCCAGGCCGCCTGCGCCGCCGATTGTGCCGCGGCCACCCTGGGCTTTCCGCTCGATCCGCTGTTCTGGTGCGCCGGCTGCCAGGGTTCCATGTACCCCATCGACGGCAACGTGAAACATCACGAAGGCGGCGTGGACAGCTCGCTGCTGCTAGTACAGCGCATGGCGGCCAAACTGCACCGGCAGCTCATCGCTCGGGACACGTCCAGTCGTGACGCCATGTGCCTGCCCCTGCCGCTGCCCATCCTGCGCAAGTCCCAGTACAAGACGCAGATGCTCTACCCCGTCCCCTTCACGCTCAATGCGCAGCCTTTCGGCAGGGTCACCATCCCCTGGGGCGCCGGGCGTGAGTATCCAGTGCGCGGCGAAGACTGGGCCTATCTAATCTGGAGGAAGAAGGCATGCTGCGCATTCTGAGACTGTTGCCGCTCGCCAGCCTGTACCTGGCGACAGCGCCGATACTCCCAGCGGCGGAACCGGGCGCCGACGACCTGGACAGCGCGAGCACCCGTTCACGGGATGCGGTGGAACAGGCACAGCGCCTGAGCCGGGATGCCCGTTTCAATCGCAGGATTCGCCGTGAAGGCGAACGTGCCTTGTCGTCCGCCGGCCAGGCCGGTAGCAATGCACCAGCCGGTCTAGCCGGCATCGATTTTCCCGAGATCGACCAACAGACACTGGCCAAGGCCAGGGAAGACATCAAGGCCCTGCTGTCCGACCCCCGGCTGGCCACACCGGCTGGTTCGCCTTCTGATGGCAACGAGCCCCATCCGCTGGTCTTCGTCTCATTCTCGATGCCTGAAGTCTCTCTACGGTCACTGCTCGTGGAAGCCGCGCGAGTAGAGTCGCCGGTGGTGTTACGGGGACTGGTGGATAACTCCATGAAGCGCACCGTGGCGCGCCTCGGCGAACTGCTGGGCACGGGAGACAGTAGTGAGACGACGGGTGAACCCGCCCCGGAGCACGGGCGCGCAGCGGAGGTGCGAGCGACTGGGGCGCAGCGGCCGGACCCCACCATCACAGGGGCCGGGACGCAGCGGCCGTCTCCGCAACTGGCCTTCGGCCCCGTGAGCCGGCCGCTCCCATCGCTGGCCATCGATCCCACCCTGTTCGAGCGTTTCGGCGTGGACAAGGTGCCGACCTTCGTGCTGCCGCTGGACACTATCGCTCCCTGCACACCAGAGAGCTGTCCGGTACCCACACATCTGAAAGTGGCAGGTGACGTAAGCCTGGTTTACGCCCTGGGCGTCATGGCGCGGGAGGCTGACAGCACCACACTGGGAACCCGTGCCGAGCAGTGGCGGGAGCGGCTGGAGGCGCGGCCATGACACCAAGACAATTGATGGCAAAGCCTCGTTCAGCGGGTGTCTGGGCGGTCAGCCGCAAGGCGCGGTGGCGCCGCCATAGCACTCCTATGGCAAGCCGACGCAACACCGCGGATGGCTGCCCAGACGCCCGCCCGCAGGGAGCGCCCCACGCGTCCCGGCTCGGCGTTGCGGCCCTTGGCAAGGGCCAGCCATTCCCTGCGGTCCGCGCCTTGATCCGGGACGCGTGGAGTGCTCTGAACGAGGCTTTGCCATCGATTGTCTTGGTACGTATGCCCATCCTGCTTCTGGCCTGTCTCACGCTTCCGCTCGCAGCGACAGCGGCGGACCTCACGCGCGATCAAGCCCTGCAGCTCGGCAAGGATTTCGGCAACGCGAACAACACCGGCGTATCGAATGCGGCTGCCAGCCCCGACCTGACCACGGTGCCAAGCTACCAGGGCACCAGCGTCCCGGAAACCCAGTACTACGGCTCGGGCCTCGGCATCGAGGACGCCGCGCGGCAGGCCCTGCCCAACAGCGAGGTCGGCAGCTTCGTACAGGACAGCGCCTTGAGCCGCCCGCGCTTCAACATCGACCGCAACGATCCCATCGTCCAGCGTGGCGACACCATCAGCGCCGATCCGGAGACCCTGCTCGGGCAGCAGCTCACCGGCCAGTACAGCGGCTGCCAGGAGGTCACGACGACCACTGCCCCGGCCACCTGGTCGGAGGAATACTGCACCGAGTGGGGCATGGACCAGCAGGTTGGCTGCCAGAAGACCCTCAACCTGTCCTGCAACCGACCCATCGAATGCGACGCCGGCGGCATCAACCTGGATTCCGTGCAAAGTGACATGCGCTGGACCTACACCTACCCCTATCTGACCATCGGCACCATCAGCGACAACTACTGGAGCGGTTATTGCGCCGTCTTCGATCGGAGCACCACTTTCACCATCGAGGACATCAACAAGGTCCAGGAATTCACCCTCATCCAGGCCGGCTTCGACGACTGGATCAAGGTCGTCGTCAACGGGACCCTGGTCTATGTCGGGCCTTACGGCGGCGACCGGCTGGAGGTAGTCACCACCGGCCGGTTCCGCCGCGTGCAGTACGGCGCTTCCAGCTACGGCTGGTGCGAACTCAGCACGAGCTGGAACAAGTCCCTCAATATCGACATCAAGCCCTATTTGCGCACCGGCCTCAACACCATCGACATGCGGGTGATCGTCGCCGGCGGCGGCGAGGGCTGGATCAAGTTCAAGGCCACGCAATATTGCGACTGCCAATGGTCGGAGACCTGGGAGAGCACCTGCGGTGCGCTGGAACAGCAGGCGCAGGCCGGCATGTGCGTGCAGCAATCCCAAACCTGCCTGGAGCCGGGCGAGACGCGCCTCATCGACGGCATCGAGGTCTACCGCGACTGCTGGCGCTATGACCTGTCCTACCTGTGCGCCACCGGTGAGACCCGCGAGGAGCCCTATTGCCAGGAACTGCGCGACCGCGGCTGTAGCCAGGTCAATTCCACCTGCGTGAGCACCCTGCCGGACGGGAGTTGCTACGAGTACCAGCAGACCTACCGCTGTCCCCAAGGCAATGCCGCCACTCAGACGGTGATGAACTGCGGCGGCCAGACCTTCTGTCTCGACGGCGACTGCTTCGATGCCGGCTATACGCCGAACCAGGACTTCGGCCTGGCCGCGAGCCATCTGGGAGCGCTGGAATCGGCGGCGAACGATTTCGACACCACCAACATGGTGGTCTTCAAGGGCCAGGACATGCGCTGCAAGAAGACCGTCCTGGGTTTCTCCAACTGCTGCAAAGACAGCGGCTGGGGGTTGGACCTGTCGCTCGCCCAGTGCTCCGAACAGGAGCAGGTCCTTGGCCAGAAGCGCGAGGCCGGACAATGCCACTACGTCGGCTCCTATTGCAGCGACAAATCCATCTTCGGCTGCCTGGCGCGGAAGTACACCTACTGCTGCTTCAACTCCAAGCTTGCCCGCATCATCCACGAACAGGGCCGCCCCCAGCTCGGCATCGACTGGGGTTCCTCGAAAAACCCCAACTGCCGCGGCCTCACGCCCGAGGAGCTGACACAGATCGATTTCGCGAGCATCGACTTCACCGAGTTCTACGCCGATGCCTTTGCCGCCGCCGACAATGCCGACCGGCCTTCCGGCAACCAGATGCAGCAGATCATCGAACAGCGCATCCAGAGGTTGCTGCCGTGAAGGGTTGGGTATTGCTGTGGGGGATCCTGGCAATGAGCGGCACATATGCCGCCCCCGGTGAGCCGGTGGTCTACTACGAACGCCACAGCGAGGGCTGGTTCTGGTACCAGGATCCCGAACCGGAACCCGAGGCTGAAGAACCCGAGACTCCGTCGCCTGTGCCCGCCGATCCCGTGGCGGCGTTGTCGGCCTTCCAGGAGGAACTGGAAGTCGCCAAGGCCCGCGCGATCCTGGAGCCCACGGACGAGAACCTGAAAACCTACCTGCGCCTGAACCAGCTCGCCATGAAGCGCGCGGGCAACTTCGCCCAGGCCTGGCAGCGCGTGGTGTGGACCACACCGGCGTTGGACAGTCGTTTGATCCACCCGGTCAACGACCAGGCTGTGCAGGTGTTCAACGACGAAAAACTTCGCCTGGTCGACGGCTTCCTCGCCAAGACCGCGCGCAGTCACGGGCTGTTTTTCTTCTTCAAGGGTTCCTGCCCGTTTTGCCACAAGTTCGCCCCTATCCTGAAGGCCTTCGCCGAGGCCTACGGTTTCCACGTCATCCCCATCAGCCTGGATGGCGGCACGCTGCCCGACTTCCCGAACCCCCGCAGCAATGCGGAGGTGGCGATCAAGCTGAACGTGGACACGGTACCCGCCGTGTTCCTGGTCAACCCTCGCGACCGGGCCATTCATCCCGTCGCCTTCGGCTACGTGAGCTGGTCCGAGCTGCGGCGGCGCATCTACACCCTGATGAACGGGCAGCCGCCGAACCCGCTGTTGCAGGCGCAACTCTCAGGAGGGCAAATCGATGCCAACGAGTAAGCTCCACGCGTTCATGTCGGGCCTGTGTCTCGTCCTGACGGTATTCAGCGCCCGGGCCGACCTCGCCACGGACATGGACACCTTCTTCAACGATCTCAACTTCAGCAACGTCACCCGGCCGGGCGTCTACGAGGGCCAGAGCGCGGGGTACTTCACCGGCGGCGGCGTGTTCATGCGCGTGCCACAGCGCAACTACACCCTCTACTCGGTGCAGTGGCCGCGCTTTCGCGCCGGCTGCGGCGGTATCGACTTCTTCAGCGGCGGGTTTTCCTTCATCAACGCCCAGGAGTTCGTGGCCATGCTCCAGAACATCGGCTCGGTGGCCGTGAGCCAGGCCTTCATGCTGGCGCTGCGCACCATCAGCCCCCAGATCGCCTCCACCATGGAGCAGATCCAGACCTGGGCGCAGAAATACGGGCTGAACAGCATCAACGCCTGCGAGGCCGGATCGGCCCTGGTGGGCGGGGCGCTCAAGACCTTTGGCATGTCCAAGCAGGCCTGCATCATGGAGCGGGTGAACAGCCGGGGCGAAACCTGGTCCGAGGCCGAGGTCGCCTGCACTACGGGCGGCGAGCGCATGAGCACCCTGCAGAACAGCCAGATGAAGCGCCTGATGGTGACCGAGGGCAACCTGGCCTGGCGTGCCATGATGCGCAATCCCTTCTTCGTGAGCGACAAGGATCTCGCCCAGGTGATGATGAACCTCTCGGGCACGGTGATCATGCGGGTGGACAATCCCGGCAACGAGGACACCACCATGACCTACCAGGTGATCCCCTCCATCCTGGCGGACAACACCGGCCGGGACCTGCTCCGGGTGTTGCTCGAGGGCGGCAGCGTCACCGTGAAGGCCTGCTCCAACGGCACCGGGGACGAGTTCGCCTGCACCGAAATGAACGCCTCGCAGACCGTCACCATCAACCAGGGCCTGATCGCCAAGGTGCGTGCCATCCTCAACGACATCGTGGTGAACATCCAGAACGACACCCGCCTCGATGCCGTGCAGCAGGGGCTACTGGCCTCCACCTCACTGCCGGTCCACAAGTACCTGACCGTGGGCGTGGCCTACATTCCCGGCACGCTGCAACCGGAGATCGAGAGCTACGCCACACTTATCGCCAAGGACATCCTCTACACCTACCTGAACGACCTGCTCGGCAAGCTGGTCGCCTCGGTGCGTGCCCTGGAGAACAAGGAGGACGACAAGATCCGCGACTTCCTCGACGGCGTGATCAAGGCCCGGCGCGAGATCCGCACCTACAAGGACGACGTGCGCCGGGGCTTCGACGAGACGCTGGTGTTCACCCAGCGGGTGCGCGAATACGAGAAGGCGCTGGTCGGCAAGCTCTCACCGGGCATGTTCCGCAGCCTGGTGTGGGCGTCCGCCCAGTAAGGTAGTGCCCTGTGAACTGGGAGGTGTTCACCTACGGCGGCGGCGAGTTCCTGCGCCTGGTGTTCAACGGCGTGGCCGCCATCACCGGCAACGGCGGCTACATCACCGCGCTCAAGATGACCGCCATCATCGGCCTGCTGTGGGTGCTGATCGAAGGCGCCTTCAAGCACCGGGCCATGAACCTGCAATGGCTGCTGGGCGTCATCCTCGTCTACAACGGCTTCATGGTGCCGAAGGTGGACGTCATCATCACCGACCGCATCGACCCCACGCAGTCGTCGGTGGTATCCAATGTACCGCTTGGGCTGGGCGCCGTGGCAGGCACCGCCAGCCTGGTGGGCGACTGGCTGACCCGCGCCTATGAGACGGTGTTCAGCCTGCCCAGCGACATGCAGTACCAGCAGAACGGCATGCTGTTCGGTCAGTACCTGGTGGAGGCCTCCACCCGCTTCGAGATCACCGACAGCCGACTGGCCGCCAATTTCAGCGAGTTCTGGCAGTCGTGCGTGTTCTACGACATCCTGCTCGGCCTCTACGACTGGGACGATCTGTTCGTGGCTCCGGACCTGTGGGCCTTCATCCGGGCGAACACCTCGGTCTCGCGCAGCTTCGCCTACCGGGACGCGGCCAACAACCGTCTCATCCTGGGCTGCCGCGACGGCGCCAACAACCAGCTCGACACCGACCTGACCAACGACGTCGACCGCGCCAGGCAGTACTACGGTGAGAAGCTGGTGAAGGCCCCCACCGCCAATGCCGCGGTAGCAAAGTTCGCCGCCGCCATGCCGGTATCCTATCAGTACCTGACGGGCCTGAGCGTCAGCGCCGAGGAGATCATCCGGCAGAACGCCCTCTCCAATGCGCTGCGGCGAGGCTTGAGCCAGTTCGCCTCCAGCGCCGGGGCGCCGGCGGCGGCCCAGGACTTCGCCCTGGCGCGGGCAGAGCAGGAGCGGCGCACCACCTATGCCGCCCTCGGAGAGATGGCCGGCCGCACCCTGCCCATCCTGCGCAACCTGTTCGAGGCCTTCATCTACGCCGTGTTTCCCATCGCCTTCCTGCTGGCTATGCTGCCAAGCGTGGCGAAGGTGGCGCTGACCTACCTGAAGAGCTTGGTCTGGATCCAGTTGTGGGCGCCGCTCTATGCCGTGCTCCACTTCGCCATGAGTCTCTACAGCCAGAACCCCGCATCCAGCGCCCTCCTGCTGCCCGACGGCAGCAGCGCCCTGTCGCTGGCCAACTACACGGCCCTGGGCCAGGTGATGAGCGACGCCGCACTCATCGCCGGGTATCTCAGCCTATCCATCCCGATGATTTCATACCTCGTGGTCAACCAAGGCGGCGCCATGATGGCGAGCCTCGCCAGCCGTGTCGCCCAGAGCTACGAAGCCCCGGTGGGCAAAGCCTCCGACGAGGCCTCCACGGGCAACATCAGCCTTGGAAACACCAGCATCGGCAACGCCGGCTGGTGGCAGCAGAACCAGAGTCCGAGCTGGCGGGCCGGTACCTCGACCATGGCCCACCCGGCCACGGGCGCGATGTACACGACCACACCGGAAGGGCGGTACGTCGACGTGCCGCAATCCAATCTCCCCTTCTCCGCCAACATCGGCGACGCCGTCAAATCCTCGGTCCACACCCAGGCCACCGAGTCGCTGCAGGCTGCACGGACACAAGTAGCCGACTACGCAAACCTGGTGTCGGCCAACTACAGCAACATGGAACGCTTCACCGGCCAGACCGCGACGGAGACCGGCGTAAACCTCGACTGGAACCGGGCCGAGATGGCCGCGTTCCGACGGGAGTTCGGTGAAACCCAACGGCTCGCCGACGAGTTCGGCAAGAACCGCGGCTACAGCGCGAGCCAGGCCGCCGAAATGTTGGGGCTGGCCTCCCTGGCCGCCCAGAATCCGAAATTACTCGACTTGGTAAGCCCGGTATCACTACGAGCAGAACTGAACCTTCGCGGCAGGAGTGACGCCCAAATCAAGGAAGACTGGCAAGATGCATTGCGATATGTCCAGGACACCCAGTACGGCAAGCACTGGCAGGCCGCCATCGATGCCGGGCATACCGCGGCCGCCGGCGTCCACCAGCGCACAGGTGACAGCCTGGCCGAGGAACTCTCCGGTGGCTTACAAGAGCAGATCAGTCATCGCCACGCCACCATCGCCACCCTCCAGGAAGCCGCTGCCTGGCAGGAGGCCCGGTCCCGAGTCGAGGAGCAGGGCTTCGCCTTCAGCGCCGATGTGGCCATGCAGGTGCGTGATCACATGATCGGTGCGGAAAAAGGGGTTTTCGCCCGCCCCGGCAGTCTCGACCCGACCTGGAGCGAACGCGACGTGGATGCCCTATTCGCCCGAGCAGCGGCCGGAGACGCCATGGCCATGCGGGTCATCGCCCACTACGCCGACGAATATGGCCGCCAAGAAGGACTGGAACTCACCGGGGTGCAGGATATGCCAACCAAGGATGCCGTTTTCCAGAAGAACGAAGCCTATATGGGCGAGGTCTACAACAAGGAAACCGACCCCGGGGGCATTCGGGACAGAGCTGCCGGCTTCAGGGAGGCCGCCCGGCACGCAGCGGAACATGCCGGCGTTCCAGCCGATGGGCAGGTCCGGAGAGGATTCGCCGACATCCAGAAGGAGGCCGAAGAAGACCGCGCCGCCCACGCGCAGAAGGTCGACCAGGGCGAGCGCCGTATCCGGACAGACGGCGCCGCACTCCAATCCGACACCGAGGCACGCACCGACCCCGAAAACCAGACCCTGCTGGCCGACTCTATCAAGAACGGGGTTACGCAGGCGTTGCCCAGTAAGAAGCAGCTAGGTCAGTTAAAAGATCGGTTTTTCAGGGAAGACGACGAGGAGTCGACGAACAAATAACTGGCCCTCAATCCCGCCATTCGTACGGCCCGATCTGCCAACGCCTCATGTCGTCATGCCATTCTTCAAGCCACTCTCCAGATTCCTCCTCTTCCATGATCTGTCTCTTGGGAGAAAGTAATGATGGGCGTTTGTTCATCTGGCGGAACACAATTACCAGGCCAATGAGAAACACTGCTGCGCCTATCCACCAAGAAAATAGCGCGCCGATGACAAGCGCGATCAGACACGCCACCAAGATGTCCGCTATTTTCCAAGTTGATTCAGACATATTCATCGTCGTCCACCTATTTTCTACTGCCCTACGCTACCAGCACTTTCATTGTTATTCGCCGCGAATTGCACGGCAGGCAGCGCAATTTTTGGCAAGTTCATTCGCATGCTCTGGTTCATCAGGTATTCGCGCCAATAAGGCCAGACATGATAACTGGCATTCTTGAGGGCAAATGCATCCAGTGCATTCTGCCCCGGTTCATTCTCCATTAGATATTCGGCAAGAAACGTCGCCTCGATAACCGCTTTGACATCCGCTTCATCGTCACTCTCGTCAGATCCATTTTCGGATGTGGATTCAGGCAAAACAACCCATCGTGCGCCAAGATCGATGTAGACGCGAAAAATCCTTATGTCCGCATCATCTTCTTTCAGCGCAAGAACTTCTCCCCGGGTGACGACGTGCTTGAACTGAACAGCCAGATCATTCGCCTCTGGCGAATATTTCGGATCAAAATCATCTACCAGGTAACTGCTTGAGCTACGCAGATAGACGTCGCGAATGCGCAGACAATCGATCGCCTTTTGCAGTTCGGCGCTCATCCCGCTTTCTGCCACTCCACACGTCGGTTCAAATCGGCCGAGTAAACCAATTGGACATTCGGACGCGACGAAGCCTTCCCGCCAGTAGTTCTGCTAACGGTCCTCCATTCTGAGGCTTCTGATATGTGCATGGCACCCGCCGCAAAACCGGAGAAGTAGGCAAGGATATTCACCAAGTGCTGGTTGAGGCTGACTCCTTCTTCCTCGGCAGACTCGGCCAACGCGCGGTGCAGGGATTTCGGCAACCGCAGGGTCACGCGGCCACTGTAGTCATCCGCCACCTCCTGCGGCACGGGCATGGGCTTCCCCTTTTCAGCGAACACCTCTGCCGTGGTTTCAATGGCATCGATGGCCAGCGCATAGGCTTCTTCAAACGTATCCCCGTATTCAGCCAGATCGGGCAATTCCTTGACCCGCGCCTCGAAGCACACTTCACCCTCGAACTCGCTCCGTCGCACCGTGATGTTGTAGGCATGTGGATCAATCATGATTCTATCCTCTCCAGGAAGTCGATAATTTCGTCTTCGTACTGCCGCAGTATTCTCAGGACCTTGCCAATGTAGGCAGGCTTGATCTCTGGATTCCTGCCATGGCCACAGTTGTAGCTACCGGAGGTAAACGCAGAAATGCCATCATGGAAAAACACCTTGTGGCCACCCCGTTTACCGTCCCGGACCTCGAAGCCCAACCGCGCAAGCTGTTCAGCCAGCGTGTCACAGCGGATGTTGGCCTTCGAGGCCTGAAGCGTCTCGACGACCTCCGTGTATAACAGTTTAGCCGACATGTGACATCATATATAGTGTCATATTGTGGAATTTCTTTAGGGATTTCAACATTTTTCTCAGCCAATTTCTTGTATGTTTTATGTGGTCTTTAGGCTCCAACTGCTTGACAATTAGACACTATCCGTTTGTTTTTACGTGGTTTTTAATGTTTCCGCCATATCAAACGCGCCTGGCAGCAGCCAGCAGTCAGATCGGCCGCCAGTGACGGCTAGGTGGTATTCAAGTGGTTATGCACCGCTCCACCAGACACGCCCCGGAATAATGCCGGTCAACCCCTCGCACGCCAGGAATTGGGCACTGCCCCGCTATGGAGGGGGCTGTGAGGCACTCTAAGCTGGGAAGGTCGCCTACCTACCGAATCCCGAGCCGCACCGCGACGTCTTCATAATCCGGGGACTCTGCATACAGCTTTTCCAATTCACTGCGAGCACGTTTGCGTTGCCCCAGTTCTTCGTACACCCGCGCCCGCTCATAGCGCAGTGCCCGAAGCAGCTCGTCGGATCGGTCCTTCTTGCGGCGTAACGCCTGGGTCAGCACGTCACGGGCGGCCTCATACAGCCCCAGGCCGTACAGAGCCCTGGCCTTGTACAATAGCAGCGTCGCATGGACCGGGGTCTTGTTCTCGATACTTTCTGCCAGACGGACCACCTTCCTGCAGGCGTTCCTGTCGCCCGGGCGGGCGTCCAACAGCAGCTCCGCAAGGGACAGTTTCACCACCACGTCGTCGGGTTCGAGCCGCCGCGGCCTCTCCAGGCAGGCAATCGCATCCTCCCAGCGCTCCTGACGCTGATAGACCTCCACCAGCCCCAACAGCACGCCGCGGAGATCCGGGCCCACATGCGCGGACACCTCGTCCGTGATGGGGAGGCTCATGGTGGCGGAGATGCCGTACTTGGAGAAGTAGCGGCCCAGGCGGCTGTGCTTCTCGGCGGCCGTCGCCAGGTAGGTCGCCGCTTCTTCCAGCTGCTCCTGCTTGAGCGCCAGGAAACCGGCAAGGTACGCGCCGTCGGCCAGGTGGACGGCCTTCTCGAGGTGTTCGAGGGCCTTCTCTTCGTTGCCAAGGACCAACTCCCGGCACCCGTCCACCAGGGCCTCCTCGTCGTCCGGCGTGATGAGCCGCTTGAAGAAGCCCAGGGTCAGGCGGTCTTCCGGGCGGACCGTTGGGACGGCCGGAGCGGAGTAGGTCGCGCTTCTCCTGCTATCTGACCTCCCGCTCGGAACTGTAGTCGTGTAGAAAAGACCCGTTCCCGGAATGCCCACCGTGGCCCGCTTGCCCCTCGGACCGATAGTAAACTTCGCACCGCGCGGCCCGAATGAGAGGGACCCGCCCGACTTGCTCAGGTTGAGCGTAACACCAGGAGCGAGTTGGATACGGCGCCAGAAACGAAAAGCCATCGTTTTAATCCCTGTCACCTACAACAGTCATGTCTATAACAAAATCAAAGGCAGCCGTCTCGCTCTGAAGATCACTCCAACGCTTTTCATATAATCCTCGATCCAACAGACCCACATCAGTAGTTTGGTTCTCTCCATCAACCTGATGATCGAGACCAACGTCAAATCGGACACCTCCAATATCCGTGAGAACATATCTGGCATGGAATCTTTCGCCATCTTCTTTTTCACGCCATCCAACAAATCTCACACATATTCCTTTTGGGATATCTCCCCTCAGGCGATCGCAGTGCCTGTGAAATTCATCACATGTAAATTCATCCTTCCACTGAAAATGATATTCACAGCGAACAACCCGATGCTTGCCACTCACGGCTGCCTGCAAAAATTCACGCAATACACTTATCCATTTGGGCCTCGTCGGTTTGAAATGAGGGTCAAGAAAAAGAATTTCTTTGCTGTTCTGCAGTATATCAGCGACAGCCGCCGCCAACTCTCTTGCCGTACGCCTTACGGCCTTCTCACGAGAGACTTTGAGTAACGGGTGATTCTCATCAACATCGTCCGCAGGAACGATATATTCTGCTCCTGTTGCGTTTTCCCTAGCGATGATTGCCTTGAATGGGCGCTGCTCGTGCTGCGAAATAGCGTTCTCCATCCAGTTCTTTTCACCACTATATGGTCTGCCCGATGCAACCAGCTTTCGATTTATGTGCCTGAGGCTCTCTTCTACGCGCTTCCGATTAAGAGGGGATAATCCGCTGGCGGCTTCATAAACCATCTTAGTCCATTTCTTAGGGAAGCGAGAAATAACGCGACCATTTTCGACGTTGAATAGAGAAACAAGAAATCGAAATCTATCCCAACTTTCACCCAGAGCTTCCGGCTCCAAGGCATACTCATTCAGCATCAGAAAATCTCCTGGGCTCGCTCCTCAAAAAATCCTTCAGGCCAGGCACCTTCAAAGTCCCCCTCCTCCGTAACAGGCAGATGAATAACCTCAGAGCCTGACTTAGTGGGCTGAACGTATAATACTGAAATATGGTCCGGCGCAATCGGCGTTGCATTCTCAGGAAGATCACCTTCTGTGGTTTCTCGAATGCGTCGGAGGATTCGCAAAATGAGATGCTCGCTATGAGTCTCAAGAATAAATGTATTCTTTTGTTTGCCAAGAGCGGCCTCAATGAAGACATCACCAAGCTCTGCCTGTAATGCCGGGTGCAAGTGAATCTCGGGCTGTTCCATGGCAATAATTTTATCTCTTGATGCGTATGCCATAACCAACACGGGTAGCACCTGGGTAATACCGATTCCGACATCACGGTGAGTAACGACCGTATTGGAACGCCTGTCGATGAGCACCAGTTCCTTGAGCTTTTCCACGTCCGAATTTTTTATCAGATCCTGGAGACGGCGCGCTTCTTTCTCTGAATCCTGGAGCACCGGATATGCACCGCCAATCGTGTACTCGGTATCAGGCTCGTATTCAATCTCCACCCCTTCATCGACAATCGACTCAAGGCCTTCCATGAGCACAGGGTCGAGATCATCGACACCCACCAACTGCCTGACCACTAGCTCATACGGCGTTTTCAACGCTTCTGAACCAAGCCATTCGTTCACTGCCGCGCGCACTGCATCATCCCTGCGCACAACATCCCAGGCATAACCACCGCCGGCGTACCAGTTCGCATCCTCGTGCTCGGAAAAGGCCAGATGCCGCGGCGGGAAGGACCGCAGGGGCCCAAGGTACTGCAGTTTTCTCAGTTCCTCCGCGATGGCCTGGCTGGTTCCCTCGATCAGCTCATCGAGAGTCCGGGGGAAGAAGAACTTGATGGCATTGGCCAGATCCTCCCGGCGGTTGCCGCGGCTGACTGGAAAAAGCGTCTGTTGCTCCGCCTCCTCGACATCCGAGCTGCGCTGCGACAGGCCTTCCGGAAACAATCGCTCCACGCGACTGCTGAGTTCCGGCACCAGCGCATCGATGGCCGCGCCGATGCCCTCGTAGTCCTCGGGCGTGACGGTGTCCGTGGTGGTGGCGGTGGTGACGATGGCCTTGAGCACTTCCCGGAACACCGGATGCTCGTGATTCAGGCGATCCATCCGCAGGCGCCCGTCGCGCCGCCGGCTCATGCGCAGCAACAACTCGTCGTCCGCCGACAGCTCATAGGCCGTCACCGCCGGCTCCGCCCCCGCGACGGGCCGCTCCTCGTTGTCCAGCTCGATACCGACGGATAATGACACCTTCAGTGTCGCGACCGACGCCAGCAACTCCGCCAACCGTCCCCGCAGGGCGCTCACATCCAGCTCCGCGCCCCACTCCATGCGGCGCTTCGCCTCGGCACGATGGATATACTGGCGGAAACCGCCCAGATCGATCGCACTGCCGCCGAGTTCTGTCTTGAATATATCCAGCCGCCCGGTGCGCTCCGCCTCGCAGGCCAGGGCCAGGCTGTGGATGAAACTGGATTTGCCCGCGCTGTTGGGGCCGAAGATCAGGGTGATGGGCCGAATGGGGATCGCCTGGGTTTCGGCGAAGGCCTTGAAGTTGCCTACATATAGCGATTTGATCATCTGCAATATCCGTGTTGCGGACTACCCGTCTTGATCGTTCTGATCAGCCAAACCATTTTTCTCAGGCTCTGGACCACGATCGGATTTGCCTTTCCCTTCCCAGTTGGCGCAGATTTCCTCCACTGGCACATCTGGCGCATCATCACGTAACCAATATTCGTAGAACTTTGGATCCCGACTCCGTGGAACCGGACGTGCCTCACGGATTGACACCAGTGCGGGCGCCGCAACGCACTCTCCAAGAACAAGCGCCGTCTGCGGTGCAAGAGCCGAGAGTTGGTCCAACATCGGTCCATATATCCCAGGGACGATCTCCTTGAAGTAACGGAGATCTTCCGGGTTCTGAAGACGGTGAACGATGAAGCTGCTGCATTGCGAGAGGACAGTTTTCGACAGCTCGCTCGGGCGTTGCGAGGCAACGACAAGGCCAAGACCATACTTCCTGCCCTCGCGCGCAATCCGCTCGAATACCGCGCGGGCGATCGACTCCTCCTCGGCGAAGTGGGCTTGCTGGATATAGTTCTGGGCCTCTTCGAGCACGAGAACGACCGGGAGCGACCCCCGCGCTTCTTCCCCGCCATATTCGCCGAGGCGCTGCAGGAACTCCAGGGTAAGGCGGCCAATCAGTGCGGTAACGTTCTCAAGAACCTCGGAGGCAAGGAGACTGAGATCGAGAATGACGACATTGACAGGTTCAACTCCATTGCGCTGACGGTCATAAAACGGGAAGGTCTGCTCCGGCACTGTGTCCGTGTCCGAGAGATCAGCGTCATTCTTACTGCCAATCCCAAGCATGTCTCGCAGAAACGCCGCAAGAATCTGCTCTGCATCCGGCCAACTTTCCCCCACAGGTCCGAACAGAAACTGGAATCGCTGATCGGAAAACAGCCGATCGATACGAAGCAACATCGTTCCCGAGAAGTCACGGGCGCGAGCACCCCCTGACTCCTCACGGCGCAGCACTTGCTCGATATGTCGTGAGCGGAAGCGGAGCTTGTCGAAATACGAAGGTGCGTCTGCCGTGCACCCGGCTGGCGCTCCACCTTCCCCCAAGTGCGTACCAGTGAGCTTCTCATAAATTGGTTCAATGGCATCCCGTATGGTCTTCCTAGCGTCGGCAGGCAATATCTTTGGATAAGTTCCGTTATCAATGTGTTTCTGTGCTTCAGCCGAAACAACGGCTAGCACCTGAATCAAGGAATCCTTCGTAAGGTGGTAATGGTGTTCTGCCTCGTCCCAAGCCGCTTCAAGGTCGTGCTGTTGAATCCTTTTCTTCAGCCCCTCCGAGAGATCCCGCACATCCTTAGATGTCTTTTCATCCTTTCCCGATAGCGACCAGATCCGGTTGAGTTCTTGGATAAGCTCATCTCGCAGCACGGCAAGAGGTGACGCTCCCTGTTGATCATTGCGCGCCAACCGCAGCGCCTCAAGAAGCACAGGACGCTGAACTCCCTTGGAGGCCTGAAATAGTCGGACAAAGTCCTCGGCATTCAGAAACCAATATGGAATCACAAGGCCATCGGTTTCGTGACCTGTTCCAGAGGGAATATAGAGACTCTGGCGTTCGTTGTCCCCACTCTTCCAACTGTCGGGAAATGCGCTTCTGTATTCCCCATTCGTGTCCAGAATAACGATCGTTGTCCGCTTGACGGCGGGCTGATCCAGCACCGACTGGATAAGGCTGGCGATCGTGCAGGATTTCCCCGATCCCGTACTTCCAAGCACGGCCGCGTGCTTCCCGAAAAACGCATCCGGGTCGATACGGATGGTCCGACCGGGCACCACTGCTGAGTCTCCGATCGGGATGCAAAACCCAGGCTTGTCAGGCTTCGGCTGTAATGTCGCTTGGTCAGCTGGCCCGAAGATCGCATCGAGGTCCTGCCTCTGTGCAAGATGAACAGGGCTGTCCAGCACCGGAAACAGAGATACCCCTTGACGGAACCGCTCGCCATCAATGGTGCCAATCAGTGTCGCCTTCATGAGCCGCCGAGCGGCAGGCAGGGCCACCATCGTCCGGTCGGCCTTCATCTCAGCCTCTTCGACAAGGACGACACGAGTCACCATCGCAACAAGCCGGCGCGCGCCTACAGGGATAGTGATGTAGCCATTGATGCGGCCCACCTCCTGTGGGCCTTCGAAGGTGGTCCGAGTCATCCCCTTCAGGTCGCGGTTGAGTTCGATCGTGACCTGTGCCGTATCGACCGCCACCACCCGTCCGATCTCACTATCCGCCGCCATTTTCGCCTCCTTGCTCCTCTGATCGGCTCTTGGAGAGGGCGCGCTGAGTAGCGATAACTTTCTTACGGATATCTTCCTCCCGGAGATCAGGCAGCACGTCCTGGACAAAACCGGAAAATGTGCCAACATCTCCTTCCGCAATCCATACCCGCTGATCCTGCTGTTCTTTCAGCCTTTTTACAAACTCGCTCTGCGGAGCGGGATCCACGACCACGAGTGTAAAACTGGGCACCGAGAGCGCCTGGCGGATAATAGCGTTCACGTGATCGTCGCCGAATCCGTAACCGATCGTGAAAAGGACGGATTGCGGGCGCACGAGCGCCCCCGCAAATCGGCGGAAGAGTTCCGAATACGGCATCCCTAGAGTCTCGCCATACTTGGCCGGCGTCGGGTAAATGAGCAGATGGCCCCCTTCGCTCGCCATTTCGCCTGCGCTCGCCGTGATACCGTACGGATTTTCAATGGAGGGCTCCTCGACAGCCCAGCTGATCGAGCCATGCAGCTTGTACAAATGCACTACCCGGTCAAAGCGATGAACGCGTCCCTCGGTGGTCTCCGCCGGAAAATAGAGGTCCTGCTCATAGCTTTCCGGCCGGAAGATGCGACGCTGCGTGCCAACACAGCCGTCGAGCAATACAATCCCTTCCGCATCCGCCGCTTGCTCCACCAGAGTGTCGTAGTTCAACGTGAAGAGGTTCACACGCTTCAGGTTGAGTGGCCGGGTCAGGACCTTGCGAAGAAAGTTCTTGTACGTGATAAATCCAGCCTGCTTGTCCGGCGCTGGCAGGTGACACGCCTCGGCAAGCGCCCGTACCGCGACCGCTAGGCAGGATTCAAGATCCTCAGCTGTAACATCGACACCCGGATCGCCTTCGATCCGCAGACGTCCCCCCTTCTCTGGAAGCGCCGCCCTCCAGCGGTAGAGCTGAGAAAGCACCTGCTCAAAGTTAGCGGCTAGCGGTTCGGCGCCGCCATCCTGGATTGCTTTATGCCGCTCCAAGATGTGATCGCGGCTAGTCGGAACCGATCCGTTGTCAACGACATGTTGAACGGAAAGGTAAAACATCTTGAGCCAGCGGCGGAGCCGAGGGCTATCGCCGCCGTATATTCCCTCTTTGTGGATAGCCTGCTCGATGGCAATGGGAACCTTCCCGAGTAACGGCCCGCCACAGTCTACCGAGGTGCCCGCCCCCAGTAAGAAGGACACAGTCTCGGTTTTTAGCAGTGTCCCTACCCGAATCCGAACCTCCTCAAGCGCAGCCTGCTGGGCGCCGTCTTCTGAGCCCTCGGCTACTGCGAGCAAGTTGTCTCCACCCACCCAAAAGGCTGGGCTGATCTCATCACCAGATTTTTGGACATCGTCTGTCATGATATCGCCTGCGCCTGGCTTTCCATTTCTCGGAGTAATTCCTTCGTGTGCGCTTTGCGCCAACCCGCAGTCAATTCGCCCGAAAACGCGCTCCTCATAAGCGAATTGAACAAAGATTCTAGAAACTGATGGGCATTCATCATACCTACCGACATTTTTTCCATTTCGTTATAGCGACAGGCAAATTCCTTCTGCATCTCCACTGGTGGGATTGGAACCGGTATCTTCTCTAGATTCCTTCGTGTAATTCTCCCTCTTGTAGTACCGGATGCTGCAGCCTGCGCCTTCCCCAGAAAAAATGGCATGTTGCACAGGCAGACAACATATTCTGGCAATGCCACACTTTGGCCCACCCTTACAATAGTGATATCCACCGCTGTAATTGCGCGTTGTTCTAGCTCCGGCACTATGCAGGCTCGGCCAATAGGCTCCGCCATCCGTGAGACGAGCACGTCTCCCGCTAATACTTCCGTGCAACCAAGCTCGTCGAACTTCTCATCGGTTATAAACTTCCTTGATTTGTCAAGAAAGCGGCCAATCCCGATATCTGCTAGCTGGAGAAGCCGAACATTGCCCGACTCGTCCATATTTTCTGAGAGGATCCAATCCCCGTCAGTGACGAGGCCCGTCTCACCCTTCAAGGCACCGAATGGCTGAACATCCCAGCCACGTGGATTCAAAAGAGGATCACCGAACATCTGATAGAACAGTGCGGGAAGGATACGGGCGGCCTTTTTGTCGGCGTCGGCGCGTTGTTTGCGCAGGGCGTCGGCTTGGTCGAGGATTTCGACGATGCGGCGTTGCTCCTTGAGTGGAGGCAGCGGTAGTTCCGTATTCTTTACGTCACGATCCGATACTGCCGGATAATGCGCGCCACGCACCTTCGATGTTAACGCATCAATAAATTCCGCAGTTCTGACAAAATAGAACAGATAACGCTCATCCACGAGTTCCCTGTCCGGGCGCAGCACACAGAAGCCTGTTGAGGCTATTTGACCATCCAACTCGGGCGGGACAATAGCAACCGTGTTCAGGTTTGGTCTTACGGTAGATACGAGAATATCTCCGGCTTTGACTACTTTCCTCGCACGGCTTGGTGCATCGGCGCCCTTTAGCTCGGCAGCCTGTACAATCTCCTTTTGATCCCGGTCAATCGATGCAATATCAATGTATTGAAACAAGTCGTTCGGGCGAGCACGTGGGTCGCGCGTACTGGTGCGTTGCGTAACGGATGCAATTGTCGTGAAGGGCCAGTTCATCCCGAAGCCTCAATCTCTCGCAACAACCTTTCGAGTCCATTTGCAATATCTTTCTCGATAACCAATACCTCCTTGATCAGCTCTACCGGGTCCTCTTCCGGTGCCGCTTCCGCCACCTGCGGCTTGTACCGCCCCGCCGCCAGGTTGTAATCGTTGGCGGCCAGGGTCTTGACGTCCGCCCACCAGCAGCGCGGTGGTTCGCTGCCGGGCTCCAGTACGCTGTTCGCCTCGACACCCGGCGGCTTGGTGAATTTGGATGCCTTGTATTCCTGCCACCTGGCCAGCAGGTCGGGGATGTCGTTGCGCTCGGGGGTTTCCACGCGGCCGCCGCCGGAGATCTTGTCCGGGTCGTAGCCGTCATTGGCGACCTCGTAGAACCAGACCTTTCTGTTTTTGGTCTTTCTGGCACCTTCGGCGGGCTTGCGGAACACGAGCACGCCGGTCTTGACGCCGGCGTAGGGCTTGAACACGCCGGCGGGCAGGGAGACCACGGCGAGCAGGTCGAAGTCCTCGATGAGTTTCTTGCGCAGCTCCTTGTGCGCCTTGGTGGAGCCGAACAGCAGGCCCTCCGGCACCACCACGGCACAGCGCCCGCCGGGTGCCAGGTGCTCCATCATCAGGCCCAGGAACAGCAGCTCGCTCTTCTTGGAGCGGGTCGGCAGGTCGGCGCGGATGGAGTCCTTGGGGATCTGGCCCGCGAAGGGCGGGTTAGAGAGGATCACCTTGTAGCGGCGTGTGAGGTCTTCCTCCGTCAGGCCGCCATGCTCGGACAGGGCGTTGCCTCGCTTGAGCCGGGCATGGCGGATGCCATGGAGAATGAGGTTCATCATGCTGATGCGCATCATCTGGCGGGAGACGTCCACGCCATAGATGGAGGTCTCCAGCAGGCCCCAGTCCGGTATCTTTTCACCCGCGCCCTTCTTGTAGGTCTGGAGGTTGGGAACGGCCTTTTTGGCCTCTTCCAGGGTCTGGCCCCGCCGCTCCAGCCAGTCTTCGCCGTAGATGGGGTATTCCTTGACTTCCTCGCTGTACTTGGCCAGCAGGTAATCCACGGTGTCGATGAGAAAACCGGCCGTGCCACAGGCGGGGTCGAAGACGGTGTCGCCCAGCTCCGGATCGACCATCTCCACCATAAAGGCGCGGATCTGGCGCGGGGTGCGGAACTGGCCATTGAGGGCCGACTGCCCCAGATGGGTGAGCATGTACTCGAAGATGTCACCCTTGACGTCAGGCCCCAGCTTGCGGAACTCAAAGGCGTCGATCTCGTCCACCACCTGCTTGAGCACGTTCGGGTCCACAATCTCCAGCACCGCGTCGCGAAAGTACTCCGCCACCTCCGGCTCGTCCTTGGCCAGCGAGGCCATGTAGGGAAAGACCTCGTCGCGGATGAAGTCGCGCAGTTCCGGGCCGCTCTTGAAACGCCACTTGGACCAGCGGTAGCGCTCGGCCTGCTGCGGGAACAGCAGTTTGCTGTTGCCGTTTTCGCCGCCCAGGCGCGCGCGCAACTCGCGGTCCTGTTCTTCTTCATCCAGCAGCTTGAGGAAGATGAGATAAGAGATCTGCTCGATGTAGGTGACCGGATTGGTCACACCGCCGGCCCAGAGGGTATCGGTGATGTGGTCGAGCTTTCTGCGCAGTTCGTGGTTCATGTGTTTTCCGACCTTCTGTCAAGTTTTGCTTCCACTGAATAGTGTTTCGTTCATTTCGTCCACCACCTTCTTGAGGCCTTGCTCGCCGAAAAGCTCGATCCCCAGGTTTGCCGCGTTCAGGATGGATAGTGGTGGCTGGAACAGGTCATCCAGCGTGAGCCTGCCCCGGGCAATGCCGCGGTTCTTGAGGAGCGCAAGATACTGGGCCTGCTCCGGGCTCAGGTTACGCGTGACCAGCCAGGCACGGAAGTTTTCCTCGACTACTTCCTCGCGGCTCTTGATCTTCTGCTGGCCGAGGGCGGCACGGATGAAATCCACCAGCGTCCCGCCCGGATTGCGGTAGGCCCTGCGCAGGTTTTCTTCGTTGAAATATCGTTCCGGCTGGTTAAGCCGGTCGGCGAGCTGTTGCTCTTCATCTTCGGATAGCGGTTCGCCTGATTTGACCTTATTGATAATCGGGTCACGTTCCACGGCTTCACGGATGGCCTGTTCCCAATCGGTGACATACTCGCGTTTGTCTACGCGCTCACCTTCCGGCCCGACCTCTACGTAGTTGACTGCCTCCAACCATTCGTCTTCGAGGCCCAATTCCACCAGCTCGCGCGGGGACACCCCTTTTGGTTTGCTGACCGCCGGCGCATGCCCACCGCCTGCGCCGGTGAAGATATCGGTGTCACTGTCATTGAAATACTGATGGTTACGGAAGAAGTCGTAGATCACGAACTTCTCTTTGCCAATATGGGGCGCAGTGCGTGTGCCCCGCCCTCGCATCTGCTGATACAGAATAGGACTGCGTACCCGCCGGCACATGACCAGATGCAGGACTTCGCGGCAGTCAAAGCCGGTATCCAGCATACCGACACTTACGGCAACCATGGGGTAGTCTTCGCGCTTGAACTTGCGAATTAACTCATCGGCATTGGGCACGTCGCTGGTAATCACTTCGGCGTACCGGCCCTGATGCTCGGGATGCAGCTCGTTGAGATATTGCGCCAAACGCGCGGCATGATGCTTGGTGATGGCGAAGACAACGGCCTTGCCCGGCCCCACCTTCTGCCCAGGGGCCAGTTCCTTGTAGTTCTGCCACGCCAGGCGATCGAACTCTTCCATCATGAGCCGGTTGGTCTGCTCATTCGTCCATTTACGCTCGAACTCAGCTGGGTCGTAGTGTTCCTCCTCAACATCTGCGCCTTCCGCGATGATCTCGGTGATACCCTCAGCGAACCGATAGGGCACCAGATAACCGTTCTTGAAGGCGTCCTGGATGGGATAGGAGAAATCCGGCGTGTCGTCCTTGCACTGATAGAATTTGAATGTGTTGCGTTCGATGTAGGCGGCCGGTGTCGCCGTCAGGCCGATGTGAATGGCATCGAAGTGCGTCAACGCCGTCTGCCAAGCGCCATAAATAGAACGGTGGCACTCATCAGCAATGACCACATCGAAATATCCGCTCGTATATTCGTGGTAGCGACCGATCATGGTTTGCAGCAGACATACCGTGATCTGCTGCTCAGTGCGCACCATGCCCGGCTTGAGCCAGTAGTGGCTGTATTGGCCCAGCAGGTCGCTGATCGCCTCCAACGCCTGCTTGGCGAGCTGTTCGCGGTCCACCAGGAACAGCACGCGCTCGGCATGGCCCGCCTGCATCAGGCGCTTGATATACTGGCAGATGAGGTCGGTCTTTCCGGTGCCAGTAGGCAGCTCGATCAGAAAACGACGTTTCCCGAGTTCGAGCGCTCGATCCATGGCACGCATGGCGTCCTTTTGATAGGGACGCAGTTCACGGGTCTCGCCCTGGCGGGTGTAATAGTCAGGGATCTCAATGGTAGCAAGCGGCTTGCGCTCGGTGCGCATGTGCACGAGGCGTTCCATGTCGCGCCGCGAGAAGAACGAATTGACGATGCGCGCATCGTCATTCTGGTAGTCCCAGAAATAGATCAGCTCCCCATTGGTCAAGAAGATGAAGGGCGCCTTGAGCTGCTTGGCATAGGGCAGTGCCTGCTGCTTGGCCACATAAGGATGAATGGCCTTCTTCTTGGCCTCGATCACCGCCAGAGGGCGGCCGCGCTGGTCAAGCAGCACATAGTCGGCTCGCCCAGTGGGCACTTCATCCCCGTCCGACGTGCGCAGAGCGCCGGCATCGCCATCGGCACCTGGGTACGCGACACCACTAGAACCGCCACCGGCCTTGACCTCGGTCAGAACCTGGGACTTATCCGCAGGATCCCATCCCGCCTGGCGCAACCAGTCATCGATAACAATCCGGGCATCGGTTTCCTTGGTGGTGTCTTTTGCCATATCTCCCCGTGACCTATTGGTATTCGGTAAAATAGTCCGCCAGATTGCGACCGTTGAAATACACATCACAAACCAGCCGCCCCCGGTCAATCTTGTATGCCTTGGCAAGATTAACGACCTCGCCCTGGATCAATCGCGCCAGTTTCTGCTTTGCCTGCTGCCCGGCTATCGTATTGATCTCAGGGGCATCGTAGCCCGTCGGCCGTACCCGAGACCCGGTCTGGCCGTTCCATTTCCAGCCGTTTGCCACTTCGAACGTATCCCCATCAATCACTACTGAAACTGTGAATTGCGTCATTGGCCTTACTCCTCTGGATTCGGTTGTGGTAATCCAGATAGAGCAAGCGATATGCCATCACCCGCAACGACCCACGTTCACGTTAACATTCAAATACTTATGATACGATTCCTCGTCCTCTTGTGATCAAGGCCTTTCAACCAAAGTTTAACCAATTTAAACCCGGGTTGAAATTATTGTTTTGTCTTCCGCAGGAACTTGTGTACCGCTTGCGGCGTCACCCCCAACAGCCGCGCCGCCTCGCTCTGGTTCCCCTGACTGATTTCGAGCGCCCGTAACACCAGCTGCTTGCGCGCACTGGACAGGAATTCCTCCAGCGAAAAGCCTTCAACCGGTTCCGGCAATGCTGCCAGCGGATCGGCATGACCCACCGGTTCGCTGAGCAGCAGGTCATCTGCATCCAACACGGGCGAACGTGCCAGTCGCGCAGATCGTTCGATGACGTTCGACAGGTCACGGATGTTGCCCGGCCAGTCATGCGCCTGAAGTCGCTGCAATGCCGCCGTGGTCAGCCGCTTCGGCTGCTTGAGACTGGCATTCACTCTATCCAGAACGGCGAGCGCCAGCTTAGGGATATCACTGCGCCGATGCCGGAGTGCTGGCAGGCGGATCTCACCGACGTTCAGGCGATAGTAGAGATCCTCACGAAACTTACCCCGCCTGATGGCGCGAGCCAGATTGGCATTGGTTGCTGCGATCAGGCGCACATCGACATCAATGGGTTTCCCGGCACCCACCGGCTCGATTTGGCCCTCCTGCACAACGCGCAACAACTTCGCTTGCGTCTCCAGAGGTAGTTCGCCGAGTTCGTCCAGAAACAGCGTTCCACCATCCGCCTGAGCAAACTTGCCCTCCTGGTCGGATATGGCACCAGTAAAGGATCCCTTGCGATGACCAAATAGTATGCTCTCAACAAGATCCTTTGGGGTCGCGGCGCAGTTGATAGCCACGAAACGTTCCGCCGGCCGACCACTGGCCAAGTGGACGAAGCGCGCCAGCAACTCCTTTCCGGTACCTGTCTCCCCCAGAATCAGAATCGGGACATCCGAGGATGCGAGCGTGGCCGCGATCTCAAGCGCCTTTTTCAACTCGGGGTGGTCACCCACGATGCCCAATGAACGGATGATCTCACCGGTATCTATCGGTGCATAATAAGGCTCCGGTTCCGACACCTGGGCGCTGCGAACCTCTGGAAATTCTCGCGACAAAAGATCGACTTCACTGACAAGCGGCTTATCAGCGGTCACAAAGCGAGGCGGCCTGATGTGGAGAATCCGCGCAGGCAACTCACCGCTGGCAACCATCAGGAGCCAGGCTGCGTGCATTTGCGGGGTGCCGGAAGCAACAGCTACCGAAAGATCCATCCGGGCACCATAGGATTCCAATGTTGGCCTGACCTTTGTGCGAAGTACGCGCAGGATTTCAATGTAATCCGTGGGATCGCTCAGCGCCGCGTCGATGATGGAAATTTCAATTCCCGGATTCGACGCCCTGAGTGCTGATTCGGTTGCCGCGGTGTTTTCCCGCGTATTCAACGTTGAAATCAATACAACGTGGTCAAAGGGCCTTGCCTTCACCAGGGAAAGAATCGGGCCTGCCTGTTGCTCCTCCCCAACCAAGCCAAGGCTGTAAGGGTCATGAAAACCAGTAAATGTGAGGAGAATCTTCATCCGACCTTCTTCAAAGGTGGCACCTTTTTATGGGAATTCATGGCATGCCAAAGGTCCCAGTCCCGCTGCAGGTTGAGCCAGAATTCCGGCCCGGTCTTAAGCGCCTCGCCTAACGCCAAGGCAGAGTCCGCGCTGACATTCCGCCGGCCGTTGATGATTTCGTTCAACCGGGCATAGGTCCAACCAAGATGTTGGGCGAATTCCTTTTGCGTGACACCTAGTGGTTCAAGAAATTCCTTGAGAAGCATCTCACCGGGATGGGTAGGTGGTCGTTTCTTCGGAAGCATCTCGTTTCACCCATGGTAATCAGTAATTTTTACATCCTGCGCATCATTCCCTTTCCAGCGGAAAATAATGCGCCACTGGTCATTGATGCGAAGGCTCCAGAAACCTGCCAGATCACCGTGCAGCTTCTCCAGGCGATTGCTCGGCGGTATTCGCAATACCTCCAGTGATGATGCCGCATTAATCTGGTCCAGCAGGCGTCTGGCCTTGCCATGCGATTCACGCGGTAATTTGCGGGCGTACCGGCTATTGACCCCATCGTAGATATCCAGGGTTGCCTTGTCCGCCACACTTCGCAACATGCATTGAAGATATCGGTTATCGATATATCGGGCAAGCAGTAATTTGGAAAACTGACCAATTTGGTCATGAAAACACCAGAAAAATGGTCTGATAGGGCTCACCAAGGGAAGGGGTTGGTAACGGCAAAGGCCCTACCCGAAAGGGCCGCCGCGCTCGAAGGGGCGCGCGGCGATGAAAGGGTTACGCAAAGGGCGGCGCATCCGCCTCTGGAAAATCCGCCCGGAACGGTAATCACGTTTTCCATGGTGTGACCCGGTCGGCGTTGGCACAGTGCCGACGCATGAGCACGCCACCTGTATCCCGCATCACCCTCGCCCACATCCACGAAGCAGGTCTCGGCCCATGGATAGAGCCTTGCCGGGTCCTGCTCGAGCATCTCAGGGGTCTGGAAAGGGTCATCGAGGACCCGGACGAGCTTCCCTCGGCCGTCGTGCTGGGCGCCCTGCGGGCGGCAATCGCGGCGCCGCTTCCGCGCCAGGCGGCCATCCTGCGCCATCAGCTCTGCCGCCTGCCCCTGTTCGAGTACCGGGCAGCCGCCGCCGGCGAGATGTGGAATCCGCTCGTGCTCCCGCTCGAGGATTTCCTGAAACGGCACGGCAACGCCGTGCATTTCTGGCGCGACTGGGCACCCTGGCCCCGTCCCGAAGAGGTCTCGGAATGGCTGGACCAATGGGTGCGCTGCTGAGCCTCTGGGGCAGAAGACGCCATGTCGACCCGCCGGTAGAGGGGGCTCTGCCGGTGCTGGACGCCGGTGCCCTGCTCCGCCCGCACCGGTCTCAGCTGGCCACCATCCGACAACTGGTCGGGGTGCCCCGCGCCCACTGGGTGGCGTTCTACGCCACGGTCTTCGAGGCCTACGCCGGCTTCGTCCAGCAGCTGCCGGCCTCGGAGGCCCACCACCACGCCGGCCCGGGCGGCATGCTGGTCCACGGGCTGGAGGTGGTGCGCGAGGCCCTGAAACTGCGCCGGGGCCGGCTGCTTCCCCCGGGGGCTGCCGCCGAGGAGCTGGCCGCCCGGCAGGACCTCTGGACCTACGCCACGGCCACCGGCGCCCTGCTCCACGACCTCGGCAAGCCGGTCACCGACCAGCGGGTGCGGTTGTACGACCGGCAAGGCCGGGAACTCGGACACTGGGATCCCTGGGCCGGCCCCCTCCCCGCCGTGGCGGGCTGGTACCGGGTGGAGTTCGTGCGGGAGCGACGCTACCGGTTCCACGAACGGGTCCCGCCCCTGCTGGTCCGCTTCATCCTGCCCCAGCGGGGCCTGAGCTGGCTGGCCTCCGATCCGGAGGTCTTTGGGGCCTGGCTGGCCGCCATCTCCGGGGATGCCGACCGCGCCGGCGTCCTCGGCGAGCTGGTGCACCGGGCGGACGGCCTGTCGGTGGCGAGCGACCTGGCCGGGGTGCCGGCCCGCATGTCCTCGGCCCGGCGCAAACCCCTCGTCGCCCGGCTGCTGACCGGCCTGCGATACCTGCTGGACCAGGGCAGCCTGCCTCTGAACCGCCCGGGCGCCGCCGGCTGGCGGCTCGACGACGACCTGTGGCTGGTCAGCAAACGCGTGCTGGATGCCCTGCGCGAACACCTGAGCCAGGAAGGCCAGGAGGGCGTACCGACACGCAACGACCGGCTGATGGACGAGCTGCAACAACACGGGTTACTGACGCCCAACGGCGATCGGGCCGTCTGGATCGTGCAGGTGACCACCGGTGACTGGTCGCAACAGCTCACCGTGCTGCGCTTTCCCCTGCAAACCCTGTGGCCGGACCCGGACGCCCGGCCGCCGGTGTTCGATGGCAGTGTCGCGCCCGTGGGAGAAAACCGGGACGACACGACAAGTGAGGACCCAAAGTCCACACCAGGGCCGGAACCATCACCTCCGGATGCTGATGACGCATCGGAAGCACCCGTTGAGGCATCGCCTTCGGAACCACGAGAGACAGAGATCTCCGAAGAGGACGATCCCGGCCATCGCTTCCTTCACTGGCTGAAGGAGGGACTCGCTTCCGGGTCTCTTCTCATCAATGCGGTGAACGCCCGCGTCCATGTGGTTCCTGAAGGCCTGCTGCTGGTGAGCCCCGGCATTTTCAAGGATTTCGACCGGGAGAACTGGACGCGGGTACAGAAGCGTTTCCAGAAGCTCAAACTGCACAAGCGCACTCCACAGGCCACCAACATCTGGTCTTATCAGGTCAAGGGCGATCGCAAGCAAAGCCGCATCAACGGCCTCCTGATCACCGAACCCGAGCAGGTCCTCGGCCTGCAACTGCCACCGCCCAACCCTCACCTGACGCAGAAGGCGTGATCCCCCATGGGACCCATCTTCGACAACCGGCTGCGTCCCGTCATCGAGTTCATTCCGGCCACCGTGCTCGTCGGGCTGGCGGTGGTGCTGCTCCACGACCCCGTGCTGTTCTTTCCCCTCCTGCCGGGCCTGGCCGAAGTGACCGCGGCCGGATTCGGTGCGCTGGGTCTGCTCCGCGCCTGGCAGGGCTTTCGCCTCGTGCGCTACCGGCGGCAGCTGCGGCGCCTGCCCCGTTACGTGCTGCCCGCGAAGCGTATCCCCCTTTCCCGGCACAAGCTGTTTCTGGGCCGGGGCTTCCCATGGGACCAACGCCACAGCCAGCGCCTGGTGGAGGTGCGCTCACCCCAGGCCCGGCGCTGGCTGGAACCGGGCGTGTTCTATCGGGCCGCCCGGGCGTTCGAGCTGCGCTTCGAGCACTCGGGGCTGCTCGGCTGGCTGACCCGGCTCACGCGCACCGATGCCTGGTGGAACCCGGTGCGTCCCCTGCCGCCCCTGGGCGGCGATCCGGCCCTGCACGGCGTCGGCCTGGAGGACGAGCGTGCCATCTGGATGGATCTGGGCGACCGGGTGGGCCACACCTTGGTGCTGGGCACCACCCGCGTGGGCAAGACCCGCCTGGCGGAGCTGTTGGTGAGCCAGGACATCCGCCGCGGTGAGACGGTGATCGTGTTCGACCCCAAGGGTGACGTGGACCTGCTGCGCCGCATGTTCGCGGAGGCCAGGCGTGCCGGCCGGCTGGACCAGTTCCACATCTTCCACCTGGGGTTCCCGGAGATCTCGGAACGCTACAATCCGGTGGGCGAATTCGGCCGCATCACCGAGGTGGCCACCCGCATCGCCTCCCAACTGCCCTCCCAGGGCAATTCCGCCGCCTTCCGTGAGTTCGCCTGGCGCTTCACCAACATCGTGGCGCGGGCGCTGGTGGGGCTGGGACGCAAGCCCGACTATGCCGCCGTCGCCCGCTACGTCACCAACATCGAGCCATTGCTGGTGGACTACTACCACCTGTGGCTAGAAAGCGAGGCCCCCGGCGACTGGCGGTCGGGGGTGCAGACCATCGAGGGCAACATCGACGACAAGAAGCTGCCCCTGGCCCTGCGCGGCCGGGACCGGCACGCGGTGGCGCTGGTGAAGTTCGCCAAGGAGCGCAACCTCTACGACCCCGTCGCCGACGGCCTGCGCTCCGCCTTCGAGTACGACAAGACCTACTTCGACAAGCTGACTGCGAGCCTGCTGCCGCTGCTGGAGAAGCTGACCAGCGGCAAGAGCGGCGAGCTGCTGGCGCCCGACTACGGCGACACTCGCGATCCCCGCCCCATCCTGGACTGGATGCGGGTGATCCGCCAGCAGGGCATCGTCTACGTGGGACTGGACGCGCTGTCGGACGCCGAGGTGGCCGGGGCGGTGGGCAACTCCATGTTCGCGGACCTGACCTCTATCGCCGGTCAGCTCTACAAGCACGGCGACACCCTGGGCCTGCCCGAAGTCGCCGGGCACCGCCGCGCCCGTATCGCCATCCACGCCGACGAGTTCAATGAGCTGATCGGCGACGAGTTCATCCCCCTGCTCAACAAGGCGGGCGGCGCCGGGGTGCAGGTCACCGCCTACACCCAGACCGCCTCGGACATCGAGGCCGGGATCGGTGACCGGGCCAAGGCGGGCCAGGTGAGCGGCAACCTCAACACCCTGATCATGCTGCGGGTCAAGAACGAGGAGACCGCCGCCATCCTCACCGACCAGCTCCCCAAGGTGCGGGTCTACACCAAGGTGGCCGAGTCCCGCACCACCGACAACAACGACCCGGACACGCCAGTGGATTTCGTCGCCCAGAACGCGGACCGCCTGACCGAGATCGAGACCGAGATGCTCACCCCGGCGGACCTAGTACAGCTGCCCAAGGGGCAGGCCTTCGGGCTGCTCGACGGGGGACGGCTCTACAAGCTGCGGCTCCCCCTGGCCGGGGACGACCCCCTGCTGCCGCGGGACATGGATGAGATCAGGGCCTGGGTAGAGCGTTGCCGCGGGGAGCAGCCATGACCCGCAGGCGGCTGACCGGGGTGCTCTGGACGCTGAAGTGGTTCTTCATCGTGTGCCTGCTGGTGCTGGCGGTGGACATGCTCTACGTGCTCTGGCCCTATCCCGACGGGGCGCGGGGCGTGGCCGCCCTCAAGGCCAATCTCGCGGCCGAGGTGGACCTGATCGGCCGGCTGGCCGACGACCGCGCCTGGACCATCATCCGCACCCTGGCCGACGGGGCCTACGAGACCATCTTCGTCTGGACGGGGCTGGACGAGTTCATGCGCCGGGCGGTGGACCCGGCACCGCTTTCACCCCTCAACGAGACCATGCGCCGGTTCGTGCTCGGCAACTGGGTCTTTCTGGAGACGGCGGCCTCCGGCCTGCAGCTCTTCGCCCTGCGCCTCGGGGTGCTGGTCCTGGCCATGCCCCTGTTCCTCATCACCGCCTGTGCCGCGGCCGCCGACGGCCTGATCACCTGGTATCTGCGGCGCACCGGCGCCGGCCGGGAATCCGGCTTCATCTACCACCGCACCAAGCGCGGCCTGGCCCTGTCCGTCCTCGCCCTCTGGCTGATCTACCTGGTACCACCCATCCCGCTGGACCCGCGCTGGGTGATTCCACCCTTCCTGTTCATCTTCGGCATCACGGTCCGGGTGACGGTGGCGTACTTCAAGAAGTATCTGTAACACTTTGTGGTTTCCCGGAAAAAACCGCCCGTCCTGGGCAGGAAATGGAAAAATCGGCGCTCGGTTTCAAGCTCGAAAGCCCCGCTCTGCATACGCGCTTTCTTGGATTTTTTTCTACCTCACCAAAGCTAGTATGGGCCGCATGTTAGGCACTTTGGAGCACAAATCCTGTGCCAAACAGCAATACCGACCCATTTACGCTCCGTGGTAACTAAATGAGAACACTCGACCTTAAGGAAGCAGCGGTATTCCTAAAGATGCACCCCCAGACGGTCAGGCGACTCGCCAAAGAAGGGAAAATCCCCGCTGCGAAACCCGGAAAACACTGGTGTTTCATTGAGGAGGATCTTGCCGCCTATTTGCGGTCGATGTACTCTCATGTGCGGCAGGTGCCGCAAGGGAGCACACAGGAGGCAACCTTATGGCACTGTACAAAAGGCCGAACTCCCGTTATTGGTGGGTCCGTTTCACGGCCCCCGACGGACGGCAAATACGCGAGTCTACTCAGACTGCCGACAGGAAAGCCGCCCAAGAGTACGAAGACCGACGGAAAGCGGAACTCTGGCGGCAACAGAGACTAGGTGAGAGACCGCGTTACCGCTGGCAACAGGCAGTTGAACGGTGGCTGATCGAATCTGAAGGAAAAGCCAGCCTTGAGGATCTGAAGATTCACCTGCGATGGGTCCACACACATCTGTATGACCTGTATCTGGACACCATCGACAGGGACTTAATCGACAGGATCACAAGGATGCGACTCCAGGAAGGCGTATCGAATGCTACCGTCAACCGCATGCTGGAAGTCGTACGAGCGATTCTGCGACGGGCAGCTAACGATTGGCAATGGATCGATCGAGTTCCCGCCGTAAGAATGCTCCCGGAGCCAAAACGAAGGATACGTTGGCTCACGCGCGAAGAAGCCGATCGGTTACTTCAGGAGCTTCCTGAGCATCTTGAAGCAATGGCACGTTTCAGCCTTGCAACGGGACTGCGAGAAAGAAACGTCACGCGTTTGGAATGGTCACAGGTGGATCTATCACGCCGCATGGCATGGATTCATCCGGATCAGGCCAAAGCCAGAAAACCGATTGCGGTACCGTTGAATAACGAAGCAGTACTGGTACTTCGTCGCGAGTACGGCAAACATCCTGTGCGCGTTTTCACGTACAGGGGACGACCGGTGGACAAAGCGAACACCCGTGCTTGGAGGCAAGCGTTGGATCGTGCTGGTATCGAAGACTTTCGTTGGCACGACTTGCGCCACACATGGGCATCGTGGCATGTGCAGAACGGCACACCGCTACATGTCTTGCAGGAACTTGGCGGGTGGTCATGCTACTCGATGGTTCAACGCTATGCCCACTTGTCAGCAGAACACCTGGCGGGATACGCGGATAACATTTCCCGAATTTGCGCTGTTACTAGCACATTTTCGGGCACACATGGAGAGGATGAGAAAGAACAAGCGGCTGGATAACACCATAACCGCTTGTATTTTCTTGTAAAAATGGCGCGCCCGGAAGGATTCGAACCTCCGACCACCTGGTTCGTAGCCAGGTACTCTATCCAGCTGAGCTACGGGCGCCTGAGAGCCGGCAATTATCCAGAAATCTGCGCATAATTCAAGCTCGGTCTTGCGGCCACTCCGTCAAACCCACCATTCTGAATCGAGGGTTCGAATCCAACTGACTGATCCATTGAAAAAGGCCCCACAAGGGGGCCCTTTTCGATGGATGGCGGAGAGAGAGGGATGATTCGGGGCTACGCCCCTCACCCTACGGGCCGCCTCCGCTGCGCTGCGGCGTTCTCCACGGCCTTGCGGCCGCTCCGTCGAACCCGTTTTTTCTGACATCGAGGGTTTGAATCCAACTGTCTGATCCATTGAAAAAGGCCCCGCAAGGGGGCCTTTTTCAATGGATGGCGGAGAGAGAGGGATGATTCGGGGCTACGCCCCTCACCCTACGGGCCGCCTCCGCTGCGCTGCGGCGTTCTCCACGGCCTTGCGGCCGCTCCGTCGAACCCGTTTTTTCTGACATCGAGGGTTTGAATCCAACTGTCTGATCCATTGAAAAAGGCCCCGCAAGGGGGCCTTTTTCGATGGATGGCGGAGAGAGAGGGATTCGAACCCTCGATGGAGCTTTTGACCCCATACTCCCTTAGCAGGGGAGCGCCTTCAGCCGCTCGGCCATCTCTCCGGATACACCGTCTGCTGCAAACAGGGTGGGTAGGATACCTGCGAGACTGGCCTGCGTAAAGACTGCCCTCCCCTTTCGACCGCCGCTCCTACTTGTCTCCGGCGGCCACGCCGTTTTCTTCCTGTTCCTGACGGATGCGCTCGTAGATTTCCTCACGATGCACGGCCACCTCCTTCGGGGCATTGACGCCAATGCGCACCTGATTGCCCTTCACACCGAGCACGGTCACCGTCACGTCATCGCCGATCATAAGGGTCTCACCAACCCGACGAGTCAAAATCAACATGTGTGAATCTCCTTAACCCAATCCACGTCCGAGCAAATCTCCCGTCCCTAGTCAGCGTGCCGAACATAGTTATAAAAGTCGTCTCGGCCGGCCTGACATAACCTGCTTGTCGGCCAATGCCGGCGAAACTATAGCCGTTCACTTAATCACCAGTTGTCTTCGGGATAGTACCGACCGGCAGCCACCCTGGTCGTGGCCAACGGGAGACCGGGCGCTGGCCTATTGCTGAGGCGCCTGGTCGAGCTGGAAGGCGTCGTGCAGGGCACGCACGCCCAGTTCGAGATACTTCTCGTCCACCACCACCGAGATCTTGATCTCGGAGGTGGATATCATGCGAATGTTGATGCCTTCCCGGGCCAGGGTCTCGAACATCTCCGAGGCGATGCCGGCATGCGAGCGCATGCCCACGCCCACCAGCGAGATCTTGACGATCCGGTCATCGCCCGATACCTCCCGTGCCCCCATTTCGCCGGCCACCTGCCGCACGATCTCCAGGGCCCGGGGATAGTCGTTGCGGTGTACGGTGAAGGTAAAGTCGGTAGTACCGCCATCCGGAGCGACGTTCTGGATGATCATGTCGATCTCGATGTTGGCCTCCGCCACCGGCCCCAGCAGCTTGTGCGCCACACCCGGCTGGTCGGGCACGCCGAGGATGGTCAGCTTGGCCTCGTCGCGATTGAAGGCGATGCCGGAAATCAACGCGTTTTCCATAGTTCCTTCCTCGTACGTGATCAGCGTACCCTCGCCCTCTTCAAAGGAGGATAGTACACGCAGCGGCACATTATACTTGCCGGCGAACTCGACGGCGCGGATCTGCAACACCTTGGAGCCGAGGCTGGCCATCTCCAGCATCTCCTCGAAGGTGATGCGCTCCAGCCGCCGGGCCTGGGGCACAACCCTGGGGTCGGTGGTATAGACGCCATCGACGTCGGTGAATATCTGGCACTCGTCGGCGTTCAGCGCCGCGGCCAACGCTACCGCGGTCGTGTCAGAGCCGCCGCGACCCAGGGTGGTGATGTTGCCCTGCTCGTCGACCCCCTGGAAACCGGCCACCACCACCACCCGGCCGGCGTCGAGATCCTGGCGCACACGGCTACCGTCGATGTCCTGAATCCGGGCCTTGTTGTGGGCGCTGTCGGTCAGGATGTGGACTTGGCTGCCGGTATAGGATCGGGCCGGACAGCCGCGCTTTTCCAGCGCCAGGCTGAGCAGGGCAATGGTCACCTGCTCACCGGTGGAGAGCAGCACGTCGAGCTCACGCGGCACCGGCTGGTCGGTGATCGCCCGTGCCAGGCCCAGCAGCCGGTCGGTCTCGCCGCTCATCGCCGACACCACCACCACCAGGTCGTGGCCGGCATCGCGGTAGCGCTTGATCTTGTCGGCCACCGCCTCGATGCGCTCCGTCGTGCCCACCGAGGTGCCACCAAATTTTTGAACGATCAACGACATGCCACACCCGTCACCGGCACCGGTGTGCCGGGTCACCGAAAGCCGGGCATTGTACCCGTAAACGGCCGGCAGAATCCACAGAATACACCCCCGCCGAGGGGTCAGCCGCCACCGCCGAGCTGGGTCTCGATCCAGCCGGGAACCGCGGCCAGGGCGGCATCGAGCGCGGAGGGATCCTTGCCACCGGCCATGGCCAGATCGGGGCGGCCGCCGCCCTTGCCGCCCACCTGCCGGGCGACGAAATTCACCAGTTCGCCGGCCTTGAGGCGGTCGGTCTCGGCCTTGGTGACCCCCGCGACCAGGCTGACCTTGTCGCCGTCCACCGCAGCCAGGACCACCGCAGCGTGGCCCAGCTTGTTCTTCAATTGGTCCACGGTGTCACGCAGGGACTTGGGATCCACGCCCTCCAGCTTGGCCGCCAGCACCCGGATGCCGCCGATCTCAACCGCCTGCGCGGCCAGGTCGCCGCCCTGGCTGCTGGCCAGCCTGGCCTTGAGCCGCTCGAGTTCCTTCTCCAGGCCCCGGTTACGCTCCAGCAGGGCCTGAACCTTGTCCTCGACCTTGCCCAGATCGGCCTTGAGCAGGCCGGCGATGCGCTTGAAGCCCTGCTCCAGGCCGTTGACGTAGTCCAGCGCGGCCTGGCCAGCGACCGCCTCGATGCGGCGCACGCCGGCGGCCACGCCACCCTCGGAGACGATCTTGAACAGGCCGATGTCACCGGTGCGCTGGACGTGGGTGCCACCGCACAGCTCCACCGAGAAGTCCCCCATGGAGAGCACGCGCACGATGTCGCCGTACTTCTCGCCGAACAGGGCCATGGCCCCGGCCGCCCTGGCCTCGTCGGGGGACATGAGCCGGGTCTCCACCGGCAGGTTTTCGCGGATCTTGGCGTTGACCAGGGTCTCGATCTCGGCCAGCTGTTCCGGGGTCAGCGCATCGAAGTGGGAGAAGTCGAAGCGCAGCCGCCCGGCCTCCACCAGCGAGCCCTTCTGCTGCACGTGCTCACCGAGCACCTGGCGCAGGGCGGCGTGCAGCAGGTGGGTGGCGGAGTGGGCGGCGGCGATCTCGCGGCGGCGCGAGGTGACCACCTCGGCCTCCAGCGAGTCGCCCACGGCCACCGCGCCCCTTTCCACCTGCACCCGGTG
The DNA here is from genome assembly GCF_030406045.1 of Thiohalobacter sp. IOR34. Lineage (GTDB taxonomy): Bacteria > Pseudomonadota > Gammaproteobacteria > Thiohalobacterales > Thiohalobacteraceae. The sequence continues at coordinate 2,056,495 of NZ_CP128988.1, forward strand.
GAGGAAGGCCTCACCCTGTTTCTGGGTGTCCAGCACGCGCAGCTCGGCGGCGTCGGTGCGCAGCACCCCGGTGTCACCCACCTGGCCGCCGGACTCGGCGTAGAAGGGCGTGCGGTCGAGCACCAGCAGCCCCGCCTCGCCTTCGCCCAAGCGCTCCACCGGCTCGCCGTCGCGGAACAGGGCGAGGATGCGCCCGCGGTCATGCAGCCGGTCGTAGCCGGTGAACTCGGTCTTCGCCGCCACCTGCAGGCCCTCGCCATGGACCGCGGAGAAGCTGCTGGCCGCGCGTGCCCGCTCGCGCTGCGCCGCCATCTCGCGCTCGAAGCCTTCCATGTCGATGCGCAGACCGCGCTCGCGGGCGATGTCGGCGGTGAGGTCCACGGGGAAGCCGTAGGTGTCATAGAGCCGGAACACGGTCTCCCCGGGGATCTGCTTGCCCTCGAGACCGGCGATGGCCTCCTCCAGCAGGGCCATGCCATGATCCAGGGTTTCGGCGAAACGTTCCTCCTCCTGGCGTAACACCTGTTCCACACGGGGTCGGGCCTCGACCAGCTCGGGGTAGGCGTCGCCCATCACTTCGCACAGAGGGGCGACCAGCTTGAAGAAAAAGGGCTCACGCAGACCCAGCTTGTGGCCGTGGCGGATGGCGCGGCGGATGATGCGCCGCAGCACGTAGCCGCGACCCTCGTTGGAGGGCACCACGCCGTCGGTGACCAGGAAGGCGCAGGCGCGGATGTGGTCGGCGATGACACGCAGCGAGGTGTTTTGCAGATCGTCGCAGCCGGCCAGCCGGGCGGCGGCCTCGATGAGCCGGCGGAACAGGTCGATGTCGTAGTTGTTGTGCACGCCCTGCAGCACCGCGGCGAGGCGCTCCAGGCCCATGCCGGTGTCCACCGAGGGCTTGGGCAACGGGGTCATGTTGCCGTCGGCGTCGCGGTCGTACTGCATGAACACCAGGTTCCAGATCTCGATATAGCGGTCGCCGTCCTCCTCCGGGGTACCGGGCGGGCCACCGGGGATCTCCGGACCGTGGTCGTAGAAGATCTCCGAGCAGGGGCCACAGGGACCGGTATCGCCCATCGACCAGAAGTTGTCGCTCTCGTAGCGCCGGCCGCCGGGCTTGTCGCCAATGCGCGAGAAGCGCGCCGGATCGACGCCGATCTCCTTCAGCCAGATGTCGGCAGCCTCGTCGTCCTCTTCGTAGACGGTGACCCACAGCCGCTCGGGCGGCAGCTTGAATTCCCGGGTCAGCAGCTCCCAGGCATAGTGGATGGCTTCGCGCTTGAAGTAGTCGCCGAAGCTGAAGTTGCCCAGCATCTCGAAGAAGGTGTGGTGGCGCGCGGTGTAACCCACGTTCTCCAGGTCGTTGTGCTTGCCGCCGGCACGCACGCAGCGCTGGGAACTGGCGGCGCGGGTGTAGGGGCGGGTCTCGCGGCCGGTGAACACCTCCTTGAATTGCACCATGCCGGCATTGGTGAACAGCAGGGTGGGGTCATCGGCCGGCACCAGCGGGCTGCTGGGCACGATCTCGTGGCCGCGTTCGCGGAAGTAGTCGAGGAACCGGGTGCGGATTTCGGCGCTGCTGATCATGGGTCTTCTGCGTTGAAGCATGGCTATGTGTCTGATCGCGCGAAGCTTACCCCATGGCGGGGCGCCAGTCACTCATTACGGAACACGGCCTGGATCTGCTCATGGGTAAAGCCGCGGTTGAGCATGAAGCGCTGCTGGCGAGCGCGCTCGCGGTAATCCGCCGGCGGGCGCCCGGCGAAGCGCTTGTGCCAGGCCTCGGCCGCCAGGCGTGCCCAGTCGACACCGGCGTCCGCCAGGCTGGCCTCGATCAGCCCGTCGTCGATGCCGCGCTCGCGCAGCTCGGCGCGAATGCGCTGCGGCCCGAAGCCGCGGCCGCTGCGGCTGTAGACGTAGCTCTCGGCGAAACGGCTGTCGCTCTGCAGCCCCTCGGCACCCAGGGCATCGAGCACCCCCTCGACAAGCGCCGCCGGGTAGCCGCGCTGGGCCAGCTTGCGCCCGAGTTCCAGGCGGCTGTGCTCACGCCGCGCCAGCAGGCCGAGCGCCGTCTCCCGCGCCGCGCGGCGCAGCTCTTCATCATCAGCAGATTCAGACGCTGCCTGCATGCCGAGGTTTCATGCCATGCCCACGAAAGACCTGGCAGGCTGTTGAAAAACCCGCTGACGGCACGATACGGCGTTCCGGCCCTTGACCAGGAGACCGACCCTTGCCGGCGGGCCGCGCCTTGTCCCGGCACAGGCCTGATGCCCTGAACTCGGCATGTTCAGTTGCCGGGTCAATAGCGCACATTTTTCGTGGGTTTCGTGGCCAACGTTCAGTTCAGGGCCTCTGGCGGAACCGCCTCTTCCAGCTCGTCCGCCGGCGGTGCCGTAACCAGCAGCTTGGCGCGGATCTGGGCCTCGATCTCGGCAGCGATGTCCGGATTCTCCTTGAGGAAGTTACGGACGTTTTCCTTGCCCTGGCCGATACGCTCACCCTGGTAGCTATACCAGGCACCGGACTTGTCGACGATGCCCTCGGCCACGCCAAGATCGATCAGCTCGCCCTCGCGGGAGATGCCCTCGCCATAGAGGATTTCGAACTCGGCCTGCTTGAAGGGGGGGGCCATCTTGTTCTTCACCACCTTGACCCGGGTCTGGTTGCCCACCACCTCGTCGGCCTTCTTGATGGCACCGATGCGGCGGATGTCCAGGCGCACCGAGGAATAGAACTTGAGGGCGTTGCCGCCGGTGGTGGTCTCCGGCGAGCCGAACATGACGCCGATCTTCATGCGGATCTGGTTGATGAAGATCACCAGGGTGTTGGAGCGCTTGATGTTGCCGGTCAGCTTGCGCAGCGCCTGGGACATCAGCCGTGCCTGCAGACCGACGTGCGAATCGCCCATCTCACCCTCGATCTCGGCCTTGGGAGTGAGCGCCGCCACCGAGTCGACCACCACCACGTCCACGGCGCCGGAACGCACCAGCATGTCGGTGATCTCCAGGGCCTGCTCGCCGGTGTCCGGCTGGGAGACCAGCAGATCGTCGATGTTGACCCCCAGCTTCTCGGCATAGGTCGGATCCAGGGCGTGTTCGGCGTCGACGAAAGCGGCGGTGCCGCCCTTTTTCTGGCACTCGGCGATCACCTGCAGGGTCAGGGTGGTCTTGCCGGAGGACTCCGGTCCGTAGATCTCCACCACCCGGCCGGCGGGCAGGCCGCCGATGCCCAGCGCCACGTCGAGGGTCAGCGAACCGGTGGAGATCGCCTCCACGTCGCGCACCGCGCCGACATCGCCCATGCGCATCACGGCGCCCTTGCCGAACTGCTTCTCGATCTGGCTCAGTGCGGCACCCAGTGCCTTGCGCTTGTTCTCGTCCATCATGCGTTCTCCCCTGTCTGCTGCGGCCGCCGCACGGCCCTCGAATCGGATCGGAAATACTGCGCAGAGTTATACTGGATGTTTATCCAGTTGTCCAGGGCGGGGGATCGATCAGGCGTCGCCGGCCAACGGCCAGCACTCCAGCAGCTCGTAGCGCACCCCGTTGTCGGTGGAACGCGACTCGACCAGGCAGAAGCGGTCCACGGCCCAGTCGATGGGCACGACCTCCTCCGGCACCCGCCGCCGCCGCGCCTTGCGGGCCAGGGTGACATGGACCGCGAAGGGACGCGGATCGGGCTGGTGGCCGCATTCGGTCGCCAATGCCTCGTTGAGCCGCCGGACCAGCGACGACAGCGCCTCGGGCACCTCGCCCGCCCCCAGCCAGGCGATCCGCGGCCGCTGCCAGTAGCCGTACTGGTCGAGCCGCAGCCGGAAGGCTGAACCCCCCACCCCGGCCGCGGCGCGGCGCAGGCAGTCGCGCTGCTCGGCATCCACCGGCCCGATGAAGGCCAGGGTCAGGTGCAGGTTGTCCGCCGCCACCGGCCGGCCGTTGCCGCGGGCCACCGCCCGCGCCACCCGCGCCAGGGCGCTGCGGGTGGCGGCGTCCGGCCAGAGGGCGAAGAACAGCCGCTGCCGGGGCGGGCCTGCCGGCTCAGTCACCGAGGGCATCGAGCAGGCCATGCAGGGCATAGCCGACCGCCTGCAGGCGCACCGCCTCGCGGTCGCCGATGAAGTACTCGGTCTCGCTGCGCGGCGGCCGGCCCTCGCGGGCGAAGGCGAAACAGACCATGCCCACCGGCTTGCCCGGCGTCGCCCCGCCCGGCCCGGCGATGCCGCTGATGGCGACAGCGAGCTGCGCCCGGCTGTGGGCCAGGGCACCGGCGGCCATCTCGGCCACGGTCGCCTCGCTGACCGCCCCCTGCGTCTCCAGGGTGGCGGCACTCACCCCGAGCATCTCCTGCTTGGAGGCATTGCTGTAGGTGACGAAACCGCGCTCGAACCAGGCGGAGCAGCCGGGGACGTCGGTGATCACCTTGGCCAGCCAGCCACCGGTACAGGACTCGGCAGTGGCCAGCTTCACCCCGGCCGCCTGCGCCGCTTCGCCCAGCGCCCGGGCGAGCCCGGCGATGTCCCGTTCCCTGCCGCTCTCTCCAGCCATGACCGTCTCCCGGGCGTGCGCCCCTGCTGCCGCCGGCGCGGCCGGCGTGCCTCAGCGATAGGCGAGAATCCGCGCCCCGTGGCGGAACCCGCCCCCTGGCCCGGCCGGCTCGACCCGCAGCACCTCGACCTCGGCATGCAGCGGCGGCACCAGGGCCCGTTCCGGCTCGATGCGCACCTCCAGCCGGTCGCCCGGCGCGAAGGACCGCTCCAGGCTGAAGGCCAGCCCCTCGCTGCTCAGGTCATGGGCCCGGCCCAGCAGCCGCTCCCCGCTGACGACATCCTGGCACTGCAGCTCGCAGTCCAGCAGCATGCGCATGAATTCCCGCTTTTCCTCGTAGCCCCGTGCCATGGTCCAGCCCTCGTCCGTTCGAGCCTCCTTGGTACCAAAGCCGCCCGTCCGGTGCAAGTGGGCCGGCAGGCGGATTTCCATTAGACTTCCGCCGATGTCGACCGCCAGCAAGCCAGCCACCGCTCACACCCCGATGATGCAGCAGTATCTGCGCATCAAGGCCGAGCATCCGGACATCCTGGTCTTCTACCGGATGGGCGACTTCTACGAGCTGTTCTACGAAGACGCCCGCCGCGCCGCCCGGCTGCTGGACATCACCCTGACCCGCCGCGGCCAGTCGGCGGGCGAACCCATCCCCATGGCCGGCATCCCGGTGCATGCCGTCGATCAGTACCTGGGGCGGCTGGTGCGCCAGGGCGAATCGGTCGCCATCGCCGAGCAGATCGGCGACCCGGCGAAGAGCAAGGGGCCGGTGGAGCGCAAGGTGGTGCGCATCGTCACTCCGGGCACGGTGACCGAGGAGTCCCTGCTCGAGGAGCGCCGCGACAACCTGCTGGCCGCGCTGCAATTTGCGCCGGGGGGGGCGGTCGGCATCGCCGCCCTGGACCTCGCCAGCGGCCGCTTCACGGTCCAGGAGGTGGACGGCGACGAGGCCCTGTCCGGCGAGCTGGAGCGACTCGCGCCGCGGGAGCTGCTGGTCAGCGAAACGGCCGAGCACCCGCTGCTCGACGACGAGACCGCCGGCCTGCGCCGCCGCCCCCCCTGGCACTTCGACACCGAGAGCGCCGAGCGGCTGCTCTGCGAGCAGTTCGGCACCCGTGACCTGTCCGGCTTCGGCTGCGAGGGGCTGGCGCTGGCGGTGGCCGCCGCCGGCGCCCTGCTGCAGTACGTCCGCGAGACCCAGCGCACCGCCCTGCCCCACCTGCGAGGCCTGCGCCACGAGCGCCGTGAGGAGACCCTGATCCTGGACGCCGCCAGCCGCCGCAACCTGGAGCTGGACAGTACCACCTCGGGGCGCAGCGAGCACAGCCTGGCCTGGGTCATGGACAGCACCGCCTCGGCCATGGGCAGCCGGCTGCTGCGGCGCTGGATCCACCGGCCGCTACGCGACCAGGCCCTGCTGCGCCGCCGTCACCAGTGCGTCGCGGCGCTGCTCGACAACCACCGGCACGAGGAGATCCACGAGGCCCTCACCGGGCTGTGCGACATGGAGCGCATCCTCGCCCGGGTGGCCCTCAAGTCGGCCCGGCCACGCGACCTGTCCGGCCTGCGCGACAGCCTCGGCCGCCTGCCGGCCCTGCAGCGGCTGCTGGCCGCCATCGACGACCCGCTGCTCGGCGAGCTGGCCGGGCGCATCGGCGAGCACCCCGAGGTGCAGGCGCTGCTGCAGCGGGCGCTGGTCGAATCGCCGCCGGTGCTGACCCGCGACGGCGGCATGATCGCCGAGGGCTACGACCCCGAACTGGACGAACTGCGCCGGCTGTCGCAGAACGCCGACCAGTACCTGATCGAGCTGGAGGCACGGGAGCGCGAGCGCACCGGCATCGCCGGCCTCAAGGTCAGCTACAACCGGGTGCACGGCTACTATATCGAGGTCAGCAAGGCCCAGGCGGCGCAGGTGCCCGATGACTACCAGCGGCGCCAGACCCTGAAGGGCGCGGAACGCTACATCATTCCCGAGCTCAAGGCCTTCGAGGACAAGGTGCTGTCGGCGCGGGAACGCGCCCTGGCCCGCGAGAAGGCCCTCTACGAGGCCCTGCTGGAACGGCTGCTGGGGGATCTGCCGGCCCTGCAGGGCTGCGCCGAGGCGCTGGCCGAGCTGGACGTGCTGGCCTGCTTCGCGGAACGCGCCGAGCGCCTGGACTTCAGCCGGCCGCAGCTCGACGAGGCCCCCGGGCTGGAGATCGAGGCCGGGCGGCATCCGGTGGTGGAACAGGTCACCGACAACCCCTTCGTCGCCAACGATTGCCGCTTCGACGACGAGCGGCGGATGCTGATCATCACCGGACCCAACATGGGTGGCAAGTCCACCTACATGCGGCAGACGGCGCTGATCGTGCTGCTCGCCCACATCGGCAGCTTCGTCCCCGCGGACCGGGCGCGGATCGGCCCCATCGACCGCATCTTCACCCGCATCGGCGCCTCCGACGACCTGGCCTCGGGACGCTCGACCTTCATGGTGGAGATGACCGAGACGGCCAACATCCTGCACAACGCCACCGGGCAGAGCCTGGTACTGATGGACGAGATCGGCCGCGGCACCAGCACCTACGACGGCCTGTCCCTGGCCTGGGCGGTGGCCGCCGACCTGGCGCGGCGGATCCGTGCCTTCACCCTGTTCGCCACTCACTATTTCGAATTGACCCGGCTGCCCGAGCACTACCCGGGCATCGCCAACGTGCACCTGGACGCCATGGAACACGGCGACAGCATCGTCTTCCTGCATGCCGTCAAGGACGGCCCGGCGGACCGCAGCTACGGCTTGCACGTTGCCGCCCTGGCCGGCATCCCCGCCGAGGTTCTCCACCAGGCAAGGGAACGCCTCAAGGAACTGGAGGCGCAGACACTCGAAACAAGCCGCCGCAATGACGACAGCGGCGGCCAGCTTGGCCTGTTCGAGAACTACGCCGAACACCCCATCCTCGAGGCCCTGGAAGGCATCGACCCCGAAGAGCTGAGCCCGCGTCAGGCCCTGGATGTGCTGTTTCAGCTGCGTGGACTGCTGGACGGCTGAGCCGTCTGCCCCCTGGCCCGAATGTGGCGCCAAGGCTTCGATTCTCAGGACAGGTCAATGTGCAACAGCTGAACTACACCTTGAATTGCCCGACCAGGCTCTGAAGCTGCGCCGCCAGGTGAGCCATTTCATTACTGGACGAGGCTGTCTGCTGCGCACCAACAGCAGCTTGGCTGGCAACTTCGTTGATGCGCGTAATATTACCGTTGATCTCCTCTGCCACGGCACTCTGTTCCTCAGCCGCGGTAGCAATCTGGGCATTCATCTGGTTTATGGATTCCACCGCCTCGGTAATGGCAGTGAGGGATTCGCCGGCCTTGCCCGCCTGCTCCACGCTGGCCTGCGCCTGCTGCCGCCCCTGATCCATGACTTCGACAGCCTGTGCAGCACCGATCTGGAGCCGCTCGATCATTTCCTGGATCTCCCGGGTCGACTGTTGGGTTCGCCCTGCCAAGGTGCGGACTTCGTCAGCCACCACGGCGAAACCGCGACCCTGCTCACCGGCACGAGCCGCCTCGATGGCTGCATTCAAGGCCAACAGGTTGGTCTGTTCGGAAATCCCCCGGATAACCTCAAGGACCAACCCTATGTTTTCGCTATCATTCTCCAGTTTGTGAATGACTTCTGCTGCACGCTCCACCTCGGCAGCCAACCCATTGATGGAGGAAATAGTCTGATCAACAACTTGCCGGCCACTTTCAGCCTCGCTAGTCGCCTTGTAGGCGCCTTCGGCAGCAGCTGCAGCATTACGCGACACCTCGTGCACCGTGGCCGTCATCTGATTCATCGCCGTCGCAACCTGTTCGGTCTCGCTCAGTTCCAGGTCAACGCTTTTGCGGCTCTCGGCAGAGATGGTTGACATTTCCTCGCTTGCGGATGCCAGCTGTGCGACCGCTGCAGCGACCTCAGCAATGATACTCTGCAGTTTGGCGACGAAAGTATTGAAACCACCTACCAGTTGGCCGATCTCGTCATCGCCGCTCACCTTCAAACGTCGGGTAAGATCCCCTTCACCACTCGCGATCTCCTGCAGGGAATGCGCAACATCAAGAATACGCCGGCTGACAACTGCGCTAACCAAATAGCCAATCACTCCGACAAGCGCCGCCACCAACAGACTGATAATCAACCCAACCTGCAGTGCATTGTCGGAGGCTTCATTGGCTGCTTCGATAGCACCGGTAAAACGTTCATAACCCGCGGTTCGAAACGAAGCCAACTGGTTGCTGAACTCAGCCAAGGCCTTGCCCATGCGGTCCGCCATCGGCTTGATGCGGGCCATATCAATGGAGCCCTCAACCATGCCCACGGTGAGCTTGCGTGCCGTGGCGTAGTATTCGTCGAACAATGACGCCAACTGCTCGGTACTGGCTGCAATACCTGGATCAAATCGTGCTATTTCCTTAAAGGCATCGCGCATTCCTTTTGCCAATTCATCCGCATCGGCAATCATCTCCAGCTCACCACTGTCCACCGCTGAATTCAGCGTCACCTTGATACTGTCAAGCCGTACACGATTGGCATCGATACGTTCCAATGTCGGGAAATAGACATCGCGAACGTTGTGTAATCGCTCTGCATTGCCCTGGGTAACGCTGTAATTGAAGACGAGATTGCCCGTGAAGCCAACAATGGCCAATACCACCACCAGCAAAATCTTGAAACGTACTGAAAGCGAACTCAGCCACCCCATTGTTGGTTCTCCGTTGTCTAACAGGACCCATTCACTTATTCAGCCCTTGCGCATTCCGCATGCGCCAGCTTATTTCGCCCCTGGCGATTAATAGCGACACAGCAAACATGGACTTTAGCCCGCATAGTGCCTGGGGATACGATTTTCCCGCGCATGGCAGGCCGGCCGATTGCCAGCGAGGCCCACAGTCACCAGGCCATTCTTGCGTCCGGCCGCGGGACATCGCCCAGACGCATCCAGCGCCTGTCGAGTCAGCCGGTGGGACCACTCAGGCTTTGTATAACAACCTGAACCAAGCGCGTGCAGCCCCCTCGATGCGACCGGCGGACCACTCCACCCGGTCAAACATGAAACGGCACACGGAAAACTGCCCACACGCAGCTGGCCGACGGTCATCCGAACCAGCCTTGTAGCGCGCCTGGTCCAAGCTGCCTTGCCAGCCTCGCCCTGAGCATCGAATCCTTGGTGCAATATCCGGGCTAGGGAATCGTCAGCAGCACTTTCACCGAGCCGTCCGCCTGACTGGCATCAATGTAGCCCAAGGCATCCTTGTGTCGCGAAACCCACGCCTTGACCTCGGCATCATTACCGATCACCTGTGGAGGACTGGCCTTGCCGCTAAAGACCATCTTCGACCAGTACGACTTGAGTTTGGCACCCCGTTTACCTACCACCTTGTCATAGAACTCGGCATGCACCGGACTCTCTTCCTTCTGGTCGACCGGCTTGACTGCCATACCTCCGGGAAAGGTTTTCTTCTTGCCAAGATAGATCAGTTTGACCTGCTTCTTGGTGAGCCCCGCCTCCGGGTTGTCTGGATTGGTGATAACGGCCAGCTCGGCCTGGGCAACACTGGTGGCCAACCCCAGCAGAGTGGCCATGAGCCAGAGACAACTTTTACTAGACTTCATATCCAACCCCCTAGAACACCAAATTCAAAGCGATGCTAAACATATCGACCTCATCTTTCGGGGTATCGCCTCGTTCGAAAAGGCCATACTGACTCTTGAGCATCATGGGGAGATTTGATGCCGAGGCGGCCACCTCCGGTTTTATCCTCTGCCATTCCAGTTTCAGGGCCGCTGCGCTGGCAACTTCATAGCGGAGACCTACCATCACCGATGTTTGTTCCAGACCACCATTACTGTGTTTCAAAGACTGATAGGTGACATGCGGCATTACTTTGCCAAAACGGTGTCCCAGCGTTGCGTACCAGGCATCGATATCGACCGTGCGGGTATTAGACGAGGCATCAAGGTAATCACTCTGGGAGCGCGCATACTCTGCGTAGCCGACGATATCGTTCCAGTCCAATGTTCCACCCACCGATGCGACGACCATCGGCTTGTCATCGAACACCGCCATCATTGCATTCGTCGTATCTGTGGACATAGTCGACCAGTTCATACCCGCCTGAATACTCGCATAGTCGTTGGACAACTTGCCCACGAAGCCATACATCTTGTCAAAATCCATGGCGTCAGTGCTGCGACCACCGGCATATATCTGGACGCTGTATTCTGATTCGTCGCCATAACCCTCGAACACCGCCGCAGCACCATCGTATGACACCAACCCCATGTTTGGCGCTGCCATGTCATCCGAATACACCACTTCAGGCGGCCTGATCCAAGGATACGAATAACCAACGTCATGATATTCAGAGACCAGACTGCCAGCGTATTTATTACGTCCAGCCTTTATCGAAACAGCATCGCTCAAACGGAAGCTTGCAAAACCCCAGTCCAGCACAATATTCTCGCCACCGGGCTCGATGGCCAACTGGCCAGCAACACTCAGATTGGATGCAACATCTGCCGACACACTCAGGCCGAAGGTTGTTTCCTCGAAACTGCCTCGCTCATCAATAGAACCCTCGTCAGCCAGGTATACCGCTTCCGAGTCAGTGACTGATCCCACGGCGTTGACAAATCCACTCCAGCGCACCTCGGCATTAGCACCCTGCATCACCGCCAGCGCCGGAATGCCAGCAAGCAAGGCCAGTTTGAACCGCTTTTTATCCATGACGTTCTCCTTGCATTCTCCACTCACTCCAGGTTCTCCTGCTGGTCCAGCGTCGTGGCAAACGTCACTTCACGCCCTTCCCCTCGACCTACAGTCATCCCTGCCAAAAAAATGGCCCTGAGTCATGCCATTGCAAAAGTCACGCCATCCAAACATGTTCACGACGACTCGAACCTTTCACCTCGCTCTTCATGCCGCCTGAAGAAACAAAGAATCGCTGCACATGGTGACGAGCAATACACAGCCTGCGCCTCCGTGCCCGCCAACAACCCGACACGAAACTTCCCGGCCACTCCTCCACATGTCCGCACAGCCTCACAACATTCTATTTTTTATTGCTTTATTTACATAAAGTTAGAATCCCAACCCCCTAAGACAGCCGCATACAAACATGACAGATGGCACCCTTCTTGCTATCCAGGCCCCATAACCTTTAAGAACGTAATGGGACGGCCCACATCCATGAAGCTGCGCACCCGATTCATCCTCCTCACCCTGGTCACTACCCTGCTGGCCGCCAGTTCCGTATTCGTCACCGGTTGGCTGATCCAGCAGGCGGCCGAAAAACGCTTCAGCGAGATCACCCTGCACGGCAAGCGTGTCCTCTGGGACAAGATCGTCTCCAATCACCTCGAACAACTGGCCATGGCGACCCCCAACCTGACCCGTGACATGGCCATCCTTGAATCGCTAAAGGATGGCGACCAGGAGATGCTGGCCGCCACCACGGGCGGGGTCTTCGAGCTGCTTGGCAGTGGCATCCTCACCCGCCTGGCTCTCATCGATACGGAGGGCCAGACCCTCTATGCCAGCGACGGGAAGATGCCGTCCGGCAAGCTGCTGGCCCGCGCCCTGCAGCAGCAAAAATCAATTCGCGGCATCGAGAGACGCAGCGATGGTTCCGTGGTGGCCGCCGTCGCCCTGCCGCTGTTCCTCAAGGAACGGCTGATCGGTGCCGCGGTCCTCGAGACCGATCTGCGCTCGGCACTCGACGAATTCGCCAGGGCCGACAACTCGGTCGCCTTGCTGCTCACCAACGACGGTCGCCTGCTCCATGCCACCGACAGCAGTCTGGTCGAACGGTTGTTGCCAGCCCTGGACGACAGCGCCAAGGAACAACTGATCAACCGCCATATCGGCGATCGCGCCTACACCCTCACCAGCGTGCCGTTGACCGACGCCAACGGCCAGGACATCGCCCGCCTGGTCAGCGCGGCAGACATGACCGAGAGCCTCGCCGTCCAGCGCCGTCTCGAGCTCGGCGCCCCCTTGCTGATCTTCGCCATCCTGGGGCTGGCCCTGTACGGCATGGTCTGGTATCTGCGCCGCGCCCTGTCGCCACTGAACGAGCTGGCCGAAGGGGCCAGCCGGCTCGGCAAGGGCGAGACCTCGGTACGGATCCGGGAAGAGGGTGACGACGAGGTGGCCACCCTCGCCAAGGCCTTCAACAAGATGGCCCAGCGGGTCGAGGATCTGATCGAGAGCGAGCGCCAGCATGCCGAGGACCTGACCGGCAAGGTGGAGCTTATCGAGGAGGTGGTGGAACTGGCCGCCAAGGGCGACCTCACCGGGCAGTTGATGATCTATCGCGACAACGATGTGGTCTCCGAGCTGGCCAGCGGTATCCAGGCCATGCTCGACAGCCTCAACAACCTGGTGTCGCGCATCCAGCAGTCGGGCATCCAGGTCACCTCCTCGGCCACCGAGATCGCCGCCACCGCCCGCCAGCAGGAGGCCACGGTCAGCGAGCAGGCCGCCACCACCAACGAGATACGCAACACCGTCACCCGCATCTCCGCTACCGCCAAGGAGCTGGTCAACACCATGAACGCGGTCACCGACGTGGCGCTGCAGACCTCGGCCCAAGCCAACCAGGGACGCAGCTCGCTGGGCCGCATGGAGGAGACCATGCGCCATATGATGGAGGCCACCGGCAACATCAACGCCAAGCTGGCGGTGCTGAGCGAGAAGGCGGCCAACATCAACAGCGTGGTGACCACCATCAACAAGGTTGCCGACCAGACCAACCTGCTGTCGCTGAATGCGGCCATCGAGGCCGAAAAGGCCGGCGAATACGGTGCCGGCTTCGCCGTGGTGGCCACCGAGATCCGCCGCCTCGCCGACCAGACGGCAGTGGCCACCTGGGACATCGAACAGATGGTCAAGGAGATGCAGAGCGCCGTCTCCGCCGGGGTCATGGGCATGGAGAAGTTTTCCACCGAGGTGCGCGAAGGCGTGGAAGAGGTGCGTCAGGTCGGCACCCAGCTGACCCAGATCATCGGCCAGGTGGAGAACCTGATCCCCCACTTCGAGGAGGTGCACGAAGGCATGCAGTCCCAGGCCCAGGGGGCTCACCAGATCTCCGAGGCCATCGTGCAGCTGGCGGAATCCGCCCAACAGACGGCGGAATCGCTGCGTCAGTCCAACGGCGCCATCCAGCAGCTCAACGAGGCCGCCCAGCAGCTGCAGGAGGGGGTTTCCCACTTCAAGGTCAGCGCCTAGCCCGCATATTGCACGAAGGCGGCCTTGAAAGCGTAATTTTTCCGGTATTTATCAAGGCAGTGATTCCCTATGCGAACAATTGTGCCCAGTTACAGTTTGTGCCTATCCGAGTTCAGACCAAATCTGGCGTCGCATTCTGCCCGATCCCCCTTGAACCATAGCTACGGCTATGCTTCGGCGGACGATCGAACAGACTGCTTGGCCAGATTCGCCCTGAAACTCGAATCCTTCGTGCAATATGCGGGCTAGGAGGGAGAGGAGCCGGCCCCATGCTGTACCTAGCCCTGCAACTCGGTGAAGAACGCTACCTGCTGACGGTACGGCCGATCGTCGAGATCCTGCCCTTCGTGCGCCTCCGCCGGCTGCCCCAGGCCGATCCGCTGCTGGCCGGCCTGCTCGACTACCGCGGCACCGCCCTGCCGGTGCTCGACCTGGTCTGGCTGGCCGTGGAACGCAGCAGCCGGCCGCTGCTCACCACCCGCATCATCCTCGTCGACCTGCCGCTGGCCGACGGCGGCCGGCAACGCGTGGGACTGCTGGCGGAACAGGTGGAAGAGACGCTGGCGCTGGACGATTCGGCCTTCCAGGCGAGCGGCGTGAAGGCCCGCAATGCCCCCTGGCTGGGCCCCGTCGCCCAGCATGGCGGCGGCCTGATCCAGCGCATCGAACTCGACCGACTGCTCTCGCCTGCCGAGCAGCAGGCCCTGTTCGCGGACGCTGACTGATGTCACTGGAACAGATCGCACAGTTGCTGCAGCAACGCATGGGTCTGGATGCCAGTACCGTCGGTCTCGGCGTGGTCGAGCACGCCGTGCTGCAGCGCATGACCCGCCAGCGACTGGATACGACCGAGGCCTATCTGCTGCAGCTGCAACAGGATGCAGAGGAGCTGCAACAGCTGATCGAGGAGGTGGTGGTGCCGGAGACCTGGTTCTTCCGCGACCTGCACCCCTTCCAGGCCCTGGCCCAGTCTCTGGAAAACGAACTGCAGCGGCGTCCCCTGCGCCTGCTCAGCCTGCCCTGTTCCACCGGCGAGGAGGCCTATACCCTGGCCATGACCCTGCTCGATGCCGGGCTGGAGGATGGGGACTTCCACATCGACGGCATCGACATCAGCCAGCGCAACCTGGCCGCGGCGCGCACCGCGCGTTACCGACCCAACGCCTTCCGCGGTGACCAGCTGGGCTTCCGTGAGCGCTATTTCAATGCCATCGGCGGCATCTACGAGCTTGACCCGAGGGTGCGGCGGACGGTGCATTTCGAATGCGCCAACCTGCTGGAAACGGACCTCGGCACGGGCCGCGATCCGTATGACGTCATCTTCTGCCGCAACCTGCTCATCTATTTCGACCGCCCGACCCGCGAGCGGGCCCTGGACGTACTCGACTCCCTGCTGCACGACGACGGGCTGCTGTTCCTGGGCCATGCCGAGGCCAACGCACTGCAGGGTCGGCCCTTCCAGCCACTGCCTCAGCCACGCTGTTTCGGCTTTCGCCGGCTCGCCGACAGGCCCTCGCCGCGCGAGCCGCAGCCCGTGGCGCGCCCGCTCGACTGGACACCGTCATCCCGGCTCCGCCGGCCTCGGCCAGCCGCACCCGCCCTGGCGACGGCCGCCGCGCTCAGCCAGCCCGAGCCTCCGGCCGAAACCGCCCCCAGCCTCGAGCAGCGGTTGGCCGAAATCGAGGGGATGGCCGACCAGGGGGCGCTGGAAGACGCGGCGGCGGCCTGCGAGGCCCTGTTGCAAACCGAGGGGCCCGTTGCCCGGGCCTTCTATCTGCTCGGCCTGATCCGTCATGCCTCCAACCACATCGAGGCCGCCGATGCCCTGCTGCGCAAGGCCCTCTACCTGGACCCCGACTACTGCCCGGCGATCTCCCAGCTCGCCCTGCTCTGCGAACGCCAGGGCAAGGCAGCCGAGGCCGGGCGGCTGCGTCAGCGGCTGGCACGCTGCCTTGAACGCCATCCGGAGCCCAGCTCATGAGCAGGCCGGACCCTGCACGACCCGCCATCGACGACTGCTGGAACCGGATCGGCGTCTGGCGTCGCGGGGAGACCGCCTGTCCGCAGCTCGAGCACGTCATCCACTGCCGAAACTGCGAGGTCTACGCCCGCGCCGGGCGCGAACTGCTGCAGCACGCCATTGACCCGCAGGATCGCGAGGAATGGACGCTCAACTACGCCCGGCCACGCCCCCACAAGGAGCGCGGCCGAGACAGCGCCCTGATCTTCCGCCTGGGAGACGACTGGCTGGCGCTGCCCGGCCCGGTGATCCGCGAGATCACGCGCAGCAGCACCGTCCGCCGCCTGCCGCACAACCGCAACCCGCTGCTCAAGGGGCTGGTCAATCTGCGTGGCGAACTGCAGCTATGCCTCTCCCTGGGACGCCTGCTCGGCCTGAACAAGGGCCAGGAACCGGCCGCCTACGGCAGCATGGCCATCGCCGAACGCATGCTCTTCATCGGCCGCGAGGAGCAGCGTTACGTGTTTCCGGTCACCGAGGTCAGCGGCATCCACCACTACGCGGACACCGAGCTGCACGAACTGCCGGCGACGCTGGACGCAACCCGCAGCCGCTTCAGCCGCGGCATCCTCCACTGGCGCGAAGCCCAGGTGGCCCTGCTCGATGCCGACCGCCTGTTCGACCACCTGGGACGGGAACTGGGATGAACGACACGCAGCGACCGCACGCCGATCTGTCGATGCTGGCCCTGTTCCGCCAGGAGGTCGAGGCCCAGGCCCGCCTGCTCAGCGACGGCCTGCTGCAACTGGAACAGACCCCGACCGACAGCGGCTGCCTCGAAGGCCTGATGCGCGCCGCGCACTCGCTCAAGGGCGCCGCGCGCATGGTCGGCGTCGATACCGCCAGCCGGGTGGCCCATGCCATGGAGGACACCTTCGTCGCCGCCCAGCAGGGCAGCCTGCAGCTCGGCCCCGCCCAGATCGACCGTCTGCTGCAGGCTCTCGACCTGCTGCAGGCGATCGCCAGCCATGCCGAGGACCCGGCCTGGATCGAACGGCAGGACCAGCAGATCGAACAGTGCATCCATGACCTGGGCCAGCTCGACAGTGCCACCACCGAAACGACAGCGGCCGGGGAAACGAATGCCGCGGCAGAGGCCCCGGCCGTCCCGGCCGCCATCGATCCAATCCCCCTGGCCCTCTATCAGTCGGAGGCGTCACGGCACCTGGCGACGCTCGCCGAGGGCCTGCCGGCCTTGGCCGAAGACGGTGACACCAGGCGGCTGGATTCGCTGCTCGAGGCCTGCAACGCGCTGCAGAGCGCGGCCGGGCTGGTCGGCCTCGAAGGTGTGGAACGGCTCACCACCGCCATGCAGCAGCGTCTGCAGCAGGCCCGCCAGGCGGACAGCCGGGACGAGGACGGGCTCGAAGCCCTGCTGGCCGCCCATTCGCTGCTGGCCGGACTGGACCCGGCCACGGATACGGCTGCCATAACCGGCGGCGGGGCGATCGAGGCCCTGTGCCGCCGACTCGGCGGGCAACGAGAGGAGATGGCCGCCACCCAAGTCAGCCAGGCGGACACCCCACCGCCTGCCGCCCCCTCAGCGACGGCGGATCCGGCTCCCGGAGCACCCCCAACCGAAGCGGACAATGCCGACAACGCGGTGCGCATCTCCGCCGAGAACCTCAACCGGCTGATGGGGCTGGCCGGCGAGGTCCAGGTCGAGAGCCGCTGGCTGCGCCCCCATGCCGATGCCCTGCTGCAACTCAAGTACCGGCAGAGCGAACTGGTCGGCCTGCTCGACCGCCTGCGCGAACAGCTCGACGAAGCCGGCACCGGCAACGATTATCTGTACAGCACCCTGCAGGACGCCCAGCGCAAGGCCGATCAGGGACGCCAGCTGCTCAGCGAGCGGCTCGGCGAGCTGGAGGACTTCGAGCGCCGCAGCCACAACCTGGCCGAACGCCTCAACCGGGAGGTCATCGCCAGCCGCATGCGGCCCTTTGCCGACGGGGTGCACGGCTTCCGCCGCATGGTACGTGACCTGGCGCGCGAACTCGGCAAACAGGTCGAGTTCGAGATCCAGGGCCTGGCCACCCGGGTCGATCGCGATATCCTCGAACGCCTGGAGGCCCCGCTCACCCATCTGCTGCGCAACGCCCTGGATCACGGCATCGAGACCCCTGAGGAACGCGAGGCTGCCGGCAAGCCGCCGCGGGCCCGGCTGCGGCTGCAGGCCATGCACAGCGCCGGCATGCTCTCCATCCTGGTGGAGGACGACGGTCGGGGCATGGACCTCGAGGCGCTGCGCCGCAAGGTGGTGGAGCGGGGGCTGCTCGAGGCCGGCCTGGCGGACGCCCTGTCCGAGGCCGAGCTGATGGAGTTCATCTTCCTGCCGGGCTTCACCACCCGCAACACCGTGACCGACCTCTCCGGCCGCGGCGTCGGACTGGACGTGGTGCACAGCGTGGTGCAGGAGATGCGCGGCGTGGTCCATGCCCACAGCCAGCCCGGCCAGGGCATGCGCTTCCATCTGCAACTGCCTCTGACCCTGTCGGTGATGCGCACCCTGCTGGTGGAGATCGGCGGTGAACCCTATGCCATCCCGCTCGCCCAGATCCATCACACCCTGAAGCTGGCGGCGGACAAGGTGGAACACATCGAGGGCTATCCCGGCTTTCTCCTCGGCGACCAGCACATCGGCCTGATCGAGGCCGGCCAGGTCCTGGAGCTGCCGGCGGCGGAACGCGAGGAGGACACCCTCTGTGTCGTGGTCCTGGGCGAGCACCGCAAACGCTACGGCTTCGTGGTCGACGCCTTCCGTGGCGAGGCCAGCCTGGTGGTGCGACCGCTCGATCCGCGGCTCGGCAAACTGCAGGACATCAGCGCCGCCGCCCTGCTGGAGAACGGCGATCCCTGCCTGATCATCGATGTCGACGACCTGCTGCGCTCGGCCGAGGTGCAGATCGCCGGCGGCCGGCTGAGCAGCCTGCAGGCGGCCGGCAAGGGACAGCACAGGACCGACGGCAAACGCATCCTGGTGGTCGACGACTCGATCACGGTACGCGAGGTGGAACGCAACATGCTGGCCAACCGCGGCTACTGGGTCGACGTCGCCGTGGACGGCATGGACGGCTGGAACGCAGTGCGCAGCGGCGACTATCAACTGGTGATCTCCGACATCGACATGCCGCGCATGAACGGCTTCGAACTGGTCAGTCATATCAAGAACGACCCGAATCTGAAATCCCTTCCAGTAATGATTGTCTCCTACAAGGATCGCGAGGAGGACCGACAGCGCGGACTGGAGGTCGGCGCCGACTATTACCTGACCAAGGGCAGCTTTCATGACGAAACGCTGCTCGAAGCGGTCGCCGATCTGATAGGCGAGGCATGAACAGACCGACCCGCAGTCCTGAACACTTCCACAAGCGGCGCCTGAAGGTGGCCGTGGTCAACGACTCGGTGATGGCCAGCGAGCTGCTGTGCCGCACCATCGAGGCCGACGGCCGCCACGAACTTGCCTGGCTGGCGAAGGACGGCGCCGAGGCCCTGCAACGCTGCCGCCGTGACCGCCCGGACATCCTGCTCATGGATCTGCTCATGCCGAACATGGACGGGGTGGAGGCGACCCGGCGCATCATGGCCGAGGCCCCCTGCGCCATCATCGTGGTCACCACCAGCATCGACGACAACGCCGCGCGGGTCTTCGAGGCCATGGGCGCCGGTGCCCTGGATGCGGTCAACACCCCGGTGGCCGGTCCCGATGCCGGCAGCCAGCTGCTGGACAAGATCGACTTGGTGGCACGCCTCATCGACCCCCGCCCCTGCCGCGGTGCCCGGCAGCAGGCCAGGGAGACCCCGCTCGACGCGGAAACCGACTGGCTGGTGGCCATCGGCGCCTCCAGTGGCGGCCCGGCGGCGGCCAGCGCCCTGCTGGCCGGGTTGCCGGCTGATCTGGAGGCCGCCTACGTGCTGGTCCAGCACCTGGATCCCGCCTTCGCCCCCGCCTTCGCCCGCTGGCTGGATACCGAGCTGCCGCTGGAAGTACGGCTGGCCCGGGCCGGAGACCGCCCCCGAGTCGGCACCCTGCTGGTGGGCAACGGGCCGCACCACCTGGTGCTGAACGCCGACGGCCGCCTGGCCTACGACCGGGAACCCGTCGACTGCCCCTACCACCCTTCGGTGGACGCCCTGTTCAGCAGCCTGGCCCGGCGCCGGCGGCGGCGCTGCATCGGCGTGCTGCTGACCGGCATGGGCCGTGACGGCGCCCGCGGCCTGCTGGCGCTGCGCGAGGCCGGGCATGCGACCATCGCCCAGGACGAAGCCAGCAGCGCCATCTACGGCATGCCCAAGGCCGCCGCGGAACTCGATGCCGCCGGCGCCATCCTCCCCCTGGAGGATATCGGCACCGAACTTGTGCGCCTGATCCGGGGCAAAGGGTTCAAAAAACAATAAACTAATCCGGAAATCGACCGATAGTGACGGTTATGGAACCAGAATCGACAGAATCTGCCTCCCGGCTGGTGGTGCTCCTGGTCGACGACCAGGCCATGGTCGCCGAGGGCATCCGCCGCATGCTGGAGGACGAAGCGGACATCGATTTCCATTACTGCCAGGATCCGCGCGAGGCCCTGCAGATGGCGACCGAGGTCGGTGCCACCACCATCCTCCAGGATCTGGTGATGCCCGGCATCGACGGCCTGATGCTGGTCCGTTTCTACCGTTCCAATCCGGACACCCGCGACATCCCGGTGATCGTCCTCTCCAGCAAGGAGGATCCGAACACCAAGAGCGAGGCCTTCCGCAACGGTGCCAACGACTACCTGGTCAAACTGCCGGACAAGATCGAGCTGGTGGCACGCATCCAGGCCCACTCGCGCAGCTACCTGGCCCACCGCGAGCGCGACGAGGCCTATCAGAAGCTGCGCGATATCCAGCGCCAGCTGGAACACAGCAATGCCCGCCTCGAGGAGAGCAACCGGGAACTGCAGCGGCTGTCCTCCCTGGACGGCCTCACCGGCATCGCCAACCGCCGACAGTTCGACAAGACGCTGGAACAGGAATGGCGGCGGGCCAGGCGCAACCGTTCCCAGTTGTCGCTGATCATGCTCGACATCGACTATTTCAAGCACTACAACGACCACCTCGGCCACCAGTGTGGTGACGACTGCCTGCGCTCGGTGGCCCGCGCCCTGGACGAGGTCGTGTGCCGCAACGGCGACCTGATCGCCCGCTACGGTGGCGAGGAATTCGCGGTGATCATGCCGGACACGTCCCTGAAGGGCGCCCACCAGGTGGCGGAGAACATCCGCCAGGCGATCACCGATCTGCAGATCGAGCACCCGGCCTCGGACATCGGCCGACACCTGACCCTGAGCATCGGGGTCGCCAGCGCCGAGCCCAGCGAACAGGGTTCCCCGGCCGCCCTGCTGACCCGCGCCGACCAGGCGCTCTACCAGGCCAAGGACAAGGGCCGCAACCGCATCGAACTGGCGGCCCCGCTGGCGGGGCCGCGCCCGGCCAGCGTCGGCCAGGCCTGAACCAACGCCTCGCCAAACGCCCGCCCAGGCCCTATCATTGCCCTGGCCGCACAGCAATCCGCCACCCCGGTGGGCCATCCAACCCGCCCCGGCACCCGGGACCGGAGCGCGGCGGCATCCGCTACTGGACAACTCAAGCAGGGGGCACGCAGCTCATGACCTTTGTCGTTGGCGATAACTGCATCAAGTGTAAATACACCGATTGTGTCGAGGTCTGTCCCGTGGACTGCTTCCACGAGGGGCCGAACTTCCTGGTCATCGACCCGGAGGAATGCATCGACTGTACCCTCTGCGAGCCCGAGTGCCCGGCGGAGGCCATCTTCCCCGAGGACGATTTGCCGGCGGATCAGCAGCAGTACCTCGAACTGAATGCCGAACTGGCCCAGCAGTGGCCGGTGATCACCGAGAAGAAGGATCCGCTGCCGGATGCCGACGACTGGAACGGCGTCGAGGACAAGCTCAAATACCTGGAGCGCTGATCCCTGCCCGTGAACCCGCGGTCCGCCGGTGCCATCCAGATCCTTCCCTATGAGCAGGATCTGCTGGCCACCGCCGCGCTCCAGGTGGTCGCCGACCAGGCCGAGCGGCTGCCGGATCTGAGTGCGGTCAGCCTGCTGCTGCCGACCGGACTCGCCGCCGCCCCCCTGCGACGTGAACTGCTGGCCGCCGCACGCCAGGCCGGGCACGCGGCCCTGCTCGGCCCGCGTATCGAGTGCCTGCGCGACTGGGTGCTCGCCGCAGCCCCGGATGGACCTCGCGCCCTCGGCAAGGCCGCCTGCGAACTGGCGCTGGTCGAGGCGCTGCGCGGTCACGCCGGGCTGTTCGGCGAAGAGGATCCCTGGCACATCACCACCCCCCTCTGGCGGCTGCTGCAGGAACTCAGCCTGCATGGCGGACTGCTGCCCGACGACCCGGCAGAGCTGGCCGCCCGCCTGGCCAGCGGCTATGGCGTGGAGGACAGCGAGGCACTGCCACCAGCGCTGCAACACGAGGCCGAGATCGTCCATCGCCTGTGGCAGGCGTGGAACCAGCAGCTCCAGGCCGAGGGGGTGACAGACCCGGCCGGCCTCTACCGGCAGGCCCTGGAGGAACTCGGCCGCCAGGGCCCGCCGGGCCCGGTCTACCTGATCGGCCTGCACGACCTCAGCGCGGCCGAATGGAACTGGCTGGGCCCCTGGCTGGAAGCGGGCCAGGCCCGCTGGCTGCTGCACGGCAACCCGGAGTACAGCCAGGGACCCGGCGCCGCCCTGGCCGATCTCGCCGCCCGGGACGCGAGCTGGCGCGTGGCGGAGCCGACGGATGCCCCCTACGCGGCCTTCCTCGATGCCCTCCACCCCCGCCCCGGCGAGACCCTCGCCCACCGCGCCGCGATCCTGCGCCAGCAATGGCCCCAGAGCCCGGCCACCGGGCGCCTGCACGTCTTCGCGGCCGACTCGGCCGAGCAGGAGGCACGCGCCA
Organism: Thiohalobacter sp. IOR34; assembly: GCF_030406045.1. Taxonomy (GTDB): domain Bacteria; phylum Pseudomonadota; class Gammaproteobacteria; order Thiohalobacterales; family Thiohalobacteraceae. The sequence continues at coordinate 2,079,245 of NZ_CP128988.1, forward strand.
TCGAGCTGCAGGTGCGGCGCTGGCTGCTGGAGGACCTGGCGCCGGTCGGTGTCGTCACCGAGGATCGCCGGCTGGCCCGACGGGTGCGGGCACTGCTGGAACGGGCCGGCATCACGCTGCAGGACAGCGGCGGCTGGGCGCTGTCCACCACCAGTGCCGCCACCACCCTGGAGCGCTGGCTGGAATGCATCGAGGAGGACTTCGCCCACCAGCCACTGCTCGACCTGCTCAAGTCGCCCTTCAGCTTCGCCGCGGAGGACCGGGATGAGCACCTGGCGACCGTCTACCGTCTGGAACAGGACATCATCCTCCACGAGAACGTCGCCCGGGGCCTCGACCGCTACCGACATCACCTGGAGTATCGCCGGCGGCGCCTCGCGCCGGGCGGCGGCGAGGGCCACTACCAGGCGATCCTCGATCTGCTCCGCCGGCTGGAGGGCGCGGCCACGGGGCTGCAACAGCTGCGCCTGGGCGAACACCCGGCGGCGGACTTCCTGCTTGCCCTGCGCGAGGGCCTCGAACAGCTCCAGGTCTGGCCGGCACTGGAGGCAGATCCCGCCGGCCAGCGCATCGTCCAGCTCTGGGAGGAGCTGCACAGCGCAGCCCGCGAGCAGCCCCTGGATCTGGACTGGGACGGCTTCCGCACCTGGCTGGGACGCAGCCTGGAACAGGGACACTTCCAGCCGCCGGCCGATGCCGGGCCGGTCCGGCTGCTCAACCTGGAACAGGCCCAGACCCAGCGTTTCGCCGCCCTGGTGATCGGCGGCTGCGACCGCGACCGGCTGCCGGGCACCCCGCCACCCAGCCCCTTCTTCAACGAGGCGGTGCGCGCCGAGCTGGGCCTGCCCGGCTGGCAGCGGCAGCAGACGCTGTGCCTCTACCGCTTTCGCTGCCTGCTCTCGTCGGCACCGCGCCTGCTGCTCAGCCACCGCCGCGAGGAGGCTGGCGAACCCGTGCTGCCCAGTCCCTGGCTGGAGGCGCTCGAGGCCCTGCACCGCATGGCCTGGGGACAGGGCCTCGAGGATCCAACCCTGGCGGCCCTGGTCGAGGATCCGGCCACGGCCGTGGCGGCCCCGCAGCCGGCGCCCCGGCCGCCGGTGCCGGCCCGACCGGCACCGGCCATCCCCGCCGCCCTGCGCCCTCGCCGGGTCAGTCCGAGCAGCCACCAGCGCCTGATCGACTGCCCCTACCGCTGGTTTGCCGCTGACTGCCTGACCCTGCGCGCCCCCGAACCGGTGCGCGAGGCGTTGCAGAAGTCGGATTACGGCGAGCGGGTGCACCGTTGCCTGGAAGCCTTCCATGGCGAGGTGCGGGGGCTTGCGGGGCCCTTCCGGGGCCCCCTGGACAAGGCGCATCGCGATCTGGCCATCGGCCTGCTGGAGCGGATCGCCCGGCAGGTATTCGCCGCCGACCTGGAGGACAACTTCGAGCATCGCGGCTGGCTGAAACGCTGGCAGCGGCTGATCCCGGCCTATATCGACTGGCAGATCGCCCAGCAGGCGCAGTGGCGGGTGGTGGCCGTGGAGCAGCAGCGCGAGCAGCCGCTGGACGAGGGGCTGTCGCTCAAGGGCCGGCTGGACCGGCTGGACCGGGGGGACGACGGACTGTGCATCATCGACTACAAGACCGGCGGCCTGCCCGCCCAGGCCGAGGTGGAGGCCGGGGAGGCGGTGCAGTTGCCGCTGTACGCGGCGCTGGCCGGGGACGAACCGGTGGCCCGCGTGCTCTATCTCAGGCTGGACAACGACAAGGTCAGTGCCCCGGTCGAACTAGCGGACGAGAAGCTGGCCGAACTGAGCGAGGCCGTGCTCCGGCGCCTGCGCGAGACCACGACCGCCATCGACGCAGGGGCCAGGCTGCCGGCCTGGGGAGACGCCGGGACCTGCCGCCACTGCGATATGGGCGGCCTGTGCCGGCGCGAGGTCTGGTGCGAGGAAGAGGAAAAAGTCGGCGACTGAAAAAAGAAAGGCGGCCCGAAGGCCGCCTTTTCCTCGCGGGCAATCCTGCCCGATTCCGTTCCCTCGGAGGTCGCCGTCCCTGGAACCCTTCCCTGCCCGCTTCCTGAAGACACGAGAGGGAACGGCAGACACCGTCCCGTTCCCGGGACAGCCCTCGCCACACCCCTACGAGCTTGGGCCTACCCTACCATCGGGTTTGTTCCGGGACAGCCCACCTACAAGGATTTCAGAAAATTCTTACAGGCGTGGCAAAGCCAGGTGAGGATTCGTTAACACGCCCCCGATCGCGGCCTGGAGGCCGCTCCTACGGGGCATGGCAGCACAATGTGGCAGGAGCGGTCTCCAGGCCGCGATTGCCGCCGTGGCGGTGAGAATCCGCCCTACCGGCCATAGCGCACCAGCCAGGGAAGCTTCCGTGTTTTCCGTGGGTTCCGTGGCCATCAATCTTTTTGTGGATTCCGTGGCCATCCTTGGTTCCGCCTGATGGGGCCACGGCGAATGACGCCTATCCTCGATCGCGGCCTGGCGACTGCGCCTACGGGCTAGGGCCTGGTTGGCCCTACACCAATCGCGGCCTGGAGGCCGCTCCTACGGGGCATGGCGGCACAATGTGGTAGGAGCGGCCTCCAGGCCGCGATCCCCGGCGGGCGCTGCCCTCCGCCCTTCGGGCCAGCCTTGCGGCTGTTCAAAATCGCTCCCGGCGATTTTGTCAGGCCGAATCGGACTGTGCATCTTGAGCGATCCCCCTCGAATCGGGGCGACGGCCATGCTTTTTCGGCCGATCGCCCAAGCTGCCTTGCCAGCCTCGCCCTGAGCATCGAATCCCTGGTGCAATAGCCGGGTTATTCCCAGAGCGACGTTCAGAACGTATGCTTGTCCGCCATGAGCGACCCGCTGATTGCCACCGACCCGGCCCGCAACGCCACGGTGCATGCCTCGGCCGGAACCGGCAAGACCTGGCTGCTGGTCACCCGCATGCTCCGCCTGCTGCTGGCCGGGAGCCGTCCGGGCGGCATCCTCGCGGTGACCTTCACCCGCAAGGCCGCGACCGAGATGCTGCAGCGCCTCAACGAGCGCCTGGCGGAACTGGCGGCGGCCGACGACAGCCACCTCGATGCGTTGCTGGCCCAGATCGGCCTGCAGGCCGACCCCGGGCTGCGCGAGCGGGCCCGCGGCCTGTACGAGCAGCACCTGTTCTGCGACCAGCCGCTGCGAGCCACCACCTTCCATGCCTTCTGCCAGAGCCTGTTGCAACGCTTTCCACTGGAGGCCGGCGTGCCACCGGACTTCGAACTGGCCGACAACGAGTCCGAACTGCGCGAGGCGGCCTGGGAGGCACTCTATGCCGAGGCCAGCGCCGATCCCGAGGGCACAACGGCCCGTGCCCTGGAGACCCTGTTCGATGCCTGCCGCGGCCTGCACAACAGCCGCCAGGCGCTGGAGGCCTTGCTGGCCCAGCGCATCGACTGGTGGGCCTGGTGCGGCGACAAGCAGGATCCCCCGGCCTGGGCCAGCCAGGCGCTGGCCAACCAGCTCGGGATCGATCCGGGGCAGGACCCGCTGGCGGCCTTCTTCACACCCCCGCGGCTGAATACCCTGCGCGAATTCAGCAGCCTGCTCGGCCGGCATCCGATCCAGAGCCATCTGCAACAGATAGAGGCCCTGGAGTCGGCCCTGCAACTGGACGTTCCCGGCGAACAGCGGCTCGCCGCGCTGCGCCAGGCCCTGCTCACCAAAGATGGCCGGCCGCGCAGCCGCAAGGCCAGCAAGACCCTGATCGCCAAGCTCGGCGAGAGCGGCACCGAGCGGCTGCTGGAACTGCACGAGCAGCTCTGCGCCGCGCTCCTCGAACTGCTCGATCTCCGCGCCCGTCTCGACCACTGGCGGCTCAGCCGCGCCTGGTACCGGGCCGGCCAGCAGTTGCTCAGCCACTACCAGCGGATCAAGCGCGAACGGCGTCTGCTCGACTTCGCCGACCTGGAATGGAACGCCTACCGCCTGCTCAACCGCAGCGGCCATGCCCACTGGATCCAGTACAAACTGGACGCGCGCGTCGACCATCTGCTGGTCGACGAGTTCCAGGACACCAACCCCACCCAGTGGCGCCTGCTGCTGCCGCTGCTGGAAGAACTGGCCGCCGGCAGCGACGCCGGGCGGCCGCGCAGCGTTTTCCTGGTCGGCGATGCCAAGCAGTCCATCTACCGCTTCCGCCGCGCCGACGCGCGCCTGCTGGACACCGCCAGCGGCTGGCTGGAAGGGCATTTGCAGGCGCTGCGGGTGGACCTCGACCGCTCGCGCCGATCCAGCGCCGCCATCGTCGACTGCGTCAACCGGGTCTTCAGCCGCCCGCCCCTGGCGGAACTGATCCCGGACTTCCCCCATCACGACACCTTCCTCGGCGATCTCTGGGGCCGGGTGGAACTGCTGCCGCTGATCGAGGCCGAGGCGACACCGCCAGCGGCATCCGGCCTGCGCGACCCCCTGCAGCGGCCACGCCAGCGCGCCCAGGACGACCGCCACTACCGCGAGGGGCGGCTGATCGCCGAACGCCTGCGTGCCCTGGTCGAGGCGGAGACCCTGATCGAGGTCGACGGCCGGGCGCGTCCGCTGCGCTACGGTGACTGCCTGCTATTGCTGCGCCACCGCACCCATGCCGGTGACTACGAACGCGCCCTGCGCGACGCCGGCATCCCCTATCTCGGCACGGCCCGCGGCACGCTGCTGGAGAACCTGGAGATCCGCGACCTGGTGGCCCTGCTCAACACCCTGACCACCCCCCATGACGATCTGGCCCTGGCCCAGGTACTGCGCTCGCCGCTGTTCGCCCTGACGGATGCCGATCTCATCACCCTTGCCAGCCGCAGCGGCACGGACTGGATGCAGCGGCTGGAAGCGCTGGCCAGGGACGCCGAGGCGCAACCTGCGCTGACGCGCGCCGCGCGCCTGCTTGGCGAGTGGCGGCAACTGGTTGGCCGGCTTCCGGTCCACGACCTGCTGGACCGGATCTTCCACCAGGGCGAGGTCATGGCACGCTACCGGGCCGCCACCCCGGAGATGATGCGGCCCGGGGTGCTGGCCAATCTGGGCCGTTTCCTGGAACTCGCCCTGGAGGTCGACAGCGGCCGTTACCCCAGCCTGCCACGCTTCCTTGCCCGTCTGGAAGGGCTGCGCCGGCAGGGCGGCGAGGCCCCGGACGACGCGCCGCCGGCCGGCGGCGCAGGCGACCGGGTGTGCCTTCTCACCGTGCACGGGGCCAAGGGCCTGGAGGCCCCCCTGGTCTGCCTCGCCGACAGTGCCAGCAGCCTGCGCGGTGACCGCGCCTGGGAGGTACTGGTCGACTGGCCGAGCGAGGCCGAGCGGCCACGCCGCTTCCTGCTCAATCCCGGGCGTGAGGGCCAGTTCCGGCTACTGGACGAGCAGCTCGCCGCCCGCTGGCAGGCCGAACAGCGCGAAGACGCCAACCTGCTCTATGTCGCCCTGACCCGGCCACGGCAGCTGCTGATCGTCAGCGGCTGCGTACCAAGCCGCAGCGATGCGCTCGGCTGGTACGGCCTGATCCGCGACGGACTGGAGGCCGGGGAGACGCTGGCCACCGGCGAATCCTGGGTGCTGGAGAGCGGCCGGCGACCGGCTGCGGCCGGCCCGGTGGACGGAAGGCCGGCCGTCGCGACCGAGATCGACCCGCGCCTGGCCCGTCCGCTGGGACCGGCTGCGGCCGCAGCCCGCCTGGCCCCCAGCCGCCCGGAGCCCGAAGCGACCACCGTGGCTCGCGATCCCGACGCGGTGAAACGCGGCATCGCCATCCACCGCATGCTGGAATTGCTCAGTGCCCCCGGACCCCGGCCGGCCGGGGCGGTGCGCGCCCGCCTGGCACGGGAGACCGGCCGCCTGCCGTCGGATCCGCAACTCGTCGCCTGGCTGGCGGAGGCCGAGGCCCTGCTCGGTGATCCAGCCCTGGCGGCGCTGTTCGACCCCAGCCGCTACCGGCGTGCCTGGAAGGAGGTGCCGCTGCAGTACCAGGCAGGTGAACGCCAGGTCCAGGGCGTGCTCGACCGGCTGGTGGAAAACGACGACGGCCTGCTGCTGATCGACTACAAGACCCACCCGCTGGACGCCACCGCGGCCCGCGTGGTCGCCCGCCAGTACCGGCAACAGCTGCAGCTCTACCAGGACGGCGTCGCCCGCCTGTGGCCAGACCGGCCGCTGCGCAGCGTTCTGCTGTTCACCCACTGCCGCACGCTGATCCCGCTGGAAACCCTCTGAGCCCTGAGCGCTGTTGAAACAGCGGTGCCACCCCCATATTCGAAACACTCACAGGCTTCATAAGGGGATGACATGACCGATTCAGCGTATCTCTTCGAGGTGACGCGGGAAGATTTCCCGCAGCGGGTGATCGAGGCTTCCCATGAGGGGCCGGTACTGGTCGACTTCTGGGCCGAATGGTGCGCACCCTGCCAGATGCAGCTGCCGATCCTGAGCCGGCTGGCCGAGGAGTTCGGCGGCAAGCTGCGGGTGGCCAAGGTCAACACCGACGAACAGGCGGAACTGGCCACCGAACACGGCATCCGCAGCATTCCGACCCTCAAGCTGTACCGCCATGGCGAGGTCGTCGAGGAGATGATGGGCGTGCAGAGCGAGTCGGCCCTGCGCGCGGTGATCGATGCCTACCTCGATCGGGAATCGGACAGGATCCGCGAACAGGCCCGGGAGAAGGCCGCCGCAGGCGACCCGGAGGAGGCGCTGGCGCTGCTGCGGCTGGCCGCGGGCGAGGATCCGGACAACCCGCGCGTGCTGCTCGACCTGGCCAGCCTGGCGCTGGATCAGGGGTTGCTGGAGGAGGCGGAGAGCGCCCTGCAGTCACTGCCCCGCGAGCAGCGCGATGGCGAGGAGGCCAGGCGGCTGCGGATCCGCCTCGACCTGGCCCGCCAGCGCGATGCCAGCCTGGACCGGGCCGCGCTGGAGGCACGCCTGGCGAAGGACCCGGACGACCTGGAGGCCCGTGAACAGCTGGCCATCCTCAGCGCCCTGGAGGGCGACCATGCCAGCGCCCTGGAGCACTACCTGGAGATCCTGCGCCAGGACCGCGGCTTCCACGACGAGGCTGGCCGCCGCGGCCTGCTGGCGGTGTTCGAACTGCTCGGCAACCAGGGTGAACTGGTCGGCCGCTACCGCCGGCAGATGTTCAACCTGCTGCACTGAGCGAACCGCAGTCGCGATCGCCAGATCGCATAAGAGAAAGCGACACCGCGCGGGCTATCGTCCGCCTTCCAGCATGGCCTCCAGCTTGGCCGCGGGCAGATAGCCGGGGACGATCCGGCCGTTCTCCAGGATGATGGCGGGCGTGCCGCGCAGGTTCAGCGCCTGCACCAGCTGATAGTGGCGGGCCACCGGCGTCTCGCAGGGCGGCGACTCGATGCTCTTGCCGTTCTTGCTGTCGGTCAGCGCCTGGAGGCGGTCCTTGGCACACCACACCGCCTCGGCCTTGCGCCAGGATGCCGAACCGGGACCGGCACGGGGGAAGAACAGGTAGCGGACGGTGATGCCCCGGCGGTTGATCTCGCCGATCTCGCTGTGCAGCTTGCGGCAGTAGCCACAATCGATGTCGGTGAACACGGTGATGGTGTGCTTCGGCGACTTGGCGGGAAAGATCACCATGTTGTCCTCGCCAATGGCCTCCAGCTCGCCTTTCAGCAGCCGGCTGCGCTGGTGTGCGGTGAGGTTGGCGCCGCTGTTCAGATCGATCAGGTTGCCCTGCATCAGGAAACGCCCGTCAGCGGAGACATAGACGATCTGCGGCCCGTAGGCCACCTCGTAGAGACCCTCGATGGGCGAGGGCTGAATGCTGTCCGGCTCCGAATCCGGCAGGATCCGCTTCAGGGCGTCACGGATGACCGCCGGTGCGTCGGCCGCCTGGAGGGGGCCGGAGAGGGACAGCAGGGCGAACAGCAGCAGGGCGATGAGGCGCATGGAATATCTCTTCAGCTGGAGGGAATGGACGACATTGTCGCGGTTTTGAACGACACCGGCAATGCCATGATGGACCCCGGGGATGACAGAAAGTTTACCCGGCAGCCTGTTGCACCACCGCGGCCCGCATGATCGCAGTGCAGGCTGGTGTATGAATCGGGAACGCGTAACCCGGCTTTGTGCCTGTTCGATCGGCTCCGGGCCATTGCCCGCCGTGGATCCCCCGATCGCGGCCTGGAGGCCGCTCCTACAAGGCATGGCGGCACAATGTGTTGTCGTAGGAGCGGCCTCCAGGCCGCGATCGAGGCATGCGGGCTAGCCCCGCGGATGATGCCGGGCGTGCAGCTCGCGCAGCCGCTCCCGGGCGACATGGGTATAGATCTGGGTGGTGGACAGGTCGCTGTGACCGAGCAGCATCTGCACCACCCGCAGGTCGGCACCGTGGTTGATCAGGTGGGTGGCGAAGGCATGACGCAGGCTGTGCGGTGACAGACTGCCGCGGACCCCGGCCTGCCGGGCATGCTGCTTGAGGCGGTACCAGAAGGCCTGGCGGCTGAGCGCCGCTCCCCCGCGCCCCGGGAAAAGGAAGTCGCTCGAGCGGCCCCTGAGCAGCTCCGGGCGCGCCCCCTGCAGGTAGCGCTGCAACCAGTCCAGTGCCTCCTCACCGAGCGGCACCAACCGTTCCTTGCTGCCCTTGCCGAGCACCTGGAGCAGTCCCTGGCGCAGGCTGAGCTGGTCGACGGCCAGGGTCACCAGCTCCGTGACCCGCAGCCCGGTGGCGTAGAGCACCTCGAGCATGGTCCGGTCGCGGAAACCGAGTGGCGTGGCGACGTCCGGTGCCGCCAGCAGTGCCTCTACCTCGGTCTCGCTCAAGGCACGCGGCAAGGGCCGGCCGAGACGGGGAGAGGCGATCTGCGCCGTCGGGTCCGCCTGGATGCGGCCCTCGCGCAGCAGATGGCGATAGAAACGGCGCAGGGTGGAGAGCAGCCGCGCGCAGGAACGGGCCTTCTGGCCGACGGCGTGGCAGTGGCCGAGATAGCCTTCCAGGTCACCACGCCCGGCCCCCAAGAGGCAGAGATCCCGTTCCCCCAGCCAGCGCGCCAGCTTGAGAAGATCGCTGCGGTAGGCTGCCAGGGTATTGGGGCTGAGGCCGCTCTCCATCCACAGGGCATCGACAAAGGCCTCGATCAGCTGCTGTTCAGCCCTCGCCCTGTTCCCGGTTTCCGCCACCTTCATCCTCCCCGCCTGCAACAGTCGCATTGGTGCTACAGTAAATCAGGCCCACCTGCATTGACCAGCTCCGTTATGGACGACACCGACCGCAGTCAGCAGTTGCTCGAACTCCTCGACGAACTGGTCGCCGAGCTGCATCAGGGGCATAGCCCACCTCCCGTCAGCCTCGACAGCGACCTGGAACGCGACCTTGGCATCGACAGCCTGGCGCGGGTCGAACTGCTGCTGCGGCTGCAGCAGCGCCTCGACGCCAGCCTGCCGGAGCATGAAGCCCTGCAGGCCGCCACGCCACGCGCCCTGCTGCGGTTGCTCGGCGGGGGGGCCGCCCCGCCTACGGCCGAGGTGGCGCCACCGGCCCGGGGTCCCATCCACGCCCGCCCCGAGGCGGCCTGCTCGCTGAACGAGGTGCTCGCCTTCCATGCTGAACACCATGCCGGGCACCACTACCTGACCCTCTACGAATCCGGCGACGAGCCCCTGCACCTCAGCTACGGCGAACTCTTCGGGCGGACCCGCCAGTTCGCCGCTGCGCTGCGTGAGCGTGGCCTCGAAGCCGGCGACCGGGTAGCGCTGATGCTGCCCACCAGCCTGGCCTTCTTCGATGCCTTCTACGGTACCCTGCTGGCGGGCGGCGTGCCTGCGCCGCTCTATCCGCCGGCCAGCCGGGCGCGGATCGAGGAATTCATGCTGCGCCAGGCCGGCATCCTCGACAATGCCGGGGCCCGGCTGCTGATCACCACCGCAGAGATCGAGCCCTTCGCCCGGCTGCTCAAGAAGCAGGTCGCGGCCCTCGACGACGTTCTCACCCCGGACCGCCTGGAGAGCGATGGCGAGGCGGCCTGGCTGCCGGGTCGCGGGGAGGACCTGGCCTTCCTGCAATACACTTCCGGCAGCACCGGCCAGCCCAAGGGCGTGATGCTGAGCCACGCCAATCTGCTGGCCAACATCCGCGCCATGGGCCAGGCTGCGGACGTCAGGGTCGACGACCTGTTCGTCAGCTGGCTGCCGCTGTATCACGACATGGGCCTGATCGGCGCCTGCCTGGGCACCCTCTATCACGGCATCCCGCTTGTACTGATGTCGCCGCTGGCCTTCATCAGCCGGCCACAGCGCTGGCTGCAGCGCCTGCACCGGCATCGCGGCACCCTCTCGGCGGCACCCGACTTCGCCTACCAGCTCTGCGCCAGCCGTCTCCTCGACCGGGAGCTGGAGGGGCTGGACCTGTCCAGCTGGCGGCTGGCCTTCAACGGCGCCGAGCCGGTGCATGCCGAGACCCTGCGCCGCTTCAGCCGGCGCTTCGCCCCCTATGGCTTCGATCCCACCGCCATGACCCCGGTCTACGGCCTGGCCGAATGCGCCGTCGGCCTGGCCTTCCCGCCGCTGGGGCGCGGCCCGCGCATCGACCGCATCCAGCGCGAGGCCTTCATGTACGAGGGCCGGGCGCGGCCCGCCGCCGACGACGATGCAGAGGCCCTGGAGCTGGTCAGCGGCGGCCTGCCGCTGCCCGGGCACGAGATCCGCATCGTCGACGAACAGGGCCGCGAGCTGGGAGAACGCCAGCAGGGCCTGCTGCAGTTTCGAGGCCCCTCGGCCAGCGCCGGCTACTTCCGGAACCCCGAGGCGAGTGCCGCCCTGTGTGACGGCGACTGGCGCAATGCCGGCGACTACGCCTACCTGGCCGCTGGCGAGGTGTTCATCACTGGTCGGGCCAAGGATCTGATCATCCGCGCCGGCCGCAACATCTATCCCTACGAACTGGAACAGGCGGTTGGCGACCTGCCCGGCATCCGCAAGGGTGCCGTGGCCGTCTTCGCCACCCGCTCCACTGCGCCTGGTGGCGAACGGCTCGTGGTGCTGGCGGAGACCCGGGAGCGCGACCCCGGGCAGCGGCAGCGGCTGCGGGCCCGGATCGAGGCGCTGGCCCTGGAACTGATCGAGACCCGGCCCGACGACATCGTGCTGGCGCCGCCGCGCACCGTCCTCAAGACCTCCAGCGGCAAGATCCGCCGCGCCGCCTGCCGCGACCGCTACGAACAGGGGCTGATCGGCGACCACCAGCAACACCCGCTGCACCGCCTGAGGACGCGCACCCGGCTGCTGGCCCGGGCCCTGGCCGCCAGCGGCCGCCGCGGGGGCCGCCATCTCGCACAGCGGCTCTACGCCGGCTATGCCTGGGGCCTGCTGCTGGTGATCGGCCTGGCGACCCTGCTGCTGGTGCTGCTGGCACCGGGCCTCCGGGCGGCGCAGCGCTGCACCCATCTGGCAGCGCGGCTGTTCCTCGCCCTGGCAGGCATCCGCCTGGCGATCAGCCGCGACAGCGAGCCGCCGCCGGACGAGACCCTGATCCTGGTCGCCAACCATGCCAGCTACCTCGATGCCATCGTGCTGATCGCCGCCCTCGATCGGCCATTGCACTTCGTTGCCAAGCAGGAACTGGGCAGACACAGGCCGCTGGGCTGGTTCCTGCACCGGCTGGGCACCGAGTTCGTCGCCCGCGACGAGGTTCGGGAAGCCCTGGCCGCGACCCGGCGCATGATCGAGCGGGTGGAACGCGGCGAGGCCGTGCTCTTCTTCCCGGAGGGCACCTTCACCGCTGCCAGCGGCCTGCGCCCCTTCCGCCTCGGCGCCTTCCAGGTCGCCGCCGCCACAGGCACCGCGATCCTGCCGGTAGCCCTGGCCGGAACCCGCGCCGTGCTGCGTGGCGAGAACCGCCTGCCCCGTCCCGGCCGGGTCCGGGTCCACGTCGGCCGGCTGCTGCGCCCGCGGGGCAGCGACTGGGCGGCGGTACTCGATCTGCGCGACCGGGCCCGGGAACAGATCCTCGCCCGCTGTGGCGAACCGGACCTGGCCGGGCGGGTGGGCATCGCCCGCCCGGCCGGTCCGAATGGGTGAGGGGTGGTTGATGGCCACGGAATCCACGGAAGACACGGACATGTGGATCGGCCACGAAACTTCACAAAAAATTTCTTAAATTGATCTCATCGACGCAGAGACGCCTAACCCATCAGGAAACTCTGCGCCTTCGCATCCTCTGCATTCACTGGGCCAAATTCCAGGGAGACCCTTTCGTGGGTTTCGTGGCCCTATCGTTCACTGTCCGTGTCTTCCGTGGATTCCGTGGCCATATCTTTCGCTGGCCGGGGGTTCCGTGGATTCCCTGGCCATGACCCAGCAGAGTGCCCACTCATAGGGTGCGCACCCTGGCCCGCCAGGCTCAGCGCAGCTCGATCACCCCGCTCATGCCGACCCGCAGCCGGGTCTCGCCCGCCGCCAGCGCGGGCGGGGGCAGCGCCTCGGCCGCCATCGCCTGGGCACGCAGCGCCACGGCTGGCGGCCGCCCGGCGCCACCGGTGTCCAGGGCGGCCTCGACCAGCAGGTAGCCGGCGGCCCCGAAGTCGCGCTGCAGCTGCTCAGCCCGGGCGCGGAAGGCCGCCACCGCCTCGTCCACCAGCCGCGTCTCGATCCGCTGGCGAGTCGCCTCGGCGAGCTGGAAGCGGATCGACTTCACCTGCAGCCGAGCCTGCAGCCTGCCCAGCAGCCGCGCCAGGCGCTCGAAGTCGCTGCCTTCCAGCCACAGGTCCTGCGTCCCCCGCCAGCGGGGCGGGCGGTCCTTGCGGTACAGCGGCGAGATGCTGTAGTTGCCACTGCGCAGTTCGAGGCCCGGCTGCAGGCGGGCCTGATCCAGCGCCCACTGCATGCGCCGGTTGATCTCGGCCGCGACCGCGTCCGGCGCCTCGCCTTCCGCCTCGGCCGCCAGCCGCACCTGCATGCGATCGTTGGCCACCGCCTCGCTGACCGCCACCTGGAAGCGCAACCGCTGATAGGGCCCCGCCTCCCTTGCCGGCGGCTGCGCCGCCCCGACCGTACCACCCACCAGCAACAGCAGGCCGATCCACAGTGCCTTGTTCCTCATCCCGGTCCCCTCTCCTGTGCCTCGGGCGATGCCGCCCCGCCCCCATGGTACAATGCGCGGCGCCCGACATGCCGACCGCCTCCCCGACAAGCCCCGCCCACGTCACCGGCCTGATCCTCGCCGGCGGCCGCGCGACGCGCATGGGCGGCCGCGACAAGGGGCTGATCGAGCTGGCCGGCCGGCCGCTGATCGACTATGCCCTGGCGGCCATGGACGCCGTCTGCGAGCAGGTGCTGATCAGCGCCAACCGCCACCTCGACCTCTACCGCCGCTTCGGCCGGGCGGTGCTCAGCGACCCGCTGGCCGACTACCCCGGGCCGCTGGCCGGCATCCTCGCCGGACTGCAACAGGCGCCCCCCGGCGTGCTGCTGGTGATGCCCTGCGACACGCCCCTGGCCACCCCGGCGCTGCTGCAGCGGCTCGTTGCCGCCGGGACAGATACCGCTACAATGGCCGCCGTGGCCCATGACGGCCAGCGCCTGCAGCCGGCCTTCGTGCGCCTCGACCCGCAGCTGGCCCGGCCCCTGCGCCAGGCGCTCGAGGCCGGCGAGCGGCGCCTGGGCCGCTGGGTGGCATCACTCGATCCGCGGCAAGTGGACTGCAGCGACCACCCGGAATGGTTCGACAACATCAACACCCCGGAGGACCTCGACGCGCTGGCCGCACGCCTCGCCGAGACGCCATGAGCAGTCAGCTTTTCCAGCAGCCACCGGTGCTCGGCTTCGCCGCCTTCAGCGGCACCGGCAAGACCACCCTGCTCACCCGGCTGCTACCGCAGCTGTGCGAACGTGGCCTGCGCATCGGCATGATCAAGCACAGCCACCACGATTTCGATATCGACATCCCGGGCAAGGACAGCTACCGGCTGCGCAAGGCGGGCGCCAGCCAGATGCTGGTCGCATCCAGCCGGCGCTGGGCGCTGATCACCGAGACGCCCGGACGCGAAGAGGCCTCGCTGGCGGAGATGATCGGACGCCTCGACCGCAGCACCCTGGACCTGATCCTGGTCGAGGGCTTCCGCCACGAACGCTTTCCCAAGATCGAGCTGCACCGCGCCGCCACCGGCCGGCCGCTGCTGCATCCCGACGATGACAGCATCATCGCCGTGGCCAGCGACGTCGCGCTGGCCACCGCCCTGCCCCAGCTCGACCTCGACGACGTCGCGGCCATCGCCGACTTCGTCGACCGCTTTCGCCTGCAAACCCTCCAGTCAGGAATCACGCCATGAACGACCGCAACGACCACAACCCCTCCGGCCTGCTCTCCGTCGACGAGGCCCGCAGCCGGATCTTCGACATGCTCCGCCCCATCCGCGGCGACGAACAGCTGGCGATCCGCAGCGCCCTCGGCCGGGTGCTGGCCGAGCCGGTGATCTCCGGCATCGACGTGCCGCCCTACGCCAATTCGGCCATGGACGGTTACGCCCTGCGCGCTGCCGACCTGCCGGCGGAGGGCACGGCCACCCTGAAGCTGATCGGTCGCGCCATGGCCGGTGCCCCCTTCGAGGGGCGGGTCGGGGCCGGCGAATGCGTGCGCATCATGACCGGCGCCAAGCTGCCGGACGGCGCCGACACCGTGCTGATGCAGGAACGGGTCGAGGCCGAGGGTGAGCAGGTGCGGATCAACGCCGGCCACCGGCCCGGCGAGAACGTCCGTCATCCCGGCGAGGACATGGCCGTCGGCCAGACGGTGCTGGAACCCGGGCGGCGACTGACCCCCGCCGACCTGGGGGTGCTGGCCTCGCTGGGCATCCCCGAGGTGCGGGTGCGGCGACGGCTGCGTGTCGCCTTCTTCTCCACCGGCGACGAGCTGGTCAGCCTCGGCCAGCCGCTGGGCGAGGGACAGATCTATGACAGCAACCGCTACACCCTCTACGGCATGCTGCAACGCTGCGGTGCCGAGCTGCTGGACATGGGTGTCATCCCCGACCGGCGCGAGGCGGTACGCCGCGCCTTCCAGGACGCCATGAGCCAGGCCGACGTGGTGATCACCTCCGGCGGCGTGTCGGTCGGCGAGGCCGACTACGTCAAGCAGACCCTGGACGAGCTGGGCGAGGTGCACGTCTGGCGCATGGCGATGAAGCCCGGCAAGCCGCTGGCCGTCGGCCGCCTCGGCGAGGCGACCTTCTTCGGTCTGCCCGGCAACCCGGTGTCGGCCATGGCCACCTTCTACCAGTTCGTGCAGCCGGCGCTGGAACGCCTCGGCGGTGCCACCCCCGGCGAGCCCCTGGTGCTGAAGATCCCCACCGCCACCGACCTGAAGAAGAGCCCGGGACGCCTGGAGTACCAGCGCGGGGTGCTGGCGCGCGACGCCCACGGCAACTGGACGGTGACCAGCAGCGGACGCCAGGGCTCGCATGTCCTGACCTCCATGAGCCGCGCCAACTGCTTCGTCATCCTGCCCGCCAAATCGGCAGGGGCCAAGGCCGGCGAGCTGGTCGACGTGCAGCCCTTCGCCGGCCTGATCTGAGCGGCCGAAGCTGCGCGCAAGGCGCTGCCTCCAGGCGGCGCCTTGCATCCCCCCGGCCCGGCCCCCATATTGACCGGCAGCCCGTCCTTTCCAAAAACCCGGCAACAACAAAGGACCTTGCATGAGCGACGACAGCAGCCCGCGTGAACCCGAACTGATCGACGCCGAGGACGAAGTCACCGCCAGCGGCGAACTGGCCCGCGCCGGCGACGTCCTGCCCAGCACCCTCTACGTGCTGCCGGTCAACGAACGGCCGTTCTTTCCGGCACAGAGTGTCCCCGTGCTGATGAACGAGGAGCCCTGGATCGAGACCATCGCCGCCATCGGCGAGAACCCGCCTCACGTGGTCGCCCTGGTGATGGCCGACGGCCCCGATGGCGAAATCCCGGCACCGGACCAGTTCCACCGCATCGGCACCGTGGTCCGCGTCCATCACCCGATGCGCAGCGGCGGCAAGATCCAGTTCATCGCCGAGGGCCTGCAGCGCATGCGCATTCGCGAATGGCTGAGCGACCGGCCACCCTACCTGGTGCGGGCCGAATACCCCGATGACATCCTCGACGACGAGGAACAGCTCCGCGCCTATGGCATCGCCATCATCAACACCCTGAAAGAACTGGTACCGATGAACCCGCTGTACAGCGAGGAGCTGAAGTTCTTTCTCAACCGCTTCAACCCCAACGAGCCCGCGGCCCTGACCGATTTCGCCGCCAGCCTGACCACCGCCGCCGGCAGCGAACTGCAGGACGTGCTGGAGACCCTCTCCGTGCTGGAGCGCATGAAGAAGGTGCTGGTGCTGATCAAGAAGGAACTGGAGGTCGCCAAGCTGCAGACCCAGATCCGCGAGCAGGTCGAGAAGCGGATGACCGAGCAGCAGCGCAAGTTCTTCCTGCGCGAGCAGCTCAAGGAGATCCAGAAGGAACTGGGCATCGCCAAGGACGACCGCACCGCCGACATCGAGCGCTTCGAGGCGCGGCTGAAGGATCTCGAGCTGCCGGAGCAGGCCCGCGAACGCATCGACGACGAGCTGCACAAGCTCTCGGTACTGGAGTCCGGCTCCCCCGAATACGCGGTGACGCGCAACTATCTCGACTGGCTGACCGCCTTCCCCTGGGGCCGCCACTCCACGGACAACCTCGATCTGCGGCACGCCCGCGAGGTGCTGGACCGCGACCACGACGGACTGGACGACGTCAAGGCGCGGATCATCGAGTTCCTCGCCGTGGGCGCCCTGAAGGGCGAGGTGGCCGGCTCCATCCTGCTGCTGGTCGGCCCGCCCGGCGTCGGCAAGACCTCCATCGGTCATTCGGTGGCGGCGGCGCTGGACCGCAAGTTCTATCGCTTCAGCCTGGGCGGCATGCGCGACGAGGCCGAGATCAAGGGCCACCGCCGCACCTATGTCGGCGCCATGCCCGGCAAGTTCGTGCAGGCACTGAAGGAGGTGGGGGTGGCCAACCCGGTGATCATGCTCGACGAGATCGACAAGATCGGCGCCTCCTACACGGGCGATCCGGCCTCGGCGCTGCTCGAGGTGCTGGACCCCGAGCAGAACAGCGCCTTCCTCGACCATTACCTGGATCTGCGTATCGACCTGTCAAAGGTGCTGTTCATCTGCACCGCCAACCAGCTCGACACCATCCCCCGGCCGCTGCTGGACCGCATGGAGGTGATCCGCCTCTCCGGCTACATCACCGAGGAGAAGCTGCAGATCGCCAAGCACCACCTCTGGCCCAAGCTGCTCGACCAGTCGGGCCTGAAGCGTGGCCAGTTGCAGATCAGCGACGCGGCAATCCGCCGCATCATCGAGAACTATGCCCGCGAGGCCGGGGTGCGCAACCTGGAGAAACAGCTGAAGAAGATCATCCGCAAGGCGGCGGTGGGCTTCGTCGAGGGCCGCAACCAGCGACTGCGGGTCGGCGTCGGCCAGGTGGAGGACTATCTGGGCAAGGCGGTATTCGGCCGCGAACGGCCGATGAGCGGCCTGGGGATCGTCACCGGTCTGGCCTGGACACCGCTCGGCGGCGCCACCCTGAACATCGAGGCCACCCTGGTGCACACCAAGAACCGTGGCTTCAAGCTCACCGGCCAGCTGGGCGAGGTGATGCGCGAATCGGCGGAGATCGCCTACAGCTACATCGCCAGCCACCTCAGGCCCTTCGGCGGCGATCCGGCCTTCTTCGACCAGGCCTTCGTCCACCTGCACGTGCCGGAGGGCGCCACCCCCAAGGACGGCCCCTCGGCCGGCATCACCATGGCCAGCGCCCTGCTGTCACTGGCGCGCAAGGAACGCATCCGCCGGCCGCTGGCCATGACCGGGGAACTGACCCTCACCGGCCAGGTCCTGCCGGTCGGCGGCATCCGCGAGAAGGTCATCGCCGCGCGCCGCAACCGGGTCTTCGAACTGATCCTGCCCGATGCCAACCGCGGCGACTTCGAGGAGCTGCCGGACTACATTCGCGAGGGCATGACGGTGCACTTCGTCAAGCGCTATCCGCAGGTGGTGGACCTCATCTTCGGCGGGAAATAATTCAGGGACAGGGCGTGCGTCCCACCTCAGGCGCGGTGGGACTAGCCCGGATATTGCACCAAGGCGGCCCGCATGATCGGAGTGCAGGCTGGCATACAAGGCCAGGAGGCTCGCAAATAGGCCCTCGTGGCGGGGTACGGTTTGTGCCTATTCGATCTCAGAACGTATCTGGCTGCGCATCCTGGCCGATCCCCCTTGAACCATAGCTACGGCTATGCTTCTACGGGCGATCGACCAACCTGCTTTGCCAGCTCCGCCCTGAGAATCGAATCCTTGATGCAATATTCGGGCTAGCCCGGATATTGCATCAGGAGCCCGGATGATGGTGTGGCTGGACCTGCCGGGGATCGCGGCCTGGAGGCCGCTCCTACGGGGTATGGCGGCACAATGGTAGGAGCGGCCTCCAGGCCGCGACTGTATTACAGCACGAACCTCCTTCATGCGCGCCGCCTTGGTGCAATATCCGGGCTAGATGATTTGAACGGCCACGAAAGCCGTGAAATCCAGGAACGGAATCAGTATTGGAGCGGGATCAACAGGCTATTTGAAAACAGCCTCTGGCGAGTGCGAGACAACGCCTTGTTCCGTGGGTTCCGTGGCTATCCCATCAGGCGTTCTGCTGCTGCTCGGCGATGTCCTTGCGTACCTGATCCATGTCCAGCTCCTTCGCCTTGCCGATCAGTTCCTCGAAGGCGTTGGCCGGCAGCATGCCGGGCTGGGAGAAGATGATGATCTGATCGCGGAAGATCATCAGGGTGGGGATGGAACGGATCTGGAAGTGGGCGGCCAGCTCTGGCTCGTCCTCGGTGTTCACCTTGGCGAAGACGATGTCCGGATACTTTTCCGAGACCTCCTCGAAGATGGGCGCGAAGTTCTTGCAGGGTCCGCACCAGGGTGCCCAGAAATCGATGATCACGAAATCGTTGTTGGTGATGGTCTCTTCAAAGTTCTCTTTGGTCAGCTTGACGGTCGCCACGTGCAGTCTCCGGTTGGCCTCTCGGCGTGAATATCAGTTTTTCATTATATATGGGTTGGCGAAGCAATATCCAAGCCCCCAGCGGCGGCGTTCCGACAGGAGGGATGAAGCCGGCTACTTGCCGTCGCCGCCCTGTTCCTTGGCCTCCGGTTTCTCGCCCTCGACCTGGTAGGTGAGATCGAGTTCGATGCGGTCGCGGCCCAGCCGCTTGGCCCGATACAGCGCCTTGTCGACGCGCTCGATGAAGGCACTGGAGGTCTCGCCCGGCTTGTAGAAGGCCAGACCGGCGGAGAAGGTCGGCACCGGCAGGGCCAAGCCGTTGAGCTGCCAGCGGGTCTCGGCGCAACGCTCCTTGACCTTGTTCAGGGCCCGGGTCGCGCCCTCGGTGTCGGTGTTGGGCAACAGGACGGCAAATTCCTCGCCGCCATAGCGGGCCACCAGGTCGTGATGGCGGAAGATGGAGAGGATGTTCTTGGCGTAGACGCGCAGCACCTCGTCACCGGCCGCATGGCCGTACTGGTCGTTGATGGACTTGAACTTGTCGAGGTCGATCAGGGCCAGGGAGAGGGGGAAGCCATAGCGCTGCACGCGTGCCACCTCGTCCTCCAGCCGGCGCAGGAAGGCCCGCCGATTGGAGAGTCCGGTGAGTTCATCGGTGAGACTGAGCAGCCGTACCCGGCTCAGCTCGTCGCTCAACTGGCGGCTGTCCAGCTCCACCACCTGCAGGTACTGGTGGGTCTGGTCGAGCTTGTCCGCCAGCTCGTGGTGACCGGCCATCAGCCGTTCTATCTCGCGGATCAGGGTCCAGCGCAGATCCTCGATCTCGCTGATCCGCCCCGCCTGGTGCAGTTCGTTGAGCACCACCTCGAGCAGCACGCCGAATTCCTGGTTCTGGCTGATGGTGTCCAGCACCTGGTGGGCCAGCCCCTCGCGCAGCTGCTGGATGTCCTGGCGCCGGACCTCCAGCTGTTGCTCGTCTTCCCCTCCCGGCATGGCCTCGCCGGTCACGCCGACCGGTTCCGCTGCCCGACGCAGCGTCGCCGGCGCGGGCGAGCCGGCCTCGGGCTCGGCGCTCATGGCCTCGGCCGGCGCTTCTTCGGGCGGCGCGGCCACCGGTTGCGGCGCCGTACTCGGCGTGGCCACCGCCTCGGCTGGCGGCGGTGATTCGGCCGGCAGCGGCTCGCCGGCCACATCCAGACCAAAAGCCTGGAACAGCGGCTGCAATGCCTGGCGGAAGGCCGCCTCGCTGAAATCCTCCTGCAGCGAGAGCTGGTCGACGTAGACATCGATGTAGTCGCGCAGGGCGCTGAGATCGGAGACGGACAGCGGCGGCTGCAGGCGCGCCGCCAACACCTTCACCTGGACCTGCAACGGCGAACCCTCATGGAGGTGCTGGGCATAGACGTCGAGCAGGGCATTGACGATTCCGGCATAGGCCTGCTCGACCTGCCGATGCGACTCCGTCATGTCGAGCAACATGCGCTCGACCTGGCGATAGATGACGGCACCGGCTTGCGACTGGCGCAGGGCTGCCAGCAGCCGCAGCAGCTTCTTCGCTGCGCCCGACTCTAAGGAGTCTGATTCAGTCACACCAGCCATGAGATAAGCGGATCTCCCGTACACCACGTCCCTGTGCACAGGTGCGGGCCGAGGCCCGACGTGTATCGTCTTTTATTGTTTAGTCTTGATGGCGCAACCGGACTGCGCAGTCGCCCAGCGGGTTTCCCGGCCAAAGCTGCTGGCGGTCCGCCGGGCGCTGCCTCCCTCGGCGCGACGCGGCTGGATGAAGTCCACCGACGAGCCATCCCTGCCTCCACCTGCCCACAGCCCAAGGGCTACGACATGATGAATAACGTTAACGCCTTCACATAAAAAGGACAATCGAGCCCGGCCGGCCCGGGGTGCGGTAAAAACACGGCAGCAGGCGAAACCGGATATCCCGGCGGCTGTCGAACGCCAAGAAGCGATAGACAGTAGAGAAGAATTGCTTATTTATTATTCGATGGTTACAGAAACAACCTGAGAAACTAGTCTAGCTAATGCCGGCGCCGGCAACGCGCCAATTGTAGGAATACACTTACAGCAGAGACCGCTTTCGTCGCACAGGAATCGCACCTGCGCCCCGCGAAATGGCGGCAATTTGTGCCGGTTTTTTGGCACTCCACCGAAGGGCCGGGCGGGCCACAACGGCCCGCCCCCCCGCTGTTCAACCCTCCAGAGCGGAGAATATCTTGTCGCGGATCTCTTCCACGGAACCCACGCCGGAGACCTTGATGTACTTCGGCGCCCGCGGCTCGCCGCTGGCCGCCCACTTGCTGTAGTACTCGATCAGGGGCTCGGTCTGCTGATGATAGACCTCGAGGCGCTTGCGCACCGTCTCTTCCTGATCGTCATCGCGCTGGATCAGGTCCTCGCCGGTGACGTCGTCCTTGCCTTCCACCCTGGGTGGATTGTAGATGACATGGTAGGTGCGCCCCGAGGGCAGATGCACCCGGCGACCGGACATGCGCTTGATGATCTCCTCGTCCGGGACGTCGATCTCGACCACCGCGTCGACGTCGATACCCGCCTCCTTCAGGGCATCGGCCTGGGCGATGGTGCGCGGGAAACCGTCGAACAGGAAGCCGTTCTTGCAGTCGTCCTCCTGGATGCGCTCCTTGACCATATTGATGATGATGTCATCGGACACCAGCCCTCCTTCGTCCATGATCTTCTTGGCCCGCTTGCCCAGTTCGGTACCGGCCTTGACGTGGGCACGCAGCATGTCGCCGGTCGAGATCTGCGGGATATTGAATTTTTCCTTGATGAAATTGGCCTGGGTGCCCTTGCCGGCACCGGGACCGCCCAACAGGATGATTCGCATGGCTAGGCTCTCCTCGGGATCGAATTCCGCTGAAAAGACGAGTGGCATTATCCTCCCACCGACCTGCGGCAGCCAGCCAGTTGTAGTTATGGGTGGATGTGGAGGGTTTATGGTTCAGGCCGCGGGCGCGGCCCGGATCAGTTGGTGGCCAGTTGTCGCGCCATGCCGTCCAGCAGGCTGACGTCCTCGAAGAGATCCTCCAGTACCGCCTCCGCCAGCGCCTCGTCGAGGCCGGTCCGCTCCAGGCTGCCGGCCGGCAGCTCGCCGTGCGGCGCATCGCCGATCTCGTGCCGCTTGAGCAGATGATCGGCGAGGATCACCAGCTGCACGTACTCGGCATGCTCATCGGCATAGTCCGGGTTGTGGTGCTCGCGCAGGGTGACGATGATCTCCTCCGGCATCTGCCAGGACTGCATCAGCCAGGCGCCCATCTGGGCATGGCCCATGTCGAGCAGGTCCTGTGCCTGCCCCATGCCAAGGACGCATTTCTCCAGCGCCGTCACCGGCGAGGCGGGCCTGGCCGCGACCAGCTTGTTGAGCAGGGTGAACTCCGGCGGGAACAGGTGCCCCAGCAGCAGGAAGCCGAAGTTGTGCAGCAGGCCGGCCAGATAGGCCATGCCGGGATCGGGGCGCAACTCGGGCGGCATGCGCCGTACCAGGGCCTGCATCAGGGCGGCGCTGTAGACGGCATGGCGCCAGAAGGCATGCAGACCGAGCGGACCGTCCGCGGAGATGGAGAAGGACTTGCCGGTGGCCAGCCCCAACGCCATGTTCATCACCAGGTCGAAGCCGAGCACCCGGGTGATGGCATCGTGGATGGAATTGATCTTGCCCCGGTAGCCATAGAGGGGCGAGGTCGCATAGCGCACCACCTGGGCGGCGAGACTGGGATCCAGCTCGACGATGCCGGCCAGATCGGCAATGGAGGCATCCGGGTCGCCACGCAGCTCCAGCACCCGCCGTGCCATCTCCGGCATCGGCGGCAGTTCATACACAGCCTCGATGCGGCGGCGGATCTCGCCGGCCAGCGTCGGTTGCTGTTCAGGTTCTGCGATCATGATACGGCCCGTCCCGGCACGAGGCCTCTCCCTCCCTTGGCAGTGGCTCGCACCGAATCCTATGTCGCCTGACACCCTGTTGCAATGCCCCTCGATCCAGGGCGACCAGCGAGTGATCCTTCTTGTTGATAGTACATCGGCCGACATGGGCAAAGCTTGATGCAGCGCAAGCTTCCCATCATGGCCTCTCAGTTGAGTTGCACCCGCTGCCCCCAGGGCACCCCGGCCTTGCCCTTGACCAGCCAGAGCACGGGATAGGGCGGAGCCTGCTTCGGGAACTCGCCCTCGGCATCGGTGAAGTAGACCAGCAGATCAGGGGCGCGGTCGCGTCCTGCCACCCAGTCGAACACCGGCGTGAAGCGCGTGCCACCGCCACCAGCGAAATCGCGCGGCAGCTTGAACGCCTCCCAGGGCTCGAATTCCCAGGGCCCGTCCTCGGCGAGGCGCGCGTCACAGGCCAGCAGCGTCAGCCGCGCCCGGACCTGGCCCTTGATGGCATCCAGTTCGGAGATGAACTCGGCCATCTCGGCAGGCGAGATGGAACCGCTGGTGTCCAGCGCCACCACCACCTCGATCTGGGAACTGCGCAGGCTGGGCAGGATGGCCGGCCCTTCGCGCCGCGACGGCCGGCTGTAGTTGTAGTCGTCGCGCGCCACCGCCGTCATGTACTTGGCCAGCAGCATGCGCCAGGGCAGCCGCGGGGCCAGCAGATGATCGACCAGCCGCGCCATGCCGCCACCCAGCTTGCCGGCCTGCAGCGCCTGTTGGGCGGCACCGGCCAGACGCTGCTGCCACTGCACCTGCAGCTGTTCGCGTTCGGCCTCGCTGAGCGGGGCGGGCTGGGGGGCGCCGCCCGCCCCAGCCTCCTCCCGGGCCTGCTGCGGCTGCCCGCCGCCACCCGGCTGCGGCGGCGGCCTGCCGCTTCCGCCGCCCGTGCCGTCCCGGCTGTCCGAATCGCTGTCATAGAGATGCTGATCGAGGCTCTCCAGTTCCTCGTCCAGGTCGTCGATCGCCGGGTACACCTCCTCCGCGGTCATGCCCTCGAACTGGCTCATGTACAGGGCGCCGGGCGGCGGCTTGAGCCCGTCGCGGATCAACAGCGGGTTGATCGCCAGGTCGCAGGCCAGGTCCCAGCGCTGCTTGACCCGGTGCTGGCGGCGGGCGAAATGCGACAGGGCGCAGTGCAGCGCCTCGTGGGCCAACATGAACTGGGTCTGTTCCAGGCTCAGGCCGTCGATGTACTGCGCGTTGTAGTAGAAGCGGCGGGCATCGGTCGCCGTGGTCTTGCACCAGCGTGGATCGGCCTCCACCAGCGGCAGGCGCAGCACCAGGGCACCGAGGAAGGGCTTGTCGAGGATCAGCCGGGTGCGCGCCGCGCTGAGCTTGGTCTTGACGTCAGCGGTCACGGCTTCAGTGATCGAACAGCATCACGTCGGCCACCGCCTTGGCCCAGTCGGCGAACTGCGGCACGCTGAACAGCGCCTGGCCGATGGCGCGGTGCATGTCGGAGACCAGCATCACGCCCATCTCCCGCTCCGGGAAACGGCCGGCGTAGTCGATGATGTGGCCGAACACCTGCATCGCCTCCGGACTCTCCTTGTGGCGGATGGCCCGACCGACCAGGGCACTGGCCACGGCGTACTGCAGGTCGATCTCCGCCGGCACCGGCACCGGCTCGCCACGCAGGATGGCCTCCACGTCCGGCAGCTTGTCCAGGTTGTCGACGAAGGCGCCCAGCTCGATGCCGGCCGCCGGACCGACGCAGGCCTGCAGGGTGTCCACCAGCAGCTGGGGGCGGCCGTGGAACTTGTGCAACGCGCGGTGGGCGAACTCCCAGGAACGCGGCGAGGGGAAGGCCACCGGATTGTGGGCCGGATCGAAGTCGAACAGCAACTCGGGACGGAAGCGCAGAAAGGCGATCAGACGCTCGTCGATGCCGTTGGCATAGGCCCACGCCACCCAGTCGTCGAGATTCACCTCCAGCTCGAAGTGCGAGAAACGGTTGGCCAGCGGTGCCGGCATGGTATAGGTCACGCCGCGGTCCCCCTGGCGGTTGCCGGCGGCAAAGATCGCCCAGCCATCCGGTACCCGGTACTCGCCGAGGCGACGGTCGAGGATCAGCTGATAGGCGGCGGCGGAGACGCTCGGCGGCGCCGAGGTGATCTCGTCCAGAAAGAGAATGCCGCGCGCCCCGTGGCGTCCCGCATCGGGCAGGATGGCCGGCACCGACCATTCGACGAAGTCACCGTTGCGGAAAGGGATGCCGCGCAGATCCGAAGGTTCCATCTGCGACAGGCGGATGTCGATCACCGGCACCCCGTGGCGCTCGGCGATCTGGGCGATCATCTGCGATTTGCCGACGCCTGGCGGTCCCCAGACCATCACCGGGGTGTGCTGCCCCTCCTCCGCACTCAGGAATTCCCGGTCCAGGACCGTCATCAGCTGTGATGGACGCATGTCTCCTCCGTTACCCGGGACGGCCCATCCGCCCCTGTCCGATCAGAGCTGCCATCTTACGCATCTCGGCCCGGGATTGCATGGCGCCGCAGGAAGAATCCCCTGAGAATCCGAGGATTTGCACAAGCCGCAGGAAGGGCGCGCACAAAGCGTGCACGACCTCCTAAATAAAACCGCCGCGGGGTCGATAGCTGCGGTAGGACCGGACGGGCGATCCCGCCGCACAGACCACGGGCAGGATCGACGGCCGCACACAACAACAGAAGAACGAGGTTCACGATGGGGCATTGCCCGCGCATCCTGGTCTGCGAGCACCAACCGGCACTCCGCGAACAGCTGACCCGCAAACTCTCGGCCAACGGCTTCTGGATCGACAGCACCGACTCCTCGCGCGAGGCACTGGAGCTGCTGGAGCAGCACCGCTACGATGCCATGACCCTGGGCCTGGTCCTCTCCGACCAGGACAGCATCTCCTTCCTCCACGATCTGCGGGTGCTAGGCTTCCGCCTGCCGGTGCTGGTCACCTCGATCCACAACGAGCAGGAACAACCCCTGCCGCAACGCCTCGTCGAGCAGCTCGATGTCGAGCTGGCACTGTGCGAGGAACCGGAACCTGACTGGGTGCGCAAGGCAGCCGACCAGGCACGCATCATCTTCGTCATCAAGTCGGCCTGCCAGGGGGCGCGGGGCTACCGGCCACGCATCCTGCACGTGGAGCCCGACGCCTTCAGTGCCGGGTTGATCAAGGCCGCCCTGCGCGGCAGCGCGGAACTGGTGCAGGTCAGTGATCTGCACCAGCTGGAGGACGCCCTCTGCGACGGGCCCTACGACTTCGTGGTCCTCAACCCCCTGCTGCACGACGACCATGGCGAGCTGGCGCTGCATCGCATCGCCGGCGCCCATGCCAACCTGCCCATCGTGCTCCACGCACGCTATGGCATCCGTCACGACGAGCCCGACCTCTGGCCGCTGGCCGCGAATTTCGACGGCGGTGGTTTCGGCCTGGTCCAGGCGCTGCGCAACGTGGTCCTGCACGGCCTGGACATCCCGCACTGCGCCCACGCCTGAGCCGCCTTGCGGGGAGTGACGGCCGGGCTCAGGAGAAACGCAGCGGCGCCACCTCCCCGGTGCGCAGCCAGTGCCGGTAGTCGGCCAGGATCAGGGCATGGTCGAAGGCCAGCGGCGGCACCTCGGCCGGATCGAACAGCTCCAGCGCCCGGGCATCGTCCATGGCCCGCGGCTCGCCCCGCGCCTCGCCGATGTACACCGCGCTCACCGTGTGGCCGCGCGCATCCCGCGCCGGATCCGAATAGCAACCGAGCAGCAGCCTGAGCCTCACCTCCAGACCGGTCTCCTCCCGCGCCTCGCGTACCGCCGCCTGCTCCAGGCGTTCACCGACGTCGACGAAACCGCCGGGCAGGGCCCAGCCGGGTGGCGGATGGCGCCGCTCGATGAGCACCAGGGGACGGCCCGGCCGGTCGACCATCTCGATGATCACGTCCACCGTGAGCAGCGGCGTCTGCGGGCGCGGCATGCTCAGCCCCGCCCGGTGACGCGCCGCCACTGGCGGCGGGCCTTCTTGTCCGGCCGGCCACCGCCCTGCGGCTGGGCCGCGGCCTGCAGCCGGCGCTCCTCGCGGCGCGCCTCGCGCGCTGCCAGGCTCGCCGGGTCCTCGGCGTAGAGGGTGGCGGCCACACTGGCCGGTCCGCGGCGCGCAGCGAGCCGCAGCACCTCGATCTCGAACAGCAGATCACCCTTGTGGATGCGCAGCCGGTCACCCGGCTTCAGAGGGCGGGAGGCTTTGACCCGGGCGCCATTGACGTGAACCTTGCCGCCCTGCACCGCCTCCGCGGCCAGGGCACGGGTCTTGAAGAAACGCGCCGCCCACAGCCACTTGTCGACACGCAGGCGCTCCGGCGGCGGGCTGCCGGACTCAGCCACGAGGGTCTGTGCTCATTGGCCGCCCAGCCCGAGCAGCAGGCCGTTGAGACGGCGCACGAAGCTGGCCGGATCCTCCAGGTGACCGCCCTCGGCCAGCAGGGCCTGATCGAACAGCACCCGGGTCCAGTCCTCGAAGCGCTGCTCGTCCTCGATCTCCTTCAGCTGGCGGACCAGGGGATGGCCGGGATTGATCTCCAGCGCCGGCCTGGAGATCGGCACCTCGTGGCCGGCCTGGCGCAGCATCTGCTGCAGATGCACGGCCATGTCCTGCTCGCCCAGCACCAGGCAGGCGGGCGACTCGGTCAGCCGGTGACTGATGCGCACCGCCGAGACCTGCTCGCCGAGCACCTTCTGCATGCGCTCCAGAACCTCCTTGTACTCGCCCTCGGCCTCCTCGGCCTGCTTCTTCTGCGCCTCGTCCTCCAGCTCGTCGAGATCGAGATCACCCTTGGCCACCGAGGCCAGCGGCTTGCCGTCGAACTCGGTGAGGTGGGACATCATCCATTCGTCGACCCGGTCCCAGAGCAGCAGCACCTCGATGCCCTTGTTGCGAAACACCTCCAGATGCGGGCTGTGGCGGGCGGCGGCGAAGCTCTCTGCGGTGATGTAGTAGATCTTCTTCTGCCCCGGCTTCATGCGCTGCAGGTAGTCTTCCAGCGAGACGTTCTGCTCCTCGCTGTCGGTATGGGTGGAGCTGAAGCGCAGCAGGCGGGCGATACGCTCCCGGTTGGCGTAGTCCTCTGCCGGCCCTTCCTTCATGACCTTGCCGAACTCGCGCCAGAAGGTGGCGTATTTCTCGGGCTCGTTCCTGGCCAGGCCCTCCAGCAGGCCGAGCACCTTCTTCACCGAGGCGGCACGGATGGTGTCGATCAGCTTGTTGTGCTGGAGGATCTCGCGCGACACGTTGAGCGGCAGATCGTCCGAGTCGACCACGCCACGCACGAAGCGCAGATAGTGCGGCATCAGCTGCTCGGCGTCGTCCATGATGAACACCCGGCGCACATAGAGCTTGATGCCGTGGCGCCGCTCGCGGTCGTAGAGGTCGAAGGGCGCACGCTGCGGCACGTAGAGCAGCGAGATATAGGACTGGGTGCCCTCCACCCGGTTGTGGGTCCAGGTCAGCGGATCCTCGAAATCGTGGGCGACGTGCTTGTAGAATTCCTTGTACTCCTCGTCCGTGATCTCGTTCTTGGGACGCGCCCAGAGTGCCTCGGCGCTGTTGATCTGCTGCCATTCCTCCTTGCCCTCCTCGCCCTCCAGCAGCTCGATGGGCAGGGAGATGTGATCCGAGTACTTCTTGACGATGGCGCGAATCCGGTAGGGCTCGAGGAACTCCTCCTCGCCCTCGCGCAGGTGCAGAGTGACATCTGTGCCACGGGCCTCGCGCTCGATGGTCTCCAGGGTGTAGCTGCCCTCGCCGTCCGAGACCCAGCGCACGCCGTGCTCGGCGGTGAGACCGGCGCGGCGGGTCTCCACCGTCACCTTGTCGGCGACGATGAAGGCGGAATAGAAGCCAACGCCGAACTGTCCGATGAGCTGGGCATCCTTGGCCTGGTCGCCGGTCAGCGACTCGAAGAACTGGCGGGTGCCCGACTTGGCGATGGTGCCGATGTTCTCCACCACCTCCTCGCGGTTCATGCCGACACCGTTGTCGGAGACGGTAAGGGTGCGCGCCTTGCGGTCGATGCGAATGCGGATCTTCAGATCGCTGTCAGCCTCGAACAGGGCATCGTCGCTCAGCGCCTCGAAGCGCAGCTTGTCACAGGCATCGGAGGCATTGGAGATCAGCTCGCGGAGGAAGATCTCCTTGTTGGAATACAGCGAATGGATCATGAGGTTCAGCAGCTGCCGGACCTCGGTCTGGAATTCGAGTGTTTCCTTGTGGGCGTCGACGCTCATCTCGGGATTACCACCTCTTGTTGCTGTCAGGACTCTGCCGTCGGCGCAGCCCCGATGGGACCGCCTGACGGACCGCTGGCGCAAGCATGGGGGTGGGGCCGGGCTTTTTCAAGATTGCCGTTCGTGGGCCAGCAGCCAGCGCTTGATGGCCAGCAGCGGCCCCTCGCGGGCGCCGGCATAGCCACCCTCACCGCTGGCCGCCACCACCCGGTGGCAGGGGATCAGGATCGGCACGGGGTTGCGCCGGCATGCCTGGCCGACGGCGCGCGGCGCGCTGCCGAGACGGGTCGCCAGCTCACCGTAGTGGCGGCACTCGCCCGGCGGGATCTCGGCCAGTGCGGCCCAGACCCGGCGCTGGAAGGGGCTGCCCCGGGGCCGCAGCGGCACCGGCGGCACCCGCCGTGGATCCTTGAAATAGGCCTCCAGGGCATCGCAGGCCCGGCGCGCGGCGGGGCTGCACGGCGCGCGCAGCGGGGTCCCGGAAGGCAGGAAGTCGATGCCGGTCAGGGCGCCCGTGGCATCCAGGCGCAGGCCGAGGCGACCGAGCGGCGAATCGAGCACGGCCTGCCACTCCGCCATGGTCAGCCCGGATATTGCACCAGGGATTCGATGCTCAGGGCGGAGCTGGCAAAGCAGGTTGGCCGATCACCCGCAGAAGCATGGCCGTAGCCATGGTTCAAGGGCGATCGGCCAGGATGCGCAGCCAGATGCGTCCTGAAATCGAATAGGCACAAACTGTACCCCGCAGTGAGGAACCATTTGCGAGCCTCCCGGCCTTGTATGTCAGTCTGCACTCCGATCATGCGCGCCGCCTTGGTGCAATATCCGGGTTAGTCCGCTGCGCGCTGCCTGAGGCGGCGCAGCTCGTGACGCAGCACCCGCTGACGGGCGGCATCGCGGGTCGCGTTGAGCAGGCCCTGCAACTGGCCGGCCGCATCCTCGACAAAACCGGCCGCGGCCAACTCGCGGGCGGCGTGATAACGGGCGGTCTGCGCCCAGGGATCCATGGCGTGGGGGTCCGGGGTGGCGGCCGAGGCGAGGTAGAGGCGGGCAGCGGCGGCATGGCGGCCGAGGGCCTGCTCCGACTCCGCCATCCAGAACAGCAGCTCGCGGCGATTGCGCAGCGGCAGCGGCAGGGCGGCGATGCGCCGCAGCAACCCCAGGGCCCGGCGGTGCGCCTTGAGCCGCTGCAGATCGAACACCACCTGCAGCAGGCGGTCGAGCGCCTCCCCGGCGGGCGGCGTCTCAGCCTCCAGCAGCCCCGCCAGCAGCCGGCTGCCCTCGTCCAGCTCGCCGGCCAGGACGCTGACCCTGGCCCGGCGCAGCTGCCAGTCGAAGCGATCCTGGCCAGGCGGCGGTTCGGGAATGGTGCGCATCAGTCCGGCCGCGGCATTCACCTCGCCGTCGGCCAGCAGGCCGTCCACCAGTCGGTAGCGTACGAGGCGGGGGATGGCCTCGGGCCGCGGGTAACGTCCGCCATCGAGGTAGAGCGCCCGCAGCAGCCGCCGGCCACCCGGCAGCGCCTCGAGCTGGGCAGCCAGATAGTCATGCGCCAGTTCGCGCCGGTGCGGGTCGCTGGCCGTCTCGCCGAGCACGGCGAACAGCAGCCGGGCGCGCAGCGGCTGTTTCTCCAGGGCCTCGGTGGCGGCGAAGTACCAGTCCTGGTCACGGCCGACCAGCAGCTGCTCGCGGTTGCCGATGCGCCGGCCGGCCTCCAGATAAGCCTGCCAGAGCAGCTCGGCATCCACCTGGAACAGGCCGTCCGCGGCCTGCCCGGGTGCGGCCAGGGCCAGGGCGCGTTCCAGCGCCTCGATGCGCGCCACCGGCCGTTGCTGGCGTTCCAGGGCCTGGGCGATCAGATCCCAGAGACGCGCCTGCACCGGCACCGCCAGCCCGGTGTCCTCCAGCGCCCGGCGCGCCCGCGCGAGCACCTGGTCGGCATCGAGCCGGCCGCTGCGCAGGGCCGCCAGCAGCCGCAGTGGCCGGGCGGCCGGCCGTTCCAGGCCGGCCAGCACGGCATGCGCCTCCTCGGGACGGCCACTGCGCAGCAGCACCTCACCGCTCAGCAGCCGCCACTCCGGATCCTCCTCGCCAAAGTCCTGCCGGTAGCGGAGCACGGCGACGCGTGCATCGGCCAGCCGGTCGTCCAGCAGATAGCTGCGGATCACCAGCCGCCGCCAGCCGCGCCGCGTCTCCCGGCCGGCATCGCCGGCCGACCACAGCAGGCGGCGCAACACCTGGCGGGCCGCAGCCGGCTGGCCGCTCTCCAGCAGGGCGGCGGCCTGACGCCCGCGCAGCCAGCGCAGGAAGTCCGGCGCCAGATCCGCCGGCGCCGCGGCCACCCGCGCCACCAGCGCCGCCCAGTCGCGACGCGATTCCAGCAGTCCGATACGCATCCGCTCCCAGCGCATCCAGCTCACCGGGTCTTCGGCGAAGGCCGGCTGGACGGCATCCATCCGGGCCAGGACCAATTGCGGGGCACCGGCGCTGGCCAGCATGCCCAGGGCCTGCAGTTCGGCATCCGCCGCCGAGCTGGCCACGATGGGGGGAGCGGCGGGCGTCTCGGCCGGGGCGGCACCGGGCGGGAAGGCGGCGAGCAGGCAGAGCAGCCAGGGGCGAAGGCGGCTCATGGGCATGAATGCCGGGCAGGGTCGTTCATGACGGGCATTGTAGCAGGGGGCAAAAACAAGGGCGCCATGCCTGTGCATGGCGCCCTTGGCATTCCACGCCGGCCGCAGCCGGGGATGAGGGTCAGATCTTTTCCTTGATCCGTGCCGCCTTGCCGGAACGCTCGCGCAGGTAGTAGAGCTTGGCGCGGCGCACGTCACCACGGCGCTTGACCTTGATATCGGCGATGGCCGGGCTGTAGGTCTGGAAGACACGCTCCACGCCCTCGCCGTGGGAAATCTTGCGCACCGTGAAGGCCGAATTCAGACCGCGGTTGCGCTTGGCGATGACCACGCCCTCGAAGGCCTGGATACGCTCGCGGTTACCTTCCTTCACCTTGACGTTGACGATGACGGTGTCGCCCGGGCCGAACTCCGGCACCTCGCGATTCATCTGTTCCTTTTCCAGTTCTTCGATAATGTTGCTCATGGGCCTTCCCCTACGCGCGTATAGCTCACTTGGTCGTTTCTGTTTCGCGATGTTCGCGGATGAATGCTTCCAGCAGCGCCTGCTGTTCCTCGTTCAGTTGCTTGTCGGCCAGCAGCTCCGGCCGACGCAGCCAGGTGCGCCCCAGGGCCTGCTGCAACCGCCAGCGACGGATCTGTTCGTGGTTGCCGCCGAGCAGCACCGGCGGCACCTGCATGCCCGCCACGCGCTCCGGGCGCGTGTAGTGCGGGCAGTCCAGCAGGCCATCCATGAAGGAGTCCTGCTCGGCCGAACCGGCATCGCCCAGGGCCCCGGGCTGCAGCCGGGCCACGGCGTCGATCAGCACCATCGCCGGCAGCTCGCCGCCGGACAACACATAGTCGCCGATCGACCATTCCTCGTCGACCTCGCGCTGGATCAACCGCTCGTCGACGCCTTCGTAGCGACCCGCGACCAGGATCAGCCGCGGTTCCGCCGCGAAGCGGCGCACCGCATCCTGGTCCAGCCGGCGGCCCTGCGGCGAGAGGTAGATCACCTTCGCCGGCCCCGCCGCCGCGCGCGCTGCCTCGATGGCCTCGTGCAACGGCTGGTAGAGCATGACCATGCCGGGGCCGCCGCCATAGGGCCGGTCGTCCACCGTCCGGTGCCGGTCGCGGCTGTAGTCCCGCGGGTTCCAGGTCTGCAGCTCCAGCAGGCCGCGTTCCACGGCCCGGCCGGTCACGCCGTAGTCGGCAACCCCCTGCACCATCTCCGGGAACAGGGTCACCACGTCGATGCGCATCAGAAATCCGGGTCCCAGTCCACCTCGATGCGGCCGGCAGCGAGGTCGATCGACCTGATCACCTGGCCCTGCACGAAGGGGATCAGCCGCTCCCGTTCCCCGCGCACCACCAGCACGTCGTTGGCACCGGTGGCGAACAGGTGGTCGACCCGGCCCAGTTCGACACCTTCGGTGGTGACCACCTCCAGGCCTTCGAGGTCGGTCCAGTAATACTCGTCCTCCGCGGTCTCCGGCAGCTGGTCGCGGCGGATGGCGATGTCCCGGCCCAGCAGCGCGGCGGCGGCGGTGCGGTCGTCGTAGCCCGCCAGACGGGCCACCACCCCCTTGCCGTGGCGGCGCCCCTCCACCACCTCGCAGGGCTGCCAGCCCTCAGCCCCCTGCAGGTACCAGGGACGGTAGTCGACGATGTTCTCGCGCGGTTCGGTGTGGGAGTAGACCCGCACCCAGCCGCGCACCCCGTAGAGGCCGCTGATCCGGCCGACGATGATGAACTGATCGCCTGCCTCGGTCACGCAGCGATTCGCGGTCCCGCGGTCAGGCGGCGTTCTGCGCCTTGTGCTGCTTGAGCAGCTGGTCGACGCGCTCGGAGGCCTTGGCGCCCCGGGACAGCCAGTGCTCGACACGTTCCACGTCGATCCGCAGGCCCTCTGCGTCTTCCTTTGCCAGCGGATTGAAAAATCCAAGGCGCTCGATGTAACGGCCGTCACGCCGGTTGCGGCTGTCGGTGACCACGATGTGGTAGAAGGGCCGCTTCTTGGCGCCGCCACGGGCCAGACGAATGGTTACCATCTCTTCAAATCCTCTTCGCTTCGCTGGGTTGCCCAGTAAAAATGCCGCCGGAAACTGGCGGCACCTGCGCTGAAACCGGGCATTGTACGGCATTTTGAGAAAAAGTGAAGCGGGGAGCGGCCCGGAAACGGCCTGAAACCGGATCGGCACAACCCATGACTTGCCACGCCGTGGATTGCCGCTCTCCCACCCGCGCAGCAGGTCAGTCCCAAGTCCGACAGGCTGCCGCCCAAGGCAACGCCCCTCCGCTCCCCAAGCCGCGAGACCGGCGACGGCCGGGAGCGCCGCCGTCGCCTCCCTTTACACTGCATTTCAGTTCAACCATCTGTTTATGCAAACATTATTTCCATGAGCAGGGGTTGTCGCGGTATGCGGTGATGCCGAGTCGGGATCATTGACAGGACCGCCGACCGCGCAATCCGACCGCCCCATCAAGCTAACACATTGATTTAAATCAAGGCTTCCGCCACAAACGGGCTGCGCCGGGCGACCGGACTTGTCGAGATACTTGACGTTCTCGCTGCCGGGTAGCGCCAAAAAAACATAACATCCTGTTTAGAAAGGTTTTTGTGGAAGTGGCACGGGGGTTGCAACAATGCGGGCAAGACGGCAAGAAGGTCAAGAACAAGAGTCGGAGGAGTCACCCAGTACACCAACTATAACTTCGGGTTGACGCGAGTCGGCGGCAGGACCAACTACAACGCAACTGCCCGGGAACTCGTGGCTGGAATTGGACGGCGGACCTCAGGGGACCGCCGTTTTTGTTTGTTAACAGCCTGTCGGACTTAGCCCGGATATTGCACCAAGGCGGCTCGCCTGATCGGCGTTCAAGCCGTTATACCGAGTATCCCAGGCCGGATCCGACAAACCGAAGCCGCGATGCAACCGCCGGATTCAGAACGGCAGGCCGGTCGGCAGCCGCCCCTTCAGGCCGCGCATCATCTTGGCCATGCCGCCCTTGGACATCTTCTTCATCATCTTCTGCATCTGGGTGAACTGCTTGAGCAGCTTGTTCACGTCCTGCACCCGGGTGCCGGAACCGGCGGCGATACGACGCCGGCGAGAGCCCTTGATGATGTCGGGATGGCGGCGTTCCCCCGGGGTCATGGAATCGATGATGGCAACCATGCGCACCAGCTCGCGGTCGTCGACCTGGTTCTTGACCGCCTGCGGCAACTCGGCCATCCCCGGCAGCTTGTCCATCAGGCCGCTCAGCCCGCCCATGCCCATCATCTGCTGCAGCTGCTCGCGGAAATCCTCCAGGTCGAAGCGCTTGCCCTTCTTGAGCTTGTTGGCGAGACGCGCCGCCTTGTCCTTGTCCAGCTTGCGCTCGGCCTCCTCCACCAGCCCCAGCACGTCGCCCATGCCGAGGATGCGCGAGGCGACCCGGTCGGGATAGAAGGGCTCCAGGGCCGCGGTCTTCTCGCCCACGCCGAGGAACTTGATCGGCTTGCCGGTGATGGCGCGGATCGACAGCGCCGCACCGCCACGGGCGTCGCCATCGGCCTTGGTGAGGATGACACCGGTCAGGGGCAGTGCCTGGTCGAAGGCCTTGGCGGTGTTGGCCGCATCCTGGCCGGTCATGCTGTCGACCACGAACAGGGTCTCGATCGGACTGATCGCCTCGTGCACGCGGCGGATCTCGTCCATCATGGCGTCGTCGATGTGCAGTCGGCCGGCGGTGTCGACGATCACCACATCGATGCCGTGGCGACGACCATGTTCCACTGCGGAACGGGCAATCTCCACCGGATCCTGGTCGGAAGAACTGGGATAGAACTCGGCACCGACCTCGCCGGCCAGGGTCTGCAACTGCTCGATGGCCGCCGGCCGGTAGACGTCGCAGCTGACCACCAGCACCGACTTCTTGCGGCGTTCCTTCAGCCAGCGCGCCAGCTTGGCGGTGCTGGTGGTCTTGCCGGAGCCCTGCAGGCCGGCCATCAGGATCACCGCCGGCGGCGCCGTCTTCAGGTTCAGGTCGTCGTTGTGCTCGCCCATCATCTGGACCAGCTCGTCGTTGACCACCTTCACCAGGGCCTGCCCCGGCGTCAGGCTCTGCAGCACCTCCTGGCCAACGGCCCGCTCGCGCACCCGGTCGATGAACTCGCGCACCACGGGCAGCGCCACGTCCGCCTCGAGCAGGGCCATGCGCACCTCGCGCAGGGTGTCCTTGATGTTCTGCTCGGTCAGGCGACCCTGACCCCGCAGATTGCGCAGCGTCTTGGAAAGGCGTTCGGTCAGATTGTCAAACATGGCTCGGGACAACAGGGGGTCGGTTGGGGGAGGCGCGGGCCGGCAGCCCGGGCGCCCTGGAAGGAGGGATTATAGCTGGATCAGGTCCCCGCCGAACAGCCGCCTGAGGCGGTGCTCGCCAGCCTGGGCGCTGATCTCGGCGAAGATTCGCTCCTCGGCGCCCGGCTTGAGGTGGGTGATGTAGACATCGGGGCGATGCCGCAGCTTGCGCAGATCCGCGGCCAGCATGCGCGGGCAGTAGTGGTAGGCCTTGCGGCACAGCGCCTCGTCCTGATCGCCGAAGGCACACTCGACGACCAGGGCATCGAGCCGCGGATAACGGTTGAGCGCTGCCCACAGGGTATCGTTGCTCATGGTGTCGCCACTGAAGGCAAACACGGCATCACCCGCGTCGACGCAATAACCGACCGCGGGCACCGCGTGATTGACCTCGATCATCTCGATCCGCCGGCCGTCGATCTCCCGCACCTCGCCGGCCTCCATCACCTCGAAACGCAGCACCGGCCGTTCCGCGGTCGGCAGCTCGGTGAAATCCGGCCAGACCACCCAGTTGAAGACATGGCGGCGCAGCGCCTCAAGGGTGGCGGCACTGGCATGCAGCACCAGCGGCTCGTCGATCTCGCCAAAGATGGAATCCACCATCAGCGGCAGACCGGCGAGGTGATCGAGATGGGAATGGGTCAGGAAGATATGCCGGATACCGGCCATTTCCGGCAGGGACAGGTTGCCAAGTCCGGTACCGGCATCGATGAGAATATCGTCATCGATCTGGAAACAGGTCGTTCGCAGCTCTGCGCCTATCCCTCCGCTGCATCCCAATGTCCTTATCCGCATGTCCCCTCGTCCACCATTGGATTCCGATAGATACTCGCATGTTAGCAGTCTGCCAGCGAAAAAAACCGCCCGCCGGCGACTGCCTCACAGTTTGCCACCCAGCCGGCCGCACACACCCCCAGGGCGCGCGGCCCTCGTTTGCAGTCGAATGGCTATCCCATTATCCTGCCGCATGTTCGCAGCGCCCCTTCTCCAGCAACCGGACGGACATGCATACGCACCTCATCGGCATCCTGGCCATCGTTCTTTACCTGTTCGCCGGCGTCCTGCTGGCGCTGCGCATGCTGCGCCGGGGTGAGGACGTGCTGCTGGGCCGCAAGGGGGTGCTGCTGCTGGGCCTGGTGGCGGCCGCCGGCCACGCCTGGGCGCTGGCGCCGATGCTGTTTCCGCCCAGCGGGATCAACCTCGGTTTCTTCAATGCCCTGTCCCTGATCGCCCTGCTCTCCGCCCTGCTGCTGCTGATCTCCTCCTTCGACCGGCCGCTGGAGAACCTCGGCATCGTGCTGCTGCCCTTCGCCGCCCTCAGCGTGGCGCTGATGTTCGCCTATCCCTCCCGCCAGCTGGTCAGCGACAGCAACTGGCAGCTCGACCTGCACATCCTGATATCGATGCTGGCCTATAGCCTGTTCGCCATCGCCGCCATCCAGGCCATCCTGCTGGCCATCCAGGACCACCAGCTGCACAACCGCCGCCCCGGCGGCCTGATCCGCGCCCTGCCGCCGCTGCAGACCATGGAATCCCTGCTCATGCAGCTGATCGCCACCGGTTTCGTACTGCTCAGTATCGCCCTGGTCACCGGCTTCCTGTTCATCGAGGACATCTTCGCCCAGCACCTGGTACACAAGACCGTCCTCTCGCTGCTCGCCTGGGTGGTGTTCGCCACCCTGCTCTGGGGGCGCTGGCGCTTCGGCTGGCGGGGCCGGGTGGCCATCCGCTGGACGCTGGGCGGCTACCTGGTACTGATGCTGGCCTATTTCGGCAGCAAGCTGGTGCTGGAGCTGGTCCTCCAGCAGTAGCGCCCGCTGGCGGCGATGCTCCGGCTGACGACCGTCCACACCTGACAGCGACCCCGACTTGGCATAGAATCGGAACCTTGCCAACAACCCGGAGGCGCCCCTCGTTGGACGCGATCCCCCTCGGCGCGCTGTTCGCTGCGCTCATCTTCCTGATCATCCTGTCCGCCTTCTTCTCCGGTTCCGAGACGGGCCTGATGACACTCAACCGCTACCGCCTGCAACACCGCGCCAAGAGCGGCCATCGTGGCGCCCGCCGCGCCCTGCGACTGCTGAAACGCCCGGACCGGCTGATCGGCCTGATCCTGCTCGGCAACAACTTCGTCAACATCCTCGCCTCCTCGCTGTCGACCATCATCGCCCTGCGCCTGCTCGGCGAGACCGGCATCGCCATCGCCGCCGGCCTGCTGACCCTGGTGATCCTGATCTTCGCCGAGGTGGCACCCAAGACCCTGGCAGCCCTGCATCCGGAACGCATCGCCTATCCGGCGGCGCTGATCTACACGCCACTACTGAAGCTGCTCTACCCCCTGGTCTGGGTGGTCAACGGCATCACCAACGGCCTGCTGCGGCTGATCGGCATATCGCCGAAGGGTGGTGCCCACGAGGCCCTGTCACGCGAGGAGCTGCGCACCGTGGTGATGGAGGCCGGGGTGATGATCCCCAAGAGCCACCAGAGCATGCTGCTCAACCTGCTCGACCTGGAGAAGATCCAGGTCGAGGACATCATGATTCCACGCAACGAGATCGTCGGCCTGGACATCAGCCAGGACATCGACAGCATCAGCGACTATCTGGCCCGCACCCAGTACACCCGGCTGCCGGTCTACGAGGAGTCCATCGACCATGTCATCGGCATCCTCCACGTGCGCAATATCCTGCCCCTGCTGCGCTCCGGTGAGCTGAGTCACGACAGCCTGCGTCGGGCCATGCACCCGCCCTACTTCATTCCCGAGGGCACCTCGCTCAACCGCCAGCTGCTGAACTTCCAGCGCGAGGGCCGGCGCACCGGGCTGGTGGTCGACGAGTACGGCGACCTGCTGGGGATGGTGACGCTGGAGGATATCCTGGAAGAGATCGTCGGCGAGTTCACCACCGATCCCAGCTCCCTGCAGCAGCTGATCATGCCGCAGGAGGACGGCAGCGTGCTGGTCGATGCCGGCATCAACCTGCGCGAACTCAACCGGGCGCTGAACATCAAGCTGCCGACCGAGGGTCCCAAGACCCTCAACGGCCTGATCCTGGAGCACATGGAGACCATCCCCGAGGCCGGCACCAGCATGCGCCTGGCGGGCTATCCGCTGGACATCGTGCAGATCAAGGACAACTCGGTGAAGACGGTGCGCCTCTACCCCCAGCTGCATCGGCAGGAGACGGACGAGGAGACGGACTGAACCGCTTCAGTCCCGCGGCTTCTCGCCGCGGACCAGCAGCACGGGGATATCGATGAACAGCCGCCCCTCGGCATCGAACAGCGACTCCACCTCGGCCAGGTGACGCTGCTGCAGCTCGGCCTGGCCCCCGGGATCGAGCTGCTCCACGCTGGCCCGGAAGCCGGTGTTCCAGATCACCTCCCACCAGTCCATGGGGCGCTCGATGTGGTAGCCCATCTGGATCTGCTCCACCTCCACCGCCTCGAAGCCGGCCGCCTCCAGCAGCGCCCGGCACTGTGCCGGCTCGGCCAGCCGGAACCAGGGGAAGGCTGCCTCGCCCTCCGGGAAAGCGACCCCCAGGGCGGCGGCCGTGTCGCGGAAGCGGTCCGCCATCGGCTGGAAGGCACCGGGAGCGAAACTGCTGAGTGCCAGGGTGCCTCCGGGACGCAACACCCGCTTCCACTCGCGCAGCGCCGCCGCCATGTCCGCGAGGAAAAACAGGCTGAAGGCGCTGATGGCGACATCGAAGTAGTCACGGCGGAAATCCAGGCGCGCGGCATCCATCGGGTGCAGGTCGATGTTGCCCAGGCCCATGCGCCGGGCACTGCGATAGGCCTGATCGAGCATCTTCTCGGAGACGTCGATGGCCATCACCCGCCCCTCGGGACGGATACGCTGGGCGGCCGCCACCGCCGCCACCCCGGTACCGGTGCCGATGTCGAGCACCTTCAGACCGGGCCGCAGGCGCAGCCAGTCCGCCAGCCGGTCGGCGGAAAAGGGAAAGAAACGGGTGGCCGCACAGTCGTAGTCCGCCGCCAGGCGGTCGAACAGCGCGGCAACCCGGGCGCCGGCCTCATCGTGCGTCGTCGCGGTCATGGATCATCCTGCAGTGAACCGAAAGGGCTGGAGCCGCCATGTTACCCCCTGCCCAGCGGCGCGCAAACCAGGGACCGCCCATGCACCAAGGATTCGACGCTCAGGGCGAGGCTGGCAAAGCCGCCAGGCTGGCCCGAAGTCAATCGAACAGGCACACACCGCAAACCCGGCCAGGCGGCTCTCTCATGGCCATCTCGGCCTTGTACAACAGCCTCAATGGCGATCATTCGGACCGCCTTGGTGCAATATCCGGGCTAGGGCCTTGACACCACACCAATCGCGGCCTGGAGACCGCTCCTACAACATATTGTGCCGCCATGCCCCGTAGGAGCGGCCTGGAGGCCGCGATC
The DNA here is from genome assembly GCF_030406045.1 of Thiohalobacter sp. IOR34. Classification (GTDB taxonomy): domain Bacteria; phylum Pseudomonadota; class Gammaproteobacteria; order Thiohalobacterales; family Thiohalobacteraceae. The sequence continues at coordinate 2,119,868 of NZ_CP128988.1, forward strand.
CCCGCCAGGTCCAGCCACGCCATCATCCGGGGGCTGGTGCAATAGGCAGCCTTGGGCCGGCATCAACTATTGCCGGCGCACGCCGATACAGGGTGAGGAGGTCTGCAAGGGACGGCCGCCCTCCGCGGGAGCGATTTTAAATCCCATTGTCTTTCAATCAGATAGGACTGACCGACGCATGGCCAAGCTGACGCTGTCGTTCCGGGACAAAAAACTGAGGATCTTCCCGCTGACCTGCGGAGAAGCCGTGATCGGTCGCGATCCGGACTGCGAGATCCACATCGACAGCCTGGCGGTGCAGCCACGCCACGCGGTGATCGCCGCGGATGGCGAGCATTACCGCATCCAGGCGCTGGAGGGCGAGGAACAACTGTTCGTCAACAACCAGCAGGTGGACGAGCGCCTGCTGGCCGATGGCGATCATATCCGCATCGGCAAGCACATCCTGACCTTCTCCGAGGAACCGGGCGACAACCTGCTGGAACTGCCGCGGTTCAAACCGCAACCGGCCACCGGCTGGCTGCAGATCATGAGCGGCTCGCATCTCGGACGCACCATCCGCCTGGACCGCTCGATGCTGCGCCTCGGCAAGTCAGGCCAGCAGTCGGCGATGATCTCGCGCCGCAGCGACGGCTACTACCTGTCGCATCTGGAGGGGGATGAGCCGCCACAGGTCAACCAGCAGCCGATCGGCGAACGCAGTCGGCGGCTGGCCGATGGCGACCAGATCCGCATCGGCCGCCTGGAGCTGCACTTCTTTCTCGACCAGGGCGAATCGCGCGGCGCTCCCGCACCGGTACCGAAAGAGGAACGCCACGAACGGCGCTTCAGCCGCATCCCCTTCGATGGTGAGGCACGGCTCAGCCAGGACGGCAAGAACTGGCGCAGCCGGCTCATCGACCTGTCGCTGAAGGGTGCCCTGATCGAGCGGCCTGCCGACTGGGAAGGGAACGGCGGGGAATACCTGCTGCGAATCGAACTCGGCGACGATCGTCAGATCGAGATGCAGGTGGAACTCTCGCATCAGGAAGAAGGCCGGATCGGCCTGCGCTGCAAGGACATCGACCTCGACAGCATCACCGAACTGCGCCGCCTGGTGGAGCTCAACCTCGCCGACCCGGCCCTGCTGGAACGCGAACTGGCCCGCCTGGGCTGAGCGAATCCGGCGGGCGGTGCCCGTCCTTCGCCACTTCTGACTTCTGACTTCTGACTTCTGACTTCTGACTTCTGACTTCTGACTTCTGACTTCTGACTTCTAGCTTCTGAAGTCCAACCCTAGATCGCCTCGAGCACCTCTGCCAGGCGAGCCGCCGGCGTTACCTCCAGTCCCTCCACCGTCCGCCCCCGGGCAAGGTTGGCAGCCGGCACGACGGCCCGTTTGAAACCGTGCTTGGCCGCCTCCTGCAACCGCTCCTGGCCGTTCGGCACCGGCCGAACCTCACCGGCCAGGCCGATCTCGCCGAACACCACCAGATCGTTCGGCAGCGGCCGGTCGCGGAAGCTGGAGAGCACCGCCAGCAGCACCGCCAGATCGGCCGCGGTCTCGGCCACCCGCACCCCGCCCACCACGTTGACGAAGACGTCCTGGTCGCCGACCGCGATGCCACCGTGGCGGTGCAGCACCGCAAGCAGCATGGACAGGCGGTTCTGTTCCAGGCCCAGGGTCACACGGCGCGGATTGGCCAGGTGCGAATCCGCCACCAGCGCCTGCACCTCGACCAGCAGCGGCCGGGTGCCCTCCCGGGTGACCATGATGACGCTGCCGGAGACCGGCTCCTCGTGGCGCGACAGGAAGATCGCCGAAGGGTTGGCCACCTCGCGCAGGCCGCGGTCGCCCATGGCGAATACGCCCAGCTCGTTGACGGCACCGAAGCGGTTCTTGATCGCCCGCACCACCCGGTAACGGCCGCCGGGATCCCCCTCGAAATAGAGCACGGTGTCGACCATGTGCTCCAGCACCCGCGGCCCGGCGAGCTGCCCCTCCTTGGTGACATGGCCGACCAGAAACAGGGCGGTGCCGCTCTGCTTGGCATAGCGCACCAGCTGGGCGGCGCTCTCCCGGACCTGGGCCACCGAGCCAGGCGCCGACTGAAGCTGCTGGGTGAACAGGGTCTGGATGGAATCGATCACCAGCACCTGGGGCCGCTCGCGCTCGGCGGTGGCGAGGATGGCCTCCACCGCCGTCTCCGCCAACAGCCGCACCGCGCCGCCTTCCAGGCCCAGGCGGCGGGCACGCAGCGACACCTGCTGCAACGATTCCTCGCCGGTCACGTAGAGGGTCGACAGGCGGTCACCGATCGACACCAGGGCCTGCAACAGCAGCGTCGACTTGCCAATCCCCGGATCGCCGCCGATCAGCACCACCGAGCCGGCCACCAGGCCGCCGCCCAGCACCCGGTCCAGTTCGCCGATGCCGGTGCCGGTACGGATCTCGCTGCCGGCCTCGACCTCGGCCAGCGGCTGCACCTCGCCGGCCGCCGCCCCCGCATAGCCGCCGCCCCGGCCGGACGGCACGACCTGGGTGCGGACCTCGACCAGGGTGTTCCATGCCTGGCAGTCCGGACACTGGCCAACCCACTTCGGCGACTGGGCGCCGCAACTGGAACAGCTATAGAGAATCTTCGGCTTCGCCATGAGCTTCCTTCTCTCAGGTGCAGGCCGGTGCGCGCCGCGGCGCGACGCGGCAGCACAGCTCGTAGGGGATGGTGGCGGCGGCCCGCGCCACCGTCTCCACCGGCAGCCCCTGGCCCCAGAGGGTGACCGGGTCACCGACCGCCGCCCGGGGCTGATCGCGCAGATCGATACAGAGCATGTCCATCGACACCCGGCCGATCAGCTGCGCCCGGCGACCGTTGACCAGCAGCGGCGTGCCGCTCGGTGCATGCCGCGGATAACCGTCGCCGTAACCGGCGGCGGCGATTCCCACCGGCATGTCCTCGGGACAGACCCAGTCGCCGCCGTAGCCGACGGCGTCGCCGCGGCGCAGCCGCCGCACCGCGATCAGGCGGGTACTGAAGGTCATGGCCGGCTGCAGCCCGAGGTCGGCGCCGCAGCCCTCGGCGAAGGGCGAGATGCCATACAGCATCAGTCCGGGGCGCACCCAGTCGAGGCGGGTCTGGGGCCAGGCCAGCAGGGCCGCGGAATTGGCCAGGGAACGTTCCGCCTCCATGCCCTCGGTGGCGCTGAGAAAGTGCTGCAGCTGGTGCCGGGTGACCTCGCCGTCAGGCTCATCGGCGCAGGCCAGATGGGACATCAGCCGCACCCGGCAGATCTGCGGCAGGGCATTGAGCCGCTGCCAGGCCTCCTGCGCCGCCTGCGGGGGAAAGCCCAGGCGGTGCATGCCGCTGTCGATCTTCAACCAGACATGCAGCGGGGCCCGCAGACGGCTGGCTTCGAGGATCTCCAGCTGCTGTGGCTGGTGGATGACCGGGCTGAGCTGCTGCTCGCAGATGGCGTCCAGCTCGTCGGCCTCGAAGAAGCCCTCGAGCAGGGTGATCGGCTGGCGAATGCCGGCCTCGCGCAGGGTCAGCGCCTCCTCCAGGCTGGCCACCCCAAGGGCGTCGGCCGCGCTCAGGCTGCGCGCCACCTGCTGCAGACCGTGGCCGTAGCCGTTGGCCTTGACCACTGCCAGCAGCTGGCTGTGCGGGGCGTGCCGGCGGGCGATCTGCAGATTGTGGCGCAGGGCGGCGGTGTCGACCTGCACGCAGGCGGGTCGCGCCATCAGAACGCCTCGTCGCTGTATCCGTCGGAGACGAAGTTCTCGAAGCGGGTGTACTGGCCGAGGAAGGTCAACCGACGCATGCCGATGGGGCCGTTGCGCTGCTTGCCGATGATGATCTCGGCGGTACCCTTGTCCGGGCTGTCCTCGTTGTAGACCTCGTCGCGATAGATGAAGACGATCATGTCGGCGTCCTGCTCGATGGCACCGGACTCGCGCAGATCGGACATCACCGGCCGCTTGTTGGGCCGCTGCTCCAGCGAGCGGTTGAGCTGCGACAGGGCCACCACCGGCACGTGCAGCTCCTTGGCCAGTGCCTTCAGGCCACGCGAGATCTCGGAGATCTCGGCGGTGCGGTTGTCGCCGGCGCCCGGTGCCTGCATCAGCTGCAGGTAGTCGATGATGATCAGCCCCAGGTCGTGCTCGCGCTTCAGCCGCCGGGCCCGGGCGCGCAGCTCGGTGGGGGTCAGGGCGGGGGTATCGTCGATGAACAGCGGGGCCTCGGCGAGGATGCTCACCGCCGAGGTCAGCCGCGGCCAATCGTCGTCGTCCAGCTTGCCGGTGCGTACCTTGTGCTGGTCGATGCGCCCCAGGGAGGACATCAGGCGCATCGCCAGCTGTTCGCCCGGCATCTCCATGCTGAACACCGCGGTGACGGTCTTGTTCTTGATCGCCGCATGCTCGGCGATATTCATGGCGAAGGTGGTCTTGCCCATCGACGGGCGGCCGGCGACGATCACCAGGTCGGATGGCTGCAGGCCGGCGGTCATCTCGTCGAAGTCGTTGAAACCGGTGGGGATGCCGGTGATCGGATTGTCCAGCTGGAAGAGATGGTCGATACGGTCGACGGTGCGAGTCAGCAGCTCCTTGATGGGCGTGAAACCCTGCTTGCCCTGCTTGCCCTGCTCGGCGATGCGGAACACCTGCTGCTCGGCATAGTCCAGCAGCTCGCCAGGCTTGCGCCCGGCCGGCATGTAGGCGGCATTGGCGATGTCGGTGCCGACCCGCACCAGCTGGCGCAGCACCGAGTGCTCGCGCACGATGTCCGCATAGGCGGCGATGTTGGCCGCACTGGGGGTGTTGTGAGCCAGCTCGCCGAGGTAGGCCAGGCCACCGGCATCGTCCAGACGGTGCTCGTTGTCCAGTGTCTCCGACAGGGTCACCACGTCGAACGGCCGCCCTTCCTCCGCCAGGCGGCGGATGGCGCGGAAGATCAGCCGGTGGTCGCGGCGATAGAAATCCTCCTCGGCGACCCGGTCGGCGATCTGGTCCCAGGCCTCGTTGTCCAGCATCAGCCCGCCCAGCACGGCCTGTTCCGCGGGTATGGAATGCGGCGGCACCTTGAGGGCGTCGGTTTGCGCCGCCTCGGCGGCCTGCAGGACTTCTGGCATCAGCGCGTCAACCGGTTCACTGGCAATCGGGGATGGGGAGGGCTGTTATTTCACCGCAAAGCGGCGGCAGGCGCAAAGGGATTTTGGTGAGGGTGGCGGGCGGCGGCGAACGCGCGGCAACCTGCCTGCAACGTCGCGCATCCGGTCACAGCGGCACGCCGCCGGCGGCCATCCCCCGGCTGGGGAACGGCCGTCCGGCGGCGGTCTGCGTTCGGGAAAGGGCTTATTCGGCGACGATGATCAGCTTGATCACGGCGTCGACGTCGCTGTGCAGGTGGATCTGCACATCGAACTCGCCGGTGGTACGGAAGGGGCCTTCCGGCAGCCGCACCTCCTGTCGCTCCACGGCCTGGCCGGCTGCGGTCACGGCCCGGGCAATGTCGCCGGTGCCGATGGAACCGAACAGCTTGCCCTCCTCGCCGGCCTTGGCGGTGATGGTCACCTCCAGATCCTGCAGACCCTCGGCCCGCGCCTCGGCGGCAGCCAGGGCCTCGGCGGCGGCCTTCTCCAGCTCGGCGCGGCGCTCCTCGAAGCGGGCCAGGTTCTCCGGCGTGGCCGGCGTGGCCTTGCCCTTCGGAATCAGATAATTGCGGCCATAACCCGGTTTCACCTTCACCCGGTCGCCCAACTCGCCGAGATTGGCGACTTTCTCAAGCAGGATAACGTCCATGACTGGTTACCTCGTCGATTAAACTCGTTCGTTCTTGATCAAATCCAAATAATTCAAACCCGACCGCCCCCTGCGGTCAGCTCCCGGCCGCGAACCGCTCGCGGAGACGCAGCCAGGTATCGCTCATCCCCAGCAGGGCCAGCAGTCCGCCGGCATGCGGCTCGGCGAACAGCAACAGCGCATAGAGGGCGATCAGCCAGCCCCTGCCCTGTCCCGAGGCGCGCACCAGGGCATGCACCACGGCCAGTCCCTGGAGCAGGAAGCCGACCGCCGCGACCAGCGCCAGGTCGGTGGCCATGGTGCCCACCGTGCCCGGCGCCAGCAGCGCCAGCCCCAGCAGCAGCAGGCCGGCGGCACCGAGCTGCGGCCCCAGTTGCAGGCGGCGGAACTCGTCGCCGAAGCCGCCCGGATTGTAGAGCAGCGCCTGCCACCAGCGTCCCAGCAGCAGGCTGCCCAGCACACCGACGCTGAGCGCCACCGCCGTCAGCGCGGTCATCCAGCGACCGAGCAGCGGCAGGCGGTCGGCCAGATCCGGCCCGCCCTGCCGCTGCAGCGCCTCGACCAGCGGCCGGAGCTGCGCCTGCCACCACACGGCCGGGTCGCCGAGCAGGGCGTAGCTGCCGGCCACCAGCAGCAGCCCCAGACCGAGTATCGTCAGCACGGCCAGCGGCAGGGACACGCTGCGCCGCAACACCAGGGCCGCCAGCCACAACGGCAGCCAGAGCAGCAGGCCGCTGAAGGCCAGCGGCAGGGCAGCGCCGAGCAGGATCTGGCCGAGCAGCCCCAGAACCAGCAACCCTCCGCCCATGACCCCGAGGCCAGGCCGGGCGCCGCGGCGCAGGGTCACCAGGGCCAGCGCCCCACCGCCCAGATAGGCCAGCGGCGAGGTCAGGGGCTGCAGCAGCAGCGCCAGCAGACTGCTAAGCGCCAGTACCGTGACGGCGGACAGGTAGCCGCCCATCACGTAGGCCGCCAGACGTCGCATCAGCATGGGCATGCCCGTGCCCGGCCCGCCGCCCGGCAGCCGGCCGTCGACCCGGCCTCAGTGGGCGTCGCAGTACGGCAGCAGCGCCAGGAAACGGGCGCGCTTGATGGCCGTGGCCAGCTGACGCTGGTACTTGGCGCTGGTGCCGGTGATGCGGCTCGGCACGATCTTGCCCGTCTCGGTGATGTAGTTCTTGAGCGTGGCGATGTCCTTGTAGTCGATTTCCTTCACGCCCTCGGCGGTGAAACGGCAGTACTTTCTGCGGCGGAAATAACGCGACATGTTGTCTTCCTCTGTATTGAGTCGGTCAGCCCTGTTCCGGCTCGCTGCCGGGCAGGGATTCGATCTGTTCGGCGTGCAGCACCAGTCGCTGCTCGCCATTGCGGTGGTTGTCCCGGTTCAGGAACCCCCGCACCCGCACCCGGTCGCCCCGCTGCAGCGTCCTCAGCCGCTGCAGCAGGAGATCGCCGGCGGCCTTGACGGTGATCCGCAACCGGGCCTGGCGCGGCATGCCGGCTTCCTGCTGCCGGGACTGGTGTTCCAGGGTGAAACGCCCCAGCGGGATGCCGGCCGGCGAGTGGCGGAACTCGGGATCACGGACCAGGGTGCCGCTGAGCCAAACCTGATTGTGGACGCCGTCGACCGTCACGGCCGGCACCTGCGTCCCAGGATCAGGAGGCGTCCCCGGTGGCCTCGGACTTGGTCTCCTCCGCCTTGGGGGCTGCCTCGCGGCTCTCCTCGCGCTCTTCCTTCTTGGCCAGCAGCGAGGGCTCGGTGATCGCCTCGTCGCGGGCGATGACCAGATTGCGCAGCACCGCGTCGTTGAAACGGAAGGCGCTGTTCAGCTCGTCGAGGGCCTCCTGGGTGCACTCGATGTTCATCAGCACATAGTGCGCCTTGTGGACCTTCTGGATCGGATAGGCCAGCTGACGGCGGCCCCAGTCTTCGAGGCGGTGGATCTTGCCGCCGGTGGCTTCGATGGTCGAGCGATAGCGCTCGATCATGGCAGGAACCTGCTCGCTCTGGTCAGGATGGACCAGAAACACGATTTCATAGTGACGCATTGTATGCTCCCTGTGGATTCAGCAGCCGCCCGCCCGGTGCGGTACGGCAAGGAGTCCCGGGCACCTCCAGGGCCCCCGGAAACGCGGAATTCTACAGCCAAGCGGCCTGCCGGTGCAAGGCGGGGAGAACGGCCGCGTTCAGGATTCGCGCTGGCGGCAGGCCTCGAACAGCATCACCCCGGCCGCCACCGAAACGTTGAGGCTGGCCACGCTGCCGTGCATCGGGATGCGCAGCAGGGCGTCGCAGTGCTCGCGGGTCAGGCGCCGCAGCCCCCGGCCCTCGCTGCCCAGCACCAGGGCCAGCGGGCCGCGCAGATCGGTCTGGTAGAGGCTCTGCTCGGCCTCGCCGGCGGCACCGTAGATCCACAGCCCGGCATCGCGCAGGACCCGCAGCGCGCGCGCCAGGTTGGTCACCTGGAACACCGGCAGTGTCTCGGCCGCACCGCAGGCCACCTTGCGCACCACCGGGGTCAGGCCGACTGCCTTATCCCGCGGCAGGATCACCGCCTGCACCCCGGCAGCATCGGCGCTGCGCAGGCAGGCCCCCAGATTGTGCGGATCGGTCACCCCGTCCAGCACCAGCAGGAAGAGCGGCGCTTCCAGCCCCGCAAGGAAGGCCGGCAGTTCGCGCTCACCGCGCAGCGGCTGTGGCCGCACCTCGGCAGCCACCCCCTGGTGGCGGGCGCCACCCAGGCTCTCGTCCAACAGCCGGCGCTCGACCCGCTCCAGCGGCACGCCGGCCGCCCCGGCCCGTTCCTGCAATGCCCGCAGCCGCGCATCCTCCCGCCCCTGCTGCAGGCGCAGGCGGCGGATGCGCCCGGGATCACGGCGCAGCAGCGCCTCGACGGCGTGCAGGCCATAGATCCACTCGTCAGCCGCCACGGGCTAGGAGCCTTGCCGTGCCACGCCCTGGCACGGCAAGGCGATCTTTGCGGTCGTTCGAGGAGGATGGTGGGCACCATGCGACGAAAACGACCGCAAATAGGGGCTGCCGTGGTGCGTTCGCAGTAGGTCCAGCATTACTCGGTCAGGCTCCTAGCGTCCGGCCGGGGCCGGCGCCCGGTAGGCCTCCTCCTCCCGTCCCTCCACCACCGGCTTGACGATCAGCTCGACACGACGGTTCAGCTGGCGACCAGCCGCGGTGGCGTTGCTGGCCCGCGGCTCACGTTCGCCGCGTCCCTCGGCATGCAGCCGCTGGCGCGGCACGCCACGGCTGACCAGATAGTCGACCACGCTCTGCGCGCGCCGCTCGGAAAGACGCTGGTTGTAGGCCTCGGAACCGATGCTGTCGGTGTGGCCGATGACGTGCACCAGGGTCTGGTCATAGCGCTTGAGGATCTCGGCGACCTTGTCCAGGGTGGGCAGAAAGGCCGACTTGAGGCGGGCGCTGTCGAAGTCGAAGGACACCTCGCTGGCGATGTCGATCTTCAGGCTCTGGTCCTTGAGACGCTGCACCTCGATCTGGTGCTGACGCCGCTCCGCCTCCAGCTGTGCCTCGAACTCGCGCTGCTGCTGGTCCATGTAGTTGCCGACCATGCCGCCGGCCAGGGCCCCCACGGCAGCACCGACGAAGCGGCCGCTGTCACGATCGAGCTGGTGGCCGACCACGGCGCCGACCACCGCGCCCACGGCGGCCCCGGTCTTGGCCCGCCGGTTGGGGTCATCGGCGGCACAGCCGGCGAGCAGCGCGGCCAGCAGCACCGACAATACCGGACGTATGCGTTTGCGCTTCATGATGAAAGCTGATGACTTCATGACTTCTTGCGCCGCGAGCGACGGCGACGCGAGGAACGGGACTTGCGGCTCTTGCCCTCGCCTTCGCCCTTGGCCGGCTCGGCAGCGGCTGCCGGGGCCTCGGCCACCGGCTCGGCCGCCGGCTGGGTCTCGGCTGCCGCACGGCGCCCCTTTTTGCGCCGTCCCCGCTTGCGTCCGCCGCGGCGCGGCTCGGCAGCAGGCATCGCCGCCCCCTCCCCGGCCAGCTCGAAATCGATCTTGCGCTCGTCGAGATCGACCCGCACCACCTTGACCCGGATCGGATCGCCGAGGCGGTAGACGACGTGGGTGCGTTCGCCCATCAGCCGGTGGCCGGCTGGATTGAAATGGTAGTAGTCGTTCTTCAGCGAGGTGACGTGCACCAGCCCCTCGACATAGATGTCCGCCAGTTCGACGAACAGGCCGAAGGAGGTCACGCTGCTGATCACGCCATCGAACTCCTCGCCGACCTTGTCCAGCATGTACTCGCACTTCAGCCAGTCGATGGCGTCGCGGGTCGCCTCGTCGGCACGGCGCTCGGTCATCGAGCAGTGCTCGCCGAGACTCTGCATCTCGCTGCAGCCGTAGGGAAAGGCCAGCTTGCGCTTGCGCTGCTGGTTGCGCAGCAGATGGCGGATCCCGCGGTGCACCAGCAGGTCCGGATAGCGCCGGATCGGCGAAGTGAAGTGCAGATACTGGGGCAGCGCCAGGCCGAAGTGACCCTCGTTCTCGGGCGTGTAGCGCGCCTGCGACAGGGTGCGCAGCATGACGGTCTGGATCAGATGGGCATCGGGCCGCCCCTCGACCTGTTTCAGGAGTTGGGCGAAATGCCGGGCCTCCGGCTTGTCGCCGCCGGGCAGGCTGAGCCCCAGCTCGCCCAGGAATTCGCGCAGATCGGCGAGCTTCTCCGCCTGGGGCCCCTCGTGGACCCGGTACAGGGTGGGGAGGCGATGGCGCTCCAGAAACCGCGCCGTGGCCACGTTGGCGGCGATCATGCACTCCTCGATGAGTTTGTGGGCATCGTTGCGCTCCACCGGCACGATGCGCTCGATCTTGCGCGCCTTGCCGAACTCGATACGTGTCTCGGTACGATCGAAGTCGATGGCACCGCGCGCCTCGCGGCCCTTGCGCAGCACCTTGTACAGGCGGTGCAGTTCCTCCAGGTGCGGCACCAGCGCCTGATAGCGGCTGCGCACCTCGGGGTTCCTGTCCACCACCATGGCCGCCACCTCGTCGTAGGTGAGCCGGGCATGGGAGCGCATCACCCCCTCCATGAACCTGGAACGCAGGATCCGCCCTTCCTGGGTGATGTACATCTCGCACACCATGCACAGCCGGTCTACATGAGGGTTGAGGGAACAGAGGCCATTGGAGAGGACCTCCGGCAGCATGGGAATCACCCGCTCGGGGAAATACACCGAGTTGCCACGCGCCTCGGCCTCGACGTCCAGTGCCGTGCCGGGTCGCACATAGTGTGAGACATCGGCGATGGCCACCAGCAGCCGCCAGCCCTTGGGCTTGCGTTCACAGTACACGGCATCATCGAAATCGCGTGAGTCGGCGCCGTCGATGGTCACCAGCGGCAGCTCGCGCAGATCGACACGGCCCCGCTTGGCGGCCGGCGGCACCTTGTCGCCGAGCCCGGCGATCTCCTCCTCGACGGCCAGCGGCCAGGCCAGCGGCAGCTCGTGGGCACGGATGGCGACGTCGATCTCCATGCCCGGGGCCATGTGGTCACCCAGCACTTCGATCACCCGGCCGATCGGCGGCGAGCGGCGGGTCGGTTGTTCGAGGATGTCGACGCTGACGATCTGGCCGTGCTGGGCACCGCCCTCCTCGCCCGGCGGTATGCTGATCTCCAGCGGCATGCGCTTGCTGTCCGGGACCACGAAGCTGACCCCGTTCTCGGTATAGAAGCGGCCAACCACCCGGTGGGTGTTGCGCTCCAGCACCTCGACCACCGCGCCCTGGCTGCGGCCGCGGCGGTCCTTGCCGATGATCCGCGCCACCACCCGGTCGCCATGGAACAGGCCTCGCATCTCGCGCGCGGACAGGAACAGGTCGTCACCGCCCTCGTCCGGGACCAGGAAACCGAAGCCGTCCGGGTGAGCGATGACCCGGCCGCGCACCAGATCCAGCTTGTCGACCAGGCCGTAGCCATCACGCCGGTTGCGCACCAGTTGACCGTCCCGGACCATGGCGCTCAGCCGCCGGCGCAGGGCCTCCAGGTCCTCCTCGCGGTCCAGCCCGAGCAGCTCGGCGATCTGTTCCTGCTGCAGCGGCACACCCTGCTTCTCCAACAGCTCCATGATGAATTCACGGCTGGGGATGGGGCGGCCGTACTTCTGCGCCTCGCGCTCGGCATTCGGATCGGCCTGCTGCCAATCCGCTGATTTCTTTTTGCGTTTTCTCGCCATGGTCGACTTCAGACTCTGTCCTTGGGAGTGCACATCATCCCGCCCCGCCGCCGCATTGACAAGTAAATCCTGGGCGGGTAAAGTGCGCGGCTCTCGGGTGTTGCTGTCCGGTGGACCCGTGAATGCCGAGGTGGCGGAATTGGTAGACGCGCTAGCTTCAGGTGCTAGTGGGGGTAACCCCGTGGAGGTTCAAGTCCTCTCCTCGGCACCATCTTTAAAGTAAAGATAAAACAATCCCTGTAACCCCGCATTCCACGGACTGTTCCTGAACCGGCTGTTTATGCTGGCTTTTCCTGCCACCCTCCATCAGCGCTCCCCACCGCTCAGCGGTCACTTGCCCACCACAGCCAGAGATAGCCACCGATCCCGGCCAGCAGCGAGGCCAGCAAGACACCGGTCTTGGCCATCAGCAGGTATTCCGGCTGGCCGGCAAAACCCAGTTCGGCGATGAAAATCGCCATGGTGAATCCGATCCCGGCCAGCAGGGCGACACCGGCGATCTGCACGAAGCGGGTCTGCGCCGGCAGCTGACCAATACCCAGCCGCAGCGCCAGCCAGCTCGCCCCGGCGATGCCCAGGAACTTGCCCAGCAACAGGCCCAGCACCACACCCAGGGTGACCGGGTGGGTCAGGGTTGTGCCCAGCTCCGACAGACGCATCGGAATGCCGGCATTGATGAAGGCGAACACCGGGATCACCAGAAAAGCCACCGGCAGGTGCATGCCGTGCTCCAGCCGCTGCAGCGGGGCCTCCACCTTGTGTACGCCGTTCTCCAGGGTCTGCACCACCGCACGCAGGGCGTCATTGGTCATGATGCTCTTGCCGGGCTGATGGCTGGCATCGAAACGGGCCATCAGCTCGCGGACATGGGCGCTGAAGCGGACCGGGTCGTACTTGGGTCGGGCCGGGATGGTAAAGGCGGTCAGCACCCCCGCCAGGGTGGCATGGACCCCCGACTTGAGCAGGGCGAACCAGAGCAGCACACCGAGGAGGAAATAGGGCAGGGGGTGGCGAATCCCAACCAGATTGAAGGCCACCAGCACGGCGAGGATCAGCGCGCCCGCCAGCAGTGCCCCCCACACCAGCTGATCGGTATAGAACAGGGCGATCACCGCCACGGCACCCAGATCGTCGACGATCGCCAGCGCCACCAGGAAGGTGATCAACGCCTTGGGCACCCGATGCGCCAGCAACACCAGCGCGCCGATGGCAAAGGCGATATCGGTGGCCATGGGGATGCCCCAGCCGCGCCCGGCATCGCCCTCCGGGTTGATGGCGAAATAGATCAGCGCCGGCAGCACCATGCCGCCGATCGCGGCGACGATGGGCAACGCCGCCTGGCGCGGCACGGCCAGCTCGCCGACCAGTATCTCACGCTTGAGTTCCAGCCCTACCATGAAGAAGAACAGTGCCATCAGGCCGTCGTTGACCCAGTGCTGGAGACTCTTTTCCAGGCGCCAGTCACCGATGCTGACGGCGATGGGGGTATGCACCAGATGCTGATAGAAACCGGCCAGGGCGCTGTTGGCCAACACCAGGGCCAGCACCGCCGTCGCCATCAGCAACAGGCCACTGGTGCTCTGGCGATGAATGAACTCCTCGAAGGGGGTGAGTATCCTGTCGAAGGACCTCTCCCAGGGGGCATTGAAGACCCCCCTTTCCGCATCCCGCTGCGCTGTCTTGCCTTGCCCGCTCATGCGCTCCTCCTGCTTCTCTGTTTCCTGCGCCGGCCAGTGCCGCTCGGCACCAGCCAGTCGCGTGCCGTCTCGGTGATCGCCGCCACTGCAGGATGCGATATCCTGCGTTCCACGGAAATGGCATAAAAGTGGTCACGCACCTCCTCCGTGCCACCGATCGCCACCACCCCGTACTGCGCCTCCACTTCGGCGGCAATGGGCGTGGGGGCGATGAAGACCCCGGCCCCGCCCCTGCCGAAGGCCTTCATCAGGGCTGAATCGTCGAACTCACCGACGATACGCGGCTGGATGCGCAGCCTGTCGAACCACTGCAGCAAGCGGTCGCGCACCAGAGTCATCTCGCCCGGCACCAGCAGCGGCGCGCCATCGAGGTTGGCCGGAAAATCCTTGCCCAGCGTGCCTGCCAGCGCCGGCGTCGCCAAGAAGCTGATGCCGCAATCGCCGAGCGAATGACTGAAGCCGCGCACCTTGACACCGGCCGGAATCGGTCCGTCGGCGATCACCAGATCGATGCGATGCACGGCCAGGTCGGCCAGCAGCACATCGAGGGCGTTCTCCCGGCAGACGATGCGCACAGGTTCTGCAAGCTGCAGCGCCGGCGCCAACAGTCGATAGGCGATGGACTTGGGGACCACGTCGGCGACGCCGACCTTGAACACCAGCGGCCTGCCGTCGGGTAGGGTACGCACCATCTCCTCCAGCTCGTTGCCGAGCGAGAATATCTCGTCCGCATAGCTCAGCACCAGACGTCCGACCTCGGTCAATTCCAGATTGCGTCCCACCTTGACGAACAGGACCTCCCCCAGCTGTTCCTCCAGCTGGCCGAGCTGCCCGCTGATGGTCTGCGGGGTGAGATTGAGCCGCTCGCTGGCACGCATGATGCCGCCGGCCTTGGCCACCACCCAGAAATAGTGCAGATGCTTGTAGTTGATCATGCCCAGTCAACACTTCGTTTAATACGAACAGTATAGCGACAATTATCGACTTTTTCTGAGTAACGAATCGGCCTAGTCTTGTCCTGCCCCACCCCGGGCCAGTTCTTGGAGAACGACCATGCAGATCGACATCCAGACCCGTCACTTTTCCCTGACCGATGCCCTGCGTGGGCACGTCCAGCGACGACTGGCCTTTGCCCTCAGCGCCAGGACCGATCACATCCAACGCGTCGTGGTCCGGCTGTTCGACGTCAACGGACCGCGCGGCGGCACGGACAAGTGCTGCCATGTCCAGGTGGTGCTCAGCCATCTGCCCGACGTGATCATCAAGGACACCGAAGCGGACCTGTACACGGCCATCGACCGGGCCACGGACCGCGCCGGGCGGGCGGTGGGACGGCGCCTCGGCCGGCAGCGCATCAGGGGCCGCAGCGGCGGCATGCCGGCCGCTAGCCCGGATATTGCACCAAGGCGGCCCGCATGATCGGAGTGCAGGCTGGTATACAAGGCCAGGAGGCTCGCAAATAGGCCCTCGTGGCGGGGTACGGTTTGTGCCTATTCGATTTCAGGACGCATCTGGCTGCGCATCCTGGCCGATCGCCCTTGAACCATAGCTACGGCCATGCTTCCGCGGGCGATCGACCAAGCTGCTTTGCCAGCTCCGCCCTGAGAATCGAATCCTTGGCGCAATATCCGGGCTAGCCCTGAATAACGGCAAACGAGCGAAACATCCATTGAATCGAGGAGACAGACCGATGAACAAGCCTTTTGCAGATACCCTGGAATACGGGCGGGCGCCAGCGCTGGCCAGCAACAGGGTGATACGCAACACCTATCTGCTGCTTTCCATGACCCTGCTGTTCAGCGCCCTGACGGCCGGCGTCTCCATGGCGTTGAACCTGCCCCACCCCGGCCTGCTGCTGACCCTGGGTGGCTACTTCGGCCTGCTGTTCGCCACCGCCCGGTTCCGCGACAGCGGCCTCGGTTTGGTCTTCGTCTTCGCCCTGACCGGTTTCATGGGCTACACCCTGGGCCCGGTCCTCAACGCCTACCTGGGGCTGCCGAACGGCGGCCAGTTGGTGATGACCGCCATGGCCGCCACCGGCCTCCTGTTTCTCGGTCTCTCGGCCTACGCCCTCGGCTCACGCAAGGACTTCAGCTTCATGGGCAGCTTTCTCGTGGCAGGCATCCTGGTCGGCTTCCTGGCTGGCCTCGGCGCGGTGTTCCTGGAGATGCCCGGTCTGTCGCTGGCCGTCTCCGCCATGTTCGTACTGCTCATGGCCGGGCTGATCCTCTACGAGACCAGCAAGCTCATCCACGGCGGGGAGACCAACTACATCATGGCCACGGTGACCCTCTACGTCTCCATCTTCAACCTGTTCACCAGCCTGCTGCACCTGCTGGGCTTCATGAACGGGGAAGAATAGCTAGCAGCCTGTCGGACTTAGGCGATCGTAGCGAGCAGGGTAGGAGAACGAGAACGAATCTTCACGATTTCGAGGCGCATAGTGGGCACTACGCAACGAGAAATCGGGGAGATTCGGGCCGCTCTCCCACCCGCGCAGTAGATCAGTCCTGAGTCCGACAGGCTGCTAGCCCGGATATTGCACCAAGGCGGTTTGCATGATCGGCATTGAGGCTGTTATACAAGGCCGAGATGACCATGAGAGAGCCGCTTGGTCAGGTTACACTTTGTACCTATTCGATGTCAGGCCGAATCCGGCAAAGCAGCTTGGACGATCGACTCCGGGCATTGCACGCCGTGGATCCCCCGATCGCGGCCTGGAGGCCGCTCCTACGGGGCATGGCGGCACAATGTGTTGTCGTAGGAGCGGTCTCCAGGCCGCGATCGAGGCGCAAGGGGTACCGCGCCATCCTGCCACCCCGGCCTATTAACCCGATGAACGCCTGCTGCGATCAGAGGAGGTAGGGATCATGGCACTCGTCGACCTGCGCGACATGCTCCATCACGCCCGACACCACGGCTATGCGGTGGGCGCCTTCGATCTCCTCGGCCTGGAGTTCCTGGAGGGCACCATTGGCGCTGCCGAGCGTTGCCGCTCGCCGGTGGTCCTCAGCCTGGCCGAGCCGCAATTCGACCAGCTCGACCCCGAGCTGCTGATGCCGGCAGTCGAGGCCGCGGCCCGCCGGGCAGCCGTGCCAGTGGCCATTCAGCTGAACCACGGCAGCAGTCTCGGCAGCGCCATACGCGCCATCAATCTGGGCTGCAATGGCGTGATGCTGGATGCCTCGCAGGCCAGCCTGACCGACAACCTGCGCCGTACTTACGAGGTGGTGGAGATGGCCCATGCCTGTGGCGTGCCCGTGGAGGGGGCGCTGGGCCGGCTGCCGAATGCCCGCGGCCGGTCCGCGCAGTTACTGCCCACCGAGGTGGACGAGGCGAGAAGCTACGTGGAACAGACCGGCGTCGACTTCCTGGCCGTTTCCATCGGCACTGTCCACGGCGCGCTGAAGGGCAAACCCGAGCTGGACCTGGCACGCCTGCGCCGGCTCGGGGAGACCCTCGACATCCCGCTGGTGGTACATGGCGGCTCGAACCTGGACGAGGCGCAGATCCGTCAACTGGCCGCTGGCGGGGTGGCGAAGATCGACTACTGCACGGCGCTGCTCGATGCTGCCGACTCCTGCCTGGCGCAGCAAGGCAGCGGCGACTACCGGCTTGTGCAGCAGGCAGCCAGGGAGGTCATCGCCCAGGCCGTCGAGCAGCGTCTGCAGGCGGCGGGCAGTGGCGGCCGGGCCGCAGAGCTGCTGGAGCGGTGCACGCCCTGGAACCCGGTGGAACACCTGATCATCTACAACGTCAGCGGCATCGGCGAGCAGGAGGTGGCGGCCATGATGGCCGAGGGACGCCGGGTGCTCAGCACCATCCCCGGCGTGCGCCAGGTGATCACCGGCGAGGCGGTCCGCAGTGACGCGAAATACCGCTACACCTGGCTGGTGCGCTTCTGTCACTCCAGGGTCATCGACAGCTACCGCGAGCACCCGGCCCACGTGACCTTCGCCGATACGCGCTTCCGGCCTGTTGCCGGCGAACGGATCAGTATCGACTACCAGGTGATCGACCGTCCAGGCAAACCCGCCTGATCACTCCGCCTCTGTGCCTGCCGGCGCCGGGCGCGTCACCAAGCGCATCGCCGGCGGGTCGAGGATACAGGCACTGCGACACTGGGCGCAGCCGATGCAACGGCCGGCATCGATCTGCGGCCGCGGACCCATCCAGCCCAGCGCTCCCGGCACCGGGCAGCTCCCCGAACAGGCGCCGCACTCGGGGCCGCTGTAGGGCAGGCAGCTTGCAGGGTCGATCTCCAGGCGTGCCAGCCTCGGCAGCGGCCGGGCCGCCTCCTCCTCCACCTCGGGCAGGCGCAGGGCTCCGGGCTCGCAGGCCGCGACACAGGGCCAGTCCTCGCACAGCGCACAGGCCTTGTGCAGCAGGTCCAGGGCCGGCGTCGCCACCACCTGGGCACCGAGCCGCGATGGCAAGGGGAAGATCAGCTGCTCCGGACAGGCCTCCACGCAGGCGTTGCAGCGGGTGCAGGCGAGAAGAAATTCCAGTTCATCCAGCGCATGGGGTGGCCGGATCCAGCGCGAGGCGCGCTGGCTCACCCGGGCGTCAACCTGCTTGACCACCTGCCTGCCGGTCTTGCGTAGCGCCTGCTGGAAAAAGGCCCGCCGGTCCACGCCTACATCCTCATGACCATCGGCTGCATCAGCAACCAGAGGTGCGCCGAGTTGACGAGCAGCGCAAACAACAGCATCGGCGCCAGGCGCCAGCCGCTGCGGTGCCCGCCCTCCTCCAGCAGGGCGCGCCCCCGGTAACGCACGATCTGCACCGCCACCACGAAACCGAAGACCATCAACCCGGCCTGCAAGACAAACAACGCCTCCTGGGAAATCAGCATGTGCATGTGGCGCATATGCTTCTCCATCATGGTCAGCGGTGCGGTATCGATGCCCAGCGGGTTGGCGAACACGGCACCGAGTCCAGCTCCCTCGCGCATCAGGTGATTGAGGTTGTGCGCCATGTGATAGGCAAAGGCCAGCGGCAGGGCGACGAAGGCAAAACTGGCGAAGGCCCGCCGGTATTCCAGCTGCGAGCCGGACAGCCGGCGGGCCGCAGCCACCAGCGCGGCATAGAGTCCGCCGACCAGCAACAGGCAGACCGTCAGGCCGATGGAGAAACTCCACAACAGTTGGCCGGAGTCGCCGATCCGCGTTGCCAGCTGCTGCATCCATCCCTCCCAGAAGGGCATCATGGTGATGCCGTGGAAGGCGGTCAGGGCCAGCAGACCGAGCATGAACCAGGCCTCGTCCCAGCGCGGCCGTGCACCGTGGACGGCCTCCACACTGGGCGTGCGCAGCCGCCAGGCGACATTGGTCTGGGGACAGCTCTGGCTGCAGTTGCCACAGGAGGTGCAGTAACTGTTCTGCTTGAGGCGCCCCATCACCAGCCAGGTCGGGCAGGGGTCGATGGTCTCGTTACCGTGATAGCACTCCAGGGTCTTGCAGTCGACACAGATGTCGGCATCGATCGGCCGCAGCTCGACGGCCGAGAGCTGGGAATAGAAACCCACGGTGCGGCCGACCGGACAGAAATAGCGGCAGAAGGCCTTGCGCTGGTAGATGGCGAGCGAGATCGTGGCCAGCACCACCATCAGCAGCGCCACCAGGGCGGTGGCATAGGGGCTGGTGGTGATGCCCACGCCGAGTTCCAGCCAGGTGAGGCCGATGAACAGCAGCAGCGCCGGCCAGACGTTCTGCAGACGCCGCGGCACCCGCAGGTTGAGACTGGTGTCCGCCGCGGCGCGGCGCCACAGGCGGCGGCGCACCAGCCATTGCGCCAGGGCATCCCAGGGACAGACCGCGCACCAGGCCGAACCGAGGAAGAAGATGGAAAAGACCAGTCCGGCCCACCACAGGTTCCAGGTCAGCATGGTGGCGATGTTGCGTTCCGGGATCGGCGTACCGAACAGTCCGGCGATGATGACCAGCAGGAAAAAGCCGACCATCAGCAGCTTGAGCAGCAGCAGGGGCCAGGGACTGGTCACCATGCGACGCACCAGGGGGCCGAGCAGCGGCACCCTCGCCAGACTCAGGGACCGCGACACCGAGCGCTGCGGTGCCGGCACCCGCAGCGCCCAGAGACTGATCAGCAGCATCAGGCCGAGGATCAGCCCACCCCAGAGTTGCGGCAGCCCGGGGTGGGTCATGATCACGGCCGGCCCTCCTCATGCGCCTGACGGATCTTGTTACGCAGCGCGCGCTTGCGCTGCACGAGATTGACCCCGACCAGCACGGCCACGATCACGCCGACCGCGATACCCAGGGGACCGACCGGCGCCGGATCGCCGATCCGCAGGGGGAAGTCGATCTGGTAGGGCTCGCCATCGGCCTCGAACCGGGCGGTGATGATGTAGTCGCCGGCCTCGCTGAAGACGAAGCCCTGACGGAACACATTGTCGTCCGGCGGCTGGACCCCCAGCAATTCCTCCTCCCCGGAGAACCAGCCGTCGTCGCGCACCTTGAAGGTCACCTCGCCCTGGAAGGGCTCGCCGCCGTCGATGCGCGAAGCGTAGAGATTGATGCGCCCGGGCTCACCCGGCCGGGGAAAGGCCGGGAACACCATGTAGGTCACGAAATAGCTGCCGATCTGGGTCTCGACCTGCATGCTCGGCGGCGTGTTGGAGTCCTCGTTCAGGCTGTAGGCCGGGCGGCCCAGCACATGATGGGCAAAAACGCCGGCCGTCGGCAGCCAGGCCAGCACCACCAGAAGCATGCACTGCCGTGCAAAAAACCGCAGACTACCGGTCATGACTTGCTTCTCTCCAATTCCCGTTCTGCACTTCTATTCTAAAGCGGATGCTGCACGACGGTACCGCGGGAGCGCTCGACGATCCAGATCGGTTTCGAGGGATGGGGACAGACCTCGACACAGAGACCGCAACCCACACAGCCGTCTTTCACATAGGGCTGATATTGACCCCATTTCTTGAAGCCAATGGCCCGTTCCCCCAGCGGGCAGATACCCACACAGGCGCCGCAGATACCCCGGTCGACCCAGGGATAGCAGGCTGATCGGTCGATCTGCGCGATGCCCATGTCGATCTCCTCGCGTGGCGTCTCGGTGAGCGCCGCCGTGGGACAGACCTCCATGCATTTGTTGCAGAGGATACAGGCCTTGCGGGCCGGATCGATATAGGGCGTGTTGAAGGCATCGCCCCCTTCCCGGCTGTGGAAAAGGATGCAGCGTGGCGGACAGACCTCGCCACAGAGACCACAGCCGATGCAGGCGGCATTGAAGCGGGCCGTGTCCTGCAGGGCCCCCGGCGGCCGCAGGTAGTTGCGCTCGGGCACCCCCTGCGCCGGTGCCTGCAGACGGGCCACGGCGTAGGGCAGGGACCCTGCGGCAGCCAGGGCTGCGCTGCCGATCAGCTGCTGCAGGAACCCCCGGCGGCGCATCAGTCCGGCACCTCACCATCCTTGTCCGCGGCCTGGCGGCGGCGGTAGTTGCGGCCTAGATGGCCGTCACCCTGCTCCGGGTAATCCCTGAACCTCAGGGTGAAGGTCATGGCATCGGTCGGGCAGATGGCGATGCAAGCCGTGCAGTTGTTGCACTCCTGGCCGAAGTGGTCACGCAAGGGGTCGAGACCGAATTCACAGACCGCATTGCACTTCGCGCAATCGTTGCACTTCTCGACGATGCGCCGGATTCTCAACAGGCGGTAACGGCCGAGCAGCGAGTAGAGCGCGCCGCCGGGACAGAGATAGCGGCAGAAGCCTCGCCGCGCCACCAGCAGGTCGAACAGCAGGGTGCCGACGAAGAACAGGGTGCCACTGCCGAAACCACCGAGGGCGATGGCGTAGTAGAGTTCCCGACCGATGATCGCCGGCGGATAGATGGCCGCCACCAGCACGGCACCGCTCAGCGCCGACAGCAGCAGGCCGATCGCCAGCACCAGATACTTGATCCGCCTGTCGAAACGGCGCTTGCCGGTTCTGATGCCGGCGCGCTGCAGCCAGGTCGCGAGGGTGGTGTTGAGTTCGTAGAGCAGGGTCGCGGGGCAGATCCAGCCACAGAAAAAGCGCCCCAGCACCAGCGTGAACAGTACCGGAATCAGCGCCGTGAGCAGGAAGGGCGTATAGACACCAAGGCCGGCCGCGAACTGGCCGAGTACCGCCAGGGGATCACTGAGCTGCAGCCCCCACAGGGTGCCCGACCAGGTATTGCCCTTGATGGCGTCCAGCTGCTCGACCGGATCGCTGAGGAAAGGTGAGGTCAGCGCCTCCATGATGTCGTACAGCCGCTTCTCGGAGGGCGCCAGCAAATCGTAGGCATGGGCCGCCAGATAGGACTGGTAGACATGCAGGAACGGCAACAGGATGAGCATGGAGAACACCACGACAAGACTGAACCAGCGCAGCTTGTTGAGGTGTCGCCAGAGGAAGAACGGTTTGTGCATGTGCTATTCGATCACCTGCCCGATTTCGCAGACAGAGCGGCGAACACAGCCGCCGCCTGCCCCTGGAAAAGATTCATGTGTCGCCCCGCTCGGGAATGATCCTGATGGCCTGCGGCATCTGGATGCATGACCGCTCGCACAGTCCACAGCCGACGCACTTGTCGGTGATATGCGGCTGCTCCAGCATACCGACCCGGATCGCCACGTCCTGCAGCGGGCAGGCGCGGTAACAGACGCCACAGGTCTTGCCCTGATAGGACAGACACAGGCTCTTGTTGACCACTGCCCGGCCCATGTGGACGCCATCGAGAATGGCATTCAGCTCCCGCTTCACGGGCTGGATGGCACCACTGGGACAGACGTCGCCACACTTCATGCACAGGATGCAGCCCTTCTCGCGGGGAATGATATAGGGGGTATCGAGTGAGGCCAGGCCGTTCTCGAGACCAAAGTAGTTGATGCAACGATTGGGGCAGATTTCGCCACATTGCCCGCAGCGGATACAGCGGTCGGTGAATTCCGCCTCGGACAGGGCGCCCGGAGGCCTGAGATAGCGCAGCCCGCCGCCTGGAGCGAGTGCTGCTGCCGGATCCGGCACCATCGCCACCGTGGCCACGGCACCGAGGGCCTCGAAAAAACGTCTGCGTTTCATGCAATCGTGGTGGAGAAAAGACCGTGCTCACGGCCCAGTGTATCACCGGATACACCCGACCGTGAGCACGCCATCTTCAGACGCCGGTTCAGATCTTCTCGATCCGTGCGGCAAGCTTCTTGAAGTCCACCTGTCCGGAGACCGGATCCCAGGCGCGGTTGGTGATGCCGTTGGCCAGCCACTTGTTCTTCTTGGGGTCGGCGCTGTCCGCCACCGACAGGTTCCAGGGTCCGAACATGTAACCGCGCGGCACATTGTTGCGGGCCGGCTTGACCAGGCTGTTGGTACCGACCTGGGCCCGCGCCTCCAGCGAACCACGCCGGGTCACCACCCGCACCTTGTCACCGTCCTTGATGCCGAGATCCTTGGCATCTTCAGGATGCATCTCGACATACATCTCCGGCACCAGGCGGCGGGTAGTCGGGCTGCGGTTGGACTTGGCGGTATGGAAGTGCTCGTAGACCACACCCAGTCCCATCCAGTAGGGGAACTTGTCCTTGGGCACGTCCTTCCAGTGGCGACCGCGGTACTTCTCGTCCGGCAGATCCGGGGTCAGCGCCTTGTCGCGGGCCAGCTTGATCAGGTCCATGTGATCGATGGTGTAGTGGTCCTTCTTGACACCGAACTCCATCAGCTTGCGAGTCCACTTCTCGCGATCGGTGTAGTCCTGGTGACAGAGCTTGATATGCAGCTTCCCGTCCTTGGTGCGGAAGGCACCATAGGGCTTGTCCTTCCAGCCTTCCTGCGACATATAGCGGCGCTTGGTACCACCCTGCTTGGCGATCTCGTAGGTCGGCGCCGGCCACTGGATGCCGCGCAACTGCTTGAGCTGCTCGTAGGGCGACAGACCGTCGCGCTTCTCGCGCTCGAGGATACCGGTGAGGTCGGCGTCGGAACCGGCCGAGGCACGGATCAGGTCGCGTAACACCTCCTCGGCGTCGTAGAAACCGTCCGCCTTGCGCTTGTAGGGGAGGATCTTCTCCATGTCCAGGCCCAGCAGGGTGCCGATCTCCTTGGCCTTGTCGATCACCATGTCCATGTCGGGACGGCAGCCCGGAGGCGGCTCGGCGGCCTTCTCGCAGATGTTGATGCGCCGCTCGGAGCTGATGTACACGCCCTGTACCTCGCCCCAGGTGGCCGCCGGGAAGATCACGTCGGCATACAGGTTGTTGGGGGCGTGGCGATAGATCTCCTGCACCACATTGAAGGTCTTGCTCAATGCCGGGCGCACCAGATTGTACTGATCGGGCAGATCGATATGCGTCGCGTAGACCAGGAACATGGCCTTCACGTCACCCTTCAGGGCGCGCTCCATCATGCCCACGGCCATGCCCGGATTCTGCGAGTTCATGGCATTGATCAGGTTCTGCTCCGGCACCCGCCAGGCCTTGGCGATGCGCGCCCGGTGGGTGCTGTTCTTCAACGGCTCGTTGAACGGCAGGCGCCCGGTCAGGCCACCGGTGAAGCGCTCGCCCATGGCATTCGGCTGGCCGGTCATGGAGAAGGGACCGCAGCCGGGCTTGGCCACGTTGCCGGTCAGGGCCAGCAGGTTGACGATGGAGATGACGTTGTGCTGGCCATGCAGGTGCTGATTGTAGCCGATGCCCCACATGATGATGACACCGCCCTGCTCCTTGCCCTGCTTGCCGCGGGCGAGGCGCTTGCGGGTGGCGTCGGCGAACATGCCGGCGACACGGCGGATCAGTGCCGGGGAGACGTCGTGGTTCGGCCCGCCCATGCGGTCCTGGACCTGCTCCGGGCTGTAGTCCTTGAGCACGCCGTCGACGTATTCCTTCCAGCCGGCGACATGCTGCTTGAGGAAGTCCCAGGCGATGACGTCGTCGTGTTCCTTGAGCAGCACATGGGCGATGGCGTTGAGGAAGCTGATGTCGCCGTTGAGGATCGGCACATGCACGGTGTTGTCCGGATTGATGTCCTCGTAGCCCATCACCGTGCCGGTCCGCCGTGGATCGACGACCACGGTGGGAATATTGCTGCGCTTCTTGTAGTCGGCGATGCGCCAGAACACGATCGGGTGCGACTCACGGGCGTTGTGGCCGAAGTGCATGACCATGTCGGCCAGCTCCAGATCCTCGTAGGCCAGCGGCGGGGTGTCGGAACCGAGGGTGGCGAAATAGCCGGTCACCGCCGAGGTCATGCACATGCGGGCATTGGCCTCGATGGTATTGGAGCCAAGGATGCCCTTGAGGAACAGGTTCTCCAGGTACTGCCCCTCCACCGTCAGCTGGCCGGAACCATAGAGGGCAATGGAATTGCCGCCGTATTTCTTGGCGAAGTGGGCAATCTTGTGCGCCACCATGACGGAGGCCTTTTCGTAGGGCACGCGCACGAAATGCTCGTCGTCGAAGGAACCCTTGGTCTGGCTGGTGTACTCGATGTCACCGTGGCCGGGCTTGTTCCACTCGGCCCAGACGTCCTTGCGCACATAGGCATCGCCTTCCATGCGGTCGACGTACATGGGTTCGGCGGCGGTCAGGCCCTTGATGCACTGCAAGCCCTTGTTGGTGGGGTGGTCCTTGTCCGGGCGCATGGAGACGATCTTGCCGTTCTCTACCTGGATGACGGTACCGCAGCCAACGCCGCAATAGGGACACTGGGCCAGGGCGGTGCTGCGCTTGGGCGTTTCCGCCTGGCTGGCCGGCGCTGCCTCCAGTTCCGGATTGTCGGCCACGAACAGGCCGGCACCCGCGGCGGTACCCGTGATGAATGCACTCCCCTTGAGAAACTTGCGGCGAGTTGTCTTGATGCGTTTCATGCTCTACTTCCCCCTATTTGTTCAGCGTCCGCAGATAGACGATGATGTCGTCGATCTCGCGGTCGGACAGATTCGCCAGCCCGTTGGAACCAGTGAAACCATGCATGGGGGTATTGGAACGCCCCTCCTTGATGGTCGTGCGGATGAAGCCGTCCGAGACCTTGCCGAGGAATCCCGGCTTGCCGATTGCCGTCCCCGAACCGCCCGCGGCATAGCCCTCGCCGTTCACGCCGTGACAGGTGGAGCAGATCTCCTTGAAACGCTGTTTGCCAAGTTTCACGTCACCCTTGGCTGCCGGCTGCGCATCGACCTCGGCTGCCCGGCTCGGCCGCTTTGCGAAGCTGCGCAGATAGGCAATGATGGCCTGGATCTTGTCCTTGCTCAGGTGGGCAAAGGGCGGCATGGCGGTACCGACGCGCCCGTCATGGATGGTGCGCTCGAAGAAGCTGTCCGAAGCGATGCTCAGCAGCTCCGGATTGGTCAGCGAGGGGGCAAGGCCGGGCTTGCCGACCCCATCCTCCTGGTGGCAGAAGATGCAGTTCTGCCTGAACAACTGCTCCCCCTGCTTGGCCAAGGCTGCATTGGCCGCCCCGGCCAACCCCGTATAACTCATTGTCAGCGCTACCACGCAGGCGGCGCTTGACGCAAAGCGTCTGCGTCCCGACATAACCATCCTCCTAAGATTTGCGTTTATTCAACGAGCGACAAAACCCGGCTGGGGGAGTCCCGGAATCCGGCACAGCCTCAGCAGCAAAGGTCGCGGTCCGGCACTGATCCGCGACCAAATCCCCCTCTCATTCAAAGGTTGTGGCCCAAGATAGGGGATGACTTTTTCTGCCGCATTGATGCAGATCAAGCCAAATGCCACGACCACTGTGTCAAATGGCGCGTCCTGCCGCGGGCCGCCGACCGCTCCACACAGGGTGCCAAGGAGAATCAGGACAGGGGGTCGGCGGGACAACACTGCTGACCAACGGTGTGCAACAGCCGTTCGAAGTCGGCATAGGGCAGCGGCCGACTGAACAGGTAGCCCTGGTAGGCGTCACAACCGTTGCGCCGCAGGAAATCGAGCTGCGACTCGTCTTCCACGCCCTCCGCGCTCACGTATTTGCCCAGATGCTGGGCCATGGCCAGGATCGCCTCGACGATCACCGCATCGTTCACGTCCTGGCTGACATCGCGGACAAAGGAACGGTCGACCTTGAGGACATCGATCGGCAATCGCTTGAGATAGGCCAGGGACGAATAGCCGGTGCCGAAATCGTCCACCGACAGTCGCACACCCAGTGCGCTCAGGGCGCCCAGCTTGTGACTGACATCATTGAAGTCATGAATCAGAATGCCCTCGGTGAGTTCCAGTTCCAGGCAACCGGGATCGACGCCGGTCTCGGCAATGATCCGCTCCACCTGGCTCACGAAATCGGGCTGCTGGAACTGCCGCGGACTGACATTCACCGCCATGCTGCACGGCCCTCGGGAACCTTCGCCAAAACAACCCATGCGCACCGCCTGCTGGCAGGCCGTGCGCAACACCCATTCCCCGATGGGAACGATCAGACCGCTCTCTTCCGCCAATGGAATGAAGCTGTCCGGTGCGATGATGCCCCGCTCCGGATGCCGCCAGCGCAGCAGCGCCTCGGCCCCGATAATCCGGTTGCTGGCGATCTCCACCTTCGGCTGGAAGTGCAGCTCGAACTGTCCCTGCTGGACAGCCTGGCGCAGGGCTTCCTCCAGCACCAGGCGTTCCATGGCGGCCACATTCATCTGTGGCGAGAAGAACTGGTAACCGCCGGCCCCTGTGGTCTTGGCCTGATACATGGCGATATCGGCATGCTTCAGGAGTTCGTCTGCCGTCTCCCCGTCCTCGGGATAGAAGGCGATGCCGATCGAGGCCCGCAGATGGAACTCATGACCGTCCACCCACAGAGGCTGCCCCAGCCGATGCAGAATCTTGTGCGCCACCCGCGCCGCCTGTTCGATCTGGTTCATGCCTTCCAGTATCAAAGTAAACTCGTCACCGCCGAGGCGGGCCACGGTATCGCTCTCCCGGACCTGTTCCAGCAGGCGCCCGGCAACGAACTGCAGTACCTTGTCCCCGGTCTGATGCCCGAGGCTGTCATTGATGTGCTTGAATTTGTCCAGGTCGATGAACAGCAGGGCGAACCCCTTGCGGGCATGATCTGCCACGGCCATGGCGTGACCCAGGCGATCCTGGAACAGGGCCCGGTTGGGCAGGTTGGTCAGGGGGTCACGCTCCGCCATGTGCTGGAGGCGGGCCAGCATGGCCTTGCGTTCGGTAATATCCACCACCAGGGCGGTAAACAGCCGCCGACCGCTGATCAGCGTCTCGCTGACCTTGATGGAGACCGGCACCTCGCTGCCATCCTTGCGCCGCATGCACAACTCGCGCTCATTCCCCAGGACATGGCGAAAAAGGCCGCCCTTCAGGTACTCGTGCAGGTAGCCGTCGTGACGGTGACCGTGGGCCTCTGGCATCAGCCTGCCCAGGCTCTGCCCGATCACTTCCTCGCTGCGGTAACCAAGCAACCGTTCGGCGGCGACGTTGAAGGTCTCGATACATCCACCCTCGTCGATGGTGATGATGGCCTCTGCGGTATTGTCGAGGATGTTGGCCAGGCGTTGCTGCCGGCTGTTGACCTGCTCGCGCATCTCGCTGAAGGCCTCGCACAGATCCCGTGTCTCACGGGCTCCCGGCTGGAAACTGACCTCCCCGCCCCCTCCATGCGCCTCGCTGCGCAGCGCGGTGGCAACATCTCCGATCGGTTTGAGCACGGCACGATCGAAGAACAGGTAACCCAGAAAGGTCGTCACAATGCCGCCCACCAGCAGCCACCAGAGGAAGTCGAGCAGCTGCTGGGCAATCCGTCCCATGTCCCGCATGGATTCCACCCAGGATGCCTCGAGCTGGTCGTAGAGTCCGGTGAGGCTCGACTCCAGGCTGGCGAAGAGTGGCCGCAGCCGCTGCTCCAGAGCCGTCAGATCCGCCCGCCAGGCCGGGGAGCGCAACATCTCGATACTCTGCAGATAACGGCTGCGTCCCGCTGCATGGGCCTGGCGCATCTGCGCCAGGGCCTCGCTGACCTCGAACTCGAGCCGCCCTGCCTCCTCCAGTTCGGCAAGCCGCAGCAGGCCGGTGGCCACCTGCTGCAGGAACATCTCGATGTTCTCCACCCGCAGATCGAAGGCATGGCGTGAATCACCGGTGAAGACGCCGAAACGTATCGCCACCAGCAGTCGGAAATCCGCGATCACCCGCACCCAGTTGTAACGGCATTCCTCCAGCAGCCGCCGGACCTCCCGCCCGGCCGCATCCGTCGCTCCGTCCTCCAGGGCGGCCGCCACAGCACCGAGGAAGCCGGCATTGATGTCGGCGAGTTCGATCATCACCGTGGTGAAGGGGAAGGTCTTCTCGGGATCCGAGCGGAGCTGCATCAGTGAGCGGATCTCCACCCGCAGTTGCCGGCTGTCCCGCTCGAGATCCTGCAACAGATCACGAAACCCCCCACGCTGTTGCAGCCAGTCCATCTGCGCCAGGGATGCTATGCTCCCGGCCAGCTCCTGGTCGGCAGCCTGCAACGCCTGGCGCGGCTGCTCTTCCGGCAGGATGATGAAATCCAGCAGGGATGTCTTGAGAGCGGACACGCGCAGCATCAGGTCGTGCACCAGATCGGCGACCCGCACCTGCTGCTGCATCTTCTGGTGGTGGCTGTGCAGGGTCTGCTGCACGAAGAAGTGCCCGAGCAGTACCCCGCTGCCCAGCAGGGCGAACAGCAGGGTGGCGATCAGGATATAGCGGCCGCGCAGGCTATCGAGGCCCATATATCTGACAACACCGCTGGACAAACCCATAGCGAAACCCCGCATCCCGAAGGCGGTTCTTCTGTGTCCGGGCCCGCGGCATCCCTGCTGGGTGCCGGTGATCTGTGCCGGCCACCCGCTTCCTGTCGACAACTGGCAACTTCCACAACCGCAACAGGTCTATCGTCCCCGGAGGAAATGCCTTGAATCAACGCCTAGCCCGGATACTGCACCACGGATTCGATGGTCAGGGCGAGGCTGGCAAAGCAGATTGGGTGATCGTCCGATGAGTCATGGCCGTTGCTATGGCTTGAGGAGGATCACCCAAGATGCGCCGATCGCCCATGAACCATGGCTACGGCCATGCTTCGGCGGGCATTCGAACAAACTGCTTGGCCAGATTCACCCTGAGCACGGCATATTTAGTTGCCGGGTTAATAGTTGTCCGTACAACGTCTTGCGACGACACTTCGGGATAAATACCACGTGGTATTTACACTCCCAGCGGGAGTGGCTTAGGCTCTCACTCTCGTCCATCGGATTGCTCCTTTGTCGTTTGCTTGGCGGCTCACGACGGGGAGTTTTTCCGATGGCCCCCCGTATATGTCAAACTCCTGCTGTCTCCCCGGCAAAGCCGGGGAATTTCCCACTATTGTTTAACCCCGATATTGCATCAGGACCCCGGATCACGGCGTGGCTGGCCCCGCCAGGGATCGCGGCCTGGAGGCCGCTCCTACAAGACATGGCGGCACCATGGTAGGAGCGGCCTCCAGGCCGCGATCAGCGTGGTGTTAACAGGCTGCTAGGTGACATAGACATCGTAGCGAGTCTTGGGGCTTTCAATGCTGGCCGCCGGCTTCAGATCGTGCAGCCAGCCGGCGCGTCGGGGGCGTTTGACCACCACCCGCCGCCGTGCCACCCGCAGGGCGACCTCCAGCAGCCGCAAGGAATCGCGGTCCGGCCCGATCAGCTCCTGCAGGGCACGCATCCCCTTCTTCACCTGCACCCCGGGCTTGCCCGGCGGATACATGGGGTCGAGGTAGACGGTATCTGGCCGCTCCGCCACGGGCAACACGGCCAGCCGCTCGGCGGCATCACCGAAGCACAGCTGCATGCGCGCCGTCAGCCAGGGGGCGAGTTCCGGATCGGCCGCGGCCCGCCGCAGGCCGTCCTCGAGCAGCGCCGCCAGCCAAGGCGAGCGCTCGCAGAGCGTGACCCGACAGCCGAGGCTGGCGCACACGAAGGCATCCCGTCCGAGCCCGGCGGTGGCATCCCAGATCCAGGGATCGAAGCCCGGCCGCATGCCCACCGCCCGCGCCAGCGGCTGGCCGCGACCGCCGCCGAAACGCCGCCGATGGGCCAGGGCGCCACCGGCAAAGTCGACCCGCACCGCCCCCGGGGGTCTCGGTCCTGCACGGTGCAGAGCCAGACCCTCGGCATCGAGTCGCAGGTAGTAACCCGCCTCCGGCGGCTCGGCGACCACGGACAGGGCATAACGCGCCACGAGCTGCGCCTCCCAGGCGGGATCCCGGCTGCCGCGCAGCAGCGGCGGAGAGGAGAGGCTCATGCCCCGCCGGCACCCGCCAGCGGGGCCAGCACCTCGGCCAGTTGCGCCTCGTCCAGCGGATAGGCCAGACAGGCATGCAGTGCAAAGCGTTCGCCCAGACGCTGCAGGTAGGACCATTCATCACGCTGGGCGAGGACGATCACCCGGCACTGGGCCGCATAGCGCTGCAGGCTGGCGAGCAGCACATCGAGGTTGCCAAGGTTGGCGCCGGCATAGTTGTTGCCATAGCCGTAGAGGAAATCGGCGACCATCACCGCCGGCGGCTGGCGCTTCAGCCGGCGGATGGCCTCGCGCTGGGAGGCCGGCCGCAGCACGGTGAAACCGAGCCGCTGGTAGAGGGCCGTGAAGTCGGGATGCAGGGGCGACTCGACGATGGAGTAGAGAATCTTGCCGGAGGCTGCCATGGATCCATTTTCGCACAGCATCCGGCGGCAGGGAAAAGGCAGGCCCCGTCCATCCCCTCGCCGGAAATCCCGCGGGAGATGGCCACGGAACACAGGAAAAATCCATGTCAGGGACACGCGCTTCGCGCGCAACGATATATCGCCTGTGTACGCCGTGGCTATAAAAAAACGGCGACCACGAAGGCCGCCGTTTCCTGTGGCTTACTGACGTTGACTCAGCCGGCCAGCTTCTGCTTGATGGCGTCGATCACCGCCTCGGAGGAGGTGGCCTGGACGGTCAGCAGCAGACCCTCCTTGTCGTAGAAGTCGACCAGCGGCGCGGTCTTCTCCTGGTAGGTCTCCAGCCGGTGGCTGATGGCCTCCTCGGTCTCGTCCTCGCGCTGCACCACCGGGCTGCCGCACTTGTCGCACACGCCCTCGACCTTGGGCGGATTGCTCTTGACGTTGTAGATGGCCTGACACTCCGGGTTGGAGCAGGTGCGGCGGGTCGTCAGACGGTCGAGGATCACCTCACGCGGCACGTCGATGTTGACCGCCATGTCCAGCTTGATACCCAGTCGGTCGAGCAGTTCCTTGAGCGCCTCGGCCTGGGGGATGGTGCGCGGGAAACCGTCCAGCAGGAAGCCCTTCTCGCAGTCGGGCTCCTGCAGGCGCTTTTCCATGATGCCCATGATCAGTTCGTCCGGCACCAGATCACCGGCCTTCATGTAGGCCTCGGCCTGCTTGCCCAGCTCGGTTCCGGCCTGCACGGCGCCGCGCAGGATGTCGCCGGTGGAGATCTGCACTGAGCCGTCCAGCTCGGTCAGCATCTTGGCGACGGTGCCCTTGCCAGCACCCGGCGCACCCAACAGAATCAGCTTCATAAGAGATTTCCTCGTTTCAATGTGGATGGTCAAACACGAAAAGCCCGGCGATCCGGCAGCTGCGCGGGCCCGGCAGAAAATACAGCGCGCATTTTGCGGGCGACCGCCAAGCCAGATCAATAGCGGACGGAAAAAAATCCCGGGCAGCGGCGCCTTTGTCCAGCCCCGCAGAATATGCTAATATATCACACTTTGCATTCCCCGCTCCTGTCAGGCACCGGCGAGCGGTCTCCCCTGAGGTAGTCTCCGTTTGGCCTTCTTCAACTTTGAGTGCAGCGATCGCGGCTGCCCGAAAAACGACATCCTCTCCGGCCTGACCGTGGCCCTGGCCCTGGTGCCGGAGGCGGTGGCCTTTGCCTTCGTCGCCGGGGTGGAGCCGCTGGTCGGCCTGTACGCGACCTTCATGGTGGGGCTGATCACCGCCGCCATCGGCGGACGACCGGGGATGATCTCCGGCGCCACCGGCGCCCTGGCGGTGGTCATGGTCAGCCTGGTGGCCCAACATGGCATCGAATACCTGTTCGCCACCGTGGTGCTGATGGGGCTGATTCAGATCCTGGTCGGCCTGCTGCGCCTGGGCAAGTTCATCCGCATGGTGCCCCACCCGGTGATGCTGGGCTTCGTCAACGGCCTGGCCATCGTCATCTTTCTCGCCCAGCTCAACAGCTTCAAGATCAAGGACGCCGACGGCCAGTTGCAATGGCTGCAGGGCGAGGCCCTGTGGAGCATGCTCGGCCTGGTCGCCCTGACCATGGCCATCATCCATTTCCTGCCCCGGCTGACCCGGGCGATCCCCTCCTCGCTGGCGGCCATCCTGGTGGTCAGCCTGATCGTCATCGGCCTGGGCATGGACAGCCGCACCGTGGGCGATCTGGCCTCCATCGCCGGCGGCCTGCCCGAATTTCACATTCCCATGGTGCCACTCGACTGGGAGACCCTGCGCATCATACTGCCTTACGCCGTGATCCTCGCCGCCATCGGCCTGATCGAGTCCCTGCTGACCCTGAGCCTGATTGACGAAATCACCGACACCCGCGGCCGCGGCAACAAGGAATGTATCGGCCAGGGCGTGGCCAACACGGTCACCGGCCTGTTCGGCGGCATGGGTGGCTGCGCCATGATCGGCCAGAGCATGATCAACGTGAACTCCGGCGGCCGCGGTCGTCTGTCCGGGATCAGCGCCGCCCTGTTCCTGCTCGCCTTCATCCTGTTCGCCTCCGGGCTGATCGAGAAGATCCCGCTGGCCGCCCTCACCGGGGTGATGTTCATGGTGGTCATCGGCACCTTCGAGTGGTCCAGCTTCCGCATCATGGGCAAGATCCCGCGCAGCGACGCCTTCGTACTGGTGCTGGTCTCGGCGGTCACCGTGGCCACCGACCTGGCCATCGCCGTGGTCGTGGGCGTGATCGTCTCCGCCCTGGTCTTCGCCTGGGAGCACGCCAAGCACATCCGCGTCAACAGTTACTTCAACGACATGGGCGGCAAGGTCTACGAACTGGAAGGACCGCTGTTCTTCGCCTCGGTGAAGAACTTCCAGGATCTGTTCGATCCGAAGAACGATCCCGACGACGTGGTGGTAGAGTTCCAGCGCTCGCGGGTCTACGACCACTCGGCCATCGAGGCCATCGACACCCTTGCCGAACGCTATCTCAATGCCGGCAAGCGCCTGCACCTGCGCCATCTCAGCCCCGAGTGCGCCAAGCTGCTGAAGAAGGCCGGCGACCTGGTCGAGGTGAACGTGATCGAGGACCCCCGCTACCACATCGCCGCCGACCAGCTGGCCTGACGACGACCCCGGGACATCCCATCAACCCCTGCCGACATTCATCCCAGACACCGGCCGGCCACGGCCCGCCGCCCGCACGCCCCTGCCCTGCAGGATCAGCCCCTTTCCGGACCCCAGGTATAACCACATGACAGACAGTACATCCCCCGCCGCTCTCAGCTTCCAGGACATGGACCTCCCCCCGCCACTGCTGCGCGCCCTGGCCGAGGTCGGCTACGAGGCCCCCTCCCCCATCCAGGCGGCGAGCATCCCACCGCTGCTGGCCGGCCGCGATCTGCTCGGCCAGGCCCAGACCGGCACCGGCAAGACCGCAGCCTTCGCATTGCCACTGCTGGCGCGCATCGACAGCCGACTGCGCCAGCCGCAGCTGCTGGTTCTGGCCCCGACCCGCGAGCTGGCCATCCAGGTAGCAGAGGCCTTCCAGCGCTATGCCCGCTATCTACCCGACTTCCACGTGCTGCCCATCTACGGCGGCCAGAGCTACGACATCCAGCTGCGCCAGTTGAAACGTGGCGTGCAGGTCGTGGTCGGCACCCCCGGACGGGTCATGGACCACATGCGGCGCGGCACCCTGAAGCTGGATGCACTCAAGGCTCTGGTACTGGACGAGGCCGACGAGATGCTGCGCATGGGCTTCATCGACGACGTCAACTGGGTGCTGGAGCAGACCCCCGCCGGACGACAGGTGGCCCTGTTCTCGGCCACCATGCCACGCGAGATCCGCAAGGTCGCCCAGCAGCACCTCAACGAGCCGGTGGAGGTCAAGATCGACAAGCGGGTGGCCACCGCCGAGACCATCCGCCAGCGCTACTGGCCGGTCAGCGGCCTGCACAAGCTGGATGCCCTGACCCGGCTGCTGGAGGTCGAGCCCTATGACGCCATGCTGGTCTTCGTGCGCACCAAGACCGCCACCGTGGAACTGGCCGAGAAGCTGGAAGCGCGTGGCCATGCCGCCGAGGCGCTGAACGGCGACATCCCGCAGAAACTGCGCGAGCGCACCGTGGAGCGGTTGAAGAACGGCCAGCTGGACATCCTGGTCGCCACCGACGTGGTCGCCCGCGGCCTGGACGTGGCGCGGATCAGTCACGTGATCAACTACGACATCCCTCATGACGTCGAGGCCTACATCCACCGCATCGGCCGCACCGGACGCGCCGGCCGCAGCGGCGAGGCCATCCTCTTCGTCGCCTCCCGCGAACGGCGCCTGCTGCGTGCCATCGAGAAGACCATCGGTCAGCCGATCGAGCCGATGCAAATGCCGACCGCGGCCGACATCAACCAGCAGCGTCTGCAGCGCTTCAAGCA
This sequence comes from Thiohalobacter sp. IOR34, assembly GCF_030406045.1. GTDB lineage: Bacteria > Pseudomonadota > Gammaproteobacteria > Thiohalobacterales > Thiohalobacteraceae. Next base: position 2,155,147 of record NZ_CP128988.1, read on the forward strand.
GAAGGTGCGCGATGCCCTGGCCGAGGACAGCAACGAGGCCTTCTATCCCCTGCTCACCGAACTGCAGGAAGAGGACGGCGTGGAGCCGCTGGAGATAGCGGCGGCCCTGGCCCGCCTGCTGCAAGGCAAGGAGCCGCTGCTGCTGGCCGAGCGGCGCGAGCCGGCGGCGCGGGCCGAGAAAAGATCGCGCCGCAGCGACAAGCGGCCGCGGCCGCCGTCCAGCCAGGCCCTGCCGCTGAAGGGCCACCCGGAAGTGGAGATGGAACGCTACCGAGTGGAGGTCGGCCATGCGCACGGCGTCAAGCCGGGCAACCTCGTCGGCGCCATCGCCAACGAGGCCGACCTGGAGAGCGCCTACATCGGCCATATCGAGATCTACGATGATTTCAGCACCGTGGACCTGCCGGCCGGCATGCCGAAGGAGACCTTCCGTGCCCTGCAGCGGGCCTGGGTCTGCCAGCAGCGGCTGAACATCTCCCGCCTCGGCGCCGGTCCCAGGCCGGCTGGACCGAAACCGGCCGGACCCAAGACCGGGAAGAAGGCAAAGAAGAAGGCCAGGGAAAAAACCGTCAAGGGCAAACCGGGCACTGCCGGCAAGACCCGGCGGGCGACGCCCTGAGGTGGGTGCACAAGGGACGCCGATGGCCGCATAATAGGCCGAAGCGACCGCCCGATCCCTGATGCAGACATGCCGCGACGCCTGATCCAGACCACAACCCTGGCCCTGCTCCTGCCCCCTCTGGCAGCAGCGACCGAACCGACCCTGGAGGGCAGCGACCCGGCCACCGGCCTGCGCTACTGGGAGTGGCGGGCCGAGGGGGTGCAGCTGCGCCTCACCCAGCGCCTGCCCGACCAGACCCGGGCCTTCTTCCTGGCCCGCGGTTTCGATGCCGCCAGCGCCGAGCGCTATGCCACCGCCTGCGTCTTCCAGTCGCTGTTCAGGAACGACGGCGAGGAAGCGATCAGTTTCGCGCTCGCCGACTGGCAGGTGGTGACGGCCGAGGGCCAGCATCCCCCCCTGAGCCGGGAACACTGGTCGACGATCTGGCAACAGGCGGGGCTGCCGAAGGCGGCGCGGATCGCCTTCGAATGGTCACAGCTGCCGAGCCGGCAGCACTATCAACCCGGCGACTACAACTGGGGAATGAGCAGCTACGGCCTGGCACCCGGCAGCCGCTTCGACCTGATCTTCAGCTGGCAGCGCAACGGACAGCGCCAGAGCGGCCGGCTGAACGGCCTGGTCTGCGCCCCCGACATCCATCCCGACTGACGCGGAGGCCCCCATGCGCCACCCTGGCATCCTTCTGTCGATCCTGCTCCTGTTGCTGTCTCTCGGCCTTCAGGCTGCACCCCCCGGCCGCCAGACCCTCACCCCGCTGGAGGACCGGCCACCGGCCCCGGACTTCGAACTCACCGACCTGGACGGCCGTGTCCACCGCCTGTCGGACTATCGGGGCAAGGTGGTAATCGTGAATTTCTGGGCCACCTGGTGCCCGCCCTGCCGCGAGGAGATGCCCTCCATGCAGCGCGCCTGGAACTGGCTGCAGAAAAACGACATGCAGCTGCTGGCGATCAACGTCGGTGAGAACGAGGATCAGGTGTTCGAGTTCACCGCCAATTACCCGGTGGACTTCCCGCTGCTGCTGGACGAGGATTCCTCGGTCATCGAGCGCTGGCCGGTGCGCGGCCTGCCGACCACCTTCATCGTCGACACCCGCGGCCGGCTGGCCTACCGTGCCATCGGCGGCCGCGCCTGGGACAGCCCGGAGCTGCTGATCCCGGCCCGGGCGCTGCAGCTGGAGCGCTGAAACCCCGCCCGGCAAGGAGCGGATCAGGCCAGGCCATCCCCGGCAGCGGCTGCCGCTCAGGCGTCGTAGGGGTGGCGCAGGATGATGTTGGCGTTGCGGTCCGGGCCGGTGGAGATGATGTCGATCGGCACCTCGACCACCTCCTCGATGCGCTTCAGGTAGGCCTTGGCATTGGCCGGCAGCGCCTCGTAGTCACAGAGGCCGACGGTCGACTCCGACCAGCCCGGCATGTCCTCGTAGATCGGCTCGATGTCGGTGAAGGCCTCGGCGCCGACCGGCGGGGTCTTGAGGATCTCGCCGTCCTTGCGGTAACCGACACAGAGCCGCAGGGTATCCAGACCGTCGAGCACGTCAAGCTTGGTGATGCACAGGCCGGTGACGCTGTTGATCTGGTTGGCGCGGCGCAGGGCCACGGCATCGAACCAGCCACAACGGCGGGGTCGGCCGGTGGTGGAACCGAACTCGTGGCCCTGCTTGGCGAGATAGGCACCGACCTCGTCCAGCAGCTCGTTGCCGTCGTACAGCTCGGTGGGGAAGGGGCCGGCCCCGACCCGGGTGGTATAGGCCTTGGTGATGCCGAGGATATAGTCCAGGCTGCGCGGACCGACGCCGCTACCGGTGCAGGCGCCGCCCGCGGTGGTATTGGAGGAGGTGACGAAGGGATAGGTACCGTGGTCGATGTCCAGCAGGGCCCCCTGCGCCCCCTCGAACATGATGTTGCCACCCTCGCGGCGGGTCCGGTCGAGGATCTCCGGCACGTCGCCGATCATCGGCTCCAGCACCTCGGCCATGGCCAGGGTCTCGTCCAGCACCTGCTGGAAATCCACCGGCTCGCATTTGAAATAGTGCTGCAGGGTGAAGTTGTGGTAGTCCATCACCTCGCCGAGGCGCGCCGCCAGCCGCTCGCGCTGGAAGATCTCGCCCAGCTTCAAGCCACGGCGTGAGATCTTGTCCTCGTAGGCCGGGCCGATACCGCGGCCGGTGGTGCCGATGGCCTTCTTGCCGCGGGCCTTCTCGCGGGCGTGATCGAGGGCCACGTGGTAGGGCAGGATCAAGGTGCAGGCCTCGCTGATCTTCAACCGCTCGCGGGCCGGCACGCCACGCCCTTCCAGCATCTCCAGCTCCTCGAGCAGCGCCGAGGGCGAGAGCACCACGCCGTTGCCGATCAGGCACTCCACGCCCTCGCGCAGGATGCCGGAGGGGATCAGGTGCAGTACCGTCTTCTCGCCGTCGATCACCAGGGTATGGCCGGCATTGTGGCCACCCTGGAAGCGCACCACGGCCTCGGCCCGCTCGGTGAGCAGATCGACGATCTTGCCCTTGCCCTCATCGCCCCACTGGGTCCCGATGACTACCACGCTCTTGCCCATCGTTAGGTCTCTCTCGCCTCATGCAGTGAAAGTGGGGCCGGCACAGGCACGCCCTGCGCCGGACCGGGTTGATTCAGATCGGCAGCACCCGCCAGGCACCATCCTCGTACACCAGTTGGCGATCGCAGGCCATGGCCGCCGCATCACCGCACTGGCCAGGCAGGGCCTGCACCACGCGCTCGCCGGCGGCACGCAGTTCGGCCACCGCCCGATCCAGGCCCGCCTCGCCCTGTGCCGGGGCGAAGATGCCGGCGGTCATGGCGCCCGGCACCTCGCCGAGGGCGATCAGGGTCTTGAGATCGGCTGAAAAGCCGGTGGCGGGGCGGGCCCGGCCGAACACCTCGCCGATCTGGTCGTAGCGGCCGCCACGCGCCACCTCCTGGCCACAACCCGGCACGAAGGCCGCGAACACCACGCCGGTCTGGTAGGCGTAGCCACGCAGTTCGGCCAGGTCGTAGCTGACCGGCAGCGCCGGCCAGCGCCGCTCGACCTCGGCACCAATCTGGCTCAGATTATCCAGCGCCGCCAGCACCCCGGAATCGCTGCCGGCCAGCACCTGCCGGGCCCGCTCCAGCACCTCCCGCTCGCCATGCAGGCCGGCCAGGGCCACCAGCCGGCTGCGCTGCTCGGCGGGGATGTCGAAGCCGGCCACCAGGGCCTCGATCTCGGGCATGGCCTTGCGCTGCAGCACGTCGAACAGGTCGGCCTCGGCCTCGTCCGCCAGGCCTGCCTCGCGGGCCAGGCCACGGAAGATACCGACATGACCGAGGTCGAGATGCACGCCGTCGATGCCGGTGACCCGCAGCGTCTCCAGCATCAGGCCGATAATCTCCAGATCGCTCTCGATGCCCAGGTGGCCGAACAGCTCGGCACCCACCTGCAGCGGGCTGCGGCTACCGGCGAAGCCCTCGGGACGGGTGCGCAGCACGGTGCCGAGGTAGCAGAGGCGGGTCGGCGCCTCGCGCTTCAGGGCATGGGCGTCGATGCGCGCCGCCTGCGGCGTCATGTCGGCGCGCACCCCCATCAGCCGGCCGCTGAGCTGGTCGGTGAGCTTGAAGGTCTGCAGATCGAGATCATTGCCGGTGCCGGTGAGCAGGGATTCGAGATATTCGATCATCGGCGGGATGATCAGCTCGTAGCCCCAGCTCCGATACATGTCCAGCAGCCGCCGGCGCAGGCCCTCGGCCCGCCAGGCCGCCTCGGGCAGCATCTCCTCGATGCCTTCCGGCAATAACCAGTGATCAATCGCTGCCATGGTTCCCGTCGCCCGTCTCGTCTGTCCCGCAAATAGTGCCGCGCCGTCCTCTCAGCGCACCAGATAAAGCAGGCCGATACCGGCCAGCATGCTCAGCAGCCCGGCGATGCGCAGACTGCGGTCGTCGAGCTGCGCCATCTGCAGCCAGGCACGGCGCATGGCGGCCGGATTCAGAAAGGGCAGCATGCCCTCGATGACCAGCACCAGCGCCAGCGCGGCACCTAGTTCCTGCCACATGCCATCATCCAAAAAAAAGCCGGGCACGCGCCCGGCGTGGACATCGCATCGCCTTCACGCCGGCTTCCCGGGGCGGTTCAACGTCGGCCCTGGTCGTCGGCGAAGAAGCGGAAGAACTCGTTGTCCGGTTCCAGCACCATCACGTCCTGCTTGCTGCTGAAGGCCGTGCGATAGGCCTCCATGCTGCGATAGAAGCCGTAGAAGGCGGGATCCCGGCCATAGGCCTCGGCATAGATCTCGGTCGCCTGGGCATCGCCGGCACCGCGGATCTCGTCCGCCTTGCGCCGCGCCGCGGCGAGGATCTCGGTACGCAGCCGGTCGGCGCGGGCACGGATGATCAGCGATTCCTTCTCACCGCGGGCCCGGTGCTCCTTGGCGACCCGCTCGCGCTCGGCACGCATGCGCTGGAACACCGCCCCCGCCACCTTGCTCGGCAGCTCGATCTGCTTGATGCGGAAGTCGATGATCTCGATGCCGAAATCGCTGACCTTGCTACCGGCGCGGCGCGCCACGCTGGCCATGATCTCCTTGCGCTCACCGGAGACGACCTCCTTGATGGTGCGGTTGCCGAGTTCCGCCTGCAGGCCGTCCTTGATGGTCTGGGCCAGGGTCGAGGCGGCGTCGATCTCACGGCCACCGAAGGAACGGTAGAAGGACTCCACGTCGCTGATCCGCCACTTGACGAAATAGTCGACCAGCACGTTCTTCTTCTCGCCGGTCAGCACCTGTTCCGGCTTGGCGTCCAGGGTCAGGATGCGGCGGTCGAACTTCTTCACGTTGTTGTAGATCGGCACCATGAAGTGCAGGCCGGGCTCGTAGTCGGAACGCACGATCTCGCCGAGATGGAAGAGGATGGCCCGTTCACGTTCGTCGACCACGAACATCGACATCCAGGCACCGACTGCCGCCAGCAGCAACAGGATCAGGGAGGGCAGGCGCAGGGCGTTCATCTAGCGACCCTCCCGCAGCGGGCGCGGCTGCGTGCGTGGCCGGCTGCGCGGTGCCGGCGCAGTGTTGCCGGAATAACCCTGGACTGAAGGCGCGGCAAGGGCATTGCCGTTCCGGCGCATGAACTGGTCGAGTGGCAGATACATGATGTTGTTCCCCTGATCGGTCTTGATCAGGACCTTGCTGACATTGTTCAACACCGTCTCCATGGTCTCCAGGTAGAGACGCTTGCGGGTGATCTCCGGTGCCTTCTGGTATTCGGTCAGGGTCTGCAGGAAACGGCTGGTCTCACCCTTGGCGAGCTCGACGACCTGCTGCTTGTAGGCCTCGGCCTCCTGTACCAGGCGCTGGGCGTCACCCTCGGCCTTGGGAATGATGTCCCGCTCGTAGGCCTCGGCCTGCTTCTTGAAGCGGTCCTCGTCCTCGCGTGCCTTGATGGCATCGTCGAAGGCCGACTGCACCTCTTCCGGCGGCTGGGCACTCTCCAGGTTGACCTTCACCACCCGCAGGCCGGTGCGGTAGATGTCGAGCAGTTCCTGGATGTTCTTCTCGGTCTCGTTGACCACCACCTCGCGGCCACCGCTCTTGCTGAAGATGTCGTCCAGGGTCTTGGAGCCGACCACCTCGCGCAACGCGCTCTCGGTGGCCTCCTTCAGGGTGTAGTCCGGGTTGCGCACCCTGAACAGATAGTCCTGCGCATCCTTCACCTGGTACTGCACCGACATGGCGATCGCGATCAGGTTCTCGTCCTGGGTCAGCATCTGCGCCCGGTGCCGGGCCTGACGCACCTGGTCGACGTTGACCTTCTCCACCTGCTCGACCGGATAAGGGATGTGCCAGTGCAGACCCTCGCCGACCGTCTCCTGGTACTTGCCGAGGCGGAGGATGACACCGCGCTCAGCCGGATCGACGATGTAGAAGCCGGAGAACAGCCACAGGCCCAGCGCCAGGACGATGATGAACCCCAGGCCCAGGGCACTGCCGCCGCCGAAACCGCCGCTGCGCCCGCCACCGCCGCGCTTGCCGAACAGGCCACCCAGCTTGTCCTGCATCTTGCGCACCACCTCGTCCAGGTCCGGCGGACCCTGGTCGTTGCCACCGCCGCCCCAGGGGTCACGGTTGTTTCCACCCGGCTCATTCCAAGCCATCTGCATGCTCCACTGTGACAGGAGGGATCCGGCACCGTCTCGGGCCGTCGCTCCTGCTGATTGTCTGGGTCTTCGCTCTGTCGGCCCGAGACGGGCCTTGGACCGACCCGTCCGCATTCTCAAAAGGGCCGATTTTATGGGGCGGCGGCCGCGCTCGCAAGGAATTCGCCCGCCGGCTCTGCATGGAGTTCGCAATCCACCGTCCCGGCAGCGCACAAACGCGCCAGATCGGCCGTCGGCAGCAGCACCCGCAGCCAGCAGCAGCCCCTGCTGTCGACCCGCTCCTCGCGCACCACGCCGGCCGCGAACAGCTCGGCACGCAGCCGTCCGGCCGCCGGCGGCAGACACAGCCAGCCGGCGCTCATCCGCCCTCGCAGCCGCTCGGCGACCGCCTCGCGCAGCAGTTCCAGACCGGCACCGCTGGCGGCCGACACCCAGACCCGCCAGGGCCGGCCCTCGGCATCGCGTTCCAGGCGCGGCGCCTCGTCGAGCAGGTCGATCTTGTTGTAGACCAGCAGTTGCGGCACCGCCTCCGCCCCCACCTCGGTCAACACCTGATCGACCTGACCGATGCGTGGCTGGCGTTCCTCGTCGCTGGCATCGACCACGTGCAGCAGCAGATCGGCGCTGCGCGTCTCCTCCAGTGTCGAGCGGAAGGCCGCCACCAGATCATGCGGCAGGTGGCGCACGAAGCCAACGGTGTCGGCCAGCACCACATGGCCGAGATCCGGCAGTTCGAGCCGGCGCAGGGTCGGGTCGAGGGTGGCGAACAACTGGTCGGCGGCATAGACCCCGGCCTCGGTCAGGCGGTTGAACAGGGTCGATTTGCCGGCATTGGTGTAGCCGACCAGCGACACCGTCGGCACCTCGGCCCGCTGCCGCGCACGACGTCCCTGTTCCCGCTGGCGCTGTACCTTGTCCAGCCGCCGGTTGAGCTGCTTGATGCGGTTGCCGAGCAGCCGGCGGTCGGTCTCCAGCTGGGTCTCGCCGGGACCACGCAGGCCGATGCCGCCCTTCTGCCGTTCCAGGTGGGTCCACCCACGCACCAGGCGGGTGGAGAGATGGCGCAACTGGGCCAGTTCGACCTGCAGCTTGCCTTCGAAGGAGCGTGCCCGCTGGGCGAAGATATCGAGGATCAGGCCGGTGCGATCCAGCACCCGGCACTGGAACAGCCGTTCCAGGTTGCGCTCCTGGCTGGGCGACAGGCTGTGGTTGAACAGCACCAGTTCGCCACCCGCCTGCACCAGCCGCTGGCGGATCTCCTCGGCCTTGCCGGCGCCGATGAAATAACGCGGATCGGGGGCACGCCGGCTGGCCGTGACCGAGCCGAGCACCTCGGCGCCGGCCGAGGCGGCCAGCTCGGCAAACTCTCGCAGGTCTTCCTGGTCTTTGTCGTCGGGGAGGAAAACATGTACCAGAAGGGCACGTTCCCCGCTGCGGGGACGCTCAAACAAGACGCGCCCCCGAGCGTGCTCGCTTACATGTTCCCGGGTTCTGGGAGATCATCACTACCACTGTTGCCGTGCGGGATGCGCACGTTTCTGGCGGGCACCACGGTGGAGATGGCGTGCTTGTACACCATCTGGCTGACGCTGTTCTTGAGCAGCACCACGAACTGGTCGAAGGATTCGATCTGACCCTGCAGCTTGATTCCGTTCACCAGGTAGATCGACACAGGAATCCGCTCCTTCCGAAGGGTGTTGAGGAAGGGTTCCTGCAAGGATTGTCCACGTGCCATTATCGTTTCTCCTTTTTCTAGTTATGCTCGTCAACGCCTACTCCCGGCAGCCGCCGCTCGCGGCCTGTCGCGGGGGATCGTTCTGCTTGCATACTCTTCAAAGGTATCTCTGTAAGCCGAAGTGTAGCATAGTCATTCACCCGGTTGCGCCCGATCGTCCAGCAGCGCCTCGACACTGCGCTGCAGCTGATCCCAGAGATCACCGGAGAAGGGATCGAACCAGCGGGTCCCACTCTCGGCCCGCAGCCAGGTGTACTGCCGCTTGGCATACTGGCGGGTCGCCGTCAGCACCCGCTGACACATGGTCGCGTAGTCCGACTCGCCATCCAGATACTGCCACACCTGGCGATAGCCGACGGCGCGCATCGACGGCAGATCGGCATGCAGGTCGTCCCGGGCGCGCAGACGCTCGACCTCCTCGACCAGTCCCTGCTCCAGCATCTGGCCGAGACGCTGCTCGATGCGCGGGTGCAGCTGGGCACGTTGTGGCGGCGCGATGACCAGCTTGTACAGCGGCTGGCGGCGGGCCGCCGGCGTCTCCCGGCACAGCTCGCTGAGACTGCGGCCGCTGAGGCGGCAGACCTCCAGGGCACGCAGGATGCGCTGGGCGTCGTTGGGGTGGATGCGGGCCGCCGCCTGCGGATCGATCGCCGCCAGCTGCCGGTGCAGGGCGGCCAGGCCCAGCCGCTGGCGCTCGGCCTCGAGTTCGGCGCGCAGCGCCGCGTCGGCCGCCGGCAGTTCGGCCAGGCCCTGTTCCAGGGCGCGGAAATACAGGCCGGTCCCCCCCACCAACAGCGGCTGCCGGCCGGCGGCACGGATCGCCTCGATCTCGCGCTGCGCATCGGCGGCAAAGCGCGCCGCCGAGTAGCTCTCGCCGGGGTCGAGAATGTCGATCAGCCGGTGCGGCGCCACCGCCAGCACGGCCGGCTCCGGCTTGGCCGTGCCGATGTCCATGCCACGGTAGACCATCGCCGAATCGACGCTGACGATCTCGAAGGGATAGGCCTCGACCAGGCGCAGCGCGAGCGCGGTCTTGCCCGCGGCAGTCGGCCCCATCAGGCAGAGCACGGCCGGCGGCATGGAACGGGGGGATTCAGCCAACTCGCGCCTCACTGGCCACGCATGAACAGCTGGTCCAGCTCGTCGAGGCCGAACTGCAGCCAGGTGGGGCGGCCGTGGTTGCACTGGCCGCTGCGCTCGGTGCGTTCCATGTCGCGCAACAGGGCGTTCATCTCGGCCAGGCTCAGCTGACGGTTGGCCCGTACCGAACCATGACAGGCCATGGTCGAGAGCACCGCATTGAGCGCCGTCTCCAGCCGCTGACTGACGCCGTGGGTCAGCAGGTCACAGAGCACGTCCCGCACCAGGGCGGCGACATCGGCCTCGCGCAGCAGGGCCGGGATCTGCCGCACCGCCAGCTGTTCCGGCCCAATGCGGTCGACCTCGAAGCCCAGTTCGCGGAACACCCCGGGCTGCGCCTCGGCCAGCGCCGCCTCGCGCTCGCTGACCCTCAGTGTGAGCGGCACCAGCAGCGGCTGGGAGCGGATCCCCTCCCCGGCCAGGGAGCGCTTCAGCCCCTCGTAGGTGATGCGCTCGTGGGCGGCGTGCATATCGACCAGCACCAGCCCGGCGGCGTTCTGGGCAAGGATGTAGATGCCGTGCAGCTGGGCCAGCGCGAAACCCAGCGGCGGCACCTCATCCGCATCCGGCTCGGCCTCGGCCAGGCCCTCTGCTGTCGGGGCCGTCGTCTCGGCCACCGGCGGGGGATGCAGTGCGGCATAGCCGGCGAGCTGCTCCTGGACCCGCAGCGGCATGGCCTGCTGGCTGGGCGGGGCAGCGGCTGGCGGCGCGGCCGGGGGTGCAGCACGGGACGGGGCATCGCTCTCGCCGGGCCGCAGCGCGGCGATGGCCTGGTGCAGGGTACGGTAGATGACGTCGTGCACCAAGCGGCTGTCGCGGAAACGGACCTCCGACTTGGCCGGGTGCACGTTGACGTCGACCGTCGCCGGATCGAGATCCAGATAGAGCACGAAGGCGGGATGGCGGCCGTGATAGAGCACGTCCTGGTAGGCCTGGCGCACGGCATGGGCGATCAGCCGGTCGCGGACCATGCGGCCGTTGACGAAGAAATACTGCAGATCCGCCTGGCTGCGCGAGAAGGTCGGCAGTCCCAGCCAACCGCGCAGTTCCAGGCCGGCCGCCTGCTGTTCGACATACAGGCTCTGCTCGACGAAGGGCGCGCCACAGAGCCGGGCCAGGCGCCGCTCCTGCTCGGCACGCCCGCTGGCCGGTGGCAGGCGCCACAGCGACCGGCGGTTGTGACGCAACTGGATCTCGACACCGAAACGGCTCAGGGCGATGCGGCGCACCACGTCCTCGACATGCCGGAACTCGGTGGCCTCGGTACGCAGGAACTTGCGCCGCGCCGGGGTATTGAAGAACAGGTCGCGCACCTCCACCGTGGTGCCCGGGGGATGCGCTGCCGGGCAGGGCGGCTCGACCCGGTCGCTGCCGTCGCCGCAGACCCGCCATCCGCTGTCGGCCCCGTCCACCCGCGAGGTCAGGGTCAGCCGCGACACCGAGGCGATGCTGGGCAGGGCCTCGCCGCGAAAGCCAAGGCTGGCGACCCGTTCCAGGTCGTCGAGACTCTCGATCTTGCTGGTGGCATGCCGCGCCAGGGCCAGGGCCAGTTCCTGCCGGGGAATGCCGCAGCCGTCGTCGCGTACCTGGATGCGCCGCACCCCGCCCTGTTCGATGTCGATCTCCAGCCGCCGGGCGCCGGCGTCGAGGCTGTTCTCCAGCAGTTCCTTGAGCACCGAGGCCGGGCGCTCCACCACCTCGCCGGCGGCGATCTGATTGATCAGCTGCGGGGGAAGCTGGCGAATCGGCATCGGCTGATTGTAGCAGACAGAAATGGCTGCAGACCGTTCATGACCGAGTCTGCTGGAGCAGGGGAATCAGCTTCCCCGCTGGGGGATCTGCAACACGTCGCCGATACGCAGCCGGTCGCCGGTCAGGCGGTTGGCGACCTTCAGCTCGCGCAGGCTGACGTCATAGCGCCTGGCGATCTCCGACAGGGTGTCGCCGCTGCGGATCACGTGCTGCCGCGGCTGGCTGCGCATCGCCAGCAGGGTGCCGGGCGGCGGGTTGTTGCGGAAGTAGGCGCGGATCCCGCGCAGCATGGCCTCGGCCAGACGCTGCTGGTGACGGCCATCACGCAGCTTGCGCTCCTCGGCGGGATTGGAGATGAAGGCGGTCTCGACCAGGATGGAGGGGATGTCCGGTGACTTGAGCACCACGAAGCCGGCCTTCTGCACATGCGCCTTGTGTACCTTGCCGATGCGCTTCAGCTCGGCCAGCACCTGCGAGGCCACCTCGGCGCTGGCCTCGATGCTCGCCGCCTGGGACAGGTCCAGCAGCACCGTCTTCAGCAGATCGTCCTTGTCGTTCAGCGACACGCCCCCGACCAGATCGGAGTCGTTCTCGTGCTTGGCCAGCAGCCGCGCCATCTCCGAACTGGCGCCGCGCCGCGAGAGGACGAATACCGAGGAGCCATGCACCCGGCGGTCGTTGAAGGCATCGGCATGGATGGAGACGAACAGATCGGCGCGGTGCTTGCGCGCCTTGCGGATCCGCTCGCGCAGGCGCAGGAAACGGTCGTCGTCACGCACCAGCAGGGCGCGCATGCCGGGCTCGCGGTCGATCAGCCGCGCCAGGCGGCGGGCTATCGCCAGCACCACGTCCTTCTCACGCGTGCCGCGCCGGCCGTGGGCGCCCGGATCCTTGCCGCCGTGGCCGGCGTCGATGGCAATCACCAGGTCGCGTGGACGTGCCGGCAGCCGGTCGGCGCGCTTCACCGGCTGCGGGGAGGCAGCGGCCGCGGCCGCCGGCGGAAGGAGATCGATCACCAGCCGGTGGCCGGCCTGGGAGTCGGGCGGCAGCAGGAAGCTCTTCAGCTTGGCAGGGCCCTTGAGGTCCAGCACCAGACGCAGATCGTGCTGGTTGCGCACCCCCTTGCGCAGATTCCTGACCAGACCCTGGCCGAAATCCAGCTTGCGGAGCGAGGCGCGGAAGCGGGTATCGCGCAGATCGATCACCACGCGCTGCGGATCCGCCAGGGTGAACAGGCTGTGCTCCGCCTTGCCGCTCAGGTCGAGCACGATGCGCGTGCTCTGCGGCGAGGCCCAGAGCCGGACCTCCTGCAACTCGACGGTGTCCGCCCCGGAAACGGCGGCCAGCAGCAGCATCAGGATGGCGGCGAGGGCTCGCAGCATGGTCTCTCCCCCCTCCTTTCGGCAAGACCCTGCGGCCATCTAGCCACAGATGGAGCGAGAATTCAAGACGGTTTTCTTTGCTTATCCGCCAGATAGGCGAAAGAGCTGGCAGACTTTCTACGATTCCCGGGGGTACCCGGCCGCCAGCGCCCGGAGCAGCTCCACACCGCGCGCACTGCCCGCAGCCAGCCGCAGCCGGCGGGCCTCGCCGGCGTGCCGGATCTCGATATGCAGATCAGCCGGCGGCAGCACCCCGGCACCGCGCTCCGGCCACTCGATGAGGCAGAGGGCATCGTCCGCGAACAGCTCGCGGATACCGATCCATTCCAGCTCCTCGGGATCACTGAGACGATAGAGGTCGAGGTGGTAGACCGGCCGGCCGTCGATCTCGTAGGGTTCGACCAGGGCATAGGTCGGGCTCTTCACCCGTCCCCGGTACCCCAGCCCCCTGAGCAGTCCGCGCACCAGGGTGGTCTTGCCGGCACCCAGCTCCCCGGCCAGGTAGACGCGGCTGCCCGGCGGCAGGACAGCCGCCAGCCGGGCACCGAAGGCCTCCATCGCCGCCTCGCCACGGATCTCCCGTTCCAGCACCGCCCCCCCGGCGGCCGCCTCAGGCGGGTTCATTCAGCACCCCGCGCAGAGCCTCGATCAGATCGCCGGCCAGCAGGCCGCGTTCACCACCGCGCGCCGCCCGGTCACCGGCGGCGCCGTGCAGCCAGGCCCCGGCCGTGGCGGCCACGGCCGGGGCCTGCCCCTGGGCGGCCAGAGCAGCGATCAGGCCGGTCAGGGCGTCACCCATGCCGCCGCTGGCCATGCCGGGGTTGCCGCTGGTGGACAGCCACACCCCCTCGGCCGCCGCGATCAGGGTGCCGGCCCCCTTGAGCAGCACCACCCCGCCATAGCGTGCCTGCAGCTCGCGCACCGCTGCCAGCCGGTCGGCCTGCACGGCGGCGGCGCCGCAACCCAGCAGCCGCCCGGCCTCCCCCGGGTGGGGGGTGAGTATCCAGTCATCCCGGCGCAGCGGTTCGGCGGCCAGCAGGTTGAGGGCATCGGCATCGACCACCAGCGGCCGGCCGCTACCCAGTGCCGCGGCCCACAGCGTCCGTCCCCACGCCCCCTGACCGAGCCCCGGCCCCAGCGCCAGCCAGTCGGCCGCCTGGCACAGCGGGCGCAGCGCCATCGTCCCCTCGACGCCATGCACCATCAGTTCCGGTCTGGCGGCGAGCAGCGCGGCGGCATGTGCTGGGGCGGTGGCGACGCTGACCAGGCCGGCCCCGCCACGCGCCGCCGCGCTGCCCGCCAGGAGGGCCGCGCCGCCCATCCCGGGCTGGCCACCGACCACCAGCACCCGCCCGCACTGTCCCTTGTGCGCCGTGCGCGGCCGTGGCGGCAAACGGTCCCGCACCCAGCGCTTGCCGATCAGACTGGCCAGGGGCACGATCTCCCGGTACACCTCGGACGGCACAGCGAGGCCGTCGAACAGCACCCGTCCGGCATGCTCCGGCCCCTCGCCGGTGTACAGACCCAGCTTGCGGGCGATGAAGGTGACGGTCAGCTCGGCCCGTACCGCGCAGCCCAGCACCCGCCCGGTGTCGGCCTGCAGGCCGCTGGGGATGTCGATCGCCAGCACCGGCGTCGCAGCCGCGTTCAGCGCCTCCACCGCGGCCCGCCACTCGCCCGCCAGCTCGCGCTGCAGGCCGGTGCCGAGCAGGGCGTCGACCTGCACCTCGCCCGCCGGCAGCCGGCCCCGCCAGGGCTGGACCTCGAGGCCGGCGTCGCGCGCCGCCTGCCAGGCGCGGCGCGCGTCACCCGCCAGCCGCCCGGGATCGACCAGACTGCACAACGCCACCTGATAGCCGGCCTCGGCCGCCAGCCGCGCTAGGACATAGCCGTCGCCGGCATTGTTGCCGGCCCCGCAGAGGACGCCGATACGCCGTGCGTCCGGCCAGTGCCGGCGCAGGGCGGCGAAGGCGGCACCGCCGGCGTGGTTCATCAAGCGGTAACCGGGGATGCCGTGCTGCTCGATGGCTCGCCGGTCGAGTTCACGGCTCTGCGCCGCGCTGTATAACGGCAGCTCTGCGTCGGAGGGGGGCATGCTGCATCTCACTCGGCTTGGGTTAACCCGGATATTGCACCAAGGATTCGATTCTCAGGGCGAAGCCGGCAAAGCAGGTTGGGCGACCGTCCGAAAAACCATAGCCGTCGCTAGGGTTCGAGGGGGATCGGCCAAGATGCGCAGCCGGATTCGGTCTGAAATCGAATAGGCACAAACCGTCATCCGCCCATCCGGGCCTGTCACTGCCTTGTAGTACTTGGATCATGGCTCGAACCTCTCTCGTGGGGGGCGCCTTGGCGCAATATCCGGGTTAAACTGGTGCGAGGATTCTATACCCGCCGGCCCCCGCATGTCCCAACCCGCCCCAGATGCCATCGACTACGCCGACCTGGCCCGCCGCATCAAGGCCTGGGGCCGCGAACTCGGCTTCCAGCAGATCGGCATCACCGACGTCGATCTGGCCGACGCCGAACGCCGCCTGCTCGACTGGCTGGCCGCCGGCTATCATGGCGAGATGGACTACATGGCGCGCCACGGCAGCCGGCGCAGCCGACCGGCCGAGCTTGAGCCGGGCACCCTGCGGGTGATTTCGGTACGGCTCGACTACTGGCCCGAGCCGGCGGCGGACAGCCGCGCCGTGCTCGAAGACCCGATCCGCGCCTTCATCTCCCGCTATGCCCTCGGCCGCGACTACCACAAGCTGCTGCGCAAACGGCTGCAAAAGCTGGCCGCGCGCATCGAGCAGGCCATCGGCCCCTTCGGCTACCGCGCCTTCACCGACAGCGCGCCGGTACTGGAGAAACCGCTGGCCCAGCGCGCCGGGCTCGGCTGGATCGGCAAGCACACCAACCTGATCAACGCCCGCGCGGGTTCCTGGTTCTTCCTCGGCGAACTCTATACCGACTTGCCGCTGCCGGTGGACAATCCGGCCGACAACCATTGCGGCGACTGCCGTGCCTGCATCGACGTCTGCCCCACCGGGGCCATCATCGCCCCCTACACCCTCGACGCCCGACGCTGCATCTCCTATCTGACCATCGAACTGCACGGCCCCATCCCCGAAGCGCTGCGGCCGCTGCTCGGCAATCACATCTACGGCTGCGACGACTGTCAGCTGGTCTGTCCCTGGAACCGCTTCAGCCAGCCGACGCCGGAAACCGACTTCCTGCCCCGCCATGGCCTGGACGCCGCGGCCCTGATCGAACTGTTCGGCTGGGACGAGGCAACCTTCCTCAGACGCACCGAGGGCTCGCCCATCCGCCGCATCGGCCACCAGCGCTGGCTGCGCAATCTCGCCGTGGCACTGGGCAATGCCCCCCCTGAAGCCGCGATCACCGAGGCCCTGGCGGCGCGACTGGAGCACCCCTCGCCGCTGGTGCGGGAGCATGTCGAGTGGGCGCTGGAAAATTTAGGAGTTAGCCCGGAGGCGGCCCGCATGACCGGCGTGCAGGCCGGTAAATGGGCCAGGAACTCGTAACCCGGCTTTGGCCTGTTCGATTGGCCCCGGGCATTGCCCGCCGTGGATCCCCCGATCGCGGCCTGGAGACCGCTCCTACGACAACACATTGTGCCGCCATGCCCCGTAGGAGCGGCCTCCAGGCCGCGATCGAGGCGCAAGGGGTACCGCGCCATCCTGCCACCCGCTCCACGGAGCCTGCCTTGGTGCAATATCCGGGTTAGAAGTTGGAAGCTGGGATTCAGAATTCAGCAGGTGGGGATGATATACTTCGGGTTTTCCGTGCCGAACCGCCCCCCATGAAGACCCCGGAGCTGCTGGCACCCGCCGGCACCCTGCGCAACCTGCGCTACGCCCTGGCCTATGGCGCCGATGCCGTCTATGCCGGCATGCCGCGCTATTCGCTGCGGGTGCGCAACAACGACTTCAGCACCCTGGAACGCCTGGCTGAAGGTATCGCCCTGACCCACGCGCAGGGCAAGCGTTTCTTCCTGACCAGCAACCTGCTGCCGCACAACGCCAAGCTGAAGACCTTCCTCACCGACCTCGAACCGGTGCTGGAGCTCGGCCCGGACGCCCTGATCATGGCCGACCCCGGCCTGATCATGCTGGTGCGCGAACGCTGGCCGGAGCTGCCGGTGCATCTGTCGGTGCAGGCCAACACCATGAATCATGCCGCTGTGCGCTTCTGGGAACGACTCGGCATCCGACGCATCATCCTCTCGCGCGAGCTGTCCCTGGACGAGGTCGAGGAGATCCGCAACCAGTGCCCGGAGGTGGAGCTGGAGGTGTTCGTGCACGGCGCGCTGTGCATCGCCTACTCCGGTCGCTGCCTGCTGTCCGGCTACTTCAACCATCGCGACGCCAACCAGGGCAGCTGCACCAACGCCTGCCGCTGGAGCTACCAGGTGCACGAGGCGCGGCCCGACGAAAGCGGCGACCTGCAGCCGGCGACCCGGATTTCGCTGCTGGAGGAGGCCGAGCGTCCAGGCGAGCTGATGCCGGTGGAGGAGGACGAGCACGGCACCTACATCATGAACTCCAGGGACCTGCGTGCCGTGGAGCACGTCGAACGGCTGGTGCGGATCGGCGTCGACAGCCTGAAGATCGAGGGCCGCACCAAGTCCCACTACTACGTGGCGCGCACCACCCAGGTCTATCGCCGGGCCATCGATGACGCCCTGGCCGGGCGGCCCTTCGATCCGCGGCTGCTGGGCAGCCTGGACAACCTCGCCAACCGTGGCTATACCGACGGCTTCTTCCAGCGACATCACCACCAGGCCTATCAGAACTACCTGGCGAGCCGCTCGGAGAGCGTGCGCCAGCGCTTCGTCGGCGAGCTGAGCGGCTACGATGCGGACAGCGGCCTGGCCCAGGTCGAGGTGAAGAACAAGTTCGCGACCGGTGACGAGCTGGAGCTGATCCTGCCTGGAGGCAACCGGCGCTTCCGTCTGCAGACCCTGCTCGACCGCCAGGGCCGGCCGCTGGCCGAGGCGCCGGGCGGCGGCCACCAGGTGTGCATCCCCCTGCCTCCCGGCGACTACGCCATGGGCCTGCTGGCCCGCACCCTGCCCTAGCAGCCTGTCGGACTCAGGACTGATCTACTGCGCGGCTGGGAGAGCGGCCCGAATCTCCCCGATTTCTCGTTGCGTAGTGCCCACTATGCGCCTCGAAATCGTGAAGATTCGTTCTCGTTCTCCCACCCTGCTCGCTACGATCGCCCAAGTCCGACAGGCTGCTAGCCCGGATATTGCACCAGGGCGGCGCGCATGAAGGGGGTTCATGCTGTAATACAGGGACAATATGGCCATGAAAGGCCCCTTGGGCGGGTTACGGTGCCTGTACGATCGACTCCGAGCATCGCGGCCTGGAGGCCGCTCCTACGGGGCGTGGCGGCACAATATGTTGTAGGAGCGGTCTCCAGGCCGCGATTGGAGTGGTGTTAAAGCCCGGATATTGCACCAAGGCGGCGCGCATGAAGGGGGTTCGTGCTGTAATACAGGGACAATATGGCCATGAAAGGCCCCTTGGGCGGGTTACAGTTTGTACCTGTACGATCGACTCCGAGCATCGCGGCCTGGAGGCCGCTCCTACGGGGCGTGGCGGCACAATATGTTGTAGGAGCGGTCTCCAGGCCGCGATTGGAGTGGTGTTAAAGCCCGGATATTGCACCAAGGCGGCGCGCATGAAGGGGGTTCGTGCTGTAATACAGGGACAATATGGCCACGAAAGGCCCCTTGGGCGGGTTACGGTTTGTGCCTGTACGATCGACTCCGAGCATCGCGGCCTGGAGGCCGCTCCTACGGGGCGTGGCGGCACAATATGTTGTAGGAGCGGTCTCCAGGCCGCGATTGGAGTGGTGTTAAAGCCCGGATATTGCACCAAGGCGGCGCGCATGAAGGGGGGCCATGCTGGAATACAGGGACGATATGACCATGAAAGATCCCCCTGCCGGGTTAATAAATATGCCGTGTTCAGCCGCCTCAGGGCCTCTCCCCTTCCGACGCGCCTTCGGCCGTCATCTCCAGTGCCAGCTGGTAGAGGCGGTTCTTGCGCTGGCCAGTGAGGCGGGCCGCCAACGCGGCGGCCTTCTTCAGCGGCATCTCCTCCAGCAGCACGCCCAGCACCCGCCGCGCCTCGTCCTCGTCCTCCGCGGCCGGCGGCGCCCCGTGCACCAGTACCACGAACTCGCCGCGGCGGCGATTGGGGTCGGCCTGCAACCAGTCGAGCAGTTCTTCCAGGGTGCCGGACTGGATCTCCTCGAAGGCCTTGCTCAGTTCCCGCGCCACCGCCGCGGGCCGCCCGGCACCGAACAACTCGCGCATGTCGGCCAGGCTGTCGGCGATGCGATGGCTGGACTCGTAGAACACCAGGGTGCGGGGCTCTTCCGCCAGCGCCGCCAGCCGCTCGCGGCGCGCTGCGGGCCGCGACGGCAGGAAACCCTCGAACACGAAACGGTCGGTGGGCAGTCCGGCCGCGGAGAGGGCAGCGATCAGGGCACTGGGACCGGGCACCGGTACCACCGTCACCCCGGCGGCACGCGCGGCACGCACCAGGTTGAATCCGGGGTCGCTGATCAGCGGTGTACCGGCATCCGAGATCAGGGCGATGGACTCCCCCGCCTTGAGGCGCGCGACCAGGGCCTCGGCCTGCTGCCGCTCGTTGTGCTCGTGCAGTGCCTGCAAGGGGGTGCGGACGCCGTAGTGCTTGAGCAGCGGCCGGCTGTGGCGGGTGTCCTCCGCGGCGATCAGGTCCACGGCGGACAACACCTCGATGGCCCGGGCACTGATGTCGGCCCGGTTGCCGATGGGGGTCGCGACCACATAGAGGGTGCCGGACACGGGGATTCGATCCTCTGACTTGGCGTATAAAACCGGTACAATACCCTGCAATGAAAACTTTGCCCAACCGCTCGTGACCGGGTCGCGGCCCCGCAGCGCCTCCCGCCTCTCCGGCCCCGTCTGCCTTCTGGCCTGCCTGCTGCTGTTCGGCTGCAGCGGCCAGGTGCCGGTCCGCCCGCCGGTCGAGAGCCGCTCGCCGCTGATCGGCCAGGCCGAACAGCGGCTGGCCGAGGGCGCCCCGCTTGCCGCCGCCGCTCTCTTCCAGCAGGCGGCGGAGGAACTGCAGGGGGAGGCACGCAGCAGGCTGCTGCTGCGCGCTGCCGAGGCCTACCGCCAGGCCGCTCGCCCCGCCGAGGCGCTGGCCCTGCTGGAAACCCTCGACGGCACCCGCCTGACAGCGCCCCGGCAGCTCGAGGCCGGCCTGCTGCGCGCCGCGGCCGAGCTGGATCTGAACCGGCCTCAACAGGCACTGGACAGCCTCGCCATCCTGCAGGACAGGCTGCCCCCGGAGACCGAGGTGGCCTTCCACCGGCTGCGCGCCCGGGCCTACGACCAGCTCGGCAACCCGCTGGAGGCGGCCCGCGAGCGGGTCTGGCTGGATGCCCTGCTGGACGATCCCGAGCAGCGCCGGGCCAATCACCGGCTGATCTGGCAGTCCCTCAACCGACTCAGCGACACGGCCCTGATCCAGCTGCGCGGCATGCCGCCGGACGTCCTCGCCGGCTGGATGGAACGGGTACTGCTAGAACGCAGCCTCCCGGCGGGAAGCGAGCAACGCCAACAGGCGCTGGCGGCCTGGCAGCAGCGCTATCCGGGCCACCCGGCCCTCGAGGAGACGACGGTCGAGCTGCTGGCCTCGCCCGAAGCCGGCCCTGCGCCCCGCCACCTCGGCGTGCTGCTGCCGCTCAGCGGTGAACTGGCCGGCGCCGCAGCGGCCATCCGCGACGGTCTGCTGGCCGCCCACTACGACGCCCGGCGCGATGGCGAAACCCTGCAATTCTACGATACCGCCGGCGATCCGCAGCGGGTCTGGGGCCTGTACCGCCAGGCGATCGAGGACGGTGCCGAGTTCGTCATCGGCCCGCTGGCGAAGGAGGCGGTGGCCGAGCTTGCGCGGACCGGCGAGCTGGAAGTGCCGGTGCTGGCACTCAACCGCATCCCCCTCCAGGACAACCTGCCGCAGGGGCTCTACCAGTTCGCCCTGGCCCCGGAGGACGAGGCCCGCCAGGTCGCCGAACGCGCCGCCGCCGACGGCCGGCAGCGGGCCCTGGCCCTGGTGCCGGAGGGCGCCTGGGGAGATCGGGTACTGCACGCCTTCCTGGAGCACTGGGAGGCGCTGGGTGGCCAGCTGCTGGAGGTCCAGCACTATTCACAGGATCGCAAGGCGCTCTCCGGCCAGGTCCGCGAGCTTCTCAACCTCGATGCCAGTGAACGCCGCCGCCAACAGCTCAGCCGGCTGCTCGGCCAGCGACTGGAATTCGAACCACGCCGCCGGCGCGACGCCGACTTCGTCTTCGTGCTTGCCCGGCCGGCCACCGCGCGCCTGCTGCGCCCGCTGCTGCGTTTCCACCACGCTGCCGAGCTGCCGGTGTATGCCACCTCGCACCCCTTCAGCGGCAACCTCGACCCCGAGCGCGACCGCGACATGAACGGCCTGCGTTTCTGCGACATGCCCTGGGTGCTGGAACCGCAGGCCAGCCGCCCGCACCTCGATCAGCTCATCACCAGCCTCTGGCCGGAACGCCTGCGCCACTACCGCCGGCTGTTCGCCTTTGGCATCGATGCCCACGATGTCCTCCCGCAACTGCAGCAGACGGCCGTCGGCCAGACCTTCGAGGGCCTCAGCGGCCGCCTCTGGCTGGATGCCCGGGGCCGACTGCACCGCCAGCTGCTGTGGGCGGAATTCGCCGACGGCCGGCCACGCCGGCTGGAGGCGGTCTACCCGCTGCCGCCCCTGTCGCCGGCGACAGCGACCACTCTCGATGACCACGTCAAGGATGACCGTCATGATCTGGAACCGGGGCAGGAACAACCGCAACCGTCTGCGGGGCCGCTACGCTGAAGACCGGGCCCTGCATTACCTGCAACGCCATGGGCTGCGGCTGCTGGCACGCAACTTCCATTGCCGTGGCGGGGAGATCGACCTGATCATGCAGCAGGGGGACAGCCTGATCTTCGTTGAGGTACGATACCGCAGCCGCAGCGACTACGGCAGCGGCCTGGAGAGTGTCGACCGACGCAAGCGGGAACGCATCCGTCACTGCGCCCTGCACTACCTCCAGCGCCACCCGCGACTGCAGGAGCGGCCAATGCGCTTCGACGTGGTCGCCATCGCGGCATCCGATGGACCCCACGAACCAGCGCGGATCGACTGGATCCGCAACGCCTTCGACGCCTGCTGAGGAACGCGCGATGGACCCGATCGCCCGCATCAGACAACAGTTCAACGACAGCATCCAGACCAAGCAACAGGCCCTGGAGGCGGTGGCCCCGGGTATCGCCCATGCCGCCGAGCTGATCACCCGTGCCCTGCTCGCAGAACACAAGATCCTCTGCTGTGGCAACGGCGGCTCGGCAGCCGATGCCCAGCACTTCTCCTCGGAGATGCTCAACCGCTTCGAGATGGAGCGCCCCGGTCTGCCGGCCATCGCCCTCACCACCGACAGCTCCACCCTGACCTCGATCGCCAACGACTACCGTTTCGAGGAGGTCTTCGCCAAGCAGGTGCGGGCCCTCGGTCAGCCTGGCGATGTACTGCTGGCCATCTCCACCAGCGGCAACTCGGCCAACGTCATCCAGGCCGCCCACGCCGCCCATGACCGGGAGATGCAGGTGATCGCCCTCACCGGGCGCGATGGCGGTACACTCTCTGAACTGCTGGTCAACCAGGATGTCGAAATCCGCGTGCCGGCAAGCGCCACGGCGCGCATCCAGGAGGTCCACATCCTGGTCGTCCATTGCCTGTGCGACCTGATCGATCACCAACTACTGGGACAGGAGGACTGACACCATGCCCCGCTGGATCACCCCATTACTCGCCATCCTGCTGACCGCCACCGGCCTGGCCGGCTGCACCCCCGCAGTGGTTGGCACCACCGCCGCCACCGGCGCCACCGTGGCCCATGACCGCCGCACCGCCGGCACCTTCATCGAAGATCAGTCCATAGAACTCAAGGCGTTGATCGCCCTGCGCAAGGACCCCCAGCTGCGCGATCAGGCCCATCTCAACGTCACCAGCTACAACATGATCGTGCTGCTCTCCGGCGAGGCACCGAGCGAAACACTGCGCCAGCGGGCCGCCGACATCGTGCGCGGCATCGACCGGGTGCGCAAGGTGCACAACGAGCTGAAGGTCGCCGCTCCCAGTTCGATGATGAGCCGTTCCAGTGACACCCTGATCACCGCCAAGGTGAAGGTCGGCCTGTTCAGCATCAAGGACGTGCCGGGCTTCGATCCGACCCGGGTCAAGGTGGTCACCGAGAATGGCACCGTCTACCTGATGGGCCTGGTGCGGCGCGTCGAGGGTGACGCCGCGGCCGAGGCGGCACGCCGGGTGAGCGGCGTGCAGCGGGTGGTGAAGCTGTTCGAATATCTGGATTAGAAGCCGAAATTGGAGGTTGGGCGGGCGTAGCACGCCCAGCTTCTGGCTTCGAACTTCTGGCTTTGAACTTCTAGCTCCGAACTTCTAGCTCCCTGCGATAGATCTCCGCGTCTTGCCCGGAGAAACAGCAGGCAATGATTTCCTCGAAGCGGTCCTCGAATTCACGCATCACCCGCAGCGCAATGCGTGCCGCCGCCAGTTTGGGGAAGCCGTAGACACCGGTACTGATCGCCGGAAAGGCGATGCTGCGCACGCCATGTTCCAGCGCCAGCTGCAGGCTGTTGCGGTAACAGGCCTCGAGCAGTGCCGCCTCGCCCTGCTCGCCACCTCGCCACACCGGGCCGACGGTGGAGATCACCCAGCTGGCGGGCAAATCGAAACCGGGACTGATCCGCGCTTCGCCGGTCGGGCAGCCGCCGAGCCGGCGGTTGTACGCCAGCAACCGCGGACCCGCCGCCCGATGGATGGCGCCGTCCACCCCGCCACCACCGAGCAGCGACTCGTTGGCGGCATTGACGATGGCATCCACCTGCAATTCGGTGATGTCGCCCTGCACGACGCGGATCATCCTGTCACCATTGCCGGATGCCGACCACGCCCCGCCGAACTCCACGGAAATGCCTTGGGATTGCGGCGCCGCGTGAAGCACGGAGCGCAGGAATGGATCCGGTCACGGGTTTCGTGGCGGTCATCCCCGTTACTTGACGACCTTCAGCGAGGGGCGGCCGCCGCGCGGAGGCTGGCCGTCGTCGGAGGGCGGCGGTTCATTGCCCTCCTCCTCGCTGAACATCATGCCGCGGCCGTTCTCCTGGGCATAGATGGCCAGCACCGCCTCGATGGGGATATGGATCTGCCAGGGTTTGCCCTGGAAGCGGGCGTTGAAGCTCAGCGCCTCGTTGCCGAGGTGCAGATCCTGCACCGCCTGGGGATTGATGTTGAGCACGATCTTGCCGTTCTCGACGAACTGCCGCGGCACCTCCACCCCCGGCTGCTCGGCATCGACCAGCAGATAGGGGGTGAGCTGGTTGTCGAGGATCCATTCATTGATGGCGCGCAGCAGATAGGGTCGGCTCGGCGTCATGGGCGTCGGGGTACGGCTCGGCGGCTAACAAGGAAGAGCGGGTGGGCTGAGCCCCCTACTCACGCATCTCGCGCTCGGTCTCGGTCAGGCTTTCCTGAAAGGACTCACGCGAGAAGATACGCTCTGCATAGTCCAGCACCGGCTTGGCCTGTTTCGGCAAGTCGATGCGGTAGTGGGGCAGACGCCACAGCAGCGGTGCGACATAACAGTCCACCAGGCTGAACTCCTCGCTCAGGAAGAAGGGCATGGCGGCAAACACCTCGGCACTGGAGGCGATGCTGTCACGCAACATCTTGCGCGCCTTGGCCGCCGCCTTCTCGCCCTTGGTCTCGATCTCGGTGAGCAGGCTGTACCAGTCCTTGTCGATCCGATACATGGCCAGCCGCGAGCGGGCACGCGACACCGGATCGACCGGCATCAGCGGCGGATGCGGGAAGCGCTCATCGAGGTATTCCATGATCACCCGCGAGTCGTAGAGCACCAGCTCGCGATCGACCAGGGTGGGGACGGTTTGATAGGGATTGAGGTCGATCAGGTCCTCGGGCTTGTTGTCGAGATCGATGTTGACGATCTCCACCGTGATGCCCTTTTCGGCCAGCACGATACGCACCCGGTGGCTGTACGGACATGCCGCTTCCGAAAACAGCGTCATGACCGATCGACGATTGGCGACTACAGCCATACCAGCCTCTCCTGCTCTAGAAATTTTGTCTGACTGAGAAACGCGAAAAGGCGAGGCGGCCTGAGACACCGCCCCGCCTTGATCCGCAAGGCGAATTAATGGACGTCCTTCCAGTATTCCTTCTTCAGCATGTAGGCCACGACGAAGAAGATCGCCAGGTAGAGCATCACCCAGATGCCGAGACGCTGACGTTCCAACTGGACGGGCTCGGCCATGTAGGACATGAAGGCCACCAGGTCGCGCATCGCCTGATCGTACTCGGTCGGCGACATCTTGCCTTCCTTGACCGTCTCGAAGTGGTCGAACACCTGGTGCTCGTTGCCCTCGTGGTCGGTCTCGGTGCGGAACACGGCCTTCTGCAGACCCTGCAGCTCCCAGAGCACGTGCGGCATGCCGACGCTCTCGAACACCAGGTTGTTGACACCGAACGGCCGCGACTCGTCGATGTAGAAGGTGCGCAGATAGGTGTACAGCCAGTCCACACCACGGGCGCGGGCCACCAGGGTCAGATCCGGCGGCGGTGCACCGAACCATTCCTCGGCCTGTGCCGGCGGCATGGCGATGGTCATCAGCTCACCGACCTTCTCGCCAGCGAACATCAGGTTGTCGATCACCTGCTGATCGGTGAGGCCGAGATCGCGGGCCATGCGGTTGTAGCGCTGATACTGGGCCGAATGGCAGCTCAGGCAGTAGTTGACGAACAGCCGGGCACCGCGCTGCAGCGACTGCTGGTTGCTGACGTCGATATCCGCCTCGTCGAGGTGGATGCCGCCGCCACTGGCCATGCCCAAGGCAGGCATCAGTGCAAGAACGAATGTCAGGATTGCCTTTTTCATCAGTGCGTCACCCTCTCTGGTACCGGCTTCGTAGAGTCCATCTTGGTATAGATGGGCATCAGCAGGAAGAACACGAAGTAGTAGACGGTGCAGATACGTGCCAGCAGCGTCTTGCCCGGCGTCGCCGGCTGGGTACCGAGATAGCCGAGGATCACGAAGGCAACCACGAACAGGGCCAGCATGGTCTTGAAGATCGGCCCCTTGTAGCGGATCGACTTGACCGGGCTGCGATCAAGCCAGGGCAGGAAGAACAGGATCACCACTGCGGCGCCCATCGCAGCCACGCCGGGGAAGGCGGAACCGCCCATGCTGGGCACGGCACGGAGGATGGCGTAGAAGGGCGTGAAGTACCACACCGGAGCGATGTGCTCGGGGGTCTTCAGCGGATTGGCCGGCACGAAGTTGGGGTGTTCCAGGAAGTAGCCGCCCATCTCCGGCGCGAAGAAGACCACCGCCGAGAAGAACATCAGGAACACCACCACGCCGACGATATCCTTCACCGTGTAGTAGGGGTGGAAGGGAATACCGTCCAGCGGGATGCCGTTCTCGTCCTTGTTCTTCTTGATCTCGATGCCGTCCGGGTTGTTGGAACCGACCTCGTGCAGCGCCATGATGTGCGCCACCACCAGGCCGATCAGCACCAGCGGCACGGCGATCACGTGGAAGGCGAAGAAGCGGTTCAGGGTGGCATCCGCGATCACGTAGTCGCCGCGGATCCACAATGCCAGGTCGTCGCCGATCACCGGAATGGCGGCGAACAGCGAGACGATCACCTGGGCGCCCCAGTAGGACATCTGCCCCCAGGGCAGCAGGTAACCGAAGAAGGCCTCGGCCATCAGGCACAGGTAGATCAGCACACCGAAGATCCAGATCAGCTCACGCGGCTTGCGGTAGGAACCGTAGAGCAGACCGCGGAACATGTGCAGGTAGACCACGATGAAGAAGGCCGAGGCGCCGGTGGAGTGGATGTAGCGGATCAGCCAGCCCCAGTCCACGTCGCGCATGATGTACTCGACGGCACCGAAGGCCTTTTCGGCGTCCGGCTTGTAGTTCATGGTCAGGAAGATGCCGGAGACGATCTGGATGACCAGCACCAGCATCGCCAGCGAGCCGAAGAAATACCAGAAATTGAAGTTCTTCGGCGCATAGTAGCGCGCCAGATGGTCATACCAGAGAGAACTCAGCGGAAAGCGGGCATCGATCCAGCCGAGGACGCCGCCCTGCCATTTTTCACTGCTTGCACCAGCCATTATGCAACTCCTTGATCTTCGCCAACCAGGATGACGGATTCACCGACATAACGATGCGGCGGCACCACCAGATTCAGGGGTGCGGGCTGGCCCTTGTAGACGCGACCGGCCAGATCGTAGCGGGAACCGTGACAGGGACAGAAGAAACCGCCCTTCCACTCCGGGCCGAGATCGGCCGGGGCCACCTCGGGACGGAAGGTCGGCGAGCAGCCGAGATGGGTACAGATGCCGATCAGCACCAGGATCTCGGGCTTGATGGAACGATGCGGGTTCTTGGCATAGTCCGGCTGCTGCGGCATGTCGGAGTCGGGATCGCTGAGGGTCCCCTCCAGCTCCGGGAGGGTGGCGAGCATCTCCTCGGTCCGCTTCACGATCCAGACGGGCTTGCCACGCCATTCGACACGGATCATCTGACCTGCCTCGAGTTTGCTGATGTCCGCTTCGACCGGAGCCCCCGCCGCCTTGGCCTTGGCGCTGGGCAGCATGGACTCGACGAAGGGAACCAAAGCGAACCCGGCACCCACGCCACCGACAACCACGGTCGCGGCCGTCAGCAAGCGGCGCCTGCTGGTGTCTACGCCATCACTCATCAAAGGTTCTCCCGGTTTACGTGTGAAATTCGTTCGTTATCGATTTCAGGGTCGAACAAAGCGCGCTATTTTAGCAGGATTCCGAAGCTCCCCGATTTGATCTTGATCAGGTGGACCATGATCCGGGTCTGCCAAATCCGCCCCGAGAAGGCCGGGAATTGTCCTCCAACTGACCGGGCAGGTCAAACGACGGGGGGCTCAGACCGGCACGTAGAGATCGATAAACTCGTGTTCCAGCTTGAACTTCTCTGCGAGGTGCACGCCCAGTGCCTGGACCCCGTAGCGCTCGGTGGCATGATGCCCGGCCGCAAAATAATGGATACCCAACTCGCGCGCCAGGTGGGCCGTGGGCTCCGAGACCTCGCCGGAAACGAAGGCATCCAGCCCCAGGCCGGCGGCAGCCTCCAGCCAGGACTGGGCGGCGCCGGTGCACCAGCCGATGCGCTCGATGACCTCCCCGCCGCCGGGAAGATGCAGTGCGGGATGCCCGAGGACCTCCGTCAGCCGGGCGGCCAGCCCTGCCGGCGTCAGTGCCGCCGGCAGCCGTCCCCAGAGCGCCAGATCCGGCCCCTCGCCGCGGCCGAAACGCCCGGCCGCCTCCCAGCCCAGCAGCTCGCCGAGCCGGACGTTGTTGCCGAGCCGAGGATGGGCATCGAGCGGCAGATGGTAGGCGAGCAGGCTGATGTCGTGGGCCAGCAGGGTGGCCAGCCGCTGACGGCGGATACCGATCACCCGGGGATCCTCGCCCTTCCAGAACCAGCCATGGTGGACCAGCAGGGCGTCGGCACCGGCGGCCACGGCAGCATCGATCAGTGCCTGGCTGGCGGTCACCCCGCTGATCAGGCGGCGCACCTCACCGCGCCCCGCCACCTGCAGGCCGTTGGGGCAGTAATCCCGGAAATCCTCCACCTGCAGCAAGGAATCTGTGTACGCAACGAGTTCGTCAATTGCTACCATGTGTCGCTCCCGGTGACCGGACGGTGCGCGGCATCATACCCACTGGCCGGCGGGAATGATATGGCGCGCCCGCCACTTGCGGCCCGCCTCCCCCCTTCCAGACCAGGGCGAAAATCACCATGAATTCACCCAGACTCCTCACCTTCCTGCTGCAGTCGGCGGTCGTCGGCCTGCTGGCGGCGGCCCTGCTGTTCGTGCTCAAGCCGGAGCTGTTCCGCGACATGCCAGCGGTGGTGGAAATCCATGAGAGCCCGGCGGCACATCCGCCGGGCCAGGGTAGCGCCGCCGCCCCCGCCCCGGTCTCCTATGCCGATGCCGTGGCGCGCGCTGCACCGGCGGTGGTCAACATCTACACCACCAAGGTCATCACCCAGCGGCGCAACCCGCTGCTCGACGATCCGCTGTTCCGCTACTTCTTCGGCGAGCGTGCCGCCGGTCAGCGCAAGCGACTGCAGACCAGCCTCGGCTCCGGGGTGATCGTCAGCCCCCAGGGCTATGTGCTGACCAACCGCCACGTGGTCGCCGGCGCCGATCAGATCCAGGTGCTGCTGCACGACGGCCGCGCCCTGCAAGCGACCCTGGTCGGTGCCGACGCGGACACCGACGTGGCGGTGCTGTCGATCGAGGCCGACGACCTGCCGAGCATCGTCATCGGCGATTCCGAGCGGCTGCGGGTCGGCGACGTGGTGCTGGCCATCGGCAACCCCTTCGGCGTCGGCCAGACGGTCACCCTCGGCATCGTCAGTGCCACCGGCCGCAACCAGCTCGGCATCAGCACCTACGAGAACTTCATCCAGACCGACGCCGCCATAAATCCCGGCAACTCCGGCGGCGCGCTGATCAACGCCTATGGCGAGCTGGTGGGCATCAACACCGCCATCTTCAGCAAGTCCGGCGGTTCCCAGGGAATCGGCTTCGCCATTCCGGAGAGCATCGCCAAGGGGGTGATGAAGCAGCTCATCGAGCACGGCCGGGTGGTGCGCGGCTGGCTGGGCATCGAGGCTCAGGACCTGAACCCGGTGCTGGCCGAGTCCTTCGGCCTGGAGGATACCCACGGCCTGCTGATCGCCGGCGTGCTGCGCAACGGCCCGGCCGACCAGGCCGGTCTGGAACCGGGCGACGTGGTGCTGCGTATGGGTGGCACCCCGGTGAAGGATGCCCACGATGCCATGAACCGCATCGCCGCCACGCCGCCGGGCAGCCGGCTGGTGCTGGAAGGCATGCGCCAGGGCCGGCCGTTCAGCCTCAGCGTGACCGTCGCCCGCCGGCCGGGCTAACCGGGCGGCTCGCAAACGGGCCCTCGCAGCGGGGCCCAGCTTGTGCCCGTACGATTGACTCCGGGCATCGCGGCCTGGAGGCCGCTCCTACGAGGCGCGACGGCACAATATGTTGTAGGAGCGGCCTCCAGGCCACGATTGGTGTGGTGTTAACCCGGATATTGCACCAAGGCGGCCGGCATGATCGGCATTCAGGCTGTATACAAGGCCGAAGCGGCCATGAGGAGAGAGCCGCCTGGAGGGGGTTACACTTTCTGCCTGTCGATCTCAGGCCGCCAGCAAGCCGGCCAGGGCGTCGAGGAAGGCGCGGTTCTCCTCCGGGGTGCCGACCGTGACCCGCAGGCAGTCGGCGAGCGCGCCGCCCGCCCCGCTCAGGTACTTGATCAGGATGCCACGCTCACGCAGTCCCTCGAAGAGGGCAGCGGCGCGTCCCGGCGGGGTGCGGAAGAGGATGAAATTGGCCTCGCTGGGATAGACCTGCAGGCCGGGCAGCGCGGCCAGGGCCTGGAACAGGCTCTCCCGATCGCGGCGAATGGCAGCGGTCTGCTCATCGAGCACCGCCCGGTGGGCCAGGGCGAACTCGGCGCTGGCCTGGGTCAGCACGTTGATGTTGTAGGGCAGGCGGGTCTTGTCGATCTCCTCCAGCCAGGCGGGCGCTCCAGCCAGCAGGCCGAGGCGCAACCCGGCCAGGCCCATCTTCGACACCGTGCGCAGCACCAGCAGGTTGTCATGCTCGGCCAGCGCCTCCATGAAGCTGTCGCGGGCGAAGGCGGCATAGGCCTCGTCGACCACCACCAGGCCGGGACTGGCCTCGATCACCGCCCGCATCGCCGTGGCGTCGAACAGGTTGCCGGTGGGATTGTTGGGGTAGGCGAGAAACACCAGCGCCGGCTGGTGGCTCGCAATCGCCGCCAGCATCGCCTCGCTATCGAGGGCAAAATCCGCCTGCAGCGGCACCCCGACGTAGCGTAGCCCGGCCACTGCGGCGATCAGACGGTACATGACGAAGCTCGGCTCGGGGGCGAGGATCACCCGTTCCGGTCCGGCCACCGCCAGGGCCAGCATCTGGATCAGCTCGTCCGAGCCATTGCCGAGCAGCAGTTCCATTCCCTCCGGCACCCCCATCGCCTCCTGCAGTGCCGCCTTGAGGCGCCGCGCGGCCGGGTCCGGGTAGCGGTTGAGACTGACCCGACGCAACACGTCCAGCCACTCGTCGACCAGCGCCTCCGGCCAGGGATAGGGGTTCTCCATGGCGTCCAGCTTGATGGCGTCGCCGGGATCCGGCACATGATAGGCCGTCAGGGCCCGCACCTCGGGGCGGATCCAGCGTCTGACCTTGTCGTCGGGGGATCGGCTCATGACAGGGGCTTCGCCGCAGCTACGGCGCTCAGGACTTCCTGATCCGGTATTCCGCCGAGCGGGCATGGGCGGTCAGGCCCTCGCCACGCGCCAGCACCGAGGCGGTGCGACCGAGCTCCGCTGCGCCCTGCGGCGAGCAGTTGATCAGGCTGGTCCGCTTCTGGAAGTCGTAGACACCGAGCGGCGATGAGAAACGCGCCGTGCGCGAGGTCGGCAGCACGTGGTTGGGCCCGGCACAGTAGTCGCCGAGGGCCTCGGCCGTGTAGCGGCCCATGAAGATGGCGCCGGCATGGCGGATCTGCGGCAGCAGGGCCTCGGGCCGGGCCACCGACAGTTCCAGGTGCTCGGGGGCGATGAAATTGGCCACCTCGACGGCCTGCTCCAGATCGCCCACCCGGATCAGGGCTCCGCGCCCGCCCAGCGAGGTGCGGATGATCCCCTGGCGTTCCATGGTCGGCAACAGCCTGTCGATACTCGCCGCGACGCGCTCCAGGAAACCCTCGTCCGGCGAGACCAGGATGGCCTGGGCATCCTCGTCATGCTCGGCCTGCGAGAAGAGGTCCATGGCGATCCAGTCCGGGTCGGTGTCACCGTCGCAGATCACCAGGATCTCCGAAGGGCCGGCGATCATGTCGATACCGACGCTGCCGAACACCATGCCCTTGGCGGTAGCCACGTAGATGTTGCCGGGACCGACGATCTTGTCCACCGCCGGCACCGTCTCGGTGCCATAGGCCAGCGCCGCCACCGCCTGGGCGCCACCGATGGCGAACACCCGGTCGACGCCGGCGATGGCCGCCGCTGCCAGCACCAGCTCGTTGAGCTCGCCGTCCGGAGTGGGCACCACCATGATCAGTTCGCCGACCCCGGCCACCTTGGCCGGCACGGCGTTCATCAGTACCGAGGAGGGATAGGCCGCCTTGCCGCCCGGCACGTAGAGACCGACCCGGTCCAGGGGGGTCACCTGCTGGCCGAGCAGGGTGCCGTCGGGCTCGGTGTAGGACCAGGACTCCAGCTTCTGCCGCTCGGCATAGGCGCGGATCCGTGCCGCCGCGCCTTCCAGCGCCTCGCGCTGCTCGGCGGGGATCCGCTGCAGGGCCTGCTGCAGGCGGGCGAGGGGGATCTCCAGCTCGGCCATGGCCGACGCCTGCAGGCGGTCGAAGCGGTTGCTGTACTCGACCAGGGCGGCATCGCCGCGCGCCCGAACCGCGGCGAGGATCTCGCGCACCGTCGCCTCGACCGCCTCGTTGGCGCCCCCCTCCCAGGCGAGCAGCGATTCCAGCTGCGACCAGAAATCGGGGGCCTCGGCCGTGAGTTGCTTGATCTCCAGCATCTTGACTACCTCGTCTCGGGGTGCCGCCCTCAGTCTGCCTGGGCCACCGCCTCGGCCAGGCGGTCCACGAAGCGGCCGATGGCGGAATGTTTCATCTTCATCGCAGCCTTGTTCACCACCAGCCGCGAGCTGATGTCGGCGATGTGTTCCAGGGGCACCAGGCCATTGGCCTTGAGCGTGTTGCCGGTATCGACCAGATCGACGATCAGATCGGCCAGGTCGACCAGCGGCGCCAGCTCCATGGAACCGTACAGCTTGATGATCTCCACCTGCCGCCCCTGGGCCGCGTAGTGGCGGCGGGCGCTCTGCACGTACTTGGTGGCGATGCGTAGCCGGCGCCCCGGCTCGACACCGCCCGGGCGGCCTGCGACCATCAGCCGGCAGCGGGCGATCTTCAGGTCCAGCGGCTCGTACAGCCCGGCGCCGCCATGCTCCAGCAGCACGTCCTTGCCGGCGATGCCGAGATCCGCAGCCCCGTATTGCACGTAGGTCGGCACATCGGTGGCGCGGATGATCACCAGCTTCACCCGTTCCTGGTTGGTGTCGAGGATCAGCTTGCGGCTGGTCGCGGGATCGTCGACCGGCTCGATGCCGGCATGCGCCAGCAGCGGCAGCGCATCCTTGAAGATGCGCCCCTTGGAGACTGCGATGGTGAGGGCCTCTGAGCTCATGTCTGTTTCCCTGTCTCCTCGCCGGCTGCGGCCGTTCAGGTGGGTACGCGGCGGATCTGCGCACCGAGCTGGGCCAGCTTCTCCTCGATGCACTCGTAACCGCGGTCGATATGATAGATGCGGTCGACCAGGGTGTCGCCGTCGGCGACCAAACCGGCCAGTACCAGGCTGGCCGAGGCGCGCAGATCGGTAGCCATCACCGGCGCCGCGGTGAGGCGCTCGACGCCGCGGGTAATGGCGGTGTTGCCCTCCACCCGGACATCGGCCCCCATGCGCTGCATCTCCGAGATGTGCATGAAGCGGTTCTCGAACACCGTCTCGGTGACCGTGCCGGTGCCCTCGGCGATGGCGTTGAGCGCCGTGAACTGGGCCTGCATGTCGGTGGGGAAGGCCGGATAGGGCGCGGTGCGCAGATTGACCGCCCGGGGCCGGCGGCCCTCCATGTCCAGTTCGATCCAGTCCTCGCCGGTCTCGATCCGCGCCCCGGCCTCGCCGAGGGCCTGCAGCACCGCGTCCATGATGTCCGGGCGGGTATCCTTGAGCCGCACCTTGCCGCCGGTGATGGCGGCGGCCACCAGGTAGGTACCGGTCTCGATGCGGTCGGGCAGCACCCGGTACTGGACGCCACGCAGGCTGTCGACCCCCTGGATGCGGATGGTGTCGGTGCCCGCGCCCTCGATCCTCGCCCCCATGCTGTTGAGGAAATTCGCCAGGTCGACCACCTCGGGCTCGCGGGCGGCATTCTCGATCAGCGTCTCACCTTCGGCGAGGGTCGCGGCCATCATCAGGTTCTCGGTACCGGTCACGGTGACCATGTCCATCACCAGCCGGCTGCCATGCAGCCGGCTGGCGCGGGCCTTGATGTAGCCGTTCTCCACGCTAATCTCGGCGCCCATCGCGGCCAGCCCCTTGACGTGCAGGTTGACCGGACGCGAGCCGATGGCGCAGCCGCCGGGCAGGGAGACGTCGGCCCGGCCGTAGCGCGCCAGCAGCGGCCCCAGCACCAGGATCGAGGCGCGCATGGTCTTGACCAGTTCGTAGGGCGCCTGGAACTGGTGGATGGGGCGCGGGTCGACCTCGATGTTCATGCGCTCACCGACCACCAGCTCCACCCCCATGCGGCCGAGCAGCTCCATGGTGGTGGTCACGTCGTGCAGGTGAGGCACGTTGCCCACGGTGACCGTGCTGTCGGCGAGCAGGGTGGCGGCCAGGATCGGCAGCACCGCGTTCTTGGCGCCGGAGATGCGGATCTGGCCGCGAAGCGGGGCGCCGCCGCTGATGATCAGTCTGTCCACCGGACCTCCAGCTACTGGACGCGGCGCGCCCACTGCTCCGGCGTGTAGGTGTGCAGGGAGAGGGCGTGGATCTCGTTGCGGAAGCGGTCACCGAGGGCGGCGTAGACGCTCTGATGCTGCTTCACCATGCTCAGCTCCCGGAACGAGGCGCTAACCACGGTGGCATCGAAATGATCACCGTCGCCGGTCACCGTTACCTCGGCATCGGGCAGGGCGGCCTGGATCAGTTGCTTGATGTCTTCGGCTTGCATGCTGTCTCGCGGCTGTGTGGGGCTCCCGCCGCCGGGCGGCAGGGCATCGAAAAGAGGATCATGATAAAGGAAAACCGCCGGACTGGGCCAGCCCGCCGTGCGACCGGCCTCAGTCGCGCACCAGGGGCAGGATCTGGTCCAGGCTGCTGACCCGGGCGATGGCCAGCATCTGCCGCGGGGTGTTGAGGAAGCGCACCGGCTTGTCGTGGCGCCGGGCCTCGCGCATCCATTCCACCAGCAGGGCCAGCCCGGCACTGTCGGAACGTTCCACCCCGGAGAGGTCGATGTCGAGCCGCGGCGCGGCCTCGAACAGCGTCAGCGAGCTGCGCAGGAGAGCGGGAACGGTGGCGAAGCTGAGTTCGCCACGCACGGCGAAACGCCCCTCGCCCTGCAACTCGATGCGGGCCTCGCTCATGCCCCTGCCGCATCCCCCGGGCTGTGCTCTGCCGCCTTGCGGTTCATCTCCTCCAGCCGGGCGATCAGGCCGTCGAGGCCATGCTGGCGGATCTCGGCGGCGAAGGTGCTGCGGTAGTTGCTGACCAGGCTGATACCGTCGATGCTGATGTCGTCCACCTTCCAGCCGTTGGCGGCGAGATACATGCTGTAGTTGATGGGGATCGGCTGGCCACCGGGGCGCAGTACCTCGGTGCGCACCGTTACCCGGGTATCGTCGGGTGCCATGCGGAACGGCAGGTAACGGATGGTCTCGTCACGGTATTCGAGCAGCGCCGTGCCATAGGTGCGCACCAGCAGGTTGCGGAACGCCTCGACGAAGCGCTGGCGCTGCGCCGGCGTGGCCCGCCGCCAGTACTTGCCCAGCACCCAGCGCCCCATGCGCTCGAAATCGAAATGGGGCAGAACGATGTCCTCGACCAGGCCGTAGAGCCGCTCCGGCTCCCGGCGCAGCAGCTCACGCTCGGCACGCAGCACGGTAAGCATTCGGTCCGAGGTCTGCTTCACCAGTTGCAGCGGTGCCGGATCCTCCACGGCCAGCACGGCGCCAGTGGTCAGCAGCAGCCAGATCAGCAGCATCCAGCGACCGAGGCGGGCTATCACTTGCCTCCCTCCTGGGCCTTGCTGTAAAGGAACTGGCCGATGATCTGCTCCAGCACCAGGGCCGACTGGGTGAGGCGGATCTCGTCACCGTCCTTCAGCACCCGCTCCTCACCGCCCGGCTCCAGGCCGACATACTGCTCGCCAAGCAGCCCGGCGGTGAAGATCTGCGCCGAGGTATCGGCCGGAAAGTGATCGTACTTGCGGGCGATGGCCAGCCTGACCACGGCCTCGAAGGTGTCGTTGTCGAAATCGATGGCTGCCACCCGGCCGATGCGCACCCCGGCCACGGACACCGGGGAACGGACCTTGAGACCGCCGATGTTGTCGAAGCGCGCGGTCAGGGTATAGGTGTCCTTCTCGTCGGTGAAGCTGCTCAGGTTGCTGACCTTCATGGCCAGCACGAAGAGCGCGGCCAGCCCGGCGGCCACGAACAGGCCGACCATGATTTCCATTGTCTTGATCCGATCCATCCGCCAATACCCCTAAACTTCCCCGAACATCAGCGCCGTCAGCACGAAATCCAGCCCCAGCACCGCGAGGGCCGCATGCACCACGGTGCGCGTGGTGGCACGGCTCACCCCTTCCGAGGTGGGCACCGCATCGTAGCCCTCGAAGACCGCGATCCAGGTCACCACGAAACCGAACACCAGGCTCTTGATGACGCCATTATAAACATCCTCGTGAAGGTCGACCTTGGCCTGCATCTGCGACCAGAAGGCGCCATCGTCGACGCCGAGCAGGCCGACACCGACGAAGTAGCCGCCATAGACGCCGACCGCGCTGAACATGGCGGCCAGCAGTGGCATGGAGACGAAGCCGGCCAGGAAACGCGGCGCCACCACCCGCTTCACCGGATCGACGGCCATCATCTCCATCCCGGAGAGCTGCTCGGTGGCCTTCATCAGGCCGATCTCCGCGGTCAGCGCCGAACCGGCGCGGCCGGCGAACAGCAGCGCCGCCACCACCGGCCCCAGCTCGCGCACCAGCGACAGGGCAACCATCACGCCCAGCGACTCCTCGGCACCGAAATCGACCAGGGTGTTGTAGCCCTGCAGGCCCAGCACCATGCCCACGAACAGGCCGGAGACGAGGATGATCAGCAGCGACAGCACGCCGACGGCATACAGCTGCTGCACCACCAGCCGTGGCCGCGGCAGCAGCGAGGGCAGGCCGAGCAGCACATGCAGCAGGAACAGGTGTCCCCTGCCCAGGCGTTCGAAGAACGCCAGGCCGATCTGGCCCAGCCGCTGCAGGCCGCGGATCACGCGCCGCCCTCCCCCAGCAGATCGTCGAGATAGGGCGGCGCCCGGTAGTGGAAGGGCACCGGCCCATCGGGCAGGCCGTGCATGAACTGCATCACCCAGGGCGACTCGGACTGGTTGAGGGCCTCCGGCGTGCCGTGATCGACCACCTTGCCCTCGGACAGCACATAGATGTAGTCGGCGATGGCCGCGGTCTCCTGCACGTCGTGGGAGACCACGATGGAGGTCAGTCCGAGGGCGTCGTTGAGCAAGCGGATCAGCTGCACCAGGGCGCCCATGGAGATCGGGTCCTGGCCGGTGAAGGGCTCGTCGTACATGATCATCATCGGATCCAGGGCGATGGCACGGGCCAGCGCCACGCGCCGCGCCATCCCCCCCGACAGTTCGCTGGGCATCAGCCCGCGCGCGCCGCGCAGGCCCACCGCCTGCAGCTTCATCAGCACCAGGTCGCGGATCATGATCTCCGGCAGATCGGTGTGTTCGCGCAGCGGAAAGGCGACGTTGTCGTAGACGTTGAGATCGGTCAGCAGGGCGCCGCTCTGGAACAGCATGCCGATGCGCTGGCGCAGCCGGTAAAGCTCGCGGAGGCGCAGGCTCGGCACCTCCTCGCCGTCCACCCAGAGGCTGCCCGCATGCGGCTTGAGCTGGCCACCGATCAGCCGCAGCAGGGTGGTCTTGCCGGTGCCGCTCGGCCCCATGATGGCCGTCACCTTGCCGCGCGGAATGTCGAGATCGACGCCGTCGAAGATCCAGCGGCTGCCGCGCGCGAAACGCAGCCCACGCACCTTGACCAGCACATCCCCGGATGCATCCGTTTGTTGTTCCTTGTTCATTCCGTGTTCCTGAAGGACGGGCCGGCAAGCGAGACGCGTCAGAGAGGAGGCGCCAGTCTTCCCAAGCCGGGCGCCGCCGTCAACCGCTTCGTTGCGATTCAGACAGTGACTGTCACAAAAAAACGACACCGATCCAGGGTTTTCATCGGCAGCAGCGGCCCGCTCTTGATCCCGGGACACTTTGGGCCGGCCGGCCGGACGGGGTATGATGGCCGGCGTTTTTGACGAGATCTCCGGATGAGCAACGTCCTCCCCTTCAAACGGCCCAGCGCCAGCCAGCGCCACAAGGGCAACACCCTCTGCCGCCGCGGCTTCCACAAGTGGCAGGCGGAAAAAGCGACGCCGTTCGACGTCAAGTCCGGAAAGCTGGTCACCCGCTACCGCTGCGCGCGCTGCGGCGCCACCAAAGTCGATGCCCGCTGACGTCATGTTGCTGTCCCTCGGCGCCATCGGCGGCGGCTTCGCGCTGCTGGTCTGGGGGGCCGACCGCTTCGTGGTCGGTGCCGCCGCCCTGGCCCGCAACCTCGGCGTGTCGCCGCTGATCATCGGCCTGACCATTGTCGGCCTGGGCACCTCGGCACCCGAGATCCTGGTCTCCGCGGTCGCCGCCTGGGAGGGCAATCCGGGGCTGGCGATCGGCAACGCCCTCGGCTCCAACATCACCAACATCGCCCTGATCCTCGGCACCACGGCCCTGGTGGTGCCCCTGCAGGTCGGCTCCGCGACCCTCAGGCGCGAGCTGCCGGTGCTGCTGGGGGTGATGCTGCTCGGCCTGCTGCTGATCCTCGACCAACGGCTCGGCCGCGTCGACGGCCTGATCCTGCTCGGCGGGCTGGGACTGATGCTGCTGTGGATGACCCGCCTCGGCGTGAACAGCCGCCGCGAGCGGGCCGACCCCCTGGCAGAGGAATTCTCCGAGGAGATCCCCACCGACGTCGGCATGTCCGCGGCGCTGTTCTGGCTGCTGGTCGGCCTGCTGGTGCTGCTGTTCAGCTCGCGGCTGCTGGTCTGGGGAGCGGTCAACGTGGCCGAGGCCCTCGGCGTCTCCGACCTGATCATCGGCCTGACCATCGTCGCCCTGGGCACCAGCCTGCCGGAGCTGGCCGCCTCGGTGATGAGCGCCCTCAAGCAGGAACCGGACATCGCCATTGGCAACGTCATCGGCTCCAACCTGTTCAACCTGCTGGCGGTGTTCGGCCTGCCGGGACTGATCGCCCCCGGACCGGTCGCGCTGGAGGTGCTGCAGCGCGACTTCCCGGTGATGATCGGCCTGACCCTCGGCCTGTTCGTGATGGCCTACGGCTTCCGCGGGCCGGGCCGCATCAACCGGCCGGAGGGGGCCCTGCTGCTGCTCGGCTACCTGGGCTATCAGGCCTTGTTATACTTCTCCATCCACAACCCTACCGGCTGACCACGGGAATCGAACACCATGCAGGAACAATTCAAGGTACAGAACGTCAAGTGCGGCGGTTGCGCCAAGACCATCCAGGACGGGCTCGGCGGCCTGCCCGGCGTGGAAGGCGTCGAGGTCGAGGTCGACAGCGGCACAGTGACCGTCAGCGGCAACACGCTGGAGCGCGCCGCCCTGGCCGCCAAGCTGGCCGAGCTGGGGTATCCGGAAGCCTGATGGACGTCGCCAAGCTGCGCGAACTCGGCCTGGCGGTGATCCGCACCGAGGCCGCCGCCGTCAGTGCCCTGGCGGAACGCATCGACGAGCACTTCGTGCGCGCCTGCCGGTACATGCTCGACTGCCAGGGGCGGGTGGTGGTGCTCGGCATGGGCAAGTCCGGCCACATCGGCGGCAAGCTGGCGGCCACCCTGGCCAGCACCGGCACCCCGGCCTTCTTCGTCCATCCTGGCGAGGCCAGCCATGGCGACCTGGGGATGATCACCGGCAAGGACGTGGTGCTGGCCCTGTCCAATTCCGGCGAGACCAGCGAGCTGCTCACCATCCTGCCGATCATCAAGCGCCTCGGCGTGCCGCTGATCGCCATGACCGGCAAGCCGGATTCCACCCTGGCGCGGGCGGCGGAGGTCAACATCGACGTCGGCGTGGAGAGGGAGGCCTGCCCGCTGGGCCTGGCCCCCACCTCCAGCACCACCGCCGCCCTGGTGATGGGCGACGCCCTGGCCATCGCCTTGCTCGAGGCACGCGGCTTCACCGCCAAGGACTTCGCCCTCTCCCACCCGGGCGGCAGCCTCGGCCGGCGCTTGCTGCTGCACATCGACGACATCATGCATACCGGCGACCAGGTCCCCTGCGTCGGCGAACAGGCCTCTCTCGCCGAGGCCCTGCACGAGATGACCCGCAAGGGGCTGGGCATGACCGCGGTGCTGGATGCCGAGGGCCGGGTCAGCGGCATCTTCACCGATGGCGACCTGCGCCGCGCGGTGGACCGCAACGTCGACCTGCACGCCACCACCCTGGCCGAGCTGATGACCCGCAACGCCAAGACCGCCTCGCCCGGGATGCTCGCCGCCGAGGCCCTGGCAGTGATGGAGGCCAACAAGATCAACGGCCTGCTGGTGGTGGACGACGACGGCCGGCTGCTCGGCGCCCTCGGCATGCACGACCTGCTGCGCGCCGGCGTGGTCTGAGCCCTTTTGCGCGCGGACCGCTTTGCGGCGAAAATGGCGTCCCATCCCCCACCCCACCCGAGAGGTAAGGCATCCATGCAAGACATCCTGGCCAAGGCCGCCCGCATCCAGCTGGTCGTCTTCGACGTCGACGGCGTGCTCACCGACGGCTCGCTGTTCTACGGTGACGACGGCCAGGAATACAAGGCCTTCAATTCGCGCGACGGCCACGGCATGAAGATGCTGAAGAAGCATGGCGTCGAGATCGGCATCATCACCGGCCGCACCTCTCAGGTGGTCGAGCACCGGGTCCGCAACCTGGGCATCGAGCACGTCTACCAGGGGCAGCTGGACAAGCGGCCGGCCTTCGAGGAGCTGATCGCCACCCTCGGCCTGGAGCCGGCCCAGGCCGCCTATGTCGGCGACGACGTCGTCGACCTGCCGATCATGACCCGCGCCGGCCTGGCCATCGCCGTGCAGGATGCCCACCCCTTCGTCAAGCGCCACGCCCACTGGATCACCCCCAGCGGCGGCGGCCGTGGTGCGGCACGCGAGGTCTGCGAACTGCTGATGGAGGCCCGCGGCGTGCTCGACGCCGAGCTGGAAAGCTACCTTTGATCCCGGCCCGCAATGCCCTGCAGCTCGGCCTGCTGAGCGCCGCCGCCCTGCTCAGCTGGTGGATCTACCAGCAGGCCAGCCGCCCGCCCCAGCAAGCCGCGGGGGACGAGCGGCATGTCCCGGACGCCTTCATGGAAGACTTCACCGCCAGCACCCTGGACGCCGAGGGCCGGCTGCAGCACCGGCTGTGGGCCGAGCGCTCGGTGCACTATGCCGATGACGACAGCAGCGAACTGAGCCGGCCAAGGCTGGAACTCTATCGCCCGGACGGCCCGCCCTGGCGGGTCCGCTCCCGGCAGGGCTGGCTGTCCGGCGGCGGCCGCGAGGTGCGGCTCGATGGCCAGGTGGTGATCCGCCGCGCCGCCCCGCCCGGCGGACGGCCGGTCGAGGCCCGCACCGAGCGGCTGCTGCTGTGGCCGGAACGCGACTATGCCGAGAGCCCGGTCGCGGTCAGCTATCTCACCACCGGTCTGCGGGTCGAGGCGGTCGGCATGCGTGCCTATCTCGACCAGGAGCGGTTAGAATTGCTGTCCCGGGTCCGGGCCCGCTATCAGCCAGGAAAACGCACACCATGACCAGCCTTCTCCGCCACGCCTTGCCCGCCCTCCTCGGCCTGCTGCCGCTCGCTGCCGTCGCCCTGAGCAGCGACCGCCAGCAGCCGATGTACGTCGAGGCGGACAGCGCCGAGATCAACGACCAGACCGGGATCAGCATCTACCGCGGCCATGTGCGCATCACCCAGGGCACGCTGGAGATCAACGCCCGCCAGGTCACCCTCTACAGCCGCGACGGCGAGGTGCGGAAGGCCGTCGCCGTGGGCAAGCCGGCCACCTACCGCCAGCTGCCGGACGGCAAGACCGAGCCGGTGCGGGCCGAGGCCCTGCGCATGGAATACCTGCCGCCGGAAGACCGCCTGCTGCTGTTCGAGCAGGCCCGGGTCTGGCAGAACGGCGACGACTTCCGCAGCGAACGCATCGTCTACGACATCGGCCTCGACCAGGTCAACGCCGGCGCTGGCAACGGCGACCGGGTGCGCATCACCATCCAGCCACGCGCCAAGCCCTGACCGCGGATGGCCACCCTCCAGGCAACGGAACTCGTCAAGCGTTTCCCGGCGCGACGCGTGGTGGACGGCGTCTCGCTCAGCGTCGACAGCGGCGAGGTGGTCGGTCTGCTCGGCCCCAACGGTGCCGGCAAGACCACCTGCTTCTACCTGATCGTCGGCCTGCTGGCCTGCGACGGCGGCCGGATCCGGCTCGACGAACACGACCTGACCAGCGCCCCGATGCACGTCCGCGCACGCCGCGGCCTCGGCTACCTGCCCCAGGAACCCTCGGTGTTCCGCAAGCTGAACGTGCGCCAGAACATCCTCGCCATCCTCGAACTGCGCCGCGACCTCGACCACCGCCAGCGCCAGCTGCGGCTGGACGAACTGCTCGACGAGCTGCACATCGCCCATCTCGCCGAGCAGCCCGGGATCAGCCTCTCCGGCGGCGAGCGGCGGCGGGTGGAGATCGCCCGCGCCCTGGCCACCGAGCCACGCTTCATCCTTCTCGACGAGCCCTTCGCCGGCGTCGACCCCATCTCGGTGGGCGACATCCGCAGCATCGTCCAGCACCTCTGCGACCGCGACATCGGGGTGCTGATCACCGACCACAACGTGCGTGAGACTTTAGGAATCTGCGATCGGGCCTATATTCTCAATGAGGGGCGGGTGATCGCCGCCGGCGAGCCGGCCGAGATTCTCGTCGACCCCCATGTGCGGGAGGTCTACCTGGGCCAGGACTTCCGCATGTGAGCCCCCCAGAAAAGACTGGCACAGTAAATGCTTAGGGAGTAAATTAGAACTCGGCCACGGTCCCCCGTGCAATCCGGACAGCTATGAAACAATCACTTCATCTCCGCATCGGCCAGCATCTGACGATGACGCCGCAGCTGCAGCAGGCCATCCGTCTGCTGCAGCTGTCGACCATCGAGTTGCAGATGGAAATCCAGCAGGCGCTGGAATCCAACCTGATGCTGGAGACCGCCGAGGCGGACACCAGCGAGGCACCCGCCGAGAGTGACAGCGGCGACCAATCGGAAACGGCCGAGGCCGAGGTGGCGGCGGCCGAGACCAGCGACCCCGCCGAGACCGAGATCGCCGCCAGCACCGAGGCGGAAGCCGACTTCTCCAACGGCGACGACAACATCCCGGAGGAACTGGCCGTAGACAGCGGCTGGGACGACATCTACGACTCCGGCGCCACCAGCTTCAGTGCCGGCGCGGAAGGCGACGACCGCGACTTCTTCGAGACCCATAACGCCGACAACCAGACCCTCCACGACCACCTGATCTGGCAGATGGAGCTGACCCCGTTCAGCGAGACCGACCAGGCCATCGCCGCCGCCATCATCGACGCCATCAACGAGGACGGTTACCTGAGTCTGCCCCTGGAGGAGATCCAGCAGGGCTTGCAGCAGAGCCTGCCGGAGATCGAGCTGGACGAGATGGAGGCCGTGCTGCACCGCATCCAGCAGTTCGATCCGATCGGCGTCGGCGCGCGCGATCCCGGCGAGTGCCTGCAGATCCAGCTGCGGCAGCTGGATCCGGAGACCCCCTGGCGCAACGAGGCCCTGCGCCTGGTGGATGCGCATCTGGACCTGCTTGGCAACCGCGACTTCAACCAGCTGATGCGGCGCCTGAAGCTGACCCAGGACGAGCTGCGCAAGGTCGTGGAGCTGATCCAGTCGATGAACCCGCGGCCCGGCTCGCAGATTGCCGGCAACACCGCGCAGTACATCGTCCCCGACGTCTTCGTCACCCGCCACAACGGCATCTGGCGAGTGGAACTCAACCCCGAGGCGGCGCCCCGGCTGCGCATCAACGCCCAGTACGCCAGTCTGGTGAAGCGTGCCGACAACAGCGCCGACAACAACTACCTGCGCAACCACCTGCAGGAGGCGCGCTGGTTCCTGAAGAGCCTGCAGAGCCGCAACGAGACCTTGCTCAAGGTGGCGCGCTGTATCGTCGACCGCCAGCGCGCCTTCTTCGACTACGGCGAGGAGGCGATGAAACCGCTGGTGCTGCGCGATGTCGCCGAAACGGTGGACATGCACGAGTCGACCATCTCCCGGGTCACCACCCAGAAATACATGCACACCCCCCGCGGCATCTACGAATTCAAGTACTTCTTCTCCAGTCACGTCGGTACCGCCGACGGTGGGGAATGCTCGGCGACCGCGATCCGCGCCATGATCAAGTAACTGGTCGGTGCCGAGGATCCGGGCAAGCCGCTGAGCGACAGCAAGATTGCCGAACTGCTCGCCGAGCAGGGCATCAAGGTCGCGCGCCGGACCATTGCCAAGTACCGGGAGGCGATGGCCATCCCTCCCTCCAACGAGCGCAAGCGCCTGGCCTGACGGGACATCCATGAACACACATCGCATCTGTACAGAGGAGTGGCGACATGCAAATCATCCTTACCGGACATCACGTTGATATCACCGACCCGCTGCGTGACTACGTCACCAGCAAGATGGAACGGCTGGAACGCCATTTCGATCACGTCACCGATACCCACGTC
The DNA here is from genome assembly GCF_030406045.1 of Thiohalobacter sp. IOR34. Taxonomy (GTDB): domain Bacteria; phylum Pseudomonadota; class Gammaproteobacteria; order Thiohalobacterales; family Thiohalobacteraceae. Next base: position 2,199,873 of record NZ_CP128988.1, read on the forward strand.
GTCCTGAGTGTGGAGAAGAACCGCCATACCGCCGAGGCCACCATGCACATCAGCGGTGGCAACCTGTTCGCCGACAACACCGAAGAGGACATGTATGCCGCCATCGACGGCCTGGTCGACAAACTCGACCGGCAGGTGAAGAAGCACAAGGAGAAGATCAAGGACCACCATCGCAACGAAGGCACGACGCTCAAGAACCAGAGCGTCTAGCGAGCCATCGGGTGTAACACCGCCATGAACCTGGCCGAGCTCATACAACCGGAACGCGTGCGCTGCGGCATCGAGACCAGCAGCAAGAAGCGGGCCCTGGAACGGCTCAGCGAGCTGCTGGCCAGCATCGCGCCGGACATCACGGCGGAAGAGATCTTCGAGAGCCTGATCGGCCGGGAACGGCTGGGCAGCACCGGGCTGGGGCATGGCGTCGCCATCCCCCACGGCCGGCTGGAGAATCTCAGGCAGCCGGCCGCGGCCTTCATCACCCTCAAGCGGGGCGTCGATTTCGATGCCCCGGACAACCAGCCGGTCGACCTGTTGTTCGCCCTGCTGGTGCCGGCCGAATCGACCCAGGACCACCTGGATCTGCTGGCCCAGCTGGCCCAGATGTTCAGCGACGCGCAGTTTCGCCAGCAACTGCGCGAGTGCTCGAACAACGAGGACCTGCAACAGAGACTTGCCCACTGGCGGCCACATCGCGCCTCGGCATGAATGCCACACTCACCGTCGCCGGCCTGTTCGAGGCGCTCAGGGACAAGCTTGAGCTGAGCTGGCTCGCCGGGCGTGAGGGTGGCGAGCGGGAGATCCTGTTCCGGCCCAACGACGATCCGGGCTCCAGCTCCCTGGTCGGCCATCTGAACTTCATCCACACCCATCGCATCCAGGTGCTGGGCAGCATCGAGCTGGCCTACCTGGACGGCCTCGATCCGGACTACCGGCGCGAGGCCATCAATATGCTGTTCTCGGGCCAGACCGACATGGTACTGGTCTCCGAGGGGCTGGATGTGCCGGAGGACATCCAGCAGCACGCCCGGGAGGCGAAGACGCCGCTGTTCCGCTCCACCCTGCCCAGCCACGAACTGATCAGTCACCTGCAGCACTTCTACGCCCACAGCTACTCGGAACGGATCATCCTGCACGGCGTGTACATGGAGGTCATGGGCATCGGGGTGCTGATCACCGGCGAGGCCTCGATCGGCAAGAGCGAGCTGGCCCTGGAACTGGTCAGCCGCGGCCAGCGGCTGATCGCCGACGACACCCCGGAGTTCGCGCGGGTCGCGCCGGACCTGGTCAGCGGCTCCTGTCCCTCGCTGCTGCGCGACTTCCTCGAGGTCCGCGGCCTGGGCATCCTCAACATCCGCGCCATGTTCGGCGACAGCGCCATCAAGCGCAGCAAGTACCTGCGGCTGATCATCCATCTCGCCAAGTTCAGCGATCAGGAGCTGAACCGCATCGACCGGCTCAAGGGCAGCCAGGACACCCACAACGTGCTCGGCGTCGAGATTCCGCGCGTCACCCTGCCGGTGGCCCCCGGTCGCAACCTGGCGGTGCTGGTCGAGGCGGCGGCCCGCAACCACATCCTGCGCATCCGCGGCTATGATGCCGGCGAGGCATTCATGGAACGTCAACACCGCCACATCGAACAGGACCAGTGATGCAGCTGGTCATCGTCAGCGGACTGTCCGGCTCCGGCAAGAGTGTGGCCCTGCACACCCTGGAGGACCTCGGCTATTACTGTGTCGACAATCTGCCGCTGGGCCTGCTCGAGCCCCTCGCCCGCCAGCTCACCAGCGCCCTGCATCCCAGCCAGCAGCGCGCCGCGGTGGGCATCGACGCGCGTAACCACCCGGAAGACCTGCAGCGCTTCCATGACATCCTGCAGCAGCTGGCCGAGCAGGACATCACTATCAACATCATCTTCCTCCAGGCCGACGACGCCACCCTGCTCAAGCGCTTCAGCGAGACCCGCCGCCGCCATCCGCTGAGTAGTGACGAGACCTCGCTGGCCGATGCCATCCACCGGGAACGCGACCTGCTGGAACCGATCTCGGCCAGCGCCGCCCTGCATATCGACACCACCCACACCAACATCCACCAGCTCCGCGACCTGATCCAGGAACGGGTCGCCGGCGAATCCGCCGCCAAGCTGTCGCTACTGTTCAAGTCCTTCGGCTTCAAGCATGGCGTGCCGGTGGATGCCGATTTCGTGTTCGACCTACGCTGCCTGCCCAATCCCCACTGGCAGAACAACCTGCGGCCGCTCACCGGCCGTGACCCTGCGGTGGCCGAGTTCCTCGCCGGCCAGCCCGGGGTGGAGCGCATGTTCGAGCAGATCAGCCGGTTTCTCGATGAATGGATCCCGCAGTTCGAGAAGGAGAAGCGCCGTTACCTGACCGTCGCCCTGGGTTGCACCGGCGGCCAGCACCGTTCGGTCTACCTGGCGGAACGGCTGGGCAAGCACTTCAGCAGCCGCTATCCTTCGGTACTGGTCAGGCACCGGGAACTGTCATGAGCATCGGCCTCCTCATCATCACCCATGGCCGCATCGGCGACGACCTGCTGCATACCGCGACCCAGATGCTCGGCCTCTGCCCGCTGGCCACCCGCACCCTGCCGGTCGGCTTCGATTGCGACCCGGACCTCACCCTGCAGGAGGCGATACAGGCGGTCCAGGCACTGGACGACGGCGAGGGGGTGCTGGTGCTGACCGACATGTACGGTTCGACCCCCAGCAACATCGCCAACCGCATCCACTGCCATGCGGCGGTGGCCGTGGTGGCCGGCATCAACCTGCCGATGCTGGTCCGGGTGCTCAACTATCCGCGGCTCAGCCTGGAAGACATGGTCGAGAAGGCACTCAGCGGCGGCCGCGACGGGGTGGTGCTCTGCTGTCCACCGGCGGGCCACGACTGAGGAGCGGAAGGAAAGGCGGCAGAGCACGCCAGGAACGACGATGCAACAGAAAGACATCACCATCATCAACAAGCTTGGACTGCATGCCCGTGCGGCCGCCAAGTTCGTCACCCTCGCCTCGCAGTTCGAGAGCGAGGTCCAGGTGACGCGCAACGGCCAGCAGGTCAACGGCAAGAGCATCATGGGGATCATGATGCTCGCCGCCTCGCAGGGCAGCACCATCAGCATCACGACCAACGGCCCGGACGAGGCCGAGGCACTCGAACAACTACAACAACTGATCGAGGACCGCTTCCAGGAAGCGGAATAGGGACCGCCGCTGCGTGCGGGGCGCATGCCCCCGCGCCCCTCCCCACGCGGTTCCTGGGCCGGCGCGAAGCCAGCCGGCCGGGGGATGGAGGACGAGGAAGGCCATGAGCGTACAGATCACCGGTATCGGCGTCTCCCGCGGCATCGCCATCGGCAGGGCCCACATCCTGCAGCGTGGCGAGCTGGAGGTGCTGGAGTATGCCATACCGGACCAGTACCTCGACCAGGAGATCGCCCGTTTCCGCCGGGCCCTGGACGCTGCCCGCAGCCAGCTGCGCGCCATCCGCAACCGTATCCCGGCCGGCACCCGGGCCGACATCGTCGAGTTCATCGACACCCATCTGCTGATGCTCGAGGACTCGACCCTGACCGTGGCCCCCGAGCACCTGATCGCCAAGCAGCGCATCAATGCCGAGTGGGCACTGAAACTGCAGCGCGACGCGCTGGTGGCGGTGTTCGAGGAGATGGACGACGCCTATCTGCGCACCCGCAAGGACGACATCGACCACGTCGTCACCCGCATCCAGCGCATCCTGCTGCACGACGAGGACGACCACGAGCAGACGGCGGACATGCGCCTGGCCGGCAGCATCCTGCTGGCCGACGAGCTGACTCCCGCCGACGCGGTACTGATGCAGCATCAGGGGATCAGCGCCTTCGTCACCGAATACGGCGGCCCCCTGTCGCATACCGCGATCATCGCCCGCAGCCTGCGCATCCCGGCACTGGTCGGCATGCACAACGTGCGCCGCTACATCCGCGACAACGAGCTGATCATCGTCGACGGCCAGCGCGGGGTACTGATCGCCGGTCCCGACCAGGCGATGCTCGACTACTACCGCCAGCGCCAGCAGGAGGAAATCCGCTACCGCAGCGAGCTGGGTCGACTCAAGGGGCGTCCGGCACGCAGCCGCGACCAGGTAGCCATCGACCTGCTAGGCAACATCGAGCTGCCTGAGGACGTGGCGGCGATCAAGGAGGTGGGTGCCGCCGGCGTCGGCCTGTATCGCACCGAGTTCCTGTACATGAACCGCGACGATCTGCCGGACGAGGAGGAACAGCTGGAGACCTACGCCCGGGTGATCCGCGAGCTGGGCGGACTGCCGCTGACCATCCGCACCCTGGATCTGGGCGCCGACAAACACCTCGACGACACGGAACGCACCTGCACCAACCCGGCCCTCGGCCTGCGCGCGGTGCGTCTCTGCCTGCGCGACCCCTCGCTGTTCCGCCCCCAGCTGCGCGCCATCCTCCGCGCCGCCGCCCTGGGTCCGGTGCGGATGATGCTCCCCATGCTCTCCAGCAGTCACGAACTGCAGCAGGTTCAGGCCCTGCTGCACGAGGTGCGCAACGAGCTGGCCGCCCAGGGCCTGGCCTTCGACCCGGCGATGCCAGTCGGCGGCATGATCGAAGTACCGGCGGCGGCCCTGACGGCGGACTTCTTCGCCCACCACCTGGACTTCCTGTCCATCGGCACCAACGACCTGGTGCAGTACACCCTGGCCATCGACCGCATCGACGACGAGGTCAACTACCTCTACGATCCGGTCCACCCGGCGGTGCTGGAGCTGATCCACCGCGTCATCCACGCCGGCCAGCGCGCCTCCACGCCGGTGTCGATGTGCGGCGAGATGGCCGGCGATCCCCTCTACACCCCGCTGCTGCTCGGCCTCGGCCTGCGCCAGTTCAGCATGCAGGCCTCCTCGCTGCTGGAAGTCAAGGACGTCATCAACCGCAGCGACACCCGCGAGCTGCAACCCCTGGCCGAACGCCTGCTGCAATGCTATGAACCGGAGCAACGCCAAGCGCTGCTGCACGAACTGCTCCGCTCCTAGCCCGGCGGATACCAGGGCCTGTTAAACCACGCCAATCGCGGCCTGGAGGCCGCTCCTACCAGGGTGCCGCATGCCCCGTAGGAGCGGTCGCCAGGCCGCGATCCCCGGCAGGTCCAGCCACGCCATCATCCGGGATCCTGATGCATGGCTGCCCAGCTCCCAGCTCCCAGCTCCCAGCTCCTACCTTCTGACTTCTGACTTCTGACTTCTGACTTCTGACTTCTGACTTCTGACTTCTGACTTCTGACTTCTGACTTCTGACTTCTGACTCCTGACTTCTGGATTCTGGATTCTGACTCCTGGCTTCTGCCTTCCCCACCCTGTTAAACTGCACCCGGACCGGAGCCGCCGATTCCGGCCGCACGGGATCTGCGCATGACCGATACAGCCACCGACCAGAACGCCACCCAGCAACGCCTCAAGACCCTGTCCGACGCACTGGCCTCCGGTGCCGCCGGGCAGGTGCGGCGCCTGATCCACAACCTGCATCCGGCCGAGATCGCCCATCTGCTGGAATCCCTGCCCAAGGGGCCGCGCATCATCCTCTGGGAACTGGTCGACCCCGAGGACCGCGGCGAGATCCTGCTGCACGTCAACGACGAGGTGCGCTCCGGCCTGATCGACGAGATGGAGACCGGCGAGCTGGTGGCCGCCACCGAAGGTCTGGACACCGACGACCTGGCCGACCTGCTACAGGACCTGCCCGGCACCGTGATCCACGAGGTGCTGCGCTCCATGGACCTGCAGAACAGGCATCGCCTGGAGGCCGTGCTCTCCTATCCGGAGGACACCGCCGGCGGCCTGATGAACCTCGACACGGTGACGGTGCGCGCCGACGTGTCGCTGGACGTGGTGTTGCGCTACCTGCGCCTTCGCGGCAGCATCCCGGACCTCACCGACAGCCTGATGGTGGTCGACCGCTACGACAAGTACCTCGGCCTGCTGCCACTCTCCACCCTGCTCACCCAGGATCCCGACCTCAGCGTGGCCGAGGTCATGGAGCGCGACATCGAGGGCATCCCCGCCGACATGCCGGCGGTGGAAGTCGCCAAGCTGTTCGAGGACCGCGACCTGGTATCCGCCCCGGTGGTGGACGAGAACGGCAAGCTGCTCGGCCGCATCACCATCGACGACGTGGTGGACGTGATTCGCGACGAGGCCGATCACAACATCATGAGCATGGCCGGCCTCGACGAGGAGGACGACATCTTCGCCCCGGTGGTACCCAGTGCCCGCCGCCGGGCGCTGTGGCTGGGCATCAACCTGCTCACTGCCTTCGTCGCCTCCTGGGTGATCGGCCGCTTCGAGAGCACCCTGGAGCAGGTGGTGGCGCTGGCGGTGCTGATGCCGATCGTCGCCAGCATGGGCGGCATCGCCGGCAGCCAGACCCTGACCATCGTCATCCGCGGTCTGGCGCTCGGCCAGATCGGCAAGTCCAACGCCCGCTGGCTGATGTACAAGGAACTGGCGGTCGGGATGCTGAACGGCATCCTCTGGGCCCTGGTGGTGGCCTTCATCGCCATGGCCTGGTTCCAGAACAGCAACATCGGCATGGTCATTGGGGCCGCGCTGATCATCAACCTGATCATCGCCGCCCTGGCCGGCTTCAGCATCCCCCTGCTGCTGCGCCGCCTGGGCATCGACCCCGCCCTGGCCGGCAGCGTACTGTTGACCACGGTCACCGACGTGGTCGGCTTCATGACCTTCCTCGGCCTGGGGACGCTGTATCTGCTCTAGCCCGCATATTGCATCAGGCCCCCGGATGATGGCGTGGCTGGACCCGCCGGGGATCGCGGCCTGGAGGCCGCTCCTACGGGGCATGGCGCCACCCTGGCAGGAGCGGCCTCCAGGCCGCGATTGGCGCGCTGTCAACAGGCCCAGGCTGTCGGATTCAGGCAAGCGTAGCGAGTGGCGGGAGAGCGTGCACAAATTTTCACGATTTCGAGGCACAGAGTGGGCCTGCGCAACAAGGAATCGGGGGAGATTCGGGCCGCCCTCCCATCAGCGCAGTAGATGGGTCCTGAGTCCGACAGACTCCTAGCCCGCCTATTGCATCAGGACCCGGATGATGGCGTGGCTGGACCCGCCGGGGATCGCGGCCTGGAGACCGCTCCTACGGGGCATGGCGGCACCCTGGCAGGAGCGGCCTCCAGGCCGCGATTGGCGCGGTGTTGACAGGCCCCGGGAATCTGTTGGGTTTAGCCCGGATATTGCACCAAGGATTCGCCCTGAAACTCGAATCCTTGGTGCAATATCCGGGCTAGGGGGCGCTGAAGTCTGACCGCAGGCTGCCGACAACAGGGATGGCTAGCCACGAGAGGGACGCCGCATGTACATCCAGCGCCATGGACCATCCTGTCTAACCCTGCTGACCCTGGGCCTGCTGCTGCCGTTCACCACCCAGGCCTCGACCGGCATCCAGCCGCTCGACTTCACCGGCCACTGGGCCGGCTGGCTGGCGGTCGGCATCTTCGTCGCCGCCTATGCCCTGGTGATCGCCGAGGAGGCCATCCACCTGCGCAAGTCGAAACCGGTGATCGTCGCCGCCGGCCTGATCTGGCTGATCGTCGCCCTGCTCTACCAGCAGCAGGGCGACACCCACAGCGCGGAGCAGGCCGTACGCCACAACCTGTTGGAGTTTGCCGAGCTGTTTCTGTTCCTGCTCGCGGCGATGACCTACATCAACACCATGGACGAGCGCGGCGTGTTCGAGGCCCTCCGCGCCTGGCTGATCTCGCGCGGCTTCTCGCTACGGGCCATCTTCTGGGTCACCGGCCTGCTGGCCTTCTTCATCTCGCCGGTGGCCGACAACCTGACCACCGCCCTGCTGATGGCCACCGTGGTGATGGCGGTCGGCGGCAGCAATCACGCCTTCGTCGCCACCGCCTGCATCAACATTGTAGTAGCCGCCAACGCCGGCGGCGCATTCAGCCCCTTTGGCGACATCACCACACTGATGGTCTGGCAGAAGGGGCTGGTCGACTTTGGCCAGTTCTTCGCCCTGTTCGTCCCTTCGCTGGTCAACTGGCTGGTGCCGGCGGTGATCCTCGGTCTCACCGTCCCTGCCTCGCCCCCCGAACAGACCGAGGCGAGCGCAGCACTGCAATACGGCGCCTGGGTGGTGGTCGGCCTGTTCCTGCTGACCATCACCATGGCGGTGTCGGCCCACAACTTCCTGCACCTGCCACCGGTGCTGGGCATGATGACCGGCCTCGGCCTGCTCAAGCTGTACAGCTACTATCTGAAGCGGCGCAGCGACTTCCCGCTCACGCCTGAAGAGAGCGATTTCGCCGACACCGCTTTCGCCGACGATGGCGTCGAGGGCGAAGCAGCCCGGCGGATGACCCCCTTCAACGTCTTCAAGGCACTGGAACGCGCCGAGTGGGACACCCTGATGTTCTTCTACGGCATCATCCTCTGTGTCGGCGGCCTCGGCACTCTCGGCTATCTGGCGATCGGCTCGCAGCTGATGTACGGCGACCTGGGCGCCACCCAGGCCAACATCCTGGTCGGCCTCCTCTCGGCCATCGTCGACAACATCCCGGTAATGTTCGCGGTGCTGGCCATGCAGCCCGACATGAGTCTCGGCAACTGGCTGCTGGTGACACTCACCGCCGGCGTCGGCGGCTCGCTGCTGTCCATCGGCTCCGCCGCCGGGGTCGCGGTGATGGGCCAGGCGCGCGGCATCTACACCTTCTTCGCCCACCTCAAGTGGAGCTGGGCCATCGCCCTCGGCTATGCCGCCAGCATCGGCATTCATTTCCTGATCAACGGCGAGAGCTTCAAGCAGGCGATTGGCTAGAAGCTAGAAGCTAGAAGCTAGAAGCTGGAAGCTGGGAGCTGGGAGCTGGGAGCTGGGAGCTGGGAGTCTCAAGTCAGGCGGGCGATGCCCACCCTACCAGCTCCTGGCTTCCAGCTTCCTGCTTCTGGCTTCTCCCCTACTCGGCCTCGACGGCGAGCTCCACCTCGGGGACGATGCGCAGCACCTGCTCCAGCAGCGGCAGGTCGAGGCGTGCCTGATCCTGGAAACGTCCGGCGTAACCGTCCGCCTCCCGGCCCGCCTCATAGCAGCTCTGGCCGCGAAGATCGAGCAGCACCACCGGCATGCCCGCCTCTCGGAACACGTGGTTGCGCTTGACGAAGAAAGGCTCGCAGAAGTTGGCCACCAACGCCCCCACCCCTCGGGCGCGGAAATGCTGCAGCAGCTCGCTGAGGTGATCGTGGTTGCAAACGCTGTGCACCTCCAGCCCGTGGCGCTGCGCCAGGCGGAAGGCGTCCCCCACCTCGCAGGCACCGCACTGCTTGCAGCCGTCCATGCCACGGAAGTTGCAGCTGGTGGACTTGGCACAGTAGGGCAAGAGCATGACCTCGGCCCGTTGCAGGATGTCGATGGCGCTGAGATCGGTCTCGGCGCCGATCACCCGTAGTCGGTTGGCCTGTTCCGGGCTCAGGCCGAGCAGCCGGCGTTCATCGAAGTGACCCAGCGCCAGGGCGATCACCTGCCAGAGATCCTCGGCCCCCAGGCCCGGCATGTCCAGTTCGGACCGACGGCAGCAGGCCAGCAGCCGCTCGCGCAGTTCACGCACCGGCGCACCGAGCAGCTCGGCCGCGAGCTGGCCGAGGAAGCTGACCGGCTGCAGGTAGAGGTCACCCCCGAGGCGCAGGCCCGCCACCCGCTCGCAGCCCTCGTCCAGGGCCAGCCGGCAGTAGAGCATGCCACCCGCCGTCTTCCAGCGCGCCTCGGCATAACCGCTGGCTGGCACCAGGGGGGCAGCACCCGGGTCGATGAGCACCGGGTAGTTGAGCCCTTCCGGCAGCGGCGGCGGATTGCGGGCGTAGCGGCGCAGGTCGGCATAGACCGTCTTGCTCGGCGGCCGGGTACGCAGCCCGAAGCCGGCCAGCAGGGCACTGGTAAGCCGTTTGCGCAACACCATCAGCGAGGGGACGCGGTCCAGATGGGCACGCAGGGTGGTGACACGCTCCCGCGCCACCTGGGGTCGACCCGCATCCGGTCCCTCGGCCGCGAAACGCAGCGTCCGGGCCAGCCGCTCGGGATCAGCATCGACGAACAGGAAGCCCTGGATCAGGTAGGAACGGCGGAAACGGGCCACGAACACGCTGGCGATCTTCCGCCCATCGACCTCGATGTCGTTGGGGCCGCAGAAGCGGGCGGCAAGGCCCAGATCGCGCAGCGCCTCGACCACCGACCGCCCCGCCACCTCCAGCAGCTCCGCCTCGGTCGTTTCCTTCCAGCGCGGGGTGCGGCGCAGAAACAGCGACCAGGCGAGCTGCCGCGAATCGACGTAGAGCGCCCCGCCGCCGGTCAGCCGGCGCACGGCCTGGATCCGCTGCTCGCGCACATAGTCCAGGTTCAGCTCGGTCTCTGGCCACTGGTGCAGGCCGATCCAGGCGCTCTCCCCGCTGCGGAAGAAGCGCAGCAGGTTGGGACGCAGGCTGCGCGCATGTTCGGCCAGCCAGTGTCGGTCGATGGTGATGTTGTTGGCCGCCGACCCCAGGCCGGTGTCGACCACCATGATCTCAGCATTCGGCATCGTTGCCCCCCGCCGCACAATAACCATAGATTAGAAAGTTCTAATCCTAAGTCTTTGTCCGGGGGACGGAATGACCCAGATCAATTCTGCCGCTGGCAGTTTTCTTCAGTCGCCGGCCAGGGTCAGGGGGGCGAGCAGCACCGAACCGGTGCGAATGCTGCCACGGGTATCGATATCGCTGCCGATCGCGACCAGATCGCGGAACATATCCCGCAGATTGCCGGCCACCGTGATCTCCTCCACCGGGTACTGGAGTTCACCGTCCTCCACCCAGAAGCCGGCGGCACCGCGCGAATAGTCGCCGGTGACGATGTTCACGCCCTGCCCCATCAGCTCGGTCACCAGCAGGCCGCTGCTCATCTGGCGCAGCAGGGCCGCCTGGTCACCGGCCGTGGGGTCGATGCTCAGGTTGTGCACCCCGCCGGCATTGCCCGTGGTCTCCATGCCCAGCTTACAGGCCGAATAGCTGTCCAGCACATAGCCTTGGAGGATACCATCGCGCACCAGGTCGCGGGGCGCGGTGGCCACGCCCTCGCTGTCGAAGGGGGCGCTGCCAAGGGCCCGCGGCAGATGGGGCTGTTCGTGGATGTGCACGAAATCCGGGAACACCGGCTGACCGAGGCAGTCGAGCAGGAAGCTGGAGCGGCGGTACAGGTTGCCGCCGCGGATGGCGCTGACGAAACTGCGGAACAGGCCGCCGGCCAGCTCGGCGCTGAACAGCACCGGTGCCTGGCGGGTCGAGAGCTTGCGCGCGCCGAGCCGGCGCAGGGTACGCTCGGCAGCGGTACGGCCGACCGCCTCGGGTGGCTCCAGGTCCTCGCGGGCCCGCGCCACCGTGTACCAGTAGTCGCGCTGCATCTGACCGTCCTGCTCGGCGATCACCGAGCAGCTGATGCTGTGCCGGCTGCTGGGATAGCCGCCGATGAAGCCGTGGCTGTTGCCGTAGACCCGCAGTCCGGCATGGCTGGCCAGGGTCGCCCCCTCGGAGTTGCTGATCCGGGGATCCTGGCCGCGCGCGGCATCCTCGCAGATACGGGCCAGCTCGATGGCCCGGTCGGCGTCGATATCCCAGGGATGGTAGAGATCGAGATCGGGGGTCTCCCGCGCCATGCGCTCCGCCGGGGCCAGGCCGGCGCAGCTATCCTCGCTGGTATAGCGGGCGATGTCGCAGGCCGCCGCCACCGTCTCGCGGATCGCCTGGGGCGAGAGGTCCGAGCTGCTGGCCGAGCCCTTGCGCCGGCCGAAGTAGACAGTCACCCCGAGCCCCCGGTCGCGGTGGTATTCCAGGGTCTCCACCTCGCCCAGGCGCACCGTCACCGACAGGCCGAGATCCATGTTGACCCCGGCCTCGGCGGCGCTGGCCCCGGCCCGGCGCGCCTCGTCCAGCACCTGGGCCACCACCTTCTCCACCGCTGCGGCGTCGGGCAGGCCCGCCGCGTCGTGCTGTAATTGCCGATCCTGTTCTGTCATCATCGCCTCTGTCTGTTGTGTGTTGCCTGTCCGCCGCTCCAGCTGCTAGGGTCTGTCAACAGACCCTAGTCTCGCCGCCATGCCGAACGAAGAGCACAGCACCGCCCCCGCGGAACATCAGCCCCCCAGCAAGTCCCAGCGCAAGCGGGACAGCCAGGCGCTGCGCGCCCTGGGCGAGACCCTGGTCGGGCTGCCCGAGTCGCGACTGGCACAGATCGAGCTGCCCGAGACGCTGCGCGAGGCCGTGGACCTGGCGCGGCGCATCAAGGCCCACGGTGGCCGCAAGCGCCAGCTGCAGTACATCGGCAAGCTGCTGCGCGGCATGGACGCGGCGCCCATCCAGGCCGCGCTGGAGGCCATGCGCCAGCAGGATGCCCGCGCCAGCCGTCGCTTCCACCAGCTCGAGGCACTGCGGGAGCGGCTGATCGAGGACGGCGATGCGGCCCTCGGCGCCCTGTTCGAATCCTACCCCCAGGCCGACCGCCAGCACCTGCGCCAGCTGATCCGTCAGGCCCAGCGCGACCGGGGCGCCGACAAGAGCCGCGGTCCGCGCGCCCTGTTCCGCTACCTGCGGGAACTGGACGAGGCGGTGGCCTCCGGCCCCGACGACGCCTGACCGGCTCAGGCGCTGGTGCCGCCCACCGTCAGGCCGTCGATGCGCAGCGTCGGCTGACCGACCCCGACCGGCACGCTCTGCCCGTCCTTGCCGCAGGTACCGACCCCCTTGTCCAGCTGCAGGTCGTTGCCGACCATCGACACCCGGGTCAGTACCTCCGGGCCGCTGCCGATCAGGGTGGCACCCTTCACCGGCCGGGTCACCTTGCCACCCTCGATCAGATAGGCCTCGCTGGCCGAAAAGACGAACTTGCCGGAGGTGATGTCCACTTGGCCGCCGCCGAAGTTGACGGCATACAGGCCGTTGTCCACCGAGGCGATGATCTCTTCCGGCGCCTGCTCGCCGGGCAGCATGTAGGTGTTGGTCATGCGCGGCATGGGCTGGTGGGCATAGGACTCGCGCCGGCCGTTGCCGGTGGAGGCCACCCCCATCAGCCGCCCGTTCAGCTTGTCCTGCATGTAGCCCCTGAGCACCCCCTTCTCGATCAGCACCGTCTGCCGGGTGGGCGTACCCTCGTCGTCGATGTTCAGTGAGCCACGGCGCCCCGGCAGGGTGCCATCGTCGACCACGGTGCACAGCGGCGAGGCCACCGTCTCGCCGAGCCGGCCGGCAAAGGCCGAGGTGCCCTTGCGGTTGAAATCGCCTTCCAGACCATGACCGACGGCCTCGTGCAGCAGCACCCCCGGCCAGCCGGGCCCCAGCACCACGGTCATGTTGCCGGCCGGCGCCTCGACCGCCTCCAGGTTGACCAGCGCCTGGCGCACCGCCTCGCGGGCATGCCAGAGGGCGGCATCATCGCTGGTGAGCAGCTCGTAGCCACCGCGCCCGCCGCCGCCCGAGCTGCCCTGTTCGCGGCGCCCGTCGTGCTCGACGATGACGCTGACGTTGACCCGCACCAGCGGCCGCACATCACCGGCCAGGGTGCCGTCGCTGGCCGCCACCAGCATCACCTCGTGCACGCCGGCCAGGCTGACGATCACCTGCTGGACACGCGGATCCTGGCGCCGTGCCTCGGCATCGATGCGCTGCAGCAGGGCCACCTTGTCGTCGGCGCTCATCGTCTCCAGGGGATCGAGCGGCCGGTACAGCCCGGCATCGCCGGACGGCTGCCAGGCGCGGAGTTCGACCTGGCGACCACTGCGGGCAATGGCGCGGGCCGCCCCGGCCGCCTGCTGCAGGGCCGGCAGGACGATCTCGTCGGAATAGGCGAAACCGGTCTTCTCACCGCTGATCGCCCGTACCCCGGCCCCCTGCTCGATGCTGTGATTGCCCTCCTTGACGATGCCATCCTCCAGCATCCAGGACTCGAAACGGGTCGACTGGAAATAGAGGTCCGCGGCATCGACGGCATGCCCCAGCATGCTGTCGAGCACCCGGGCAAGGTCGTTCTCGCCGAGGCCGGCCGGGGCCAGCAGATGTTGGCGCGCCAGTTCGAGACTGTCTTCACTCATTGGTCGGTCTTCTGTGGTGATGGGCGGGGTGCCGCGTTCAGCGGCAGCTGAGCCGCCGGTGTTCGAGGCTGGGAAAGTGCCGCCGGGTGGCCTGCAGCTGGCCGAGATCGATCTGTGCCTGGACCGCGCCGGTGCCGCGCGTCAGCCGCCCTACGACGTTGCCCCAGGGATCGACCACCATGGAGTCACCGTGGGTCTCGCGGCCGTTGACATGGTAGCCGCCCTGGTTGGCGGCGATGACGTAGCACAGATTCTCGATGGCCCGGGTCCGGACCAGTGTCTCCCAGTGCGCCTTGCCGGTGATGGCAGTGAAGGCGGAGGGCACGGCGAGCAGTTCCATGCCCTGGTCGATCATGGCGCGGAACAGCTCCGGAAAGCGCAGATCGTAGCACACCGCCAGGCCGAGCCGGCCGAAGGGGGTGTCGACCACCCTGACCTCCTCGCCCGCCTCGATGGTCTCGGACTCGGTGTATCTCTCGCCGATCTCCGGCACCTCGACATCGAACAGGTGCAGCTTGTCGTAACGCGCCACTCGCTCGCCGCGATCGTCGTAGAGCAGGCAGGCGGCGCGCACCTTGTGCGCATCTGCGGCCTCCAGTGGCACGGTGCCACCGACCACCCAGACCCCCAGCTGACGCGCCTGCTGGGCGAGAAAATCCTGAATCTGACCGCCGCCGTCGGCCTCGCGGATCTCCACCTTGTCACTCTCGTCCATGCCCATCAGGGCAAAGTTCTCGGGCAGGACGATGAGCTCGGCACCCGCCTTGGCCGCTTCCGCCATCAGCCGCTCGGCCTCGAGCAGGTTGGCGCTGACATTCGGCCCCGAGGCCATCTGGATCGCAGCGACCTGTGTCATGGTATCTGGTTCTCCTTGTTCTCGCCGTCGACCACCTCCAGGCGCAGGGCCGCGGCCTCCACCCCGCCCGGCAGCAGCTCGATGCGCGCCGAGGGCACGCCCAGGGCCACCAGCCAGCCACGCAACTGGTGGGCCCAGAGTCCGCCTTCCTCACCCCCCGGATGGTGCAGCAGCAGGCGACGCCCGGGTTCGGCGTCAAGCGCCGCCACCGCCTGGCGCAGGGGCTCGATACGCACCAGAGCCTCCCCCTGCCTGGGACGCGCCCAGACCTCGGCGGACAAACTGAAGGAAAGCGGATCGGCGACGCTGGACACCGGCCCGAAGAGGGCCGCCAACAGCATAAATTTCTTCATCTTTCCAGCATACCACAAAGCCCGGCGGCGGCGCTCAGCGCGGTCCCGGTGGGGACGGGGGCGACTCGGCGCCGTCCGCTTCGAGGCGCACGAACCGGGGATCGTCCCAACTGCCGGTCACCGTGTACTGATAGCGGGCCAGTCCCTCCAGTTGCCGGCCGAGGAGGCGGTCGGCGAGGAACAGGGCAGCGCCGACCGCCGGCCCGCCGGCCAGCGCCCCGGCGATGGGCAGGCCGGAACGCACATGCGGCACCACCGTCACCAGCTGATCGTAGTCGCGGGCCGCCAGGCCGGTACGGCCGGAGATCTCGATCCGTGCCGAGGGCCCCTCGATGGTCAGGTCGTTGGTGTAGGCATCGGAATCGATGATCGTGAAGTGGCCCTCGATGCTGTCGAAGGCGAACCCCTTCTTGAACAGGTCACCGAAGTCCAGAGTCAGCCGCCGCGGGATGGCCTGCAGGCTGAGCAGGCCGAAGATCCGCCCCGCACCCGGTTCCAGCTTGGTGAGGTAGCCCTTGCCGATGCGGATGTCCAGGGTCCCCTCCATGGCCGGCAACGAGAACTCGGTCGGCGCCCCTGGCCAGTTGGCGCTGATCTCGGCCTCGGTGCGCCCCCCCTGGATACCGTCGCCGAAGCCAATGTTCTCCAGCAGCCGGCCCAGATCCTCGGCGGTCAGCCTGACCTTGAAGCGCGAGGCATCCTCGCCGGCGACCCGGGTCCACTGGCCGCTGGCCTGCAGCTGGATCCAGTCGGCCCGGATCTCCATCTGCTCGACCTGCATGCCCTGGGGAATGGGCCGGGTCCTCACGCGGACCTCGCCCAGGTCGTGGTCCTGATAGACGAAATGCCGGATCTCGGCCTCCAGTGCCGGCAACTCGTCCGGCACCACCTTGTCCGCCTGCGCCGCGGCCGCCTCGGCGCGACGCAGGGACAGGCGCTGCATGTCGAGGCGCAGGGTGCCGCCCTGCAGCGGCTGGGGCAGGAACAGGCTGCCGGCGGCATCCGCGCCCTCGAGGGTCACCTGCCAGCCCGTGGCCTCGCGCCGGGCCTGGATCCCCTGCTCGCGAAAGCGACGGCCGAAGAGTTCCAGCTCGGCGATCTCCAGCTGCACCCGCCGCAGCTCGGCAAAGGGGCTGCCACCCGTCGAGTCCCCACCCAGCAGTGGCCGCCACTCGTCCAGGTCGAAACGCGCCAGGCGGCCACCGAGATAGAGGACGGGTTTCTCCGGCAGGGCCGCCGGCCCGGCATTGAACAGCAGCCGGCCACGCTCGATGCGCAACGGGCCCTCGCCGTCGGCCAGCCGCAGCGCGGCGCTGTGCGGCCCATAGCTGATCCGCAGCGGCCCCGGGCTGTGGTCCTCGAGCACCGTGTCGAGGCGGAAACCGCGCGCCGCCTCGGCGACCTTGCCGAGCGGCGCCGGCAGATCGACGCCAATGCCGCGCAGGTCGGAGGCCAGCGACAGCCGGTTGACGGCCGGGCGTCCGGCCGCTGCCGGATGCACGTCCACCTGCACCCGCCAGTCGGCCCGCCCGGCGAGGTGGCGCCACAGGGGCAGCGGCTGCTGGCGGAGCCGCTCGACCAGCGGCAGCCGGCCCTGCAGCTCGACCCGGGTGAAAGGCGCACCCTCGAGCTGCCGCTCGTCGATGGCCAGGCGCACCGGCGTCTCCCACAGGCGGCCCTCGATGGCCTCGGCGCGAAGCCCCCGCTCGGTGAAGTGCAACCGACCCTTGAGGTCATCCAGGGCCAGCTCCCAGCGTCTGAACGCCAGCCGGTTGCCATCCAGCCTGAGGCGGCCGTCGACCCCCAGGTGCTGGCCGTGACTCTTGCGCAGCGGGATATCGAGACGGATATCGAGGGCCGCCGCTCCCCGGCCCTCCAGCTCGGCCAGCGGATAGCCGCGGTCGGCGAGGGGACTCTCGCGCACGAAGCGCAGCATGCTGGCCAGGGGCCCCTGGGCGTGGCCTTCGGCCTGCAGCCGTGACCGGCCCAGGTGTTCGATGCCGACCTGCACCCGGCTCAGATCGACATCGAGGATCTTGGCCGAGACGGCATCGATCGCCATACGGTCGTCGAGGAAGGCCACCTCGGCCTCGATAGCCTCGATGCGGTGCCACTCCGGCCTGTAGTCGAGCACGCCGTCGGCCACGTTGAGGCGGACCTCCATCCGCCCCTGCCCCTGGCGGAAAGGGAAATCGGTCGGCCGGCCAAAGAAGATCAGGCCACCGGAACTGATCTCGCCACCGACCAGGGCACGGTTCAGCCAGGCCACGGCCCGTGGCGACATGACCCGCGCCGGCAGATAGCGACCGACGGCGCCCACCTCGCCGTGCAGCACGGCGGTCTGCAGATCCAGCCAGGGAGGTCCGCCGTCCCCCGGCAGGTCGATACGCAGCCGGCTCAGGGTCGAGAGGTCCGCCGTGGCCAGTTCCAGCGAAGGGCTGTCCAGGCGCAGGCGGTCGGCATAACGCCGCCAGTCGAGAGCACCGCGCAGCGTCTCGATGCGCAGCGGGCCGGGGAACAGGCGCGGCATGTCCAGCCCGACGCCACGGCTGTCGAGCACCAGACGGCCGCGCTCCGGGCCACCCTCCAGCAGGCCGCTCAGTCCCTGCACGCCGGGCAGGGATTCCCAGGCATCGACCGCCACCCCCTGGAAGGCGGTACGGAACAGCAGCCCCTCCGGCCGCCCCTCGGCCTGTTCGAAGGCCAGCTTCAGGCCATGCAGGGCGCCGCGCGGGCGCAGCCCGTCGAGCATCGCCCGCTGCTCGGCAGTGAGCGGCAGCAGGCGGGCGATCAGAGGCCGCAAGGGGGCGATCTCGAGGTAACCGGCACTGAGCTGCAGCCCGAACCGATCCTTGCCCAGGACGCGGTAACGCAGTGCCGCATGGCTGTCCGGCCAGACATGGTCGGCCCAGTTGAGCCGCAGCCGGTCGAGATCCAGCATCCAGCCGTCGGCCTCGTGCCGCCAGTCGAAATCGGTCTGCACCCGGCTGGCGGCGAACAACGGCAAGGGTTCGCGGGCGTCGCGCAACTCGGGCAGTTCGATGCGCCCCTGGCCGCGCAGTCGCCTCAGCGCCCCGTCCTCGATATCGCCCCAGAGGCGGATGTCGAGCACGCCGCCGGCCTGCAGGCCGCGCGGCTGCATGGGCTGCAGCCAGTGGCGCAGGAACAGTCCCTCGCTGCCCAGATAGAAGCGGCCGCGCAGCCCCCCCGGCCGTTCCCTCACGGCAACCAGATCGGCGGCCAGGGTCATGTGTCTGCCTAGACCCTCGGGCAGATCGAACTCGGCATTCAGCTGATGGCGGGGACCGCGGTTGCGCAGCCGGGCCCGCAGCTGGCGGAAATAACTCTCCGGCAGGCTGCCGAAACGGTCCTGGATGCGCAGCTCCACCTCCTCCAGCTCGACCAGCGGCTGCTGCAGCAGCAGGCCCAGCGGATCGGCCCGGGCCGCGGGCTGCAGACCGGCCAGCCCCCAGCGACCGTCGGGACGCCGCTCCAGGGTCAGCTGCGCCCTCTTCAGGGCGATGGCGGTGGTGACCAGCGCCTGGCGGCGCAGCAACACCCAGAGATCGACGCCGATCTCCAGCTCGCCGACCTCGAGCAGCGCCTCCTCACCCTCCGGACCCTGCAGCCGGGCGCCGATCAGGCGCAGGGTGGGCCCCATGCCGCGCCAGCCGAGATCCATCTGCTCGATATGCACCACCAGTCCGCTGCGCGCATGCAGCCAGGCCTCCAGCTGCGCCTTGTAGCCCTCCAGCAGCGGCATGGCGATCCGTGCCAGACTGAGCAGCAGGGCGAGGCCGATCACCAGCCCGGCGCTGCTGTACCAGAGGAATAACAGGAAACGGCGAAGCATGGAGGGGGATGCGGGCTACATCAGCACCACATCGTACTGTTCCTGGGTGTAGAGGGACTCGACCTGAAACTTGATCGGCTTGCCGATGAAGGTCTCCAGCTCGGCGAGGCTGGTCGACTCCTCGTCCAGCAGCAGATCGACGACCTCCTGGGAGGCCAGCACCAGCAGCTGCTGGGCATCGAACTGCCGCGCCTCGCGCAGGATCTCGCGGAAGATCTCGTAGACCACGGTCTCCGGCGTCTTCAGCGAACCGCGGCCACCGCAGGTCGGGCAGGCCTCGCAGAGGACGTGTCCCAGGCTCTCGCGGGTGCGCTTGCGCGTCATCTGCACCAGCCCCAGGCTGGAAACCTCGCTGATGTGACTCTTGGCATGATCCCGTTCCAGGCTCTTTTCCAGGGCCCGCAGCACCTGGCGCTTGTGCTCCTCGTCCTGCATGTCGATGAAGTCGATGATGATGATGCCGCCGAGGTTGCGCAGCCTGAGCTGGCGGGCGATGGCCTGGGCCGCCTCCAGGTTGGTCTTGAAGATGGTCTCTTCCAGATTGCGATGGCCTACATAGGCACCGGTGTTGACGTCGATGGTGGTCATCGCCTCGGTCTGATCGATGATCAGGTAGCCACCGGACTTGAGCTGCACCTTGCGTTCCAGGGCCTTCTGGATCTCGTCCTCGACCCCGTACAGGTCGAAGATCGGCCGCTCGCCCGGATAGTACTCCAGCTGGTCACGGATCTCCGGCACGAAGTCGGCCGCGAATTGCTGCAGACGCTGGAAGGTCTCGCGCGAGTCGATGCGCACCTTCTCCACCTCGCTGCCGACCAGGTCGCGCAGCACCCGCGACACCAGCGGCAGGTCCTCGTGGACGATGCCGCCGGCGCCGACACTGCGCGCCCGCTCGCCGATCGAGGTCCACAAGCGGTTGAGGAACTGCATGTCGGCACGCAACGCATCGGCATCCACCCCCTCGGCGGCGGTGCGCACGATGTAGCCGTGATCGGCCTCGGCGCCCTCGGCGATGATCCCCTTCAGGCGCTGTCGCTCGGCCTCGTCCTCGATCTTCTGCGACACGCCGAGGTTGCCGGCATGCGGCATGAACACCAGGTAGCGGGAGGGAATGGTGATGTGGGTGGTGAGGCGCGCGCCCTTGGTACCCAGCGGATCCTTGATCACCTGCACCAGCAGTTCCTGGCCCTCGCGCAGCAGCTGGGAGATGGTGCCGCGCTCGTCGTCCTGACCGCCGCTGGCGATGTCCGAGGCATGCAGGAAGGCGGCCCGCTCCAGTCCGGCATCGACGAAGGCCGCCTGCATGCCGGGCAGCACCCGGCACACCACGCCCTTGTAGATGTTGCCCACCAGGCCGCGGCAGCGGGCGCGTTCGATCAGCACCTCCTGCAGCACGCCGTTCTCCACCACCGCGACGCGGGTCTCCTGCGGGGTGACGTTGACCAGTATTTCCTCACTCATGATATCTGCTTTCCAGCCTGCGGACGGCCGCCTCCACGGCCTTCACGCCGCGCCCGGGGCCAGTGGATGAATATCGAATTCTTGCAATAGTCGGGCCGTCTCGAACAGCGGCAGCCCCATGACGCCGGAATAGCTCCCCTCCAGGCGGGCCACGAACAACGCGCCCAGGCCCTGAATGGCGTAGCCACCGGCCTTGTCGGCGGGTTCACCGCTGGCCCAGTAGGCGGCCCGCTCGGCCGGCGTGATGTCGCGAAACCACACCCGGCTGGCGGAAAGGGCCTGCCGCTCACGCCCGGCATCGACCAGGGCGACAGCGCTCAGCACCTCGTGGCTGCGCCCGGACAGCGCCGCCAGCATGGCATCCGCCGCGGCCGCGTCGGCCGGCTTGCCGAGCACCCGGTCATCCAGCACCACCAGGGTATCCGCCCCCAGCACCGGCAGCGGATCGACATGCCCCTTGACCGCCAGCCCGGCGCGCGCCTTGGCCAGGGCCAGGCGCTGCACCAGCTCCGCAGGCGCCTCGGCGGGCCGCGGTGTCTCGTCGATGGCGGCGTGGATCAGTCGGTATTCGACCCCGATCTGTTCCAGCAGTTCACGCCGCCGCGGCGAGGCGGAAGCGAGATAGATGGCGGTCATGCGTGCCGCTCCCCATACACTGCAAATCACCCCCGACTATAACGCGAAGGGCAGATGACAGGCAGTCCCCCATCGCGGCCTGGAGGCCGCTCCTACGGGGCATGGCGGCACCCTGGTAGGAGCGGCCTCCAGGCCGCGATTGGCGTGATGTCAACAGCCCCCAGGAGTCTGCCGGATTCAGGCGATCGTAGCGAGCATTGCGGGAAAGCAAGCACAAATTTTCACGATTTCGAGGCGCAGAGTGTGCCTACGCAACGAGAAATCGGGGGAATTCGGGCCGTCCTCCCATCAGCGCAGTAGATTGGTCCTGAGTCCGACAGACTCCGGGCTAGCTAGGCCCGGTGATAGGGATGGCCGGCGCGCAGGCTCCAGGCCCGGTACAGCTGCTCGGCGAGCAGCACCCGCACCAGGGGATGTGGCAGTGTCAGGGGCGACAGCGACCACTGCTCGTCGGCGCGCGCCCGGCAGGCCGGATCCAGCCCCTCCGGCCCACCGACCAGCAGGGCGATGTCCTGGCCGCCGGCCAGCCAGTCACCGAGGCGCTCGGCCAGCTGCGGGGTACTCCAGGGCCGCCCCCCGACCTCCAGGGCGATCACCCGCGAACCACGGGGGATGGCGGCCAGCATGCGTTCCCCTTCCTCCTGCAGGATGCGCCTCACGTCCGCCTTGCGGCCACGGTGTCCGGGCGCGATCTCGATCAGTTCCAGGGCGCACTCGCGCGGCAGGCGACGCGCATACTCCTGGTAGCCGGCCGTCACCCAATCGGGCATGCGCCGGCCGACGGCGATCAGCCGGATGCGCACCGGCCGCTCAGGCCCCGCCCTCGCCGGACGGCACCACCTCTTCCTCGCCACCCATCGACCAGAGCTTCTCCAGGTTGTAGAAGGCGCGGGTCTGGGGCCGCATGACATGGACGATGACGTCGCCCAGATCGACCAGCACCCACTCGCTGCCGGCCTCGCCCTCGACGCCGAGCGGCGGCACGCCGGCCTGCTTGGCCTTCTCCACCACGTTGTCGGCCAGGGCCTTGACGTGGCGGTCGGAGCTACCGCTGGCGATGATCATGTAGTCGGCGACCGAGGTAAACTCGCCGACCTCCAGGACACAGATGTCCTGCGCCTTGAGCGCCTCCAGCGCCTCGACCACCAGCGCCTTCAGTTGTTCGCTGTCCGGATGGGATGTCACTCGCTCTCTCCTGCCGGCATCTCCCGGCCTTGTGAATCTTGATACAGGCCCTCGGCCTCGATGTAGCCCAGCACGGCATCCGGCAACAGATAACGCGGACTGCGCCCGGCCGCGCACAGGGCGCGGATGCCGCTGGCGGATATCTCCAGCTGCCGCACCGGGCAGCACCAGATGCGGCCGGCCGCTGCCGCGCGCAGCGCGGCCGGGTCTTGGCTGCGCCGCGCCTCGAACAGCGCCCCCAGCTCGCCGCCCTGCGGCCAGTCGCCGCCGGGACGGGTCATCACCACCAGGTGGGCCAGGTCGGGCAGCTCGCGCCAGCGGTGCCAGCGGTCGAGGCCGAGGAAGGCGTCCTGGCCAAGGATCAACGCCAAGGGCCGTGTTCCCAGCTCGGCACGCAACGAGGCCAGGGTGTCGACCATGTAGGAAGGTCCCGGCCGCTGCAGCTCACGCGGGTCGAGGCCGAGGCGGGCCTGACCGGCCAGCGCCAGGCGCAGCATCTGCAACCGCTGGGCGGTGGTGGCCTGCGGTGGCGGCCGGTGCGGTGGCCGACCGGCCGGCAGCAGCCGCAGCTCATCCAGCTCCAGCAGCTCGGCCACCTCCAGCGCGGTACGCAGATGGCCGAAATGGACGGGGTCGAAGGTGCCGCCGTAGATGCCGATCATTCAGGCGGGCCGCAGCAGGCTCACTGGCGGATGTGACCGTCGCCGAGCACGATGAATTTCTGGCTGGTCAGGCCCTCCAGGCCCACCGGCCCACGGGCGTGCAGCTTGTCGGTGCTGATGCCGATCTCGGCGCCGAGCCCGTACTCGAAGCCATCGGCAAAACGGGTCGAGGCGTTGACCATCACCGAGCTGGAATCGACCTCGCGCAGGAAGCGCCGTGCCCGGCTGTAGTTCTCGGTGACGATGCTCTCGGTGTGCTGGGAGCTGTGACGGGCAATATGCTCGATGGCGGCATCCAGGCCATCGACCACGCGGATCGAGAGGATGGGCGCCAGGTATTCGGTGTCCCAGTCCTCCTCGCTGGCCGGCACGGCATCCCTGAGGATCTGCCGGGTGCGCTCGCAGCCGCGCAGCTCGACGCCGGCCTCGCGGTAGGGCCCCTCCAGCCGCGGCAGCACCTCGGCGGCAACCGCCGCATCGACCAGCAGGGTCTCCATGGTGTTGCAGGTGCCGAAGCGCTGGGTCTTGGCATTCACGGCCACCCGCACCGCCTTGTCCAGATCGGCGTCGGCATCGATGTAGACATGGCAAATGCCGTCCAGGTGCTTGATCACCGGCACCCGCGACTCGGCGGTGACGCGCTCGATCAGCCCCTTGCCGCCGCGCGGCACGATGACGTCGACGCAGTCCTGCATGCGCAGCAGCTCGCCGACCGCGGCACGGTCGGTGGTCTCGATCACCTGCACCGCCTCCAGCGGCAGGCCGGCCTGTTCCAGGCCGCTGCGGATGCAGGCGGCGATGGCCTGGTTGGAATGGATGGCCTCGGAGCCGCCGCGCAGGATGGCGGCATTGCCGGACTTCAGGCACAGCGCCGCGGCATCGGCGGTGACGTTGGGCCGCGACTCGTAGATGATGCCGATCACCCCCAGGGGGACGCGCATGCGGCCCACCTGGATGCCGCTGGGGCGGTAGTTGAGATCGCTGATGCTGCCCACCGGATCGGCCAGGGCGGCCACCTGGCGCAGGCCTTCGGCCATGGCGTCGATGCGCGCGTCGGTCAGCGTCAGCCGGTCGAGCAGGGCCGCGTCCAGGCCGCGGGCACGCCCGGCCTCCAGGTCACGGGCATTCTCGGCCTTGAGCGTCTCACGCGTCGCCTCCAGGGCCGCGGCCATGGCCAGCAGAGCGGCATTCTTGGCGCCGGTCTCGGCCCGCGCCATGTCACGCGCCGCGGCCCGCGCCCGGCGGCCGACCGCCTGCATGTAGGCCACGACGTCCAGGTCCAGATTGTCCGGCGTTGCGTTCATGTCGTTTCGTGTCATTCGTGCTCGGCTTAGAGGGAATGCGCTTGCGGCAGGGCGGGCGCTCAGGGCCGGCGCGGCGCCAGGCCCAGCGGGCGACCGGCCATGCCGAGACACAATTGTACCAGCTCGTCCCAGGGCCTGCCCGGCGCCTGGCCCTTGACGATGCGGTCGATCTCGGCACACTTGCCGAGCAGCGCCTGCCAGGCCGCGGGCCGGTAGCGGGCCAGCCCCTTGGCCACCAGCGGCTGGCGGTTCTTCCACACCCGGTGGCTGGCCATCACGCTCGCGGTCGAGCCCCCCCCCGCCAGCTCGCGGGCCATGCCGGCCAGGGCGCGCAGCTCGCGGGCCAGGGCCCAGACCACCAGCACCGGCTCCACACCCTCGCCGCGCAGGCCGGCGAGCATGCGCAGGCAGCGACCGGCCTCGCCGGCCAGGGCGGCATCCACCAGCCCGAAGATGTCGAAACGGGCGCTGTCCGCCACCGCCGCCGCCACCGCATCGACGTCCACCTCGCCCTGGTGCAGCAGGGCCAGCTTGTCGATCTCCTGCGCCGCGGCCAGCAGATTGCCCTCGACCCGCTCGGCGAGGAGCTGGGCGGCGGCCGCGCTCGGCCGCAGGCCGCGACCCTGCATGCGCTGGCGTATCCAGGCCGGCAGGCGGGCGGCATCCACCGGCCAGACCTGCACCGAGACCCCGGCCTCGTCCAGGGCCTGATACCATTTCGCCTTGCGCTGGGCCGGCTCCAGCTTGCCGCAGATCACCAGCAGCAGGGTGTCCTCGGCGGGGCGGCCGGCATAGGCACGCAGCGCCTCGCCGCCCTCCTTGCCCGGCTTGCCGCCGGGCAGGCGCAGTTCCAGGATGCGCCGTTCCGCGAACAGCGACAGGGCGTTGGCCGCCTCCAGCAGCCGTCCCCACTCGAAACCCTGCTCGACCTGGAAGACCTCGCGTTCGGCATAGCCCTGGCCACGCGCCGCGGCGCGGATCGCGTCACAGGCCTCCTGCACCAGCAGCGGCTCGTCACCATGGACCAGATAGACCGGCGCCAGCCCCTGTTCGAGACGGGTGGCAAGCTGTTCGGGGCGGACCTGCATGCCGGGCGACCGGGCTCAGCGCCCCCGTGCCTGGAGGCGCAGCAGCAGCAGCTGGACCAGATCGCGCCGCATGTCGGCGCGGATCGCCGCCTCCTCGCTGCCCTTGCCCAGCGGATCGTTGGCGTCGTACAGATAGGCACGGCTCAGCTCCAGATGCTGGCGCGACAGCAGCAGCCGGCCGGCCGCGTCCTGCACGCTGAAATCGAGGATCTGCAGCAACTCGTATTCCTGCACCTTGCCGGTGGCCTGCACCGACAGTACCCGCCGCGGCGCCTCGTTGCGCAGAATCCTCAGCACCGCCGTGGCCGCGGCCGGATCCTCCACCACCTCGGCCCCGGCGCTGCGCAGGCCACGGCGGATCTCCCGCCCCAGGGGCGCATAGGGGCCGATACCCTTGACGGCGATCTTCTGCATGGCGGGCGGCAGGGCCACCGCCCCGCGCAGATGGAAACCGCAGCCAGCGAGCAGCAGCACGGCCAGCAGCAGCGGCCAGAGGCGGCGGTGGAAGATTGGAGCATTCACGGATCGGGTTCTCCTCGGACGCTGGCCCAAGCCTGGAGCCACGGTAGCCGCCGGCGATTCAGTTGGCAACCAGGTTCACCAGCTTGCCGGGCACGACGATGACCTTGCGCAGCGTCTTGCCCTCCAGGAAACGCTGCACGTTGGCATCGGCCCGGGCCGCCGCCTCCACCGCCGCCCGGTCGGCATTGGCCGGCACCTCGATGCGGGCGCGCACCTTGCCGTTGACCTGCACCACGAGCTGCACGCTCTCCTGCGTCAGCGCCGAGGCGTCGGCCTTCGGCCAGGCGGCATCGACCACCGCATCCTCATGACCCAGCGCGCGCCAGAGTTCGTGGCAGACGTGGGGCACGATGGGCGCGAGCAGCAGCACCACCGTCTCCAGCGCCTCCTGACGCACGGCCCGACCGGCGCCGCCGGCATCGTCGAAGCGGCCGATGGCGTTGACCAGCTCCATCACCGCGGCGATGGCGGTATTGAAGGTCTGGCGCCGGCCGAGGTCGTCGCTCACCTTGACGATGGTCTGATGGGTCTGACGGCGCAGCGCCTTCTGCGCATCGTCCAGGGCGGCCGTATCCAGGACCGGAACCGGACCGCCGGCGACATGGGCCGCAACCATCTTCCACAGCCGCTTGAGGAAGCGGAAGGCGCCCTCCACACCGGCGTCTGACCACTCCAGCGACTGATCGGGCGGCGCGGCGAACATGGTGAACAGGCGCACGGTATCGGCGCCGTAGCGGTCGATGAGCAGCTGCGGATCGACGCCGTTGTTCTTGGACTTGGACATCTTCTCGATGCCGCCGACCTCGACCGGCGCCCCGTCGGCCTTGAGGCGTGCACCCGTCACCCGGCCCTTGGCATCGCGTTCCACCTCGACCTCGGCCGGATTGAACCAGACCTTCTGGCCCCGCTCGTCCAGCCGGTAATAAGTCTCGGCCACCACCATGCCCTGGGTCAGCAGCCGGGTGAAGGGCTCGTCGCTCTTCACCAGGCCTTTGTCGCGCAGCAGCTTGTGATAGAAGCGGGCATAGAGCAGATGCAGGATGGCGTGCTCGATACCGCCGATGTACTGGTCCACCGGCAGCCAGTGGTCGGCGCGCTCGTCCAGCATGGCCTGGTCGTTGTCGGCCGAGCAGTAGCGGGCGTAATACCAGGAAGATTCCATGAAGGTATCGAAGGTGTCGGTCTCGCGCTCGGCCGCGCCGCCGCATTTCGGGCAGCTGGTTTCGATGAACGCACGCAGCTTCTTGAGCGGCGAGCCGCTGCCGTCGAACTCGACGTCCTCCGGCAGCACCACCGGCAGTTGATCCTCGGGCACCGGCACGGCGCCGCACTCGGGACAATTGACGATGGGGATGGGGCAACCCCAGTAACGCTGCCGCGACACCCCCCAGTCGCGCAGCCGGTAGTTGACGGTGCGCCGGCCGCGGCCGCGTTGTTCCACATACCCGGCGATGGCGTCGAAGGCGCCCTGGAAGTCGAGCCCGTCGAAGGGCCCGGAGTGCTTCAGCACGCCCTTTTCGGTCCAGGCCGCCTCGCTGACATCGGCCTCGGAACCGTCGGCCGGGAAGACCACCTGCTTGATGGGCAGACCGTATTTTTGCGCGAACTCGAAGTCCCGCTGGTCGTGGGCCGGCACCGCCATCACCGCGCCGGTGCCGTAGCCCATGAGCACGAAATTGGCGACCCACACCGGCACCGGCTCGCCGCTGACGGGGTGCAGGGCGCTGAGGCCGGTGGCCATACCCTTTTTCTCCATGGTCTCCAGCGCCGCCTCGCTGGTCTCGGTGGCGCGGCACTCATCGAGGAAGGCGGCCAGTTCCGGATTGTTCTGCGCCGCGGCCTGCGCCAGGGGGTGCTCGGCGGCGACCGCGACATAGCTCACGCCCATCAGGGTATCGGGCCGGGTGGTGAACACGGTGAGGCTGTCGTCACGGCCCTCGATGGCGAACTCCAGCTCCAGGCCCTCGGAGCGGCCGATCCAGTTGCGCTGCATGGTGCGCACCGCCTCGGGCCAGCCGTCGAGGCGGTCGAGACCCTCCAGCAGCTCGTCGGCATAGGCGGTGATCTTCATGAACCACTGCGGGATCTCGCGCCGTTCCACCAGCGCCCCGGAACGCCAGCCACGGCCGTCGATCACCTGTTCGTTGGCCAGCACCGTCTGGTCGACCGGATCCCAGTTGACCGTGGCCATCTTCTTGTAGACCAGTCCCTTCTCGAACAGCTGGGTGAAGAACCATTGCTCCCAGCGGTAGTACTCGGGCCGGCAGGTGGCGATCTCGCGCGACCAGTCGTAGCCGAAACCGAGCCTTTTCAACTGCTCGCGCATGTAGTCGATGTTCTTGTAGGTCCACTGCGCCGGCGGCACCCTGTTCTGCATGGCGGCGTTCTCGGCCGGCAGGCCGAAGGCGTCCCAGCCCATGGGCTGCAGCACGTTCTTGCCCTGCATGCGCTGGTAGCGGGCGATCACGTCGCCGATGGTGTAGTTGCGCACATGGCCCATGTGCAGCCGCCCGCTGGGATAGGGGAACATGGACAGGCAGTAGAAGGGCTCGCGCTCCGGGTCCTCCAGGGCGCGGAATGCGTCCTGTTCCTCCCAGCCGCGCTGCACCGCGGTCTCGATCGCTTGCGGGTCGTAGAATTCGTCCATCTCGGGGATCAGTCAGGCTTGCCGAACAAGAGCGGGAGGATACCCCAGCCGCCGGCGCGGTAACAGTCCGAGCGCGGCCGGAGAGGGTCGGGATGGCCACGGAATCCACGGAACCCACGGGAAAACATTATTATTAACCCGGCAACCAAATATGCCGTGTTCAGCCGCCGTGTGCCTGCCTGCGGCAAGGCATCGAAACGCCGCCGTAGCATGCCTACGGCAAGGTTCGATAACGCCGTCCGCAGGCAGGCACACGGCGGCCGAACCCATTGAATCATGGAATGACCGGGGCTTCAGGCCTGTCCCGGTCCGGCGTTCCGGCCCTTGACAAGGAGACCGACCCTTGCCGGCGGGCCGCGCCTTGTCCCGGAACAGGCCTGAAGCCCTGAACACGGCATATTTGGCTGCCGGGTTAATAACAGCCTGTCGGACTTAGCCCGCATATTGCACCAAGGCAGGCTCCGTGGGCCGGGGTGGCGGGATGGGGGATACCCCTTGCGCCTCGATCGCGGCCTGGAGACCGCTCCTGCGACAACACATTGTGCCGCCATGCCCCGTAGGAGCGGTCTCCAGGCCGCGATCGGGGAGATCCACGGCGGGCAATGGCCGGGGTCGATCGAACAGGCACAAAGCCGGGTTACGAGTTCCCGCCCCATTTACCAGCCTGCACGCCGACCATGCGCGCCGCCTTGGTGCAATATCCGGGTTAATACCTGGATCATTTGCGTGGGTCTGGTGGATTCCGTGGCCCTATCCTCCCCCGTGTTTTGCGCACCTTCCCTTCGCCAGCCGGATGCACCACACTGGAGGCGAATCCCTGCAATGGTGACCTGTCATGACCGATCAACCAGAGAATTCACCCGGCGAACGTCTGGTCCAGGCCTACAACCGGATGATGGAGCGACTGCGCGCGGCCATCGAGGAGGCCGAGGAGAAGGCCATCCCCACCCTGGAGGAGAACCTGCATGCTGCCCAGGACAAGGCGGTGGAGCTGGGCGAGCTGAGCCGCGAGGAGGCGGAGCGCATCGCCACCTGGCTGCGCCGTGACCTGGAGGCGGCGGGCGACTTCCTGGCCCGCAGCGGCAGCGAGCTGGCGGCCTGGCTGCGCTTCGACGTGGAACGGGTCGAGGAGCGGTTGCTGGAGATGCTGTTCACCGTCGCCGACCGCACCCGCCTCGAACTGCAGCGGTTCGAGGACCGCATGCAGGCCAATGCCGCCTATCACACCGGCGAGGTGACCGGGCCGGGCGTGTTGCGCTGTGTCGCCTGCGGCGAAGAACTGCACTTCCATCATACCGGCCACATCCCGCCCTGCCCCAAGTGCCGCGGCACCGAGTTCCGCCGCGCCGGCGAGGCATGAGCGCAGCCCCACTGCAGCGGCGCCTGATCTGGTCCGCCCCGCTGCGCCTCAGCCACTGGCTGCTGGCGGCCTCGACCTGGGGGATGCTGCTGAGCGGCTGGCTGCTCGCCCATGTGGCGCAGTACCGGACGGCGGCGCTGGAGACCCACCGTGCGCTCGGCTGGGTGCTGCTGCTGGCGCTCGGCCTGCGGCTCTATCTGCTGTTCAGCCGGCCGCGCTCGGCCGCCGGCTGGCACGATCTGCTGCCGGATGCGAGGACGCTCGCCGGGGCGCTCGCCACCTTGCGCTGCTACCTCAGTCTGGGCCGGACACCCCTGCCGCGCTGGTATGCCCACAATCCCCTGTGGGCGCCACTCTACCTGCTGCTGTTCGGGCTGCTGGCCCTGCAGGCGGCCAGTGGCTGGCTGCAGGGCGGACCGGACTGGGGAGCCGAACTGGCCGGCCTGCATGCGCCCCTCGCCCTGGCAATCGGTGGCTTTGCCCTGGCCCACCCGATGGCCGCCTTCTGCCACGACCTGAAGAGCGGCGACAGCGACGTATCGGCCATGATCCACGGCTACCGCATCTTCCGCCTCGGCCAGCCAGCCACACCCCTGGCGGGCGGCATCCAGCGGGTTCCCCTCTCGGCCCTGCGGCGCCCGCCCGGGGTCGGTCCCGATAACCCCCCAACTGATCCGGATCAATGAGCCATCCTCACGGCTGATACATACTGGGGCAGCCGCGTACCGACCGGCCACGAGCAGAATGGACCGGCGGTACCCGTCGTCGACACCAAGGGATCCATCCATTGAACAAGCTGCAACGCCTGCGTCGCTTTCTCGCCCTCGAACCCGAAAACGTCAGCCCCGCCGAGAAACTGGTCTCCACCCTCGGCGGATTCACCGGCATCTTCCTCATCGCCTGGATCAGCTACCAGGTCACCGGCGCCAGCGGCGCCGCCCTGATCGTGCCCTCGATGGGCGCCTCGGCGGTGCTGCTGTTCGCCGTGCCCCATGGCCGGCTGTCCCAGCCCTGGGCGCTGATCGGCGGTCATCTGATCTCGGCACTGATCGGCGTCAGCTGCTATCAGTGGATACCCGACACCTTTCTCGCCGCCGGCCTGGCGGTGGGCCTGGCGATCGGCGCCATGCACCTGCTCGGTTGCATCCACCCGCCGGGCGGCGCCACCGCGCTGGCGGCGGTGATCGGCGGGCCGGCCATTCACGCCCTCGGTTACCAGTACGCGCTGACGCCGATCGGCATCAACACGCTGGTGATCCTGGTCACCGCCATCGTCTTCAACAGCCTGTTCCCCTGGCGGCGCTATCCGGTCAGCCTGATGCGCTTCACCGAGGCGCCACCTCCGCCCAGCGCAGCGGCAGCGGCAGCGCCGATCGACCGGCGGCACATCGAACAGGCGCTGAACGACATGGACCTGATCGTCGACCTGACCACCGAGGACCTGGAACGGCTGTTCACCCTGGCCCTGGAACACGCCGAACGCCAGCGTCTCACCCCCGAGCAGATCCGCGTCGGCCACTTCTACACCAACGGCCGGCACGGCGCCGAGTGGGCAGTACGCGAGGTGATCGACGAGGATCCACACGAGGACCCGGAGCAGGATCTGGTGGTCTACCGCACGGTGGAAGGCCGCGGCCTGCACAGCGCGGACAGCTGCACCCGCAGGGAGTTCGCCCGCTGGGCGGCACGCGAGCTGCTGCCCGCTCAGGACTGAGCCCGCTTCAGACCTCCCGGGCCGGCCGCAGCGCAGCCAGCTCCGCCTCGATGCGCGCCGCGTCGAGCTGCAGATAGGCCTCGCGCTCGAAGCTCACCAGACCACCGGCCAGCTCGAACCAGGTGAAGCCGCTGCTCCAGGCGGGCACCTCCACGGTGCCCTGCTTGCGGCGCGGGAAGAGATACAGCCGCCCCGGAACGTAGAGCAGGTTGCAGGGCTGCTGCGCCCGATGCAACGCCTCGAGGCGCCGCCAGGCCTCCCCCGGGGTGGCGTAGGTCTCACAAGCCGCCGGATAGTCGAGCCCGCCGCCGTTGTGACACCAGCGGCCGTCCTCCACCGGCAACGGCCGCTCGGCCAGGAACATCTGGAAATGCAGGTGATTGACCGAGGCGTAGGCACCGTAACCGTTGTAGCCGAAACCGATGCCCGGCAGCGTTTCGCCCAGCTCGGCACACAGCGCCCACAACCAGTCGTGATCGGCGGCCTCGAGGCGCTGCGGCCACTCGGCCTCGCGCTCCGGCACCAGCAGGCCGTGCAGCCCGGCAAAGGGGTACTTGTTGTAGTAGAGGTCGACCGGACGGCCCTGCAGGCTGCCGGACCAGAAGCACTCCGGCTGCAGGAAGGGGCGGTTGAAGTGAAACCCCTCCGGGTCGAAGGGCGCCGCGACACCCGCGGGCACCCGGCCGCTGATGCGCCGCGGCCGGAAGGCGCGCAGCGGATTGAACTGCAGCTGCCAGGGCCCCGCTTCACGGAACTCGGTCGGCTGCAGGGCGGTCAGGCCCAAGGCATGGATCTTCTCGAACACCTCCACGTCCTCCGCCACCCCCGGCAGCGGCTGGCCGGCCTGGCGTGCGGCCTGCAGCGCCTCGGCCAGCTCGCGGTAGGCCGCCTGCAGCGGTCCGCGCAGGGCCGGCAGCAGGCGCGCGTCGAAGGTAGCGTTGGCCGCGACAAGGATGAAGGGGCCCAGGCCGCCGGCCTCGATCAGCCGGACGAGCCCGGCATCGAAGGCCTGGCGCAGCGCCGCCGGCGAGGCGAACAGCGGCGCGCCGATCATGCCCCCCTCCCGCGCCGCGCGGCGGCGCTCAGCAGCAGCACCAGCAGGGCGAACAGAGGCCCGTTGCCGCTTTTCACATAGGGGGTGGTGCCGCGGTAGGGACGGACGGTATCGCGGACCACCGCCGGCTGGAACTGCGGACTGCGGGCGCTCAACCGACCGTCGGGGGCGATCACCGCGCTGATTCCGGTATTGGTGGCGCGCAACAGATAGCGGCCGGTCTCCAGCGCCCGCATGCGCGCCATCTCCAGATGCTGATGCGGTGCCAGCGAATCGCCGAACCAGGCATCGTTGCTGACATTGACCAGCAGGCCGGCCTCGGGCAGGGCATCGAGCAGCTCCTCGCCGAAGATCACCTCGTAGCAGATGGACATCCCCACCGGCTGGCCGGCCGCCGTCAGCAGCGGCGGCCCCTCGCCGGCGCTGAAATCGGCCACTGGCAGCGGCATCACCTGCAGCAGTCCACCGAGCCACTCGCGCAGCGGCAGGTATTCGCCGAAGGGCACCAGATGGCGCTTGTAGTAGAAACCGGTCGGCGCCTCGAGGTTGATCACCGCGTTGTAGTAGCGCCAGCTCTCGCGGTCCAGCACCGGCACCCCTGTCAGCAGATCGCTGCCGGCGTCTGCCGCCTCGGCACGCAGGGCCGCCAGGAAGCCGTCCTCGACCTCGTGATAGAAGGCGGGGATGGCGGTTTCCGGCCAGATCACCAGGCGCGGCTGCCACTCGGCCCACTCGCGGCGGGTCATCTCCAGGTAGCGGGCCAGGGTAGCCTGGCGCTGGCTGCGCACCCATTTCAGTTCCTGGGAGATGTTGCCCTGGATCAGCGACAGGCGCAGCGGCGCGCCAGCCGGTTCCGTCCAGGACAGGCCACGCAACCCTGAGCCGGCCAGCCAGATCAGCAGCAACAGCCCGGCCGCCGCCCAGCGCAACCGCCCACGCCGGCTCAGCAGATAGACCAGCAGGCCGGCGGACAGCGCCAGCAGCCAGTCGAGACCGTAGACGCCGAGCAGGGGGGCGAAACCGGACAGAGGCGCATCGATCTGGCTGTAGCCGGGATTGAGCCAGGGGAAGCCGGTGAACAGCCAGCCACGCAGCCATTCGGTGAGCACCCAGAGCGAGGGAAAGACCAGCAGCAGCAGGCGAAACCCCGGACGCCCGGGGGCCAGCCGCCGGGCCAGGCCTGCGGCCAGCGCCGGAAACAGGGCCAGGTAGGCGATCAGCAGCAGGGTCACCGCCAGCGCCGCCGGCAAGGGGCTGTGGCCGTACTGGTGGATGCTGATGTGCACCCAGTTGACCCCGCCACCGAACAGTCCCAGGCCGAACAGCCAGCCGCTCCAGAAGGCCTGGCGCGGCTTCAGTCCGGCAAACAGCCCGAGCCAGCCGGCGAGGCCAAGCGGTGCCAGCGGCCAGAGACCGAAGGGGGCGAAGGCGAGGACCAGCAGCGCACCGCAGAGTCCCGACAGGGCCAGCGGCCGCCAGGCGGCGAGGCGGGAACTGCCCGGCGTCTGCTCCATCCGGCGGGGGAACCGTCAGCCGGCGTCGGCCCGGGCGGCCGGCGGCTGCGGCAGCTCCAGGGCCAGCATGTGGATGCGGCGGTTGTCGGCCCGCACCACCTTGAAGGTCATGCCATCCAGCTGCAGCGTCTCGCCACGTTTGGGCAGATGGCCGAACTCGCGGGCGATGAGCCCGCCGATGGTGTCGAAGGCCTCGGCGTCGAGATGGGTGCCGAAGTACTCGTTGAAATCCTCGATCGGGGTCAGCGCCTTGATCATGTACTCGGTGTCGGAACGCTTGAGGATGAAGGCGCCCTCCTCGACGTCATGCTCGTCGGTGATCTCGCCGACGATCTGCTCCAGCACGTCCTCGATGGTCACCATGCCGGCCACGCCGCCGTATTCGTCGACCACGATGGCGATGTGGTTGCGGCTGGCACGGAATTCCTTGAGCAGCACGTTGAGTCGCTTGCTCTCCGGAATGAACACCGCAGGGCGCATCACCTCACGGATATCGAACCTCTCGTCCTCGTGCAGGCGGTAACGCAGCATGTCCTTGGCCAGCAGGATGCCGACCACCTCGTCGCGGTTGTCGCCGATCACCGGGAAGCGGGAATGGCCGGACTGGATGATCACCGGCAGGATGTCTTCCGGCCGGTCGTCGCGGTTGACCACCACCATCTGCGCCCGTGGGATCATGATGTCGCGCACCTGCATCTCCGAGACCTGGAGCACGCCCTCGATCATGGCCAGGGCGTCGGCATCGAACAGGTTGCGACGCTGGGCATCACGCAGCAGCTCGATCAGCTGCTGCCGGTCCTTCGGTTCCGTCATCAACACCTGGCTCAGGCGCTCGAGCCAGCCGCGATGGGCGGAACCGTTACTAGATCGGTCTTCGTTCATAGACCCGCGCTCGGTTGCCCGCGGCACGTCCTCCTCTCATTGCTCATACGGATTCGCGTAGCCTAACCGGGCGAGGATTTCGCATTCAAGCCCTTCCATGCGCCCGGCCTCCTCCGCCGTCATGTGATCGTAACCCTGCAGGTGGAGCATGCCGTGCACCAGCATGTGCGCCCAGTGGGCCTCCAGCGTCTTGCCCTGCCCGGCGGCCTGGCGCGCCACCACCGGGGCACAGATCACCAGGTCGCCGAGCAGCGGCAGTTCGACACCGGGCGGGGCCTCGAAGGGGAAGGAGAGCACGTTGGTCGGGCCCTCGCGATGGCGGTAGGTCCGGTTGAGCTCGGCGCTCTCCGCCGCGTCGACGATGCGCACCGTGACCTCGGCCGCCCGGCCGGGATGCAGCCAGGCGGCCTGGGCCCAGCGCCGCAGCGCGGCATCGTCCGGAACCGCCGCCACCTGCTGGGCGTGCTGCAACTCGACCCGCAGGCCGCCACCGGCAGGCTGCGGCTCAGCCATCGTCCTGCCCCCCGGACGCCTCGTGCCGCGCATAGGCGCCGACGATGCGCTGCACCAGGGGATGTCGCACTACGTCGCGGGCGCTGAAAAAGGTGAAGCTGACGCCCTCCACGTCCTTCAGCACCTCCACCACGTGACGCAGCCCGGAGGCGGTGCCGCGCGGCAGGTCGACCTGGGTGACGTCCCCGGTCACCACCGCAGTGGCACCGAAGCCGATGCGGGTCAGGAACATCTTCATCTGTTCGATGGTGGTGTTCTGCGCCTCGTCGAGGATGATGAAGGCATCGTTCAGGGTCCGGCCGCGCATGAAGGCCAGTGGCGCAACCTCGATCACGTTGCGCTCGATCAGCTTGCTGACCCGGTCGAAGCCGAGCATCTCGTAGAGGGCGTCGTACAGCGGCCGCAGATAGGGATCGACCTTCTGCGCCATGTCGCCGGGCAGGAAGCCGAGCCGTTCGCCGGCCTCCACCGCCGGGCGCACCAGGATCAGCCGCCGCACCTGCTCGCGCTCCAGGGCCTGGACCGCGCTGGCCACCGCCAGCCAGGTCTTGCCGGTACCGGCCGGACCGATGCCGAAACTGAGATCCTGCTCGGCGATGCTCGCCAGGTAGCGCCGCTGGTTGGGGCCGCGCCCGCGGATCTCGCCGATGCGGGTGCGGATCACCACCTCCGGCCGGGCCGGCTCCGCGTCCCCGGCGGCCGCCTCTGCCTCGGCCTGCTGCAGGTAGAGATGCAGCCGTTCCGGGGTCAGCGCCTGGCCGGCGGCGTCACGGTACAGGCAACGCAGCACATCCCCGGCCCGCCGCGCCGCGGCGGCCTCGCCGATGACGTGGAAGCGGTTGCCACGGTTGTTGATCTCCACCCCGAGCCGTCCCTCGATCTGGCGCAGGTTCTCGTCGAACTGGCCACAGACATTGGCCAGCCGCGCGTTGTCGGCCGGTTCCAGGGTGAAGTCGTAGGCTGCGGGTTTCTGGCTCAAGGCGGTGAGGAGGGCGGACTCAGCCCCAGTTGGCGGCGGAGGCCGAGGCATCGTCCTCCGCCAGATCGACGAACTCGCCGCGCAGCGAGTTGGGCAGGGCCGCCTCGATGCGCACCCTCACGAAGCGTCCGATCAGCTCGGGTGCGCCGCGGAAGTTGACCACCCGGTTGTTCTCGGTGCGGCCGGCCAGCTCGGCCGGATCGCGGCGCGATGGGCCTTCCACCAGGATGCGCTGCTCGCTGCCGACCATCGCACGGCTGATGGCCGCCGCCTGCTCGGCGATGCGCGCCTGCAGCCGGGCCAGCCGCGCCTTCTTCTCGGCCAGTGGCACGTCGTCCGGCAGCTCCGCCGCCGGTGTGCCCGGCCGGGCGCTGTAGACGAAACTGAAGGAATGATCGAAACCGAGCGCGTCGATCAACGCCATGGTGGCCTCGAAATCGTCCGCCGTCTCGCCGGGAAAACCGACGATGAAGTCCGAGGACAGGCTGATGCCGGGGCGCGCCTCGCGCAGGCGGCGGACGATGGCCTTGTATTCCAGCGCCGTGTGATTGCGCTTCATCAGCGCCAGGATCCGGTCCGAGCCGCTCTGCACCGGCAGATGCAGGTGAGCGACCAGCTCGGGCACCTCGCGGTAGACCTGGAGCAGGCTGTCGCTCATTTCCAGCGGGTGGGAGGTGGTGTAGCGGATGCGGCCGATGCCGTCGATGGCGGCGATATAGCTGATCAGCAGCGCCAGGTCAGCCGTCTCGCCATCGTGCATGGCCCCTCGGTAGGCGTTGACGTTCTGCCCCAGCAGGGTGATCTCGCGCACCCCCTGGGCGGCCAGCGCCGCGCATTCGGCGATGATGTCATCGAACGGCCGGCTGACCTCCTCGCCCCGGGTGTAGGGCACCACGCAGAAGGTGCAGTACTTGCTGCAGCCTTCCATGATGGAAACGAAGGCAGTCGGTCCCTCGGCACGCGGCTCCGGCAGGCGGTCGAACTTCTCGATCTCCGGGAAGCTGACGTCGACCACCGGCCGCCGGGCAGCGCGCACCGCGTCGAGCATCGCCGGCAAGCGGTGCAGGGTCTGTGGACCGAAGACGATGTCCACATAGGGCGCGCGCTCGCGCAGCGCCTCACCCTCCTGGCTGGCCACGCAACCGCCGACGCCGATCACAAGGTCGGGCCGGGACGCCTTCCAGGCCTTCCACTGGCCAAGGGTGGAGAACACCTTTTCCTGGGCCTTCTCGCGGATCGAGCAGGTGTTGAGCAGCAGCACGTCGGCCGTCTCGGGATCGTCCACTGCCTGCAGGCCATGCGAGGCCGCCAGCACGTCGGCGATCTTCGCCGAGTCGTACTCGTTCATCTGACACCCGAAGGTCTTGATGTAGAGCCTGCCTTTCATTCTCTCAACAGCGCGTGAAGGGTAAGGATGGAGGGTCCATCGTAACGCCCACCCCCTCACCGATAAAAATACCGAGCCGGCCGGTAAGCCGGGTTCTGTCGTGGACAGCCATTCATCTGGGATGTGCGTCGCCGCACACCTCGAGCGACCTACCCGGGAGCGACGCGGGCCGCGCCATGGCTCCCCTATTTGGTCTTGCTCCGGGTGGGGTTTACCCTGCCACCGCTGTTGCCAGCGGCGCGGTGCGCTCTTGCCGCACCTTTTCACCCTTGCCTGTGCCGGGCGAACCCGGCCATCGGCGGTATGTTTTCTGTGGCACTTTCCGTGGGCTCGCGCCCCCCAGGCGTTACCTGGCACCCTGCCCTGTGGAGCCCGGACTTTCCTCGAGGGCCCGAGGGCCCCCGCGGCTGTCTGGCCGACTCGGACCGTTCATTATACCAGCTTGCCCGGCGCCGACCTATGGGCGTTCATTCCCCGCGCAGCTGCTTGCAGTAATCGATCAGGCCGCGGGTGGAGGCGTCGTGGCCTGAGACCGGCCCCGGCGCCTGCAGTTCCGGGAGGATGGCCCCGGCCAGCTGCTTGCCCAGCTCCACCCCCCACTGATCGAAGGAGTCGATGCCCCAGATCACGCCCTGAACGAAGATCTTGTGCTCGTAGAGGGCGATCAGGCTGCCCAGGGTTCGGGGCGTGAGACGGCGGTAGAGGATGGAGGTGCTCGGCCGGTTGCCGGGAAACATCCGGTGCGGCAGCAGCCGTTCCAGGTCCGCCCCGGACAGGCCCTGGGCGGCCAGCTCGGCACGCGCCTCGGCCTCGCTGCGGCCGCGCATCAGGGCCTCGGTCTGGGCGAAGAAGTTGGACAGCAGGATACGGTGGTGCTCGGGCAGCGGACAGGCAGGTTCGGCGGCGGCCAGGAAGTCCGCCGGCACCAGGCGGGTGCCCTGGTGCAGGAGCTGGAAGAAGGCATGCTGGCCATTGGTGCCGGGCTCGCCCCAGATCACCGGCGCACTGTCGTAGTCCAGGGGTTCGCCGTCCCGCGACACCCGCTTGCCGTTGCTCTCCATCTCGGCCTGCTGCAGATAGGCGGGCAGGCGGTGCAGGTTCTGGTCGTAGGGCAGGATGGCATGACTGGCGGCGCCGAAGAAATTGACGTACCAGATACCGAGCAGGCCGAGCACCACCGGCAGGTTCTCGGCCAGGGGCGCGCTGCGGAAGTGCTCGTCCATGGCATGCGCCCCGTCCAGCAGCGCCTCGAAGGCGTCCATGCCGAGGTAGAGGGCGATCGGCAGGCCGATCGCCGACCACAGCGAGTAGCGGCCACCGACCCAGTCCCAGAACTCGAACATGTTGGCCGAGTCGATGCCGAAGGCGCGCACCGCCTCGCTGTTGGTGGAGACGGCGACGAAATGCCGCGCCACCGCCGCCTCGTCAGCGGCCGCCTCGACCAGCCAGGCCCGCGCGGTACGGGCGTTGGTCAGGGTCTCCTGGGTGGTGAAGGTCTTGGAGGCAACGACGAACAGGGTGGTCGCCGGCTCCAGCCCCTCCAGGGTGGCGGCGATCTGGCAGCCATCGACGTTGGACACGAAATGCACCCGCGGACCCCCGCCGGCATGAGGCCTGAGCGCCGCGCAGACCATCTGCGGCCCCAGGTCGGAGCCACCGATGCCGATGTTCACCACGTCACGG
Organism: Thiohalobacter sp. IOR34; assembly: GCF_030406045.1. Taxonomy (GTDB): domain Bacteria; phylum Pseudomonadota; class Gammaproteobacteria; order Thiohalobacterales; family Thiohalobacteraceae. The sequence continues at coordinate 2,239,666 of NZ_CP128988.1, forward strand.
ATCGGCCGCCCGTCGTAGCCCCGCCAGTCACCGCCCCGGACCGCCTCGCTGAAATTGCGCATTCGAGCCAGCACGGCGTTGACCGCCGGCATCACGTCCTCGCCATCGACCTCGATGGGCCGGTTGGCGCGGTTGCGCAGGGCCACGTGCAGCACCGCCCGGTTCTCGGTGACATTGATCTTGTCGCCGGCGAACATGCGTCGAATCCAGCCCTGCAGATCCCGCTCCCGGGCCAGGTCGAGCAGCAGCGCAAAGGTCTCCTCGGTGATGCGGTTCTTGGAAAAATCGAGCAGCAGATCCTCGAAGGCCAGGGAGAACTTGTCGAAGCGCGCCGGATCGGCCTCGAACCAGTCACGCATGTGCTGGTCGCGGATCTCGAAATAGTGGTCGGTGAGCGCCTGCCAGGCGCTGGTGGGGGTGGGGCTGGTCATGGTCTGGGTCGATCCTTCGCTCGTGGCCTGGTCGGGATTGTACGGTGAAGCGTGGGCAAAGGCATCTGCCCAGGGACGAGCCCCGCGCTCAAGTTTTCCCTCTCCGCGCCGAGCAACCGGGCATGGCCTCCCGGGGAGGCAGGCGATCGAGACGAATGCGCATGGGATTCCAGTTGCCAAGCTTGGGTTTCAGGGGCAAGGCCCTGCTGCTGCTCAGCGCCATGCAGGCGAGCATGCTGGCGATCCTGCTGGTCGCGGGATACGGCTTCTACCACCGGGAGGAGACCGAACATGTCACCACCCGCCTGGCCGGCCTGGCCTCCAGCCTCGCAGACACCTCCGCCAGCGCCATGCGCGACGGCGACCTGAGGACGCTGCAGCAAGACGTCGAAAGCATCCTGCTCCACAACGATCTGGCCTATGTCCGGCTGCGTGATCCCGCGGGCCGCAGCCTGGCGGCCAGCGGCGACGAACGCCTGCTCGGCAGGCGCTTCCAGGCCGATGCGGACTTCGCCGCCGCGCTGCGGGGCGACGGCATCTTCGACATCTCCGCGCCCATCGAACTCGACGGCCGAAGCCTGGGCCGGGTCGAGCTGGGTCAGGACATCACCCATATAGAGGAAGAGCTGACGAATCTGGCCTGGGGCGCCCTGTTCCTGGGCCTCGGCGTCCTCGCTACCACCCTGCTGCTGCTGTACTGGATGCTGCGCGTCATGACCCGCAACCTGGAGCAGCTCAAGACCGCCTTCCGCGAACTGGTCCAGGGCGAGGCCAGCTTTTCAACGCGCATGAACATGGAGGGGGAGGACGAATTCGCCCAGATCGGCATGTTCTTCGACCTGTTCATGGGCCAACTGGAAGAGATGGTGCAGAAGGTGATGATGCTGGCCGATGGCCTCTCGCAGGCCAGTCAGAAGGCCCAGGAGATCACCGCCAGCACCAGCGCCGCGGTGGAGGAACAGGCACAGGCCATCGGCACCTTTGCCCAGAGCATCGAACAGATGGCCCAGGCCAGCGAACAGGTCAGCCGGCAGAACAATGCCACCATGGCGCAGGCCACCGAGGCCCAGGACCAGGCCAGGACCGGTCTCCAGGTGGTGGAGGCGGCCAAGAGCGGCATGCGCTCACTGGTTGCCGGGATGGACCGCCTGAACGACACCGTGACCCGCCTCGCCGGCCGCCACAAGGATATCCGCAAGGCCCTGGACATGATCGAGGCCATTGCCGAACAGACCAACCTGCTGGCGCTGAATGCCGCCATCGAGGCGGCCCGCGCCGGTGAGCACGGCCGCGGCTTCGCCGTGGTCGCCGACGAGGTTCGCAATCTGTCACGCCGCACCACCGAATCGACCGCCGAGATCGAGGCGCTGATCGAGGGCATCCGCAGCGACAGCGAAGAGGCCGTGGCCACCATGGAAGAGAACCGGTCGCACTCGCATCACAACCTGGCCCAGGTCGACGAGACCGGCGAGGCCTTCCAGCACATCACCACCGCCCTCGCCGGCATCCACGCGCAGAGCACCGAGAACGCCGAACTGGCCGCCCGGCAGCAGCTTCTGGCAGGTGAGGTCCACGACAGCATCACCCAGATCAACGCCAACATCGCCGACCTGGTGGCCATCGCAAGGCAGAGCATCTCCGACAACAGCGATCTGGCCCAGTTCTCGGTGCAGCTGACCGCCGTTGTGAGGGGAGGGATCGAGGAAGATTCCTTGCCTGTCGAGCACGACCCCGCGGCAGTCGAGCTGTTCTGAACCGACCAGCGGATAGCGCGGGCCCGGGTTGCCGCCCCTTCCCGTCTCCTGGGCGGGGTCCTATCAGCGCCGGCCGGGGCAACCCTTCGGCTGCTATTCCTCCAGCGTATTGCGCCACTCCTGATCGTCGCGCAGGAACAGGCGGTTGGTCTCGGGCGGTCCCCAGGTCCCCGCCGGATAGGTGTGGATGTAGTCCCGCTCCATGGCCCAGACCTTGAGGATGGGATCCACCACCTGCCAGGCCCAGTTCACCTCGTCGAAGCGCAGAAACAACGAGCCGTCGCCATCGATCACGTCCAGCAGCAACGCCTCGTAGGCATCGATGCCATACTGGCTGAGGCCGCAGCTGGCGGCATCCAGGCGCTGGGTCTGGGTGCGCATCTCCAGCCCCGGCTGCTTGACCTGCAGCTCGATGCTCAGGCAGTCGTTGGGCTGGATATTCATCAGAATCCAGTTTGGTTTGAGCTGCTCGATGGGCGTCTCCCGGAACAGCTGCTGCGGCGGGTGCTTGAAACGGATGCTGATCATCGAGTTGTCCTGCGCCATGCGCTTGCCGGTACGCAGATAGAAGGGCACGTTGCGCCAGCGCCAGTTGTCGATGAACAGCTTCAGGGCACAGTAGGTCTCGGTGGTACTATGCGCCGGCACCCCCGGTTCTTCCAGGTAGCCGGCGACCTTCTCCCCCTGCACCTTGCCCCGCGCATACTGGGCGCGGAAGGCGTGGGCATGCACGGCACTCTGCGGGATGGGCCGGATGGAGCGCAGCACCTTGACCTTCTCGTCGCGCAGCGACTCGGCATCGAGGCTGGCCGGCGGCTCCATCGCCACCAGGGTCAGCATCTGCAGCAGGTGGCTCTGCACCATGTCGCGCAAGGCACCTGCGGTGTCGTAGTAGCTGGCGCGCTGCTCGATGCCGCGCGCCTCGGCATGGCTGATCTGCACATGGTCGATGTAGTTGCGGTTCCAGAGCGGTTCCAGCATCAGGTTGGCGAAGCGGAACACCAGGATGTTCTGGATGGTGCCCTTGCCCAGGTAGTGATCGATGCGGTAGAGCTGGTTCTCGCGCCAGTCGCGGTGCAGCCGCTCGTTGAGGATCTCGGCGCTCTCCAGGTCGTAGCCGAAAGGCTTCTCCACCACCACCCGGCGCCAGCCGTCCCGCTCGTCATTGAGGCCAACCACGCCCAGCTGGCGACTGACCACCCCGAAGTTGGCCGGACTGATGGACATGTAGAAGATGATGTTGGACGGAAACTGCGGACCCTGGTCCAGGGTCTGGCGCAGGGCGGGATACATGGCCTCGTCGCCGAGGTCGCCACGAAAGAAGAACAGGCGCTCACGAAACCGCCCCCAGACGGCCGCGTCCAGCCCGCCACGGACCCGGCTGGCGAGATCGGCCTCCACCTGGGCCCGCCAAGCCGTCTCGTCCCAGTCCCGGCGGCCGACGCCGAGCACCGCCATGCCGTCCGGCAGACGACCCGCCTGCTCCAGGTGGTAGAGCGCCGGCAACAGCTTGTTCTGCGCCAGGTTGCCGGTGGCGCCGAAGATGACGAAGGTACAGGGGTCGGACATGGGCTGCTCTCCCGGTCTGGAATGCATGGCTGGCGGCCCGCGCCTCAGCCGGCGGCCGGCGAGTCGCCGCTCGCGGATCGGCGTTCCACCGCATGGCCGCCGAAGGCGTTGCGCATCATCGCCAGCAGGCGGTTGGCGTAGCCCTCGCGGTCCTGACTGGCGAAGCGCATCGCCAGTGACAGGCTGATCACCGGCAGGGCCACGCCCTGATCGATGGCCTCGATGGCGGTCCAGCGCCCCTCGCCCGAGTCGGCCACTACCGGAGCGACACCGGCCAGCTGCTGGTCCTCGGCCAGGGCCGCGGCACTCAGGTCCAGCAGCCAGCTGCGCACCACCGAGCCGTGCCGCCACAACTCGGCGATCTGCGCCAGGTCCAGCTGGAACTCGGTCTTGCCGTGCAGCAGGGCAAAGCCTTCGGCCATGGCCTGCATCATGCCGTACTCGATACCGTTGTGGACCATCTTGGTGAAGTGCCCGGAGCCCACCGGCCCGACATGGGCCCAGCCGCGGTCCGGAGCCGGCGCCAGCACCCTGAGCGCCGGCGCCAGCCGCTCGACGGCAGTCTCCGAGCCACCGACCATCAGACAATAGCCGTTGTCCAGCCCCCAGACACCGCCGGAGGTACCGGCATCGATGAACTCGATACCGGCTTCCGCCAGTCGAGCGGCACGCCGCTGGCTGTCGTGGTAGTTGGCGTTGCCGCCGTCGACCAGCACGTCGCCCGGGTCCAGCAGGGCGGCGAGACGCTCGATGCACGCCTCGGTCACCTCGCCGGCAGGCAGCATCACCCAGACCAGGCGCGGCGCCTCGAGCCGCTCAACCAGGTCCTCCAGGGAGTCGGCGGGGACCATGCCCGCCTCGGCCGCCAGCTGCTCGACCACCTCAGGGCTGCGGTCATAGCCCACCACCTCGATGCCGCCACGGCGCAGGCGCCGGGACATGTTGGCACCCATGCGGCCGAGTCCGATCATTGCCATGCGCATATCCGTTCTCCTTGCTGCCCGATTCAGGATCTGTCCGTCGGGGATGCAGTATAGACCCATTCATTGGGTACATTGCCGCGGCCACGCCGTATAATCCCCGTCCCGACCTGCAGCGGCCAGACCGCCCCGAACCTGAAGCCATGAAGATCCTCTTTGCCAGCCCCGAAGCCCATCCGCTGATCAAGACCGGCGGCCTGGCCGACGTCGCCGGCGCCCTGCCCCGGGCGCTGAAGAACCTGCACCACGAGGTTCGGCTGGTGCTGCCCGCCTACCGCAGCCTGCTGGACACCCTCGAGACACCGCCGGCGGAGGTGGCCCGGCTGCAGCTCCACGGCGACACGGCGCCGGTGCGCATCCTGCAGACCCACCTGCCCGGCAGCGCGCTCAAGGTCTGGCTGGTCGACGCCCCGGGCTGCTTCGACCGGCCCGGCAATCCCTATGTCGGGCCGGACGGCCACGACTGGCCCGACAACGCCCAGCGCTTCGCACGCTTCGCCCGGGCCGTGGTCGAGTTGGCCCAGGACCGCGCCGGCCTCGGCTGGCGTGCCGAGCTGGTGCACACCAACGACTGGCAGTGCGGTCTGGTTCCGGCCCTGCTGTCCCTGGAAGCGGCTCGTCCGGCGACCCTGTTCACCATTCACAATCTGGCCTACCAGGGCCTGTTCGATGCCGCCCTGCTGGGCGAGCTCGGCCTGCCGCCGCATTGGTGGTCGATGGAGGCGCTGGAATTCCACGGCCGGCTGTCGTTCATCAAGGGCGGCCTGGTGTTCGCCGACCGGCTGACCACGGTCAGCCCGACCTATGCCCGGGAGATCTGCACCCCGCAATTCGGCTATGGCCTGGAGGGCCTGCTGCGACACCGGCAGGACCGCCTCAGCGGCATCCTCAACGGCGCCGACTACCAGCACTGGAACCCGGGCAAGGATCCCCACCTGGCGGCCAACTACAACGGCCGCTCGCTGGCCGGCAAGGCCGTGGACAAGGCCGCCCTGCAGCGCGAATTCGGCCTGCCGGAGCGCCCGCAGACACCGCTGCTGGCACACATCGGCCGGCTGGTGGAACAGAAGGGGGTGGACCTGATCCTCGGCGCCCTGCCGCGACTGATGGAAGAGGACGTGCAACTGGTGGTGCTGGGCAGCGGCGAGGCGCAGCTGGAGGCGGCCCTGCGCGAGGCGCAGGCGGCCCACCCGCAGCGGATCGGCGTACGCATCGGCTATGACGAGCCGCTGGCCCACCGCATCGAGGCCGGCGCCGACCTCTTCCTCATGCCCTCGCGCTTCGAGCCCTGCGGCCTGAACCAGATCTACAGCCTGCGCTACGGCACCGTGCCCGTGGTCCGCCGCACCGGCGGCCTGGCCGATACCGTGGTCGATGCCAGCGAGGCGGCGCTGCGCAAGGGCACCGCCACCGGCTTCCAGTTCGACGCACCCACCACCGAGGCCCTGCTGCAGGCCATCGGCCGGGCACTGGGACTGTATCGCCAGCCACCGGTCTGGCGGCGGCTGATCGGCGCCGGAATGCGCCAGGACTTCAGCTGGACGCGCAGCGCCCGGCGCTATCTCGAGGTCTACCGCCTGGCCCTCGCCGACCGCGGCTGAGAACCGGCCGGCCTGCCGCCTCGCCCGAGCTGCGCTATAATGCGCGCTCTTTGCCCGCCTTGGGGCGGCACTACCAACAGAATCAACGAGTTGCCCTGAATCATGATCGAACAACCCCGTGACAAGGCGCTGCGATCCCGCGTCCGCCTGTTCGGCAACCTGCTCGGCGAGGTGCTGCGCGACCAGGCTGGCGGCCAAGTGCTGGCCGCCGTGGAAACCCTGCGCAAGGGGTTCATCCGGCTGCGCAAGGAGGACGACCCGCGCCTGCGCCAGCGGCTGATGGACCTGATCGACGAACTCGATCCGGCCATCCTCACTCACGTGGTGCGCGCCTTCAACGTCTACTTCAGCCTGGTCAACATCGCCGAACAGTCCTTCCAGCACCGCCAGCGGCGGCGCACGGTCAGCCAGGGCGGCCCGCTGTGGGAGGGCTCCTTCGACCACACCCTGCGCGAGTTCGCCGCCGACGGCATCGACGCCACGGCCCTGCAGCGGCTGCTCGACCAGACCCTCTACATCCCGGTATTCACTGCCCATCCCACCGAGTCCAAGCGACGCACGGTGATGGAGGCGCTGCGCCGCATCTTCCTCACCAGCGAGCGCCTCGACCAGACCCGCCTCAGCCGCGAACAGCGCCAGGAGGTCATCGACGAGCTGCAGAGCCAGATCCAGATCCTGTGGAAGACCGACGAGGTGCGCGCCCACCGGCCACGGGTCAAGGATGAGATCCGCAACGGCCTGTTCTATGTCCGCGACAGCCTGTTCGCCGCGGTGCCGCTGTTCTATCGCTACCTGGAGAAATCCATCCGCCGCACCTATGGCGAGGGTCCCGATGGCGAGTTGCCGGTCAAGGCGCCGAGCATCCTGCGCTTCGGCTCCTGGATCGGCGGCGACCGTGACGGCAACCCCTTCGTCAAGCCGGAGACCACCGAGCTGGCGCTGCGCATGCACATGCACGAGGCGGTCTGCCTCTATCTGAAGCAGCTCGACGAGCTGCGCCATCTGCTGACCCACTCCAGCGAACTGGTCACCCCCAGCGAGGCCTTCCTGGAGAACCTCACCGCTGACAACGCGCGCTATGCGGCCGCAGCCTTCGCCGACCATCCCAGCCGCTTCAGCCACGAGCCCTATCGGCGCAAGCTGTACATCATGCGCCACCGCCTGCGGCGCACCCTGAAGTCGATCAACGCCCGGCTCGACAGCGACGAGCCGGCCGGCGACTGTTCACACTGCTACACCAACGAGCAGGAGTTGCTCGACGACCTGTACCTGATCCGCGACTCCCTCTACAGCCACGGCGACGGGCGCATCGCCCGCGGCAGGCTGCAGGACATGATCCGCCTGGTCGAGACCTTCGGTTTCTTCCTGCTGCAGCTGGACATCCGCCAGGAATCGACCCGTCACAGCGAGGCGCTGGCGGAACTGTTCCGCGTCCAGGGACTGGCGGACTACATGGCGCTGGACGAGCCGGCACGGCTGCAGCAGATGGCCGACGCCATCCGTTCGGGCCAGCCACCGGCCATCGACCGCGCAACCCTGTCCGAGCCGACCCGCGAGACCCTGGAGGTGTTCGACGTCATGCTGCGCATGCGTGACGAGGTCAGCCCGCGGGCCTTCGGCAACTACGTCATCTCCATGACCCACTGCGCCAGCCATGTCATGGAGGTGATCTACCTGGCCTGGCTCACCGGCCTCGCCGGGCGCCGCGGCAACGACTGGTTCTGCCACCTGCGCGTCAGCCCCCTGTTCGAGACCATCGAGGACCTGTCGCATGTCGAGCAGGTACTCACCGAACTGCTCGGCAACGATACCTACCGCGCCCTGCTCGAAGCCTCCGGCAACCAGCAGGAGGTGATGCTCGGCTATTCCGACTCCTGCAAGGACGGCGGCATCCTCGCCTCCAGCTGGGGGCTGTACGGCGCCCAGCAGCGGATCATCCGCATCACCTCGGAGATGGGAGTGCGCTGCCGGCTGTTCCACGGCCGCGGCGGCACCATCGGCCGCGGTGGCGGCCCGACCCACGAGGCGATCCTCGCCCAGCCGCCGGGCACGGTGCACGGCCAGATCAAGTTCACCGAACAGGGCGAGGTCCTGTCCTACAAGTACAGCCAGCTGGAGACTGCGGTCTACGAATTGACCATGGGGGTCACCGGGCTGATGAAGGCCAGCCGCTCCATGGTCATCCCGGTGCAACCGGACCGCCGCGACTACCTGGGGATCATGGACGAGCTGGCCACCCTCGGCGAACAGGCCTACCGCGATCTCACCGACCGCACCGAGGGCTTCCTCGACTACTTCTACGAGGCCTGCCCGGTGGACGAGATCGGCCTGCTCAACATCGGCTCGCGACCCAGCCACCGCAACAAGGCCAACCGTTCCAAGAGTTCGATACGCGCCATTCCCTGGGTGTTCGGCTGGGCCCAGTCCCGCCACACCCTGCCGGCCTGGTACGGCATCGGCTCGGCGCTGGAGGCCTGGCGCGACAAGGACCCGACACGGCTCGCCACCCTGCAGACCATGTACCGCGAGTGGCCCTATTTCCGCGCCCTGCTGAGCAATACCCAGATGGCGCTGTTCAAGGCCCGCTTCGACATCGCCCACGAATACGCCGGGCTGGCCGAGGATCAGGAGCACGCCGAACGCATCTACCAGCGCATCGCCAGCGAGTACTACCGGACCCTGGACCAGGTGCGCCAGGTGGCCGACATCCAGGTGCTGCTGGAAGAAACACCGGCGCTGTACCTGTCGCTGAGCCGCCGCGATCCCTACCTGGATCCGCTCAACCACATCCAGATCCGGCTGCTCAAGCGCTACCGCAACGAGACCCTGCCGGAGGAGCTGCGCGAACGTTGGCGCGGCCCGCTGCTGCGCTCCATCAACGCCATCGCCGCCGGCATGCGCAATACCGGCTGACGGGAGGACAGCCACGGAACACAGGGACGTGCAAGGGCCTTACCGATAACCGCGAAATCCACGCAACCCGCGAAAAAGACGGGAATGCGGTATGCGCTCCGCGCAAGGCCGGCCGCAAGCTCCAAGCCATTTTATGTTTTCGTGGATTTCGTGGGTTTCGTGGCCACATCCCCGGCTGCGCATTCCCGGGGAACATCCCGGAACGGTCAAACAACCTGAAGGCTGATGGGAGGACAGCCACGGAACACAGGGACGTGCAAGGGCCTTATCGATACCGCGAAATCCCCGAAACCCGCGAAAAAGACGGGAATGCGGTACGCGCTCCGCGCAAGGCCGGCAGCAAGCTCCAAGCCATTTTATGTTTTCGTGGATTTCGTGGGTTTCGTGGCCACATCCCCGGCTGCGCATTCCCGGGGAACATCCCGGAACGGTCAAACAACCTGAAGGCTGATGGGAGGACAGCCACGGAACACAGGGACGTGCAAGGGCCTTATCGATACCGCGAAATCCCCGAAACCCGCGAAAAAGACGGGAATGCGGTACGCGCTCCGCGCAAGGCCGGCAGCAAGCTCCAAGCCATTTTATGTTTTCGTGGATTTCGTGGGTTTCGTGGCCACATCCCGGCTGCGCATTCCCGGGGAACATCCCGGAACGGTCAGGCAACCTGAACGGGGATCTCGTTGCCGATGCGGGTGATGCGGTTGTCCGGGTCGAGGTAGACCAGGGTCGGCTTGAAGACGGCGGCTTCCTGGGGGCTGAGACGGGCATAGCTGCAGATGATCACCCGGTCGCCGGGAGAGGCCTTGTGGGCGGCCGCGCCGTTGACGGAGATGATGCCGGTACCGTCCTGGGCACGAATCGCATAGGTGGTGAACCGCTCGCCGTTGGCCAGGTTATAGATCTCGATCTGCTCGTACTCGCTGATGCCGGCGGCATCCAGCAGCGCACCGTCGATGGCGCAGGAGCCCTCGTACTCCAGCTCGGAGTGGGTGACGTGGGCCTTGTGGAGTTTTGCCTTGAGGAAGGTAAGCTGCATGGCGGAAAGTCATCGAACAACGCGGAAGGCGAATTATCCCTGATCGCCGCAGCCGGCGCAATACCTCGACTTATCAGTCGCTTATCACGCGGATATTATCGATCAGCCGGGTCGTGCCGAGCCAGGCGGCGGCCAGCAGCACCCAGTCGGCATCGCTCTCGGCGGCTGGCGCGAGGTCCTCTGCCCGGCGGATGCTGAGATAGTCGGGGCGGAAACCGGCCGCCGCCAGGCGCTCGCGCCCGGCCGCCTCCAGGACCGCGAAGTCGCGCCGGCCGCCACGCAGCTCGTCCGCCAGCCAGCGCAGGGTGCGGTACAGCCCTGGTGCCCGGGCGCGTTGCTCCGGGCTGAGGTAGGCGTTGCGCGAGCTCATCGCCAGGCCGTCCGCCTCGCGCACCGTCGGCACCCCGTGGATCTCGATCGGAAAGCAGAGATCCTCGACCATGCGCCGGATCAGCACCAGCTGCTGGTAGTCCTTCTCGCCGAACACCGCCAGCTCGGGCTGCACCAGGTTGAACAGCTTGGCGACCACGGTGGCAACGCCGACGAAGAACCCCGGCCGCGAGGCGCCGCACAGCTCGTCGCCCAGGGGCGGCGGCTGGACCCGGGTGATGGCCGCCAGCGGCCGCGGGTAGAGGGTCGCCGCGGTCGGCGCGAACAGCAGGTCGGCACGCTCGGCGCGCAGCGCGTGCGCGTCGGCCTCCAAGGTGCGCGGATAACTGTCATAGTCCTCGTTGGGACCGAACTGCAGCGGATTGACGAATACGCTGACCACCACCCGGTCGGCCAGCTCGCGGGCCCGGCGCACCAGCCGCAGGTGCCCCTCGTGAAGGTTGCCCATGGTCGGCACGAAACCGATGCGCGACCCCGCCCGCCGCCACCCGGCCAGGGTGTTGCGCAGTGCCTTGATGTCGGAGACCGTCTGCATGGTTCAGTCGAAGCTGTGCCCTGGCCCCGGGAAGCGGCCGTCACGCACCGCCGCCACATAGGCCTCGATGGCCGCCGGCACGCTGCCGGTGGCGGCCAGGAAGTCCTCGCTGAAGCGCGGCCGCCGGCCGGGGGTGATGCCCAGGATGTCGTACAGCACCAGCACCTGGCCATCGCAATCCGCACCGGCACCGATGCCGATCACCGGGATCTGCAGGCTGCGGCGGATCTCGCCGGCCAGGGTCGAGGGGATGCACTCCAGGACCAGCAGATCGGCCCCGGCCGCCTGCAAGGCGCGGGCATCCTCCAGCATGCGCTGCGCCGCGGCCGGCTCCCGGCCCTGCACCCGATAGCCGCCCGGCTCCTCGACCGACTGGGGGAGCAGCCCGAGATGGCCGCAGACCGGCACCCCACGGGCGGTGAGGTGGCGCACGATCTCCACCACCGGTCCACCACCCTCCAGCTTGACCACCTGCGCCCGGCCCTCGTCCATCAGCCGGCAGGCATTGTCCAGTGCCTGCTGCGGTTCCTGGTAGCTGCGGTAGGGCAGATCGACCACCCGCAGGGCGCGGCGCACGCCGCGCGCCACGCAGGCGGCATGGTAAACCATGTCGTCCATGGTCACCGGCCGCGTCGAGTCGTGCCCCTGGACGACCATGCCCAGTGAATCCCCGACCAGCGCCACCTCGACACCGGCCGCATCCAGCCAGTGGCCGAAGCTGGCGTCGTAGGCGGTGAGACAGGCGATGCGCCGCCCGGCGCGCTTCATGGCACGCAGGGCGGCGGGAGTGACGGCTTCCATGGTTGGCGGATTCATCTTCTCTCCGGCCTCAGAGTGCCGCCATCATCGGATTGAAATAGTGCCGGCCGCGCCTGGCGCGCCGCACCTCGGACAGCAGCGCCTGGTAATCGTCCTCGTTGCTGACCGGATCGATGTGGCTGGTGTTGACGATCAGCAACGGCGCCGCGCTGTAGTGGTGGAAGAAGCCGGCATAGGCCTCGGAGAGGCGCCGCAGGTAGTCGGCATCCATGCGCTGCTCGTGCGGCCGGCCGCGCTTCTGGATGCGCGCCAGCAGCACCTCGACCGGGGCCTGCAGGTAGACCACCAGGTCCGGCACCGGGGCATCCAGGGTCAGGTGGGCATAGACCTGCTCATAGAGCCGGTATTCCTGCTCGTCCAGGGTCAGCTGGGCGAACAGCCGGTCCTTCTCGATCAGGAAATCGGCGACCCGCACCGGCCGGAACATGTCGCCCTGGCGCAGCTGCTGCATCTGCTCGGCGCGCTGCAGGAGGAAGAACAGCTGGGTCGAGAGGGCCCCCTCGCGCGGATTGCGGTAGAAGCGCTCCAGGAAGGGGTTGTCCTCCGCCCCTTCCAGCAGCAGCTCGGTACCGAAGCTCTCCGCCAGGCGCCGGGCAAGACTGGTCTTGCCGACGCCAATCGGCCCTTCGACGACGATGTAACCGGGATCTTGGCTCATGCAGGCAGGCAGTCCGTCATCGGCTCGGGAGGCATGCCAAGGGGGCATGTCCAACGTCCCCATGATAAACGATTCGCCGCCGCAACACTCACTAGGGAGTGTCTGGTCAACTCTGATTATAAACCGCCAAGACGCCAAGGGCGCCAAGAAAGCTTTATGAATTCAATAAATAGCAACTTGGCGTTGTGGGTGCCCTGGCGGCTATGTCAATTGATCAGAGTTGCCATTAACCCGGCAACCAAATATGCCGTGTTACATATTGCATCAGGCCCCGGATGATGGCGTGGCTGGACCCGCCGGGGATCGCGGCCTGGAGGCCGCTCCTACCAGGGTGCCACCATGCCCCGTAGGAGCGGCCTCCAGGCCGCGATTGGCGTGGTGTTAACAGGCCCTTTAGTCGTCATCCCCGAGGCGCTCCAGCCCGTCACGGGGACAGGCGCGCAGCAGCTCCGCCAGCGGCCCCAGGCCGGGCAGCTGCAGGTCGGGGGCGATCTCGGCCAGGGGATAGAGCACGAAGGCGCGCTCGGCCAGCCCCGGATGCGGCACCTGCAGCCGCGGACTGTCGATCCGTTCCTGGCCGTACAGCAGCAGGTCGAGATCCAGGGTGCGCGGTCCCCAGCGCAGTCCCCCGCGCACCCGCCCCTGGGCCGCCTCGATGGCCTGCAAGCGGTCGAGCAGCTCCTCGGCCGGCAGCCGGGTCTCCAGGGCGGCCACGGCATTGAGATAGTCGGGCTGGCCGGCGGGTCCCATGGGCGGGCTGCGGTAAAAGGCGGAGCAGCGTACCAGGCGGCTCTCGGGCAGGGTGGCAAGCGCGACCAGTGCCTGGCGCAGCTGGCGGTGCGGCTGTTCGAGATTGCTGCCCAGGCCCAGGTAGGCGCGGACCGGCTGACTGCTCATGTGGCGTCGGGAGTGGGGGACTTGCTGCGCGGCTTGCGGCGCCGACGGCGGCGCTTCTTGCGCGTTTCCGGCAGCAGCATCTTCTCCTGCTGCTGGGGGTTCTGTTCCTGGAAGTCGGTCCACCACTGGCAGAGTTCCGGCTCGACCTCGCCGGCCTGACCACGCAGCAGCAGGAAGTCGTAGGCGGCACGGAAACGGGGATGGGCCAGCAGCCGCTGCGGCCGGCGCCCCGCGCGTTGCTCGAAGCGCGGCTGCAGCGCCCAGATCTCGCGCATTGGCAGGCTGAAGCGCTTCGGCACCGAGGTATGGCGCGCCTGTTCGGCGATGATCCGGGCACTGGCGATCTGGATGGCCTGCACCTCGCTCATGCCGGGGGTGTCCGCCGGCGGCATCAGCCGCCGCATCGGCTCCCAGAGCAGGGCGGCGAAGAGGAAGGCCGGGGTCACCGGCTTGCCCTGGTCGATGCGCTCGTCGGTGTTGCGCAGGGCATGGCTGATGAGCATGTGCGGGAAGCCCTCGACCTCCTCGGCCAGCACCGCCTCGGTCATGGGGAACAGCTTGCCGAACAGGTCGTAATGGCGCAGCAGCTCGAAGGTGTTGAGCGCCTCGCCAGCCAGGAACAGCTTCAGCACCTCCTCGAACAGGCGGGCCGGGGCGATGTCGAACAGCAGCGGTCCGAGTTCGGTGATCGGTGCCTCGGTGGCGGCCTCGATGCGGAAGCCGAGCTTGGCGGCAAAGCGCACCGCGCGCAGCATGCGTACCGGGTCCTCGCGGTAGCGGGCCTCGGGCTCGCCGATCATGCGCAGCAGCCCGGCCTCGATGTCCTGCATGCCGCCGACGAAGTCACGCACCGAGAAGTCGCTGATGTCGTAGTACAGGGCGTTGACAGTGAAATCACGCCGCCAGGCATCCTCCTCGATGGTGCCATAGACGTTGTCGCGCAGGATCCGTCCCTCCTCGCTCATCACCCCCTCGCCCTCCTCGGCCCCATCGCTGTGCTGGGCACGGAAGGTGGCGACCTCGATGATCTCGCGGCCGAAGATGACGTGCGCCAGGCGGAACCGGCGGCCGATCAGGCGACAGTTGCGGAACAGCTTGCGCACCTCTTCGGGGTGGGCATCGGTGGCGACGTCGAAATCCTTGGGTTCGCGACCCAGCAGCAGATCGCGCACGCCGCCGCCGACCAGACAGGCCTGGTAACCGGCCGCATGCAGGCGATAGAGCACCTTCAGTGCGTTGGGGCTGATGTTGGAACGGGAGATCGCGTGCTGGTCACGCGGTATGATGGTGGGCGTCTGTTCGCTGATGGCTGTGGATTCCGTTTTGCCTGGCTCCGTTTCCGGCATGGGGTTGCGCTTGCTCGATGGATTCGAGCGGGTATAATACCACCCCTCCTGCCGCAAGGGCAGGACGCTGCAACGGCAGTACCGCTCCCTTCGTCTAGCGGCCTAGGACACCGGCCTCTCACGCCGGTAACAGGGGTTCGAAACCCCTAGGGAGCGCCATTTTCCCGCCCATCCAGCCTGGATACCGAGCGCAGATGCCACAACCCACGCCCGCCAGCCCCGACCTGCCCCATGCCGGGCTGCTGCGCCGGCTGGCGGCCATGTGCTACGACAGCCTGCTGCTGCTCGCCGTGCTGTTCGTGGCCAGCGCCCTGGTGCTGCCCTTCACCGGCGGCGAGGCGGTGGCCCCCGGCAACCCCTTCTTCTCCACCTACCTGCTGTTCGTCTGCTATTTCTTCTTCGCCTGGTTCTGGATCCACGGCGGCCAGACCCTGGGCATGCGTGCCTGGCGGTTGCGGGTGCAACGGCCGGATGGCGGCCCGATCAGTTGGGCCCAGGCCCTGCTGCGTTTCTTCGCCGCCATCCCCTCGCTGGCGCTGTTCGGCCTCGGCTATCTGTGGATCCTGGTCGACCGGGAGCGGATGAGCTGGAACGACCGCTTCTCGGAAACCGTGGTGGTAGTGCTCCCCCAATCCTGACTCCTGAATTCTGGATTCTGAATTCTGGATTCTGAATTCTGGATTCTGAATTCTGGATTCTGGATTCTGACAAACTTGACCTTCATCAAACCAGTCGCGCCGGTACCCTTCTATAGTGATGGCGTTGTGGACAATCACCGACCGCTTCCATGCCATTCGACCACGCAGACATCCCGCTCGTCGCCCTCGACCAGATGAACGACTTCCATCGGGAAGAGGTCGAAATGATCAACCGGGTGGAAACCCTGGCCCGCAGCGGGGACGAGGCAGACCTGGCGGAGACCCTGCGCGAGTTCCTGAACCACATCCGCAGCCACTTCGCCACCGAGGAGGCACTGATGCAGGCGGCCGGCTTCCCGCCCTTTCCCATCCACAAGCAGGAACATGACCGGCTGCTGGCCGAGCTGGGCGAGTGCGAGACGATATGGATGGAAAACGGTGACCCGGCCCCTCTGGTCGACTACATCTGCCGGACCATCCCGCAGTGGATGCAGCAGCACGTGGCAACCATGGACCGGGTCACGGCCCAGTTTCTGGCCATGACCGGAGCCGGTTGAGGTACGGCGGCCATGCCGCGATCATCGCCCAGCCCATCCAGGATGTGATGGCCGCTAACCCCCCGCCTCCTGCCGCGAACGAATCCATTCCAGGTCATCGCTCACGAAACGCCCGGCCAGTCGGGCCAGGGCGCGATAGAAGGGATGGGCCTCCCCCGTCTGCAAGCCGTCGCAGAATGCCGGCAGCCAGCGGCCGAGGTGGCGTTCGAGGAAATCGCGCTGGGCGTGCAGATACTGCGACGGGCCGTTGGCATCCTTGACGACAGAAGCATCCTGCCGGGCGGCCACCACGGATCTATAAACCAGGACATGCATGAACTCCAGTTCAAGGGCCAGGTGATCCGGCATCTCCTGGCCCTCTCCGTTCATCGCCAGCCCGAAGAAGTGATAGAACTTCTTCACCTCCCACTGCTGCTGTGCACGGTCGCCGTCCAGCCACAGCGCCTCGTAGGGCTTGCAGTAGGCCTTCTGGTCGACGCCATCGAAGCGGTTGATGTAATCGTTCTCGAGCGCCGGCAGATCCGGCTGCACCAGATCCTTGAGTCCGAGATCCGGGTATAGGGTCGTGCCCAGGGCGTACAGCTCCGGCGTCGCAGCGAGCAGCAAGCGGCCAGGAAAGGAAAAACCGAGGGCCAGCAGCTGGTAGAGGCGGCTGCGGTTGATGTCGACCTCCAGCTCGGGGGTGAGTTGCTCTGCAGTGTTCATCGGCGTTCTCTCATCTGTTGCCAGAGGGTTCAGTTCTGGATGTTCAGCGTGTTCATCCCCGAGCGGTACTTGCG
The DNA here is from genome assembly GCF_030406045.1 of Thiohalobacter sp. IOR34. Taxonomy (GTDB): domain Bacteria; phylum Pseudomonadota; class Gammaproteobacteria; order Thiohalobacterales; family Thiohalobacteraceae. The sequence continues at coordinate 2,256,569 of NZ_CP128988.1, forward strand.
GCCATTGCGCTCCCGGTTGTCGCCGTCCCAGGTGGCGAAGGCGATGGGGTAGCTGCCCCCGGGAAACAGGTCGATCTGGTCGTCTGGATCGATGGCTGCCAACGGGCGACTCAGGACCACCTGCCACTGACTGCCGTTCCAGCTGCTGATGGCGGAAATATTGTCGCCATTGACGGTCTGGGTAATGGTACCGAGACCGCCGGAAAGCAGGTTCTGCACGCTGTCGTCCACCGCACGCCAGTACCAGATATTGGTCGGGTTGCTGGGCTGGCCCATGCGGCAGATCATGTTGGCATTGAGCATGACGGCGCCGGCGTCGGTGAAGTTCTCGGGCCCCTCGATGACGTCGTCCCGGGTCGCGTCGTTCCAGGTCAGCAGGAAAGCGATGTCGGTACCGTTGTGAATGGCCTTGACACTGAGGGAGCTGTTGCTGCCACCGCCGCCCATCGTGTCGCCTTCCACCGAATCGGTGAACTTGAGGGTGACGTTGACGGCCGTGGCATTGTTCCATACCGGATCAGAGGGCGGGACCAGCACGTCGCCGCTGACGCGCACTGCAGTCAAACCGTCCCCACCACCGCCACCACCGCCCATGCCCCAGCGGGCATCGGCAGCGAGCGGCAGCGCCAGGACAGCTGCAACGAGATACGAGGCAATTTTCGTTATCAGCGTTTTCATGACCTTCCCCCTCACAGGCTGTAGCGGTTGTTGGAGTTGAGCAGTTCCAGGATCTCGGAGCTGCCGCCGCTGCTGACGGTGTCCCGCTCGGCGCGCAGGGTGGCGATGACGCCATCGACATCGGGACCGAACAAGGAGCGCAGGAAGTCCATCGGAATGCGATCGACGTTCAGTGGCCGCCCCTGGTCGTCCACCTGGGAGGATCCGGAGAAAGGCGGGATGTAGTAGACATTGGGCCCGGTCCCGTATTCCGGATGCAGCGGGATGGCCACCTGGTGCTGCACCACCAGCTTGTAGACGTCGGCGCTGCTGTCGTCGAGGAAGCCCACTTGGCGGATGCGCCCCGGACACTGCTTGGCGCAGGCGTTGACCTCGCCCTTCTCGATACGCGGATAGCAGAAGATGCACTTCTCCGACTGCTTGGTGAAGGCGTTGTACATCACCTTCTTGTAAGGGCAGGCACGGACACAGTAGCGATAGCCGCGGCATCGCTCCTGATCCACCAGCACGATACCGTCCTCCTCGCGCTTGTAGATGGCATTGCGCGGACAGGCCGCGAGGCAGGCCGGGTCGGTGCAGTGATTGCACAGCCGAGGGATGTACATGTAGTAGTTGTTGGGGAAGGTGCCTTCACCCACGTCCTCATCCCAGTTCGACAGCCAGGTCGGCTCAGGGTTGGCATCGACGATGCCGCCGCCCTCGAACAGACCACTCTGGTAATCGTAGTCGGGATCACGCCCGTAGTCGTCGCGGGTGGGCAGGGTACCGAGCTGCACGTTGCCGTTGGCATCGAAGCCGCCTCCCATCCCCTCCCAGTTCCTCGGATAGCCGGGTCCGGGCTTGGACTCGACGTTGTTCCAGTACATGTACTCCCTGCCCTTCTTGTTGGTCCAGAGATTCTTGCAGGCGACGGTGCATGTATGGCAACCCAGGCATTTGTCCAGGTTGATGACCATCGCCAATTGCCGACCGGTGAATGCCATGATTCAGCCCTCCACTTAACCGTTATATTTTTCGACCTGTACCCGGGTGTCGCGCTGCACGCCGGTCGGGCCCCAGTAGTTCAATTTGAAATGGAGCTGGCCATATCCGCCGGCAAGCTGGGTGGGCTTGATGCGGATGCCGGTCACGCTGTTGAAGTTGGCCTTCTTGCCCTTCACCCCCACGTAACGTTCCCAGCCGTGGTACATGGTGACCCGCCCGGCCTTCTCGGCCTCCCAGGCCTTGACCCGCACCACGACGTCGCCGTGGTCGTTGTAGATACGCACCCAGTCGTTGTCCTGCAGGCCGCGCGCCGCCAGGTCCGAAGGGTGCATGTAGCAGATCGGCCCGCCACGGTTGAGACGCAGCATCTGCTTGGCGTTGCGCCAGGTGGAGTGGATCGACCAGCGTCCGTGCGGGGTGTTGTAACGCAGCGGGTAGGTATCCTCGTCCACCGGCGCCTTGTAGGTGGGCAGCGCCTCGCCGCATTCCACGAACCAGTCATGTTCTATCAGGTACTGCTGACGCCCGGTCAGCGTCTCATAGGGCTCCTTGTGCTCGGTCATCTTGAGGAAGGCCGTGTAGGGACGGCCCGGCTCGATATCGCTGGTCCAGGTGGTCTGGGCGTTCATGCGCCGGGGCTGGGCATCGATCTGGGCCATGGTCATGCCGGCCGTCTCCGGCGCGTTGTCGAGCATGAACTGGCAGGCGTCGATGTCCGCGGCCAGCGCGCCGTTGTCGGTGAACTGGTCGCTCAGAGTCGACAGATCCCGGTTGCCACCCCACTTGGCGTCGTAGTAGCTGGTGAAGCCGCGCTGCACGGCACGCTCCTGGATCTTGGCCGCCAGCGCCTGGAAGGTCTGCCAGTCGGTCTTCGACTCGAACATCGGCGGGATCGCCGGGGTGAAAGGATGGATGAAGCTGTGCATGTCCGTGGTGTTGATGTCGTACTTCTCGTAGTGGCTGGCGGCCGGCAACACGACATCCGCATACAGGGCCGTGGTATCCATCTGGAAGTTGATGTCGACGATCAGATCCAGCTTGGGATACAGGTTCTGCTCGACGTAATTGTTGCCCTTGGCCTGGTTGAACCAGTTGGCACGCCAGATGAACATCACCTTGGGGTCCTTGACGGTCGCCCCGGTGCTGACGAATGTGTTCTTGTCGCTGCCCAGGCAACTCTCCGGGTAGAGCGGCATCCAGCCGTTCTGCACCGAGTCGAAAATGTAGCCGCGTGTCGTCTGGCTGTAGCCCTCGCCGCTCAGGTTCTGGTCGCTCATGTTGGCGTGAACGAAGGTCCACATGGTGGTGTTCTGGAAGCGCTGTTTCTTGCCGCCCTGCGGGAAGGACAGCTTGACCAGCCCCTTCACCGGCCAGATCTTTTCCTGGCCCACGTAGTGGTTGAATCCGCCACCGTTCTTGCCGATGGCGCCGCACAGGGAGAGCATCAGCAACATGGCGCGGTTGTTGAGGTCGTTGTGGAACCAGTGGTTGGTGCCGGCGCCGTGCATGATCATCACCCTGCCGCCGGTGGCCATGGCGGTATCGCCGATATCGGCGGCGACCTGCTCGATGACGTCGGCGGCTACGCCGGTGACGGGTGCGGCCTGGGCCGGGGTATGATTGGCGTCGAGATGAGCCTTGAGTTCCTCGAACACCGGCTTCACGGTCACGCTGCTGCCGTCGGCCAGGGTCACGCTGTGGCTGCCGGTCAGGGCCGGGCTGTGGCCGCTGATGTCGATGGAACGGATGCTGCTGCCCTCGGTGCCGGGCGCCAGTTCCAGCGCGTTGTGGGTGGAACACCAGAAATAGAACTGGTCGTCGGCGCCGCCCGAGACCATATCGCTCTCCCGCAGATACTTGCCGGTGTCGGTGCGCATCAGCAACGGCATGTCGGTCTGCTCGGCCAGATAGCCCTCGTCGATGGTGCCGTTGGCGATCAGCTGCTGGCAGATGGCCAGCGCCAGGGCGGCGTCGGTGCCCGGGGTGACCGAGAACCACTGGTCGGCGCGGATGGCGCTGGAGGTGTAGTCCGGGTAGATGGCCAGCACCTTGCAGCCGCGGTACTTGGCCTCGGTGATGAAGTGGGCGTCCGGGATGCGGGTCTGCAGCGGATTGGAACCCCAGAGGATCATGTACCTGGCGTTCATCCAGTCGGTGGACTCGGCGACGTCGGTCTGCTCGCCCAGGGTAATGGGCGAACCGGGAGGCAGGTCGCAGTACCAGTCGTAGAAACTGCAGACGATGCCGCCCAGCAGGTGGGCCAGGCGCGCGCCGGAGGAGAAGGACACCGGACTCATGGCCGGAATCGGGGTGAAGAAGGTCAGCGCGTCCGGCCCCTGATTCTCGATGGTGTCCAGCACCTTGTCGGCGATCAGGGTCAGGGCCTCGTCCCAGGAGGCGCGCCGCCACAGCCCCTCACCACGGGCCCCGGTGCGGATCAGCGGGTACTTGATGCGCCGGTCGCCATTGACATACTCGGCGGCATAGCAGGCCCCCTTCTGGCAGCCACGGGGATTGACGTTGGGATAGGACGGGTCGATGTCCGGGTAGTCCGCCGCCTGTTCCTCGCGCAGGATGACGCCGTCCTTGACGTAGACGTTCCAGGAACATGAACCGGTGCAGTTCTGACTGTGGGTGCTGCGCGCCACCGTGTCCCAGGTCCACTGCTCGCGGTAGAAGTCTTCCCAGCCACGGTAGGGATAGTTGAACGGATCATCGACGATCTGCAGATTGAGGCTGCTGAGCCCAAAGACCTTGATGGATGCTGCCGAGGCACTCGTCCCCACCAGCATTTTCAAGAACATGCGACGCTGAATAGCCATACCGTCCTCCTCACTGTCCCGTCCGACGGAACCTATCGCTCGTGATCGTTATCCGGCCGTGTTCCTGACACGGCTTCTGAACTTCCTTGCTTATCGATGCTAGTGAAGAGGACATGGCCGGGGGTATGACCCATCTTGGTCATTTTCCTGACCCGGTTTTGGCAATTGATGGACTGGGGGCTGGCTTGACCCTCGGGCAGCAGCGGGCATAGACTGATTCCACGATAATAAAAACAGAACCCCTGCGCATCAGAAGAACCATGCCAGAGGGGGAGGAAGAACGACTTGCTGTACTGGCTCAAACAGACACTGGGCGGATTGCTGATCGTTTCGCTCATCGCGGCAGGCAATCTCTGCGGCTGGCAGCCCTGCGCCATGGCAAACACTGACAACATGACGCATGCCGGCCATGCCATGGGCAAGATGGCCGACGGCTCGATGCTGAAGAACGGCGGCACCCACTGTCAAAACAGCTGCAGCTGCTGCTTCAGCACCTCCCGCCTGCTGGGCCTGCCCCCCGTCGAATCCCTTCAGGCATCCCTGCCGACGCCAGCCTATCTGCCCAGCCGGATCCCCGATTCGGCCGGCATCCTCACCCCACCAGATACCCCGCCACCGCGCAGTCTCTGACCCTGCACAATCGGAACACCGGTCAGCGGCGACAGATCGTGATGCCGGTCCGTGCCCATGCCAGCGGCGCAAGACATGCGTGGCGGGCACAAAAACAACAAAGAACAGAGAAGGGGTAGAGAAATGAATGGCATTTACGAAATATTCAAGCGAAGTACCGATGCCATCTTTGGCATCGACAGAAAAGGTCAGGTCGCCTTCTGGAACCCGGCCTGCGAGGAGCTGCTCGGCCACCCCGCCCGCCTCGCCCTGGGCCAGCATTGCTCCAGCCTGCTCTGCGGCACCGATCTGCTGGGCCGGGATTTCTGCAGCGAGCGCTGCCCTATCCCCAAGGGGTGCAACGGTCACGCACCGATCCGCGACTTCGATCTGGTGGTGAAGCGGGCCGACGGCGATGCCCTTATGGTCAACATCGGCGCCCACTATGTACCGGGCAGTCGCCAGCAGCGACTGAACGGCATCAGCGTGTTCTTCGCCCTGCGGCGGGTAAGCTGCCAGCAGCTCATTCAGCGTCTGGCCAGCAGTTCCTGCAAGGCCGAGGAAGAAGACGGCTTCAGGAAACATGACCTGAGCGCACGGGAACACGAGCTGCTGCACCTGGCCGCCGCCGGCCTGAAGACCGGAGACATCGCCAGGCGTTCCTGCATCAGCGAGGCCACGGTACGCAATCACTTCAAGAGCATCTACCGCAAGCTCGGCGTGCACAGCCGGGCCGAGGCGGTCAGCCTCGCGATGCGCAAGGGGCTGGTCTGAGACTTCGGCGTTTCAAGGAATCCAACTGCGCGCCGTGACCCGCCGCTGCGGCATCATGGCGGGCAGGGTCCGCCCTCCAGGCTACATGCCGCAGCAGCCAAGGAATCCTGCCTGTTTTCCGTGGCTTCCCTGGCTATCAGCTTTTTGTGGATTTCGTGGGTTTCGTGGCTATCGCCTGTTCCGCCCAACGGCGGCACGGCAGGCAAATCCGCCCGCGAGTGCAGGCCCCAGGCCGCAATCAGCGCACCCGGCGGATGAGCAGCATGCCGGACGCCGCGAACAGCAGCGAGGGCGCGGCCGCACTGAGCAGGGGATCGAAGCCATAGACCTGGCCGAGATGGCCGAGCAGCTGGTTGAGCAGATGAAAGACAATCCCGACCATGACCCCCGCCAGCAGGCGCTGGCCGGCGCCCACGGCGCGCAGTGGTCCGAACACGAAGGGCACCGAGAGGAACAGCATCACCAGCCCGGCCAGCGGCGCCATCAGCCGCTGCCAGAAGGCCAGTTCATAACGGCTGCTGTCCAGGCGGTTGTCCCGCAGATAGCTCACATAGCGCAGCAGGTCACGCGCCGAGAGGCGGTCCGGCTCGATCACCACCACATTGAGCAGTTCCGGGCTGAGCGGTGAACGCCAGGGCCGCTCCTCGAACACCTCCCGCCTGAAGGCATCCACCGTCAACATTGCCCGCTCGCCGGCACGGAGCCACCAGACACCGTCGCGGTATTCGGCACGCTGGGCGCGCAGCACACTGCCCAGCCGGCCGTCCTGGCCCAGTTCGTAGACCTCGATTCCGGCCAGGCTGCCATCGGGGAAGATCTCCTTGATGTTGATATAGCGGTTGCCGTCCCGTGCCCAGATGCCGGACTCGCTGCGAAAGGTGATGCGGCTGGTCTGCGCCATGGTGCGCTGATTCTGGGCCATCTGTCCGGCCGGCGGCGCCACCCATTCGCCGATCGCCGCCGCCACCAGCAGCATCGCCAGCCCCGCCTTCATCACCCACCAGACGATGCGCTTCAGGGACACCCCGGCGGCGCGGATGGCGATCAGCTCGCCGTGCGCCGCCATGGCGCCCAGCCCCAGCAGGCTGCCGAGCAGGGTGGCCATGGGAAACAGGCCGTAGGCCCGCTCCGGCACCGTCAAACCGACGTAGAACAGCACCTCGCGCAGGCCATAGTTCCCCTGACCGATGTCCTGCATCTCGTTGAGGATGGCAAAGAACAGGTCCACCGCCAGAAGCAGCATCAGCGCCAGCAGGGTGCCGACGATCACCGCCCGGCCGAGGTAGCGTTCCAGCAGCCTCATGCCGCACCCCGCCGCGGCCGGGGCCGCAGCCGCCACCAGAGAAAGCCGGCCAGCAGCAGCGGCAGCAGATGTACCCACCACAGCCCCGGCAGCGGCGGCAGCAGACCTCTGCCCACCCACACCCGGGCGGTGCTGAGCAGGTTGTAGTAGATGATGAATACCAGGATGGCCAGGAACAGCCGCCCGTAACGCCCCTGGCGCGGCGTGCTGTGACTGAGCGGCAGGACCAGCACCATCAGCACCAGCACGGCCAGCGGCAACGACAGTCGCCATTGCAGCTCGGCGATGTCCTCCGTATCCGCCGAGGCCAGCAGGCGCCGGCTGGGGATGGCGTCGCGCTTGGTGATCACCGGCGCGGGCGCGGCGGTCTCGATACGGATACCGTGCCGCTGGAAGCGGATGACCCGGAAGCGGGGATCGCCCGGCATGCCCTGGTAGCGGAAGCCGTCCTCCATCACCAGGAAACGGTCGCCGCTGTCCTGCTCACGCTGGGGGTAGGCACGGCGCGCTGTCAGCAGGGTCGGCGGCACACCCTTGAGGTCACGCACGAACAGCCGCTCCAGAAAACGCCGGTCCCGGGACACGCCCTCGGCGTAGAAGATCAACCGACCCTCCTGGGCCTCCTGGAAGCGCCCGGCGCTGACCGTGCCGATATCACTGCCCCGCTCCGCCTCGGCGCGCAGCTGGTAGCCGAGCTCAGCAGTGCGTGGCGCCACGAACAGCGACAGGCCGAGCAGGGCCACCGCCAGCACCGCCGCCAGGCCGAGCAGCGGGCGGTACAGCTCGCGCGGGCCGACGCCACAGGCATGCATGGCCACCATCTCACTGTCCCGGTACAGCCGGCCCAGCGCCAGCAGGGCCCCAAGGAACAGGGCCAGCGGCAACAGGGGGGTCAGGTAGCTGACGGATTTCAGTCCAAGCAGGGTGAAGATCACCGCTGCCGGTATGTCTCCGCTGGCCGCCTCACCCAGGTAACGGGCAAAACGGTTGGCCAGCACGATGGCCCAGAGGACCAGCAGCACCGCCAGCCAGTTCTTCATCACCTCCCGGAGCAGATAACGGTCGAGGATGCGCAACATGATGGGAGAAGCTACCGGATCCTGCCTGGGTGAATGTGATAAAGCGCGGTTTTTTCAGTAGACTGGGGCACCATCGTGGCAGCCCCGGTAACTGGCGGCTACCCTACCTCAGCCACCCCTCGCCTGCAAACCGGCGGCGGCCGGCTGAACCCGAATCCGCACACTCAGAGGAGCCCTGCATGGATTTCAACGTCACGAGCGGCACCCCCGAAAAACAACGCACCGCCTGTCTGGTGATCGGCGTCTTCGAACCCCGGCGACTGACCGCCGCCGGCAAGACCCTGAACTCGGCCGCCGGCGGCCATCTGGCCGCGATCCTGCGGCGCGGCGATCTGGAGGGCAAATGTGGCCAGACCCTGCTGCTGCACAACGTGCCGGGCATCCACGCCGAGCGTGTGCTGCTGGTCGGCTGTGGCCGGGAGAAGGAGCTGGACGAGGGCAAGTTCCGCAGCATCGCCGCCAGCGCCGCCCAGCGGCTCGACGAGAGCGGTGCCAACGAGGCAGTCTCCTACCTCAGCGAGCTGCCGGTTGGCGACCGCGATCTGCGCTGGAAGGTACGCCAGCAACTGGAGAGCACCGAGGACGCCCTGTATGTCTTCGACCGCCTGAGGAGCGAGAAGGAAAAGAAGCGCCGCCCGCTGAAGAAACTCACCCTGGCCATCGAGGAACGCACCGCGCTGGCCGAAGCGCGCCGTGGCCTGGCCGAGGGAGCGGCCATCGCCGCCGGGGTGCGCAGCGCACGCGAACTCGGCAACCTGCCGGGCAACATCTGCACCCCGGACTACCTCGCCCGCCAGGCCAAGTCCCTGGCCCGCCGCTCCACCCGCATCGACGTCAGGGTACTGGAGGAACGTGGCATGCAGCGCCTCGGCATGGGCGCGCTGCTCTCGGTGGCCCGCGGCAGCCGCCAGCCGGCCAAGCTGATCATCCTCGAATACCGTGGCGGACGGAAGAATGCCCGGCCAGTGGCCCTGGTCGGCAAGGGTGTCACCTTCGACTCCGGCGGCATCTCCCTGAAGCCGGGCCAGGCCATGGACGAGATGAAATTCGACATGTGCGGCGCCGCCGCGGTGCTCGGCACCTTCGAGGCGGTGCTCGACATGCAGCTGCCGATCAATCTGGTCGGCATCATCCCCGCCACCGAGAACCTGCCCGACGGTCAGGCCAGCAAGCCGGGCGACGTGGTTACCAGCATGTCGGGGCAGACCATCGAAATCCTCAACACCGACGCCGAGGGGCGGCTGATCCTCTGCGACGCGCTGACCTACGCCGGCCGTTTCAAGCCGGACACGGTGATCGACGTCGCCACCCTGACCGGTGCCTGCGTCATCGCCCTCGGCAGCCATGCCGCCGGCCTGCTGGCCAACGACCAGGATCTGGCCAGCGAACTGCTGGACGCCGGCAGCTACGCCGCCGACCGCGCCTGGCAGATGCCACTGTGGGAAGACTACCAGCAGCAGCTGGACAGCAACTTTGCCGACATGGCGAACATCGGCGGCCGCGAGGCCGGCACCATCACCGCCGCCTGCTTCCTGTCCCGCTTCACCAAGGACTACCGCTGGGCCCATCTTGACATCGCCGGCGTGGCCTGGAAGCACGGCAAGGAAAAAGGCGCCACCGGCCGTCCCGTGCCGCTACTCACCCAGTACCTGCTCGACCGCTGCAGCAAGAAAACGAAGAAGCGCGGCTGAACAAGGCAACAGGGAGCCGAGGTCGGAACACGGTTTTTCGCTAACACAGAAACCGCGTTTCGACCCCGGTTCCGCGGTTTCATTTGCCGGCCAATATCATTATCCTTCACCCTCCGGTTCAAGCCTTCGGTTTCGCTGCCATAATGAAAATACCGGTCAGCCAGGTTCTAGTGCGATTCCTGGAAAATCTTGGGGTGACGCGCATTTTCGGGATTCCGGGTTCGCACATCCTGCCGGTATATGACGAACTCCACGATTCGCCCATCCAGTCGGTGCTTGCCAAACATGAACAGGGCGCGGCATTCATGGCCGCTGGCCATGCGCGCGTCACGGGCAGCGTCGGTGCCTGCATTACCACGGCCGGACCCGGTGCCACGAATCTGGTGACCGGTATCGCCAGCGCCTATGCCGACAAGCTGCCCGTAATCGCCATCACCGGCGAGGCACCCACCCATATCTTCGGCAAGGGTGGGCTGCAGGAAAGCTCCGGCGAAGGCGGCAGCGTGGACCAGGTGGCGCTGTTCGCCGGTATCACCCGCTACCACAAGTTGATCGAACGCACCGACTATCTGACCGCGGTCCTCAATCAGGCGGCGAAACACCTGCTCGCCGGCACCCCTGGGCCGGTGGTGTTGAGCATCCCGTTCAACCTGCAAAAGGAAATGGTGGATGATGCCATACTGGGACAGGCTGCCCCGGCGCGCCCACCCACAGCCGCGCCGATCGCCGATCATTATGTCGATCAGAGCCTTGCCCTGCTGAGGACGTCCAGCCGGCCCCTCATCATCGCCGGTTACGGTTGCATCCGCTCGGACGCCCAGGCGGCGCTGCGCACCATCAGCGAAACACTGAACATCCCGGTGACCACCAGCCTGAAGGCGAAGGGGGCGTTCGACGAGCGGAGCGCACTGTCGCTGGGCAGCCTGGGCGTCACCTCCAGTGGACACGCCATGCGCTACCTGGAGCGGGAAGCAGACCTGGTGCTGGTACTGGGTGCGGGGTTCAATGAGCGCACCAGCTACCTGTGGGACGAGAAACTGCTTGCGGGGAAAAAGATCATTCAGGTCGACAATGACTCACAGCAACTGGAGAAGGTGTTTCATGCCGACCTGGTGGTCGAGGCCGATCTGGGCGCCTACCTGAATGCCTTGGACGCTGCGGTGGCGCAACAGGCGATCGCCCCGAAGGCACCCGTGGATGTCACCGCATTCGTGAAACAGGTACGGCAGGAGATCGACGCAGCGGGCGAGACCATATTCGATAAAAAGTTCGACCATATAAAAGCGCTGTATGCCTGGCTGGAAGAGACATTTCCCGACGGCCTGATCATGTTCGATGACAACATCGTCTTCGCGCAAAACTTCTATCGCGTCTCCACCAGAGACCGCTTCATCCCCAATACGGGAATCTCCTCGCTGGGTCATGCCATTCCGGCAGCCATCGCTGCCAGCTTCGCACTGCACGGCGCGGAAAGACGGCCGGTATTCGCCATGATCGGTGACGGGGGGTTCCAGATGTGCTGCATGGAGATCATGACGGCGGTCAACTACGGCGTGCCCCTGAACATCGTGCTGTTCAACAACGAGACCATGGGCCTCATCCGCAAAAACCAGCATCAGCACTACAACGACCGGTTCATCGACTGCGAGTTCGAAAACCCGGATTTCTCCCTGCTGGCGAAATCCTTCGGCATCAGGCATGTACGGGTAGAAGAGGTCGCTGATTTGGAAGCGCTGGCCGATTCCCTGGACTTCATGAGTGGCATCAACCTCATCGAGATCCCCATCGATCGGGATGCCTACCCCAATTATTCCTCGAGGCGCTAACATCAACGCCATGCGACCGACTCCAGAATGACGAACAGCCGCACTCCGCATCTTGAAGACTGCCTGCTGTGTTACGGCCAAGCCGATGCGGGCCTGCGCGAGTTGCAGGCGCGGCTGCGGCGACTGCAGGCAGACAGCGACACGCCGCTCAGCGAACTCATCGCCGCCTACGACGCCTGTTACCCGCGCTTGGAAAGGGCGCTCTGGCAATGCAGCAAGGACGACGAATTTGCATCCCTGCTGGCGCGTTACCAGGCCCTTTTCCGGGAGCAGGAAAGGCTCATCCAGCAGGATTCCCGCAACAGGCGAGCGGGCGATACCCGCCATGACTTCATCCTCGGCATACCGGTCGCCGACCGCCCCGCACACCTGCAGGCCTGCCTGGAGAGCATCCATCAGGTTCTGGAACGGTTTGGCTATGGCGGAAAACGCGACGGACGTTACGTAAAGATCCGGATTGTGGTCGCCGAAGACAGCCGCCATGAGAGGAACGTCCAGCATCACCGGGAACTCGTCGATGAGTATCGGCAGAAAGGCTTGCAGGTCGTCCACTTCGGACAGGATGAGCAATACGCGCTCCTGCAGTCGATACCAGCAGCCGAACGCGAACTGCTCGGCAACATCCTCACCCGGCAGCCAAAGGACAGGTTCTATCTCAAGGGGCAGGCCGCCAACCGCAACCTGTGCTACCTGAAGTTTCTGGAGCTGACGGAAGACAGGGACCGAACGCTGTATTACCTGGTCGACAGCGACCAGGCGTTCTGCGTCAACCGGCAGACCCGGCAGGGCGAGGAGGCCGTCTTTGCGCTGAACTACTTCCATATCATCGACAGGGTCTTCCGCACCACCGGGACGCTGATGTTGACCGGCAAACTGGTCGGCGACCCACCGGTCTCTCCCGCGGTGATGGCGGGTGGCTTCCTGGATGACGTCGCGGCCTTCTTTGCGGATCTGGCCGGGCGGCATGCGCACGATGCCTGCAGGTTCCATGCCCTGCCGGAACACCCGACTGGCGACGCCGCCTACCATGACATGGCCGGACTGTTCGGTTTTGCGCACAAAGCGGAGACATTCCCCTACCGGTGCCGGATCCAGGGCCCACATGACCATGCCGCCTGCCTGCGGGACTTCAGCCAGCGGCTCAATGCCTTCTTCTTCGGCGAACACCCGACGCGCAGCACGCATTTTGTCTATGGCGACGGCTTCGACGCGCTCACGCCGGCGCGGACCATCTATCCCGGCAACTACGTCGTCAACTTTGCAGGACTCAAGTACATCATCCCCTTCGGTCATCTGCGGCTGCGCATGTCCGGCCCCACCGCAGGACGCCTGATCGCTGCGGAGATCGGCCATCGCTTCGCCTCCATCAACATGCCGCACCTGCATCAGCGCACCTCGCAGGCGGGTTTGCAGGACAATTTCCGGCCCGGCGTAGAGCTGGGCGGGGAAAACGTGCAGCAAGTCGATCTGTCCGACGAGTTCGAGCGCCAGTTCTTCGGTGATCTGATGCTGTTCACGACCGAGCGTCTGGTACAGGAGAAGGATGTAAAGCAACCCTTCACGAGGGACTCGGTGAGCCCGATCCTGGCCCGGAAGGAGACGGAACTGCTGGCGCTGTACCGGCGGAACCGCCAGGCCATCGTGGAGGCAAACAGGAAGCTCGAGGAATACGTATTCCGCGGCGATCAGTGGTGGATGAAATCGGACTCGTTGGGCAATGCCATGCAGCAGCTGCGCAGCTTCATCAGCAATATCGATTACAATTTTGGCGACCAGTCACCCGCCTGGAAAAAGATCCAGTCGATGGAACACCGTGAGATGCGCAAGCGGCAGATCATGGAGGCGTTGACCCACTACCGGCCCGAGCGCGAGGCCTGGGATCGGCTGTTTGCCTAGCCCGGATATTGCACCAAGGCGGCGCGCATGATCGGCGTGTAGACTGACATACAAGGCCGGGAGGCTCGCAAATGGCTCCTCACGGCGGGGTACACTTTGTGCCTATTCGATGTCAGGCCGACTCTGGCTTCGCATCTTGGGTGATCCTCCTCAAGCCATAGCAACGGCCATGACTTTTCGGACGATTACCCAAGCTGCCTTGCCAGCCTCGCCCTGAGCATCGAATCCTTGGTGCAATATCCGGGCTAGCCTCTCACCGAGCGGCTGACGGGGGCAGGGTCACGGCATCCTTGGCGCGCGCGACGATCAGCGTGCGGCACGCTTCGTACACCTTCCTTGCCCTCGCCAGTTCCGCGACGCCAACGGAAACATGAGAATAATCCGTCGGGGTGCGGTGTATTCTGCCGCTGTAGATGCGTTTCGATGAATCCCCCTTGCCGGCCTTGCCGGTCTGACTGAACGACTGGTAGTGTCCGGCCAACGGCGGGGACAGTTCGAGCCAGCCGCTGAGGCGCGCCAGCAGCACCTCGGGTGCGGCCTGAAACATTTCGGCATCATAGTAGTAATAGGGAGCCTTTGCACTGCTGCAGAAATCGGCAAGCCATTGCAGCCGCTCGATGTAATAGTCTGTCGCGGCAAGCGGCGAGGCATACAGCTCATCGGTTTGCTTACGGGAAAACAGATCGACGATGCTCTTGATGCTATGTGCCGGCTCCTGCAGCGCGACCAGAATCTTGCAGTCGGCCAGGCCGGCCTGTTCGAGGTCCAGGCGATAGTCGTTGTGCAGCAGCTTGTCGAAGATATAACGGCTGCCCGTCTTCAGAGATTCAGACTCCTGAAGCACCTCGAGCTGCCTTGGGCGCGACATGCCATCCTCATAGCTGACATGCATCTCGAAGTAGCCATTGACGAGGGGGTGCGAGCCAAGAATATGGCCGGCCAGCGAGGTGAGAGCACGCATGTGGCTGAGCAGGAAAATCCGCGTATAGGAATCGGGCATGGCGTGCAGCTTAGCGGAAACAGCTTGGTCTTGTCGCATCAGGCGCAGGCACCGTTCCAGGCTTCCTTGGCGCCAATTATTCCCTGACCATGGTTTCAGGCTAGTTGGGACATACTAGCTAATTCGAAATATCAAACGTACTTGAATGCAGGAAATGCGGTTACCCGTGCCCTATCTCTTATACACCTTACGCCGAAACAGGTCGTTGCGGCGGCTGACCAGGCGGTCGAGGAACAACAGGCCGTCCAGGTGGTCGATCTCGTGTTGCACGGCCCGCGCCTCGAAACCCTCCATGTCGTATTCCAGCTTGTTGCCTTCGGGATCCAAGGCTTCGAGATGGATCCTTTCTGCGCGGATCACGTTGCCGGTGTAATCGGGCACGGACAGGCAGCCCTCGCGGCCGACGGCGTAGCCATCCCACTCGGTGATCTCCGGGTTCACCAGCACCAGGTAGCCATGATTGGCTACGGGGCGTTTCATCCTGGAGACATCGACGATCACGATGCGCTGGAAACGCCCGACCTGAGGAGCGGCGATACCGACCGCACCCGGTCCGGCCAGGCGGGTCTCCTCCAGGTCGGCGATGAAGGCGCGCAGTTCCTCGTCGAAGGACTCGACGGGTTCGGATACCTGCTTGAGGCGCGAATCGGGGTAGGTGAGGATGTCGAGAACGGCCATGTGTTTCCTGGCCTAGCCGATCATGGTGTCGATAGGCTGGATGTCGACATCGATGCCGTCTTCCCTCGTGATCACATCCAGCGCGGAACGCAGCGCCTCGACCCCCTCGCCCGCCTGGCCCTCGATGCTCATGATGTAGACAGGCCTGTCTTCGCTGCCACCGACATCCGACTGCAGGTCGAGGATGTTCAGCCCGGCCTCGGCCAGCGCTCCGGTCACCTGGGCCACGATGCCGGCGCGGTCGGCACCGAACACGGTGATGCGCACGTCGGGAATGAGGTGTTGATGAAGATGCCCCTCGATACGATCGATGTGCAGATGCAGGCCGAGTGACTCGGTGACCGGCTCGACCAGTTCCTGCAAGGCACGTGTGCTGCCATCGTAGTAGACCATCAGCATGATGGTGAAGTTGCCGCCGAGGCGCATCATCGCGGCCTCGCCCAGGTTGGCGCCGCCCTCGTAGAGCGCCGCGGTCAGCCGGGCGACGATACCCGGCCGGTCTTCACCGACCAACGTCAGCATGTACCACTTGGCCATCGGATGCTCCTCATGATTCTTGCCGTTTCATTCCATTCTCGACACAAAGCGTCGCAAACGCAAAATTCCAGCTCCCAGCTTCTGGCTTCTGTCTTCTGGATCAATGCAACGTCGCATGCGCCAGGTAGATCACCAGCACCCCGGCGGCGATCAACGCTACCTGCTGCAGGGTGGCGGCGGCCTGCACCCGCTTGTGCAAGCCGGGGATCAGATCGGCGACGGCAATGTAGATGAAGCTTGCGGCGGCAATGGCCAGCACGTAGGGAAGGGCCTCCTGGGCCTGCTGCATGCTGTAGTAGGCCACCAGGCCGCCGATCACCGTGGTCAGGCTGGAGAGCACGTTGTAGAAAAAGGCACGGCTGCGGGAAAACCCGCTGTGCAACAACACGGCGAAATCGCCGACCTCCTGGGGTATCTCGTGCGCCGCCACTGCCAGGCTGGTGACGATACCCAGATGCACGTCGGTGAGGAAGGCCGCGCCGATCAGCACGCCGTCGACCAGGTTGTGCACCCCATCGCCGATCAGGATCAGGGTGCCGGCCGCCGGCGAATGGCTGTGACTGTCGTGCTCCGGCTGGTGGACCTCGCAGTGCGACTCGTGGCAGTGCCGCCAGAGTACCAGCTTCTCGAGCAGGAAAAAGCCGAGCACGCCGGCCAGCACCGTACCCATGATGACATGCATATCATCGATACCTGGCGCGGCAAGGGCGTGCGGCAGAAGCGCGAGGAAGGCCGCGCCGAGCAACGCACCGATGGCGAAGCTGACGAAATGCGGCAGCAGCCGGAGCCGCATCCTCTCGGGAAAGGCGAGGAACAGTGCAGCAGCCGCCACGCTGAGCACACCACCCAGCAGGCAGAAGAGCAGAATCCAGGTCAGCAACGGCATGGGGCCTCACTCCTCGCGGGAAAGCGCCGGATGATACCGCATCCGCCGTGGCGGGGGCGAGATATCGGCCGCTACGCCGGCCTATCCCGCATATTGCACGAAGGATTCGAGTTTCAGGGCGAATCTGGCCAAGCAGTTTCAATATGCGGGCTATCCCCCACCCGGCCCGGGTTCGAGCCAGATCAGGCTCGCCATGCGACCGGTATCGCCATCGCGGCGGTAGGAGTAGAAGCGGGCCCTGTCCTCGTGGGTGCACCAGTGGCCGCCATACACCGCACGGACGCCGCGCGCCGCCAGCCGCTGCCGGGCCAGGGCATAAAGATCGGCCCGCCAGCCCCCCGCCTCCCTGTGGAAGGCCGTCGCCGCCGCCGGGTCCGCGGCAACGAAGGCGGCGCGCACCTCGTCCCCGACCGCGAAGGCACGCGGGCCGATGGCCGGCCCCAGCCATGCGAGCAGCTCGCTGCCGGGGCGATCCATGGCATCGAGGGCCGCCTCGATCACGCCGCCTGCCAGCCCGCGCCAGCCGGCATGCACCGCCGCCACCCGGCGGCCGGCACGGTCGCAGAGCAACAGCGGCAGACAATCCGCGGTAAGCACGGCGCAGACCACGCCGGGCTGCGCGGTGGTGCTGCCATCGGCCCCGGCCGTGCCGCTCAGCCGGGCCGCATCGACGATGCCGGTGCCGTGCACCTGGCGCAGCCAGACCGGCTCGGCAGGCAACCCCAGTCGCGTCCGCAGGCGCTCGCGGTTGGCGGCCACGGCGGCGGGGTCGTCACCGACGTGATCGGCGAGGTTGAGGCTGTCATAGGGCGGCCGGCTGACGCCACCGGCGCGGGTGGTGGTCAGCGCCCGCACGACGGCCGGCGCCGGCCAGTCCGGGATCAGCCAGTCCGCCGTTTCGTCTTCCCGCATCCGTGATCCTCCTTCACGACCATGTGCCCGGTCTGCCGAACGACGGCGGGCCATGCCCCGCCTACCCGGCCGCGTCCTCCCGCAGGGCCGCGAGCAGGGCCTGGAAATCGGCCGGCGGCGGCGCCTCCCAGGCCATCGTCTCGCCACTTGCCGGATGGTCCAGGACCAGCCGGGTGGCGTGCAGGGCCTGGCGGCGGAAACCGTGCAGGGTCTGGCGCAGGGCCTCGCCCGCCCCGGCCGGCTGGCGCTGGCGTCCGCCATAGACCGGATCACCGACCAGCGGATGCCGCAACCAGGCCATGTGCACCCGGATCTGGTGGGTGCGGCCGGTCTCCAACGATACCCGCAGCAGGCTGTGGGCACGGAAGCGCTCCGCCACCCGGTAGTGGGTGACGGCCGGCTTGCCGCCGTGCCTGAGCACCGCCATGCGCTTGCGGTCGACGGGGTGACGGCCAATGGGCTGCTCGACGCTGCCGCCCGCCGTCATCACGCCCCAGACCACGGCCAGGTATTCGCGGCTCACGCTGCGCGCCTGCAGCTGGGCCACCAGCGAGTGATGGGCCGTGAGGGTGCGCGCCACCACCATCAGCCCGCTTGTGTCCTTGTCCAGGCGGTGCACGATGCCGGCCCGCGGCACGGCGGCCAGGGCCGGGTCATGGTGCAGCAGGGCGTTCTGCAGGGTGCCGTCGGGATTGCCGGCCGCCGGATGCACCACCAGCCCGGCCGGCTTGTCGATCACCAGCAGCTCGGCATCCTCATGGACGATCTGCAGCGGAATGTCCTGGGCCTCGCACCGCCGGTCCTCGGGCAGGCTGGCGGTGATCTCCACCTGCTCGCCGCCGGCCAGCTTGTCGCGCGGCCGGGTCCAGGCCCTGCCGTCGACCTGCACCGCCCCGGCCCGAACCCAGTGCTGGAGGCGACTGCGGGAATAGTCGGGAAACAGCTCGGCCAGGACCTGGTCGAGGCGCCGCCCGGCCGCCTCTGCCGGTACCCGGGCGGACAACTGCATCAGTTCTGCCATAACCCACATACTAAGCCAGCCTGGATATTGCACCAAGGATTTGCCCTGAGAATCGAATCCTTGGTGCTGGCGGCAGGCACCGCAGCGCGCCAATTCGGGTATACTTCCGCTTTCCTTGTCAGACGAAAAAGACGGTCGAACCCCATGCCGCTGCTGCGATTGTTCCTGCTGGGACTGCTCACCCTCAACCTGCTGGCCGGCTGCTCGCTGCTGCCCGACGAGATCGACGAAACCAAGGGCTGGTCGGCGCAGAAGCTGTATGCCAAGGCCAAGGAGAACCTCTCCGAGGGCAACTACGAGCGCGCCATCGAGCTGTACGAGAAGCTGGAGGCCCGCTACCCCTTCGGCAGGTACGCCCAGCAGGCGCTGCTGGAATCGGCCTATGCCTACTACAAGTACGACGAGCCGGACACGGCCATCGCCACCCTCGACCGCTTCATCAAGACCTATCCGCAGCATCCGCATCTGGACTACGCCTACTATCTGAAGGGGCTGGTGAACTTCAACCGCGGCCGGAACCTGATCGACCGCTTCCTGCCGCGCGATCCCTCGGAACGCGATCCGGGCGCCGCCCGCCAGTCGTTCTTCGATTTCCAGACCTTGGTCAAGCGCTTCCCGGCCAGCCCGTACAGCAAGGACGCCACCCAGCGCATGCTGTTCCTGCGCAACAACCTGGCCAGCTACGAGGTGCACGTGGCCGACTACTACATGCGCCGTCATGCCTACGTCGCTGCCATCAACCGCGCCGAGTACGTCATCGAGCACTTTCCCCGCACGCCGGCCGTACCCGATGCCCTGGAGATCCTGATCCGTGCCTACCGGATCCTCGATCTGAACGATCTGGCCGAGGATGCGCTGCGGGTCTACCGTCTCAACTATCCCTAGCCCGCATATTGCACGAAGGCGGCCTTGAAAGCGTAATTTTTCCGGTATTTATCAAGGCAGTGCCCCCTTCTGCGAGCGATTGTGCCCTGTTACGGTTTGTGCCTATTCGAGTTCAGGCCAAATCTGGCGTCGCATTTTGCCCGATCCCCGTTGAACCATAGCGACGGCTATGCTTCGGCGGGCGATCGAACAAACTGCTTGGCCAGATTCGCCCTGAAACTCGAATCCTTCGTGCAATATGCGGGCTAGCACCAAGGCAGGCTCCGTGGGCCGGGGTGGCAGGATGGCGCGGTACCCCTTGCGCCCCGATCGCGGCCTGGGGGCCGCTCCTACGACAACACATATTGTGCCGCCATGCCCCGTAGGAACGGCCTCCAGGCCGCGATCGGGAGGCCACGGCGGGCAATGCCCGGAATCAAGCGAACAGGCACAAAGCCGGGTTAATATCAGCCTGCACGCCGCTCATGCGGGCTGGCTGTAGCCTCTCCAGAACGCAAAACGCCGGGCCCAAGGCCCGGCGTTTTGCATCAGGATCCCGCCGCCTCAGATGGCGTCCGCGTCCTGTTCGCCGGTGCGGATGCGCACCACCTTCTCGACACCGGTAACAAAGATCTTGCCATCGCCGATCTTGCCCGTGCGGGCCGCTTTCATGATGGCCTCGATGCAGCGCTCCACATCCTCCTCCTTGACCACCACCTCCAGCTTGACCTTGGGCAGAAAGTCGACCACGTATTCGGCACCGCGGTACAGCTCGGTATGCCCCTTCTGCCGGCCGAAACCCTTCACCTCGATGGCGGTCATGCCGGCAATGCCGATCTCGGACAGGGCCTCGCGGACATCGTCCAGCTTGAACGGTTTGATGATGGCTTCTACCTTTTTCATTTCTTCCCCCGGCAAGTCGATTCTTTTGGTCGATCAACGATACCGCAAGTCGTGGTTTCAGAAAACCGCGCCACCGGCGCTGCCTCACTCCAACCCCTTGAGCTGTGTCTCCAGGTAACCCGAGGTGATGGGATAGCGCCGGTCGCGGCCGAAGGCACGGCGGGTGATGCGCACCCCGGGCGGCGCCTGGCGGCGCTTGTACTCATTGCGGTCCACCATCCAGGCGACCCGGCGCACCGTCTCCGCATCGAAACCCTCGGCGATGATCTCCTCGATGCTGCGGTCCTGCTCGACGTAGCGTTCCAGAATGGCGTCCAGCAGCGGATAGGGCGGCAGGCTGTCCTGGTCGGTCTGGCCCGGCGCCAGCTCCGCCGAGGGCGGGCGTTCCAGCACCCGGCGGGGGATGATCTCGCGCTCGCGGTTGACGAATTCTGCCAGACGGTAGACCAGCGTCTTGGGCACGTCCTTGATGGGCGCAAAGCCGCCTGCCATGTCGCCATAGAGGGTGGTGTAGCCGACTGCAACCTCGCTCTTGTTGCCGGTGGTGAGCAGGATCCGCCCGGTCTTGTTGGAGATCGCCATCAGGATCACCCCCCGGCAACGCGCCTGGATGTTCTCCTCGGTGACATCGGCCTCATAGCCGGCGAATTCGTCCTTCAGCACTTCGAGGAAGGCCTGGAACGGCCTTTCGATGGGAATCACCCGGTAGGCGACGCCGAGCCGCTCGGCCTCCGCCCGGGCATCCTCGACACTCATCTCCGCGGTGTAACGCGACGGCATCATCACCGCCTCGACCTGCCCGGCGCCGAGGGCATCCACGGCGATGGCCAGGGTGAGCGCCGAGTCGATGCCGCCGGACAGGCCCAGCACCGCGCCCCTGAAGCCGTTCTTGCGCACATAGTCGCGCACGCCCAGCACCAGCACCCGGTAGATCTTCTCCTCCATGGGGGGCCTTTCACAGATCTCGCCGGGCAGGGGACAGATGGCACCGTGGCGGCGCGCGAAATCCACCGGGAACAGCCCTGCCTCCACCAGCGGCAGACGCCGCACCACCTCGCCCTTGCTGTCCATGACGAAAGACTGGCCGTCGAACACCAGCTCGTCCTGCCCGCCGACCAGGTTGAGATAGAGCACCGGCAGGTTGGTTTCCTGCACGCGGTCGCGGACCACATCCTCGCGTTCAGCGCCCTTGCCGGCATGGAAGGGGGAGGCGTTGATGTTGACGATCAGCTCGGCACCGGCCTCGCGCGCCTGGCGCGCCGGCCCCGGTGTCCAGATGTCCTCGCAGATGGTCAGGCCGATGCGCACCCCCGCGATCTCCACCACCCCCGCGCCTTCGCCCGGCACGAAGTAGCGCTTCTCGTCGAACACGCTGTAATTGGGCAGATGCTGCTTGCGCACCGTGGCCAGAATGCGGCCCTCATGGATCACCGAGGCAGCGTTGTAGAGGCCGCCTCGGGCATGCTGCGGATGACCGACGATGACGTGGATCCCCCGGACGTCGCGGCGGATCCGTTCCAGGCCCTCCAGCACATGGACCTGCAGCCCCGGCCGCAGCAGCAGATCCTCCGGCGGATAGCCGGTGAGGGCCAGCTCTGGGAACACCACCAACTGGGCGTCGAATTCATCGCGGGCACGCTCCGCCGCCTCGATCACCCGCCGGGTGTTGCCCGCCACGTCACCGACCAGCAGGTCGATCTGGGCCATGACCACCCGCAGCGAATCACTCATCCGGAAAGGCCTCCATTAAAATGGCCACGGAATCCACGGAAAAAAGGACTGTTGCGACTTCCATTGATGGGCCCGATTCAAGTGGTCGATTGGCGCTATTGAACCACGGAGGACACGGAGGAACACAGGGATTTTCCTCCGTGCCCCTCTGTGCCCTCTGTGGTTCAAGGCCCTCAACGAAGCAGCTCTGCCATCGCCCGCCCCATCTCCGCCGGCGAGCGGACCACGGTCACGCCCGCTGCCTCCAGGGCGGCGATCTTGGCCTCCGCCGTGCCCTGGCCACCGCTGATGATGGCACCGGCGTGGCCCATGCGCTTGCCCTTGGGCGCGGTCACTCCCGCGATGTAGGCGACCACCGGCTTGCTCAGCCGCTCGCGGATGAAGGCGGCCGCATCCTCCTCGGCGCTGCCGCCGATCTCACCGACCAGGATGATGCCCTCGGTCTGTGGATCGGCCTCGAACATGGCCAGACAGTCGATGAAATCCAGCCCGTGGATGGGATCGCCGCCGATACCGACGCAGGTGCTCTGCCCCAGCCCGGCGGTGGTGGTCTGGTGCACGGCCTCGTAGGTCAGGGTGCCGGAACGGGAGACGATGCCGATCCGCCCCGGTTTATGGATCTGGCCCGGCATGATGCCGATCTTGCAGGCACCGGGGGTGATGATGCCGGGGCAGTTGGGGCCAATGAGATGGACGTCCCGCCCGGCCAGCGCCGCCTTCACCTTGAGCATGTCCAGCACCGGGATACCCTCGGTGATGCAGACGATCACCCGGATGCCGGCATCGGCCGCCTCCAGCACCGCATCGGCGGCGAAGGGCGCCGGCACATAGATCATGCTGGCATCGGCACCGGTCGCGGCCACGGCATCGGCCACGGTGTCGAATACCGGCCGGTCGAGATGCCGCTGCCCCCCCTTGCCAGGCGTCACGCCGCCGACCAGGTTGGTACCGTAGGCGATGGCCTGCTCGGAGTGAAAGCTGCCCTGCCTGCCGGTGAAGCCCTGGCAGATGACCCGTGTGTCACTATCGATAAGAATGCTCATCGTCGTCCTTCTTGGTTCGTGTGGCCGCCGCTCCCGCACACAGACCCGCCCGTAGGAGCGGTCGCCAGGCCGCGGTCAGCGCCTCACTCCCTCGCCGCAGCCACCGCCTTCTCCGCCGCATCGGTGAGTCCTGCGGCAGTGATCACATTGAGGCCCGAACCCTCCAGCAGCGCCCGACCCTGCTCGACGTTGGTCCCCTCCAGGCGCACCACCACCGGCACCTCGACACCGACCTCGCGCACCGCCTGGATGACGCCCTCGGCGATCAGGTCGCAGCGCACGATGCCGCCGAAGATGTTGACCAGGATGGCCCGCACCTTGGGATCGGAGAGAATCAGCTTGAAGGCCTCGGCAACCCGCTCGGCGGTGGCACCGCCGCCAACGTCGAGGAAGTTGGCCGGCTCGCCGCCATGCAGCTTGATCAGGTCCATGGTGGCCATGGCCAGCCCGGCGCCATTGACCATGCAGGCGATGTCGCCGTCGAGGGTAACGTAATTCAGGCCATGCTCGCGGGCCAGGCGTTCCTTCGCGTCCTCCTGCTCGGGGTCGCGCAGTTCGGCGAGGGCCTTCTGCCGGTAGAGGGCGTTGTCATCCAGGTTGATCTTGGCGTCCAGCGCCAGCAGGCCGCCATCCGCGGTCACCACCAGGGGATTGATCTCCACCAGACTCAGGTCCTTGTCCTGGAAGAGCCGCGCCAGACCCAGCAGGATACGGGTGAACTGGCCAACCTGCGCGCCCTCCAGCCCCAGGCCGAAGGCCAGCTTGCGGCACTGATAGGGCTGCAGACCGGCGGCCGGATCGGCATGTTCGCAGAGGATGGCCTGCGGGTCGCGGGCGGCGACCTCCTCGATGTCCATGCCGCCGCTGGCCGAGGCCATGACCACCAGCCGTTCGGCTGCGCGGTCGACCAGGGCCCCGACATAGAGTTCGCGCGCCAGGGCCAGCGGCTCCTCGATCAGCAGCGCCTCCACCGGCAGCCCCTCTGGCCCGGTCTGGGGCGTCACCAGCCGGCTGCCCAGCAGGCGGCCGGCCTCGGCCTCCAGCACCTCCAGGCTGTCGACCCGCTTCACCCCGCCACCCTTGCCACGACCACCGGCGTGCACCTGGGCCTTGAGCACCCAACCTTTCCCACCGAGGGTCTCCGCCGCCGCCAGCACCTCGCCGGGGTTGCGCGCCAGCTCGCCGCGCGGCACCGGAATGGCGTACTCGGCAAACAGCCGCTTGGCCTGATATTCGTGGAGGTTCATCTGCGTTGCCGTCCATCCAGCCGGATAAAGGCCGCTATTTTGAAGTAAAGCCCAGAGCGGCGCAAAACCGGCGACTGCACCGAAACACTGCGCCGAACTTGCACAGGGGGCGGGCAACCGGGAAACTAGCCCCATGGGACTCATCCGCCTGCTGCTCCTCGGTCTGCTCGTCTACATCGGTTTCAGCCTCTACAAGCGCTGGCAGGCCCAGCAACGCCGCCGCAATCGCCCAGCCGCCGGCGAGGTGGGGCAGATGGTGCGCTGCGAGACCTGCGGCATCCACCTGCCGCGCGAGGAAGCGCTGTGCAGCGGCGACCACTGCTACTGCTCCGAGGCCCACCGGCAGAGTGCCCAGCAGCGCGACTGAGGCCAGCGTGCTCAGCCCCTCCGCCGAACCCCATCCCCTGCCGGCCATTGCCGAGCAACGCGACGCCCTGAGCTGGAAACCGCTGCGCTTCCTCACCCTCTACCGGCTGTTGCTGGCCACCCTGCTGTTCGTCTCCTACTTCCTGCCCGCCCGGCAGCAGGCGCTGGGCAGCGAGGCACCCTGGCTGTTCGCCATCGTCAGCCTCGCCTACCTGCTGTTCGCCCTGGCCACCGGCTTCACCGCCCGCCGACGCTGGCCGGGCTTCGCCACCCAGGTAGTCATCCAGATCCTGGTCGACATCGTCGCCATCACCCTGCTGATGCATGCCAGCGGCGGCCTGAAGAGTGGCCTCGGCATCCTGCTGGTACTGACCGTGGCCGCTGGCGCGCTGCTGCAGCCGAACCGCATGGCCTTCCTGTTTGCCGCCGTGGCCACCTTCGCGGTGTTCGGCGAACTCGGCTACCAGGCCCTCCGCGGCGAACAGGGGCTGGCCGAGGACGCGACCCGCGCCGGCCTGCTCGGCATCGCCCTGTTCGCCAGCACCGCCCTGGCCTTCTTCCTGGCCCGTCGCATCCGCGAGACCGAGGCGCTGGCGGCGCAGCGCGGCGTCGATCTGGCCAATCTCACCAAGCTCAACGAGTATGTCATCCAGCACCTGCAGGCCGGCATCCTGGTGGTCGACGCCGAGGGGCGCATCCGTCTGATGAACGACGCCGCCCGCCAGCAACTGCAACCCGCGCGGAACCAGCCGGCGGCCTACCTGGCCCAGCTCTCGCCCGCGCTGAACGAGCAGCTTCAGGCCTGGCGGGACGACCCCGGCTTCCAGCCCCGCGCCTTTCGCCCGGAAGGCTCGACCCAGAGCCTGCGGCCACGCTTCACGGCACTGGGCAACACGGCGGGCGCCGCCAGTCTGATCTTCCTGGAAGACACCGTCGCCCTCGCCCAGCAGGCCCAGCAGATGAAGCTGGCCGCCCTCGGCCGGCTCACCGCCAGCATCGCCCACGAGATCCGCAATCCGCTCGGCGCCATCAGCCACGCCGACCAGCTGCTCGGCGAGTCGCCCAACCTGGACAGTGCCGACCGGCGTCTGACCGAGATCATCCGTACCCACGCGCGGCGGGTCAACGACATCATCGAGAACGTCCTGCAGCTCTCGCGCCGGGGCACACCGCACCCCCAGGCCATCGTCCTTGCCGACTGGCTGAACGAATTTGTCGACGACCTCGTTCATTGCGAGAATATCGCCCCGGAGCAGATCGAGGTGGAGGTCGAACCGGTCGAGCTGCAGGTCCGCTTCGACCCGGGGCAGCTGCATCAGGTGGTTGGCAATCTGCTGCACAACGCCCTCCGGCACGGCGCCCGCGACGGCCAGCCCGCCCAGGTCCGGCTGGTCGGCGGCCTGGACGCGCGGCACTGCCCCTTCCTGGATATCATCGACCAGGGACCGGGCATCGCCGCCGAGGACCAGGCACGGCTGTTCGAGCCCTTCTTCACCACCGCCGCCAATGGCACCGGCCTGGGGCTCTACCTCTCGCGTGAACTGTGCGAGAGCAATGGCGCCCAGCTCGGCTATCTGCCAGTGACCGAGGGTGGCAGCCGGTTCAGGATCAACTTCGCCCACGCCACCGGAGCGGCACGGACGGACGCAGAGGACGGCACGGGAGACGCATGACAGGGGACAAGGCAGAAACCGGCGGCCACCGCGCCCTGGTGGTCGACGACGAACCGGACATCCTCGAGCTGCTGGAGATCACCCTCGGCCGGATGTCGATCGAAACCGACACCGCCGCGGACCTGGCCACCGCCCGCGAGCGGCTCGCCGCGCGCCACTACGACCTGTGCCTGACCGACATGCGCCTGCCGGACGGCAGCGGCATCGAACTGGTGGAACACATCCAGCAGCAACACCCGGAACTGCCGGTGGCCGTGATCACCGCCTACGGCAGCATGGAATCCGCGGTCCAGGCGCTCAAGACCGGGGCCTTCGACTTCGTCTCCAAACCCGTCGACCTGCAGGTGCTGCGCAAGCTGGTCGGCACCGCCCTCAAGCTCTCGGACACCAAGGACTTCCCCGGCCGCGACCGGCGCTCGCGCAACGAACTGATTGGCGACTCGCCATTGATGCAGCGCACCCGCTCGCTGATTGCCAAGCTGGCCCGCAGCCAGGCGCCGGTCTACATCAGCGGTGAATCCGGCACCGGCAAGGAACTGGTGGCGCGGCTGATCCACCGCAAGGGACCACGCGCCGAACAGCCCTTCATCGCCGTCAACTGCGGCGCCATCCCCGCGGAGCTGATGGAGAGCGAGTTCTTCGGCCACCGCAAGGGCAGCTTCACCGGCGCGACCAGCGACAAGGCCGGCCTGTTCCAGGCCGCCGATGGCGGCACCCTGTTCCTGGACGAGGTCGCCGAGCTGCCGCTGCACATGCAGGTCAAGCTGCTGCGCGCCATCCAGGAAAAGGCCGTGCGGCCGGTCGGCGCCCAGCACGAGGTGCCCATCGACGTGCGCATCCTTTCCGCCACCCACAAGAACCTCGCCCGGCTGGTCGAGGAAGGCGCCTTCCGCCAGGACCTCTACTACCGGCTGAACGTCATCGAGCTGAAGCTGCCGGCACTGCGCGAACGACCCGAGGACATCCCGCAACTCGCGGATCATCTGCTGCGCAAGCTGTCGCGCGGCCACAGCGACGCCCCCGTGCTCGGCACGGACGCCCTCGATGCACTGCGCAGCTACGGCTTTCCGGGCAACGTGCGCGAACTGGAGAACATCCTGGAACGCGCCCTGACCATGTGCGAGGGGCCGACCATCCAGGCCTTGGACCTGGCCCTGCCCGGCCAGGGCAGCGGTTCCGGGAACGGCAGCTCACCACCCGCCGGCGAGGTGCCGCTGGAGGACTACCTGGAACAGGTCGAACGCCAGGCCATCCTCGACGCCCTGGAAAAGACCCGCAACAACAAGACCGCCGCCGCCCGCCTGCTCGGCATCACCTTCCGCGCCCTGCGCTACCGGCTGAAGAAACTGGGGCTGGACTGAGTGCGGACCGCCCGGCGGCGGATTCATGCAGGAACGGCATCCAGGCCGCGATCCGGCTGCGACGGAAGATCGTGACGAAGTTCACACTTCATCCCTCTGATCCGGCCGGCAACTGACGCTGAACGTCACCCCGGGTGACCCTGATGCGCACATCCGAGTGCTCCCTGACCCTCCGCAACCGCCGTCGGGAGCCGAGGATGGAGAGACGCGGCAAACGCAAGCCTTTATTTAGCATAAAAAATCACTGACAGACCCGACACCGCCGGCCTGGTCGACAAAAAACTGGCACGCCCCCTGCATCTACCCTGCGCAAGACCGGAAGGCATGGCTCACGACAGCCCCTAAAGCTTGGCGGGCCACGGCCGTAAACCAGACCGGTCGAGAGATTCACCACCACCGAACACTCAAGGAGATTCACCATGAAGAACACACAGCAGGGTTTCACTCTCATCGAACTCATGATCGTGGTCGCGATCATCGGCATCCTGGCCGCGATTGCCATCCCGGCTTATCAGGACTACACCGTCCGCTCCCGTGTTACTGAGGGCCTCAGCCTGGCTGCGGCTGCCAAGGCAACGGTTGCTGAAAATGCTGCCGCCGCCAACTCAAACCTGGATGCCGGCTGGACCGCACCCAGCGCCACCAGCAACGTGTCTTCCGTTGCAGTGGATAGCAGCGATGGCACCATTACCATCACCTATACCGCCGCTGCCGGCAATGGCACCATTACCCTGGTTCCGACTGCAGGTGGTGCGGCATTGACTGCAGGCACGCCGCCGACCGATGCAATCGCATGGGACTGCACGGGCGGAACACTTGCTGACAAATATCGTCCCAGCAATTGCCGCTAAACATAGAGCATCTTTCACCAGATGCCGAGAAGGGCACCCAAGGGGTGCCCTTCTCTTTTTCCGGACCAAAGAAAAGAGGCCAAACCATCAAATCAATGGCATCGTGGAATAATTAAAGTTATTGGCGGAAATCGCCGAAAAAGGGTTGAATAGAGATTTTATAATGACGACATGGCTTGAAGATTACGGCATTAATCTCTATTGTTTCCAGATCAAGAATTATCGTTAGTTATCAAGCAATTCTCAAACCCGAAATGGAACCAGAACTCGAGCCATGGTAGCGGCAAACCCTTCCATCCAACTTAGCGGTCTCGCCAAACACCTTGTCATGGATGGTCTGCTTGCCGAGGATGCCGCCCTCAAAGCCTGCGATACTGCCCAAAAAGAGCACAAACATCTGGTCAGCCATCTGGTTGGGGCCCAGATAGTATCCAGCATCGATCTGGCGAAGACAGCCTGCAAGGAATTCGGCATTCCCCTTTTCGACCTGTCCGCGATGGACCTGGAAATGGCACCGGTCAAGCTGGTCGACGAAAAGCTGATCCGCCAGCACCATGCCTTGCCACTGTTCAAGCGCGGCAACCGGCTGTTCGTCGCCGTCTCCGACCCGACCAACCTGACGGCACTGGACGAGATCAAGTTCCACACCGGCATCACCACCGAACCGATCCTGGTCGAGGAAGACAAACTCAGCAAGGCCATCGAGCAGGTCCTCGATGCCGCCGACACCAGCATGTCGGACCTGCTGGACGAGGACCTGGACAACCTGGACATCGTCGAGGAGGACGAGAACGACGACGCCGACCAGGAATCCGGTATCGACGACACCCCGGTGGTCCGCTTCGTCAACAAGATTCTGCTGGACGCCATCAACAAGGGGGCCTCCGACATCCATGTCGAGCCCTACGAGAAGAGCTTCCGCGTCCGCCTGCGCCAGGACGGCGTGCTGCACGAGGTGGCCTCGCCGCCCATCGCCCTGGCGCAGAAGATCGCCGCCCGCCTCAAGGTGATGAGCCGCATGGACATCGCCGAGCGCCGCATCCCCCAGGACGGGCGCATCAAGATGCAGCTCTCCAAGAACCGCGCCATCGACTTCCGCGTCAACACCTGCCCGACCCTGTTCGGGGAGAAGATCGTGCTGCGTATCCTCGACCCTTCCAGTGCCAAGCTGGGCATCGACGCCCTGGGCTACGAGGAGGAGCAGAAGGAGCTCTATCTCAAGAACCTGATGAAGCCCTATGGCATGATCCTGGTGACCGGCCCCACGGGTTCGGGCAAGACGGTTTCGCTGTACACCGGGCTGAACATCCTCAACACCCCGGACCGCAACATCTCCACCTGCGAGGACCCGGTGGAAATCAACCTCTCCGGCATCAACCAGTGCAACATGAACCCCAAGGCGGGCTTTACCTTCGCCGAGGCCCTGCGTGCCTTCCTGCGCCAGGACCCGGACGTCATCATGGTCGGTGAGATCCGCGACCTGGAGACCGCCGAGATCGCCATCAAGGCAGCCCAGACCGGCCACATGGTGATGTCCACCCTGCACACCAACGACGCGCCCCAGACCCTGGCGCGGCTGATGAACATGGGCGTGCCGCCGTACAACATCGCCTCGGCGGTCAACCTGATCATCGCCCAGCGCCTCGCCCGCCGCCTGTGCAACAACTGCAAGCAGGTCGACGAGGTTCCGGAGGCGGCGTTGCTGAAGGAAGGCTTCAGCGAGGAGCAGATCGCCGGCCTCAAGCTGTACAAGGCCAATCCCGACGGATGTGACCAGTGCACGGGCGGTTACAAGGGCCGCGTGGGAATCTATCAGGTGATGGAGATCTCCGAGGAGATGTCCCGTATCATCATGGAGGGCGGCAATGCCATCCAGCTCGCCGACCAGGCGCGCAGGGAGGGCATTCCCGATCTCAGGGAATCCGGGCTGAAGAAGGTCATCCAGGGCATCACCAGCCTGGAGGAAGTCAACCGAGTCACCAAGGACTAAGCGATCATGGCGGAAAAGGCACTGAAACAGGGTTTGTTCGCCTGGGAGGGCACCGACAAGCGCGGCAACCGCGTCAAGGGCGAGAGCCGTGCCGCCAGCCAGGCGATGATCAAGGCCGATCTGCGGCGCCAGGGCATCACCCCCATCAAGGTGCGCAAGAAGTCCGCCCTCGCCTCGGCCTCCAAGAAGAAGAAGATCCTGCCCAAGGACATCGCCATCTTCACCCGCCAGCTCGCCACCATGATGTCCGCCGGCGTGCCCCTGGTGCAGGCCTTCGAGATCATCGGCAAGGGCCACGAGAACCCGGCCATGCAGGATCTGGTGCTGACCATCAAGAACGACGTCGAGGCCGGCAACAACCTGCGCGACGCCCTGGCCAAGCACCCGCTGTATTTCGACGAGCTGGTCTGCAACCTGGTCGAGGCCGGCGAGGCGGCCGGCGTGCTCGACACCCTGCTGGACAAGATCGCCACCTACAAGGAGAAGACCGAGGCGCTGAAGAGCAAGATCAAGAAGGCGCTGTTCTACCCCACTGCGGTCATGGTGGTGGCCTTCATCGTCACCGCCATCCTGCTGATCTTCGTCGTCCCCCAGTTCCAGGACCTGTTCAAAGGCTTCGGCGCCGACCTGCCCGCCTTCACCCAGATGGTCATCGGCCTGTCGGAATTCATGCAGGCCTACTGGTGGGCGATCTTCGGCGCCCTCGGCATCGCCGGCTATGCCTTCGTCCAGGCCAAGAAACGCTCGCGCAAGTTCAACCATGCCCTGGACCGGCTGGTGCTCAAGCTGCCGATCGTCGGCGCGATCATGACCAAGGCCGCCATCGCCCGCTATGCCCGCACCCTGTCGACCATGTTCGCCGCCGGCGTGCCCCTGGTGGAAGCCCTGGAATCGGTATCCGGCGCGACCGGCAACAGCGTCTACATGGAGGGCGTGCTGCGCATGCGCGACAACGTGGCCACCGGCCAGCAGTTGCAACTGGCCATGCAGCAGACCGGCCTGTTCCCCAACATGGTGGTGCAGATGGTCGCCATTGGCGAGGAGTCCGGCTCGCTGGACAGCATGCTGGGCAAGGTCGCCGATTTCTATGAACAGGAGGTGGACGACGCCGTGGACGGCCTGTCCAGCCTGCTGGAACCGCTGATCATGGCCGTGCTCGGCGTGCTGGTCGGCGGCCTGGTCATCGCCATGTACCTGCCCATCTTCAAGATGGGTTCGGTGGTCTGATCCGCGCGCTCAGGCGAATCCCGACCTCCGACAACACATGGATCTCGTCCACCTGCTGCAGACCCAAAGCACCTGGCTGACCGGTGCCACCGCCCTGCTCGGGCTGCTGGTCGGCAGCTTCCTGAACGTGGTTGCCCACCGCCTGCCGCTGATGATGGAACGCGAGTGGAAGGCGCAGTGCCGGGAACTGCTCGGCACAGAAGACGACACGGACGGCGAGGCCCCGCTCGACCTGCTGCGACCCGCCTCCCGCTGCCCGCACTGCGGTCACCGCATCGGTGCCCTGGAAAACATCCCCCTGCTCAGTTATCTCTATCTGCGCGGCCGCTGCAGCGGCTGCGGAACGCGCATCGCCCTGCGCTATCCGCTGGTGGAGCTGGTCAGTGCCCTGCTCTCCGGCCTGCTCGCCTGGCACTTCGGCTGGGGCTGGCCGCTGGCGGCCGCCCTGGTCTTCACCTGGACCCTGATCCCGCTCAGCCTGATCGACTTCGATCACCAACTGCTGCCGGACAGCCTGACCCAGCCGCTGCTCTGGCTGGGTCTGCTGCTCAGCCTGCAAGGCGTCTTCGTCGACGCCCACAGCGCCATCCTCGGTGCCGCCGCCGGCTATCTCAGCCTGTGGGCGGTGTATCATCTGTTCCGGCTGCTCACCGGCAAGGAGGGGATGGGGTATGGCGACTTCAAGCTGCTCGCCGCCTGCGGCGCCTGGATGGGCTGGAAGCTGCTGCCCGTCATCATCCTGCTCTCCTCCGTGGTCGGCGCCGTGGTCGGCATCGGCCTGATCCTGATCCGCGGCCGGGACCGCAACATCCCCATCCCCTTCGGCCCCTACATCGCCGCAGCCGGCTGGCTGGCCCTGCTCTGGGGCCAGGACCTGACCGACGCCTACCTGCGCTTCGCCGGCCTGCGCTGATTCCCCTTTCCGGGGCCGAGCCGTTACCATGCCCCCATGCTGATCATCGGACTCACAGGCGGCATCGGCAGCGGCAAGTCGACCGCGGCGGAGCAATTCGCCAGCCTGGGCATTCCCGTCATCGATGCCGACGAAATCGCTCACCGGCTGGTCGAGCCTGGCAACCCGGCGCTGGACGAGATCGCCGCCACCTTCGGCGACCGGTTCCTCACCGGCGACGGCCGGCTGGACCGCGCCCGGCTGCGGCAGGCAGTCTTCGCCGACCCCGCGCAGCGCCGGCGGCTGGAGGCCATCCTCCACCCGCGCATCCGCCGGGCCATGCTGGAGGCGGCCAGGTCGCTGGATGCGCCCTACTGCCTGTTCGTGATTCCGCTGCTGATCGAGAGCGGCTGGCGTGACCTGGTCGACCGCGTCCTGGTGATCGACTGCCCGGAAACCCTGCAGCGGCAGCGGGTCCGGGAACGCGGTCTGGATGAGGCGCAGATCGACGCCATTCTCGCCGCCCAGGCCAGCCGCGAGCAGCGCCTCGCGGCTGCCGACGACATCATCCGCAACGACGGGGATCTGCAGCAGCTCAAGGAACAGGTCGGGGCGCTGCACCGCAAGTACCTCGAACTGGTTAGCCCGGATATTGCTCCAAGGCGGCCCGCATGATCGGCCTGCAGACTGACATACAAGGCCGGGAGGCTCGCAAATGGCTCCTCACGGCGGGGTATGGTTTGCGCCTATTCGATCTCAGAACGCATCTGGCTGCGCATCCTGGCCGATCCCCCTTGAACCATAGCTACGGCTATGCTTCCGCGGGTGATCGGCCAGGCTGCTTTGCCAGCTCCGCCCTGAGATTCGAATCCTTGGTGCAATATCCGGGCTAGCTAGCCCGGGCATTGTCCGCCGTGGATGGATCGCGGCCTGGAGGCCGCTCCTACGTACGGGGCATGGCGGCACAATATGCGTAGGAGCGGCCTCCAGGCCGCGATCGAGGTACAAGGGCGGGCACCGCCCCCATCCTGCCACCTCGACAGATCTCACCCCACGGAGCTTGCCTTGGCGCAACAGCCGGGCTGGGCATTTGCCAGCCCGGCTGGCGTGTTGGACAATAGGATGATCTGGTCCGACCCGCGAACTGGCGCCGCCCCACCCGTGTCCCACAAAGTCATCTACGAACAGCCGCTCAACGAACGCATCCGGGCCTTCCTGCGTCTCGAATCGCTGTTCCAACAGGTGCGCCACCACCTGGGCGGCACCCTCCCCTGGGACAGCCGCTCGACCATCAGCAGCATGCTGGACATCATGAACATCTTCAGCCGCAGTGATCTCAAGACCGAGGTGATGAAGGAGCTGGACCGCCACACCGCCAACCTGGCCCGGCTGGAGCAGAACCCGGACGTCGACCGCGCCCAGCTCGCCGGCCTGTTGGACGAGATCGACACCCTGATCGACGAACTGCATGCCATCAACGGACCCATCGGCGCCCATCTCAAGGGCAACGAATTCCTGGCCAGCATCCAGCAGCGCAGCGCCATCCCCGGCGGCACCTGTGACTTCGATCTGCCCGGCTACCACTACTGGCTCCAGCTACCCGCCGAAGACCGGATCCGCGATCTGGCCGCCTGGCTGGAATGCTTCGACGTCATCGGCCGGGCGGTACGCCTGATCCTGCGCCTGACCCGTGGCAGCACCCTGTTCCGCGCCGAGCGTGCCGAGGCCGGCTTCTTCCAGAAGTCGCTCGATCCCAATGTGCCCTGCCAGATGGTCCGCGTCGCCCTGCCGGCCGGCTCACCCTGCTTCGCCGAGATCAGCGGTGGCCGTCATCGTTTCACCGTCCGCTTCATGGAGCAACCCTCGGTCAACGAGCGCGCCGCCCAGACCGGCGACAACATCGATTTCGAGCTGGCCTGCTGCATCATCTAACCTCTGATCAAATCCGGTTATAAGCCGCCAAGGGCGCCAAGAAAGCTTATGTATTCAATAAATGGCAACTTGGCGTTCTTGGCGGCTATGTCATTTGATCAGTTTCCCTAACAGCCCGGATATTGCATCGGGATCCCGGATGATGGCGTGCCTGGACCCGCCGGGGATCGCGGCCTGGAGGCCGCTCCTACGGGGCATGGCGGCACAATATGTTGTAGGAGCGGCCTCCAGGCCGCGATCGGCGTGGTGTTGAACATTATTAACCCACCCAGGAGGCATTTCATCGCCATGTCATCCTTGTTTTACAGCTCGAACCCCATTCATGCGAGCCGCCTTGGCGCAATAGGCGGGCCAGCCATGGCCACCCCGGCAAAGCCCAAAACCGTCCCCTGCCCGATTTGCGGCAAGCCCAGCCCCTGGACACCCGACAATCCCTGGCGGCCCTTCTGTAGCGAACGTTGCAAGCTGATCGATCTCGGCGAGTGGATCTCGGAAGACAAGCGCATCCCGGGTGAACCGGCCCACCCCGACGAGGGCTCGACGCCGGAGGATTAACCCATCGCGGCCTGCTGGCCGCTGCTGGAGGCTACCGCTGTAGGGTGGGCACCGACCACCATGGCTCCGCCCCGGCCGCCAGGCCGCGATCGATGGCGCTACGCCTCGTCCAGATAACGCTTCAACTGCAGCGCATTGTGAAAGGCGTAGCCGTTGGCGTCGTTGTTGAAATAGGCATAGACGTCGTGCCCCGCCTCCAGCTCGCCACGAATCCGCCGCGCCTGCGCGACGAGGAACTGTGCCGAATAGGACTGGCTATAGTCGACGCCATGGTAGCGCAGATAGGTCCAGCCGGTGGTCAACACCCAGGGATGGCGGGGCAGCAGGTCGTGGATGCAGAGCGCCACACCGTGGTCACGCAGCAGCTTGTACAGCGCCTCGCCCAGCCAGCGCGCGTCACGCAGCTCCAGGACGAAGCGCAGATCGGCCGGCAGCAGATCCAGGAATCCGGCCAGCCGCGGCAGGTTCGGAACCCAGTGTGGCGGCAACTGGACCAGCACCGGTCCGAGGTGCGGCCCCAGGCGCCACGCACGGGCGAGAAAGGTCTCCAGCGGCCCGGCCGGGTCCTTCAGCTTCTTCAGGTGGGTGGCGTAGCGGCTGTACTTGAGGGCATAGATGAAACCGGCCGGCGCGGCCCGGCGCCACTGTTCGAAGACACCGCCATCCGGCAGGCGGTAGAAGGTGTTGTTGATCTCGACCGTGCCCAGCCGTGCGCTGTAATAGCCGAACCAGTCCTGTTGCGACAACTCCGGAGGATAGACGGGGCCACGCCAATGGGGATAGCAGTAGCCGGAAGTACCGACGAACAACCTGCCCCGGCGAGCCATCGGCGGCGCCTACTCGACCTGCGCCCGGAAGGGGAAGAGCAGCCGGCGGATGCGCTGCCCGTCGTCGACATCCAGGGTCAAGCGCCAGTCGCTGCGGCCGGAGATGCACACCGGCAGGGTCACCTCGGCCTGCCAAACGCCTTCCCCCTGCCCGAGCAGCCGGTAGCGGTTCACCCCCATGTTCATGCCCGGCATGCTGAAATCGGCACGCACCGATTCGACGGCCGCCGCCCCGGGACCGCTGAACTGCACGGCCAGCCGGAAGGGACGCATCACCGGCACCGGCGTCTCCAAGACCACCCGCAGCCGAAGGCCTCCATCCCCGATCTCACAGGGTCCCTGTCCGAGATCACAGTCAGCCGGCACCGCCAGGGTCTGCGTGGGCGCTGTCTCCTTGTCTCCTCCTGAATGCAGGAGGAGATAGGCCGCGGCGGCGACCACGAACAGCAGCAATCCTTGAGTGATCCGGCGGCCGTTCATCAGCTCAGTCTCCCTGCCAGAGGGCGCGGATGGCAGCGATGCCCTGGGCCCCGGCGGCGCGAGCGGGCTCGAGATCCGCCCGGGTCATGCCTCCCAGAGCATACACCGGCAGCGGCGCGGCCTCGACCAGCGCGGCGAAACGCGTCCAGCCCAGCACCGGGGCCTGCGGATGGCTGAGAGTCGGCTGGACCGGCGAGAGCACAGCGAAATCCAGCCCCAGGGCCGCAGCCCGCACCAGGCCAGCGGCATCGTGGCAGGAGGCGGCGCACCAGCGGCCGGCCTCCAGCGGCCGGCTCTCCAGCGCCGCCAGCCGCCGCGCGTTGAGATGCACGCCGGCGGCACCCACTGCCTCGACCATCTCGGGTCCGGCATTCAGCAGCAGCCTGGCCCTGGCCGCCGCACACAGCGCCTGCACCTCTCTCGCCAGCGCCCGGTAGTCAGCCAGGGGGAGGGACGGCGCGCGCAGCTGCAGCAGCCTCACCCCGCCGGCCAGGGTCCGCTCCACGGCCCGCAGGAAGGCGTCGCCACCGGCCGGCTCGGGGGTGATGGCATAGCAGTCCGGCAGGCGCAGGGCACTGTTGATCGGCCGGTTGGCGGCGGGGAAGTCGATGGCCGGCAGCGCCTC
The DNA here is from genome assembly GCF_030406045.1 of Thiohalobacter sp. IOR34. GTDB lineage: Bacteria > Pseudomonadota > Gammaproteobacteria > Thiohalobacterales > Thiohalobacteraceae. The sequence goes on from NZ_CP128988.1 coordinate 2,293,832, forward strand.
GGGGGCCACCCAGCGCAGCGGCTGCCCCTCACGGGGGGACGGCTCGCCGCGGTAGGCCTCGACCAGCCACACGTCGAGCAGCACGGCACGGTCCGGGTAGTCGTGGGGGATGCGGATCAGCGGCCGCGCCTGCTCGACGATCAGCCCCAGCTCCTCATGGATCTCGCGCACCAGGGCCTGGTAGCCGTTCTCGCCCGGCTCCAGTTTGCCGCCCGGGTACTCCCAGCGCCCGCCCTGGTGGGTGCCGGCGGCACGGCGGCTGATCAGGACCTCGCCGCGGGCATTGCGAATCACCGCCACGGCGACCGGCAGGCGTTCGTTCACGTCCGGTATTCGGCGTTGATGCGCACGTAGTCGTAGGACAGGTCGGTGGTCCAGATCCGCTCCCGTGCCGAACCCCGGCCAAGCTCGATGCGGATCAGGATCTCCGCCTCCGCCATCACCGCCGCACCGGCGTCCTCGGTGTAGTCGGGGGCGCGCCCGCCCTGGCGGACGATGCAGACGTCACCGAGGAACACCTGCACCGCATCGATATCCAGCCGGTCGAGCCCGGCCCGGCCGATGGCGGCGAGGATGCGCCCCCAGTTGGGATCGCTGGCAAACAGCGCCGTCTTCACCAGTGGCGAGTGGGCAATGGTATAGGCCACCTGCAGGCACTCGTCCGTGTCGCGGCCGCCGCCGACCTCAACGGTGACGAACTTGGTGGCCCCCTCGCCATCGCGGACGATGGCCTGGGCCAGCTCGATGCAGAGCTCACGCAGGGCAGCGGCGAAGCTGTCGTAGGCCGGACCCGCGGCGTCGATGCGCGCCCCGCCGCGACCGCTGGCGACCAGCATGCAGGCATCGTTGGTGGAGGTGTCGCCGTCGACCGTGATGCGGTTGAAGGAGGCATCCACCGCCTGGTTGAGGGCCTGCTGCAGCAGGGCGCGGTCGATCCTGGCATCGGTGGCGACGAAGCAGAGCATGGTGGCCATGTCGGGGCGGATCATGCCCGCGCCCTTGGCGATGCCGGTCAGGGTCAGCGGCTGGCCATCGATCTCGATCCGGCGCGAGCCCCCCTTGGGCAGGGTATCGGTGGTGAGGATGCCATGCGCCGCCTCCAGCCAGGCATCTTCCTCCAGCGCCTCCAGGGTGCGGGGAATGCCGGCCAGCAGGCGATCCATGGGCAGGGGTTCGCCAATGACACCGGTCGAGAAGGGCAGCACCTCGGTGGGCGAACAGCCCGTCTCCCGGGCCAGGACCGCACAGCTCTCGCGGGCGTCGCGCAGTCCCGTCTCACCGGTGCCGGCATTGGCATTGCCGGTATTGATCAGCAGATAGCGGGGTTCGCCGCGCTGCAGATGCTCACGCGCCACCCGCACCGGGGCGGCACAGAAGGCGTTGCGGGTGAAGACCGCGGCGCTGGTCGCTCCCTCGGCGATCTCCATCAGCACCAGGTCGCGGCGGTCCGGATACCTGATGCCAGCCTGAACCGTGCCCAGGCGGATGCCCGCCACGGGATGCAGATGGGTGGGTGTCTTGAGTCCGACGGCCATGCGGGGATCTTAACGTAGGGTGCGCACCGCGCACCAGACGTCAGAAAAGTGAACGCACGATGTTTCTACCACCACAAACACTGGCTCCTGGCTCCTGAATTCCGGCTCCTGAATTCTGAATTCTGAATTCTGAATTCTGGCTCCTGAATTCTGGCTCCTGAATTTATTTCAGCTTCCCGTGGCAGTGCTTGTATTTCTTGCCGGAACCGCAGGGACAGGGTTCGTTGCGGCCCACCTTGCGGCCCTCGCGGACGAAGGGCGCGTGCGTCTCCTCGCCGGCCTCTTCCGCACCGGCCTCGCCGCCATGCAGGCTGTCGGCCTCGGCATGCTGGAATTCCATCATCCCCGGCATCTGCTGGCGCTGTGCCTCGACCGCCGCCACGTCGTCCTCGGCGCGCACCTGCACCTTGGAGACGATGCTGATCACCTCGTGCTTGATCCGCTCCAGCATGTCGGTGAACATCTCGAAGGCCTCGCGCTTGTATTCCTGCTTGGGGTTCTTCTGCGCATAGCCGCGCAGGCCGATGCCCTGGCGCAGGTAGTCCATGGCCGCCAGGTGTTCCTTCCAGGCCTGGTCCAGCACCTGCAGCATCACCGACTTCTCGAAGTGGCGCAGCACCTCGGCACCGGCCAGCGCCTCCTTCTCCTTGTAGGCGCGTTCCAGCTCCTCCAGGATGCGCTGGCGCAGCGTCTCCTCGTGCAGATCATGGTCTTCCTCCAGCCAGCGCTGGATCTCCATGCGCTGCCCGAACTCTTCCTCGATGGCCTTCTCCAGACCGGCCACGTCCCACTGCTCGTCGAGACTGCCGGGCGGGATGTAGCCGTCGATCACACCGTTGACCACATCGCGGCGGATGGTATCGATCAGATCCGAGACATCGTCCGCGGCCATCAGCTCGCTGCGCTGCTCGTAGACCACCTTGCGCTGGTCGTTGGCGACGTCGTCGTATTCCAGCAGCTGCTTGCGGATGTTGAAGTTGTGGGCCTCGACCTTGCGCTGGGCATTCTCGATCGCCTTGGTCACCCAGGGATGTTCGATGGCTTCGCCCTCCTGCATACCCAGCTTCTGCATCAGCGCCGAGACCCGGTCGGAGGCGAAGATGCGCATCAGGTTGTCTTCCAGCGACAGATAGAAACGGCTGGAACCCGGGTCGCCCTGCCGGCCGGAACGGCCACGCAACTGGTTGTCGATGCGCCGCGACTCGTGGCGTTCGGTACCGACGATGTGCAGACCACCGGCCTCCAGCACCTGCTGGTGGCGCCGCTCCCAGTCCTGGCGGACCCGCTCCACCTCGGCCGGATCCGGATCCTCACCCAGGGCGGCCAGCTCGGCATCGAGGTTGCCGCCGAGCTTGATGTCGGTGCCGCGGCCGGCCATGTTGGTGGCGATGGTCACCGCGCCAGGGCGACCGGCCTGCTCGACGATATGCGCCTCGCGCTCGTGCTGCTTGGCGTTCAGCACCTCGTGTTCGACCTTGGCCTTCTTCAGCAGCCTGGACAGGTACTCCGAGGTCTCCACCGAGGTGGTGCCGACCAGCACCGGCTGGCCACGCTGCTGGCAGTCCTTGATGTCCTCGATGATGGCGTCGAACTTTTCCTTGGCGGTGAGAAACACCAGGTCGCCGCGATCGTCGCGCACCATCGGCCGGTGGGTGGGGATGACCACCACCTCCAGCCCATAGATCTGCTGGAACTCGTAGGCCTCGGTATCGGCGGTACCGGTCATGCCCGCCAGCTTGTCGTACATGCGGAAGTAGTTCTGGAAGGTGATCGAGGCGTAGGTCTGGCTCTCGTTCTGGATCGGCACCCCCTCCTTGGCCTCCACCGCCTGGTGCAGGCCCTCGGACCAGCGCCGACCGGGCATGGTGCGGCCGGTGAACTCGTCGACGATGACGATCTCGCCATTCTGCACGATGTAGTCGACGTCGCGCTGGAACAGGGCGTGGGCCCGCAGCGCCGCGGTCAGATGATGCATCAGCGTCAGGTTGGCCGCATCGTAGAGGCTCTCGCCCTCCTTCAGCAGGCCGGCCTCGGTGAGCAGCCGCTCGACGTGCTCGTGTCCCTCCTCGGTGAGGAACACCTGTTTGTTCTTCTCATCGACGCTGTAGTCGCCGGGACCGTCCTCTTCCTCCTGCTTGCTGAGCTGGGGAATGAGCACATTGATCTTCTGGTAGAGGTCGGTGTTGTCGGCGGTCGGACCGGAGATGATCAGCGGGGTGCGCGCCTCGTCGATGAGAATCGAGTCCACCTCGTCGACGATGGCGAAGTTCAGCTCGCGCTGCATCTTGTCTTCCAGGCGGAAGGCCATGTTGTCGCGCAGGTAGTCGAAGCCGAATTCGTTGTTGGTGCCGTAGCTGATGTCGGCGGCGTAGGCGGCCTTCTTCTCTTCCGGCGACAGACCGGCCACCACCACCCCGGTGGTCATGCCGAGAAAACCGTAGACCTTGCCCATCCAGTCCGCGTCGCGCCGCGCCAGGTAGTCGTTGACGGTGATGACGTGCACGCCCTTGCCGGGCAGGGCATTGAGATAGGCGGCCAGGGTGGCGACCAGGGTCTTGCCCTCGCCGGTGCGCATCTCGGCGATCTTGCCCTGGTGCAGCACCATGCCGCCGATCAACTGCACATCGAAGTGGCGCATGCCGAGCACCCGCTTGCCGGCCTCGCGCACCACGGCGAAGGCCTCCGGCAGCAGGTCGTCCAGGGTGGCGCCATCGTCCAGCCGCTGGCGGAACTCGTCGGTCTTGGCGCGCAGCTCGGCATCGCTCAGTTTCTCGATGTCCGGCTCCAGGGCGTTGATCCGCGCCACTTCCTTGAACATGCGTTTGACCAGCCGCTCGTTGCGACTGCCGAAAATCTTCTTGAGTAGTTTGTTGACCATGGATCCAGCTAGCAGGGAGGTTCGGCAGAATGCTGCATCATACCGTAAAGGCTGCGGAATTTGGGGGATTCCCACGGATTTTTCCACCCCTGCGGGGCGGAAGGGAACGACCTCGGCCGGGGATCAGCGCCGGGCCCAGACGAATCGGGCGGGATTGATCGGCTTGCCGTGCCTGAGGATCTCGAAATGCACGTGAGGGCCGGTGGAACGCCCGGAGGACCCCATGTGGGCGATGGTCTGGCCGGGCTGGACCGTATCGCCGACCTTGACCAGCAGTTCCCGGTTGTGGCCGTAGCGGGTGACATAGCCGTTGCCGTGGTTGATCTCGACCAGCAGACCGTAACCGGAGCGCTTGCCGGCCCAGGTCACCACGCCGCCGGCGACGGCGAGCACGTCGGATCCCAGCTTGCCGGCGAAGTCGACGCCTTCGTGCCAGGCCTTGCGGCCGGTGAAGGGGTCGGTACGCTTGCCGAAGGGCGAGGACATCCAGCCGCTCCTGACCGGACGACCGGTGGGACGCCCCCGCTTGCTCAGCTCCTTGTCGAGCAACAGCGATTCCAGGGCTACCAGCTGCTGCTCCCGATCGTCGAGCAGCCGTGACAGGGCGTCCAGCTCGGCCATGAAGTCCGGCACCGCGTAGCTGGTCACCGCCGCGCCCTGTTCCGGTCCGCCCTGCGGCGGCGGACTGGCGAAATCGAATTCACCCTTTTCCAGCTTGGCCATGGCCACCAGGCGCTGGCCCAGCCCCTCCAGGCGCATCACCTGGCCCTGCAACTGCCCGAGGCGCAGCGCCAGGGCATCGAGATGGGCCTCGGAATCGCGCCGCGCCTGTTCCACGGCACGGCGCTGGGCCTGCATGTCGGCGCGCCAGTCGGCCAGCATGCCCGGCTCGCCGGCGCTGCCGGCTGCGCCCCACTGATAGCCGGCGAACACCAGCAGCGAGGCGACGACCAGCGCCAGCGCGCTGAGCGGCAGGTAGACCCGGGGCCGGCTCAGGTTGAGGCTGCCGGGACGGCCGTGGACATGGGTGAAGAGAATAATGTTCATCTTGGCTGGCGCAATTGTACTATCCTGCTAGGGGTTTACAAATTTGGTGCCACACAGCTGATGTCGACGCGCAAGCCGGTTTCTATAGGCGACTTTTTTGAACCACTTGGCAAATCGGGCCTTGCCCGCCTCACCGAGCGCAGCCGGCGCCTGGCCCGCTTCGACCGGGCACTGCGCGAACGCCTGCCGCCCGATCTGGCGCGTCATTGCCGGGTGGGCAATCTGCGCGACAACGTGTTGATTCTCTATGTGGATTCTTCCGCCTGGGCGGCGCGCCTGCGCTTCCACAGTCCGCAACTGCTGCGCCAGCTCAGGCAGGAGGGCCCGGTGAAGCCGCGCGACATCCAGGTGCGGGTGATGCCCCCCGCCGCCCCGCGTCCCCGGACGAAGGCGGCCGGACCCCGGTTGTCCAGCGACTCGGCACGGCTGCTGGAACAGACCGCCCACGCCTTGGGTGACGAAAAACTGGCGCAGGCCCTGCGTCGCCTCGCCCGCCATGCGGCTGGAAAGGCGCGTTGAGAAAACCCGGGCACGGCCGCCAGGCCGCAATCGCTGCCGGCCGGCGACCCGCAAGGATCAGGGTGTCAGGAGGCCGGGATGGGCTGCAGGAAGGAGATCGGCGCGGTGCTGGCGTCCTCGAAGATCACCTCTTCCCAGGCCGACTCGTCGGCCAGCAGGTTGCGCAGCAGCCGGTTGTTGATGGCGTGGCCGGACTTGTGGCCGTGGAAGGCGCCGATCAGGCTGTGGCCCAGCAGGTAGAGATCGCCGATGGCATCGAGGATCTTGTGCTTGACGAACTCGTCCTCGTAGCGCAGGCCGTCCTCGTTCAGCACCCGGTAATCATCGACCACCACGGCGTTGTCGAGGCTGCCGCCGAGGGCCAGCTTGCGTTCGCGCAGGCGCTCGATGTCACGCATGAAGCCGAAGGTACGGGCCCGGCTGACCTCACGCACGAAGGAGGTGGTGGAGAAATCCACCTCGGAGCACTGCGCCCGGTCGGTGAACACCGGATGGTCGAAGTCGATGGTGAAACCGACCTTGAAGCCGTCGAAGGGTTCGAAGCTGGCCCATTTGTCGCCCTCTTCCACGCGGACCGGCTTCTTGATGCGGATGAATCGCTTGGGCGCGTTCTGCTCCTCGATACCGGCGGACTGCACCAGGAACACGAAGGGGCCGGCGCTGCCGTCCATGATCGGCACCTCGGAGGCACTGAGATCGACATAGGCGTTGTCGATGCCCAGGCCGGCCAGGGCCGAGAGCAGGTGCTCGACGGTGGAGATGCGCACATCGCCCTTGACCAGGGTGGTGGAGAGCTGGGTGTCACCGACGTTCTCGGGGCTGGCCTTGATCTCCACCGGCTCCTCGAGATCGACCCGGCGGAAGATGATGCCGGTGTCCACCGCCGCGGGACGCAGGGTGAGGTAGACCTTCTCTCCGGTATGCAGGCCCACGCCGGTCGCCCGGATCACGTTCTTCAGCGTACGTTGGCGGATCATTATCTCGTTGATTCCTCAGGCTGATGGTGTCCGGAACAGGGCCCCAATATAAAAAGTTGCCGCATGGTAACACAGCGTTCATATAGCGAAAAGTGCGCTGGTTCACCACTCTTGAAAGCCGACCGGACGAATGACGCCATGAAACACGAAAGGGGCCGGCGCAGAACGCGCCGGCCCCTTCCTGGTACTCCGCCTCGCCGGCGGGTGGACGGCGGGCCTCAGCCCTTCTTCTCGTCCTTCTTCTTCGGCCGCGACTTGCCGTGGGTTCCCCGCCAGATCTTGCCACGGCGGGTCCGTCTATCACCTTTGCCCATGTCTCACCTCATGCTTGCTGATGATATCGATGAACAAAAGCCCTCGCCGATACAGGACCGGCGAAGAGCTGCGACAGGGCCCATTCTAGCGGGCCGCTGCCGGGGCCGGCAACGGCGCCACGGCCTCAGAGGATGCTCTCGTGGCGCACCAGGCTGGTCATGTCGGTGCCACGGATACGGTCGTAGTAGCGGGCCCGGTAGAGCAGGCGCGGCGGCTGTTCCGCGGCATCCTCGAAACCGGCCCGGTTGTGCAGGACATTGTTGCTGACCAGTGCCATGCCGCTCTCCAGCCGACCACTCAGCAGCTGCGGCGAGTCCCCGTCGAGCAGCTCGCGGATCCGCTGCACCGCCGCCTGCAGGGTGGCGTCGTCCTGCCATTCGATGCTGCGGGTGCGTGCCGTGTAGCGCATGTGCAGGCTGCGATACTCGGGATGAACGGAGAATACCGGCCCCGTCTGGGCCGGCCGTGCCTCGCCGCGCGGCGGGATGGTCATCGCCGTCGGCTGCATCAGGGCGCGGATGAAATCCGGGTTCTCGTCGCGCAGCAGGAGGTAGAGCCACTCGGCATCGAGCAGCTGGTTCTCACCACCCTCGGCGGCCGGGTTCACACAGTACAGCAGCAGGCCGTGGATCTGCTGCGCCAGGGTGTTGTAGTAACCATCGGTGTGCCACTGGATTGGACGGTTGGTGTAGGGGATAAAGTCCGGATGGTCGCCCTCGGGATTGACGGTCAGGGAGGTGATGGCATCTTCGTCGGCCAGCCAGTTGTGATCCAGGCGGCAGAGGCCGAACTGTTCACCGAGCAGCCGTGGCACGGACTTGTCCTCGCCCAGCGGGGCGGCGGCGAGGATCACCATGTTGGTCCGCCGGATGCGCAGCATCGCCGCCTCGAACTCGGCCTCGCTCAGGCAGCGCGGGTCGTCCACCTCCACCACCAGATCCGCCAGCGAGCTGGGCGCATGGGCCTGCTTCCAGTCGCGCCAACGCAAATAGTCCGCCTCGCGGTCCAGATCGAAGGGATCAAAATCCACTGCCTCCGGTGAATGGGTCGGTGCGGCTGCCATGGGAACGCCCCTGCTGTCTGTCAGGATAGTGCAGGGTAGCAAGCCCCTCTCTGCCGACCATTGACAAAGATCAACTCGGCGTTCAGGCCCCATTCAGCCACCGCGGCGCACACTGGCCACGTCAGACACCTGCCAGGAGACGTCCATGAAACCGATCACACAGGCACTCGCCCCCCTGCTGCTGGCCGCCGCCCTGGGCGCCAGCCCGCTGGCACTGGCCGACCACCATGGCGATCGCTATGGCTACGCTCATGAGGATGAGGATTACCATGACTACGGCGCCCGTCATGAGGCGCACTACTGCCCGCCGGCGCGCCGCCGGCACCGGGAAGGTCGCGTCGAGAGGGTGATCCACGCGCCGGTCATCGTGCCCGCGCCTGCCTATGGCTACCGCCAGCCGCGACAGGGCTATCGCTCCAGTACGCCGATGATTCTCGGCGGCATCATCGGCGGCCTCGCCGGCCATGAGATGGGCAAGGGCCGGGGCAAGGACATCGCCACGGCGGCGGGCATTCTGCTCGGCGGCTCGATCGGCCGGGATCTGGGGCACTAGCCCGGATATTGCACCAAGCCCCCCGGATGATGGCGTGGCTGGACCCGCCGGGGATCGCGGCCTGGAGACCGCTCCTACGGGGCATGGCGGCACAATGTGTTGTCGTAGGAGCGGTCTCCAGGCCGCGATCGAGGCGCAAGGGGTATCGCGCCATCCTGCCACCCCGGCCCACGGAGCCAACAACACCAAGTTGCCATTTTGGCGCCCTCGGCGTCTTGGCGGCTCACAACCAGATTTGATCAGACATTCCTTGAGTGAAGCGCAAGTCCAGGCACGCCTGGACCCGCCAAGGCCGGGCAATTGGGCGTGTGAGGGCGAAGGCAGCCGGCCTGGGGGAAAAGATGGTGGGGCATGTAGGACTCGAACCTACGACCAATCGGTTAAAAGCCGAGTGCTCTACCAACTGAGCTAATGCCCCATGCGAGGCCGCACATCATACCGCAGCATCCCGGAATGGCAATACCGGCCGCCTCAGCCGGGATGCTCGCGGATGACCTCGATGAAGGCCTTGCCGAAGCGGTTCAGCTTGGTCTCGCCAATACCCGGAATCCCGGCCATCTCGCCCAGGCTGGTGGGCCGGCGCTGTGCCATCTCGGCAAGGGTACTGTCGTGGAAGATGATGTAGGGCGGCACCCCCTGCGCCTCCGCCAGGGCCCGCCGGCGGCTGCGCAGCGCCTCGAACAGCGCCTGCTCCGCCTCGCCCAGGGCCAGCACGGTGCGCCCCCGGCGCTCCCGTGCGCCGCGCTCGGGCCGCCGCAGGCGGCGCAGGTGCAGCTCGATCTCGCCGCGCAGCAGCAGCCGGGCCCTGGCGGTCAGACGCAGGGTGCCATGCCCCTCCAGATCGGTGTCGAGATAGCCCTGGGCGAGCAGCTGACGGAACAGCACCCGCCACTCCACGGCGTTCAGCTCGCGGCCGATGCCGAAGGTGCTGAGCCGGTGGTGACCGTTGCGGCGGATCCGCTCGTCGTCCTTGCCGGTCAGCAGCTCGATGACATAGTTGACACCGAAGCGCTGGCCGCTGCGGTAGACGCAGGACAGGGCCTTGCGCGCTGCCTCGGTGGCGTCCCAGGTCTGCGGCGGCTGCAGGCAATTGTCGCAGTTGCCGCAGGGCGCCTCCAGGGTCTCGCCGAAATAGGCCAGCAGCGCCTGGCGGCGGCAACTGGTCAGCTCGCACAGGCCGAGCATGGCCTCCAGCTTCTGGTGGGCACTGCGCTTGAAGTCCTCGGTAGCATCGGTGTCCTGGGTCATCTGGCGGAGGGTGATCACGTCCTGCAGACCGTAGGCCAGCCAGGCATCGGCTGGCAGGCCGTCGCGGCCGGCCCGGCCGGTCTCCTGGTAGTAGGCCTCCAGGCTCTTCGGCAGGTTGAGATGGGCCACGAAGCGCACATCCGGCTTGTCGATGCCCATGCCGAAGGCGATGGTGGCGACCACGATCAGCCCCTCCTCGCGCAGGAAACGCTGCTGGTGATGGCGGCGCAGCCCATCGGAAAGCCCGGCATGATAGGGCAGCGCCTCGCGCCCCCTGGCGGTCAGCCACTCGGCGACGCTCTCGACCTTCTTGCGTGACAGGCAGTAGACGATGCCGGCATCCCGGGGGTGCTCCTGTTCGAGGAAGCGCCACAGCCGCTCCCGCGGATTGGGGGCATCGCTGATGGTGTAGCGGATGTTCGGCCGGTCGAAGCTGTTGACGAAGACCGCCGCCTCCTGGAGCTGCAGCTGGTCGATGATCTCCTGGCGGGTACGCTGGTCGGCGGTGGCGGTGAGGGCAATGCGCGGCACCGCCGGAAAGCGCTGGTGGAGCACGGACAGCTGCTGGTATTCGCGGCGGAAGTCGTGCCCCCACTGCGACACGCAGTGCGCCTCGTCGATGGCGAACAGGGCGATGCGCGCCCGTTCCAGCAGCGACAGCATGCGCTCGCCGAGCAGCCGCTCGGGCGCCACGTACAGCAGGTCCAGCTCGCCCCGCAGCAGGGCCTGCTCGGTGGCGTGCACGGTCTCGGCATCCAGGGTGGAATTGAGGAAGGCGGCCCGCAGACCGAGCTGACGCAGGGCGTCGACCTGGTCCTGCATCAGCGCGATCAGCGGCGAGACCACCACCCCGACCCCCTCGCGCAGCAGCGCCGGAAGCTGGTAGCAGAGGGACTTGCCGCCGCCGGTCGGCATCAGCACCAGGGCGTCGCCGCCAGCCAGCAGGGTGCTGATGATCTCCCCCTGATGGTGGCGGAAGTCGTCGTAACCGAACACCCTGTTCAGCAGCCGCCGGGCCTGGCTCAGCTCATCGGCGGGGGTGGCTTGTGGATCATGCGCTGGCATCGGTGACCATGATACAGGCTCGGGCCAGAAAAAAGTGCATCGCGGACGTCCGGGGATTCGCGGCCGGGCGACCGCTCCCACCCTCGCATCTGCATGTCGGTTCCCGCTGTGGGACGATCGCCAGATCGCGAAAGGATCGAACCGCTATCCTGGAAATTTCTCCGAAGCGTTCCCTCTGATTCAGAGTACAGCGTGCTATACAAGGCCGCGAGGCTCGCAAAGGTGCCTTCGTCGCGGGTGATAGGTTGTGCCTGTTCGATTTACTCAGGGGGGGGCGGCCAATCGCAGCCTGGAGACCGCTCCTACGGGGCATGGCGGCAATGTGGCAGGAGCGGCCTCCAGGCCGCGATTGGTGTAGAGCTGACCAACCCGGAATTCCAAGAAGATCTCCAAAAAGAAACCGGCCGCAAAACGGCCGGTCCGGAGTTCGGTTCGGGTCAGGAAGCGGGCAGATCCGACCGGTCCAACCGAAGGTGGGGCGCGCCGCCTACATGGCCTCCAGCCGGCGCAGGCCCTTGGGCAGCAGATGCAGATCGACCAGGGCGGTGACCAGCGCCGCACCGAAGCTGGCCTCGGCTTCGTAGAGCAGCTTGTAGTACTGGATCTTCATGGTCAGGGCGCTGCCCAGGGCAATGGCGCCGAAGGCCATGAACGAACCCAGCGCCAGGGTCGAAGCGCCGGTGATGCCCTGACCAACGGTGCAGCCCATGGCAAGCACGCCACCGATGCCCATCAGCAGGCCGCCGATCACGTGGTTTGCAAAGTCCTTCAGCGAGGAGAACCACTCGATGCGGAAACTGCGGCTGAGCACGGCATAGAGGAAGGAACCCACCGCCACGCCGAGCGCCGCCAGCATGCCGAAGCTGACCAGGTGGCCGGCCAGATCGCTCAGCAGCCAGTTGTAGAGGTCACCCGAGGGCGAGACAAAGGTGTAGGACTGGGCGGCCACGTGCAGCGGCGGCTCGTCCAGGAACTCGGCTTCCTCCATCCAGCTACGGCCCAGCGGCCCGGCGGTGACATACCAGGCACCGAGGACACCGAGGCCCATGACGCCGCCACCGAGCAGGTTGTCGAGGCGCCCGCGGAAATCCGTCGAGCGCAGCGTCCAGGCCAGCAGGCCCAGGGCCAGCAGGCCGCCGATGAGGTAACGCAGGCCCAGGCTGTCCTCCCGGCCCAGGGCACCGCCGATCAGGTCGCCCAGGCCTTGGCTGGAGATGCCGAACTGGCCGAGATCGACGAACAGCGGCTGCATCCAGGGCAGGAACACCTGGCCCATGAAACTGGTGAACATCATCAGGTAGGCACCGAAGCCCATCACCAGCAGCACCACCAGCGATTTCAGGTTGCCGCCACCGATGCGCACCAGGGTCTTGTTGCCGCAGCCGCTGGCCAGGGTCATGCCGATGCCGAACAGCAGGCCGCCGAGCAGATAGCGCGGCCAGGCGAAGACTGAGGTGCGGTAGGGCGGGAAGGCCGCATCGCCGCTGACCGCCAGCCGCGCATCGAGGATGCCGCCCGCCTGCATCAGCAGCACGCCGGCGATGGCGAGGGCCATGGCGAACACCCAGGCGCGGAAGCGTCCGCTGTCACCCATGTTCACCCAGTCCGAGACCGCGCCCATGGTGCAGAAATTGGTCTTGTTGGCCACTGCCCCCATGACGACCGCAATCAGGAATCCGTACAACAACACTTGCTGAAAGATGTTCAGGTCCATAACGACGCCTTCGACTCTATTGATCTATCGATCTGATGATATTGATATGCCCGACATGGGATGGCGTACCACCCCGGTCAGCGGTAGACGGTCGGGTCCGGCACGCCGGCTGCGGCAAAGCCCGCTGCCCGCAGGCGGCACGAATCGCACTGCCCGCAGGCCCGGCCGGCCTCGTCCGCCGCGTAACAGGAGACGGTCAACCCGTAGTCTACGCCCAGCCGTACCCCCGTGGCGATGATCTCCGCTTTGCTCATCTCGATCAGCGGCGCGCGGATGTGCATCTGCTGCCCTTCCACGCCGGCACGGGTGGCCAGGTTTGCTAGACGCTCGAAGGCGGCGATATATTCCGGCCGGCAGTCCGGATAGCCCGAATAATCCACCGCATTGACGCCGACGAAGATGTCGGCTGCGCCCAGCACCTCCGCCCAACCCAGCGCCAGCGACAGGAAAACGGTATTCCTGGCAGGCACATAGGTCACAGGAATACCCTCGCTGGGCCGTTCGGGCACGGCGATCTGCGGGTCGGTGAGGGCCGATCCGCCAATCGCCGTGAGGTCGATGGGGATCACTTTGTGTTCAGCGACACCCTGCGCCCGGGCAACGCGTTCGGCCGCCGCCAGCTCGGCCCGGTGGCGCTGGCCGTAGTCGAGGCTCAGTGCATGGCAGGCAAAGCCCTGTTCCCGGGCCAGAGCCAGGACGGTGGCGGAATCCAGCCCGCCGGAGAGCAGCACCACGGCCCGCGGTTTCCGGGTCTGTCCGTTCACCGTCCCGCCTCGTCGCCCCACAGCGACTTGTGCAACTGGATCTGGAAGCGCACCGGCAGGCGGTCGGCGAGGATCCATTCGGCCAGCTCGCGCGGCGCCAGCTCGCCGGCGGCCGGCGAGAAGAGCACGTCGCAGATCTCGTGCATCTCGTGGCGCCGCAACTGCTCGCATGCCCACTCGTAGTCGGCACGATTGCAGAGCACGAACTTGATCTGGTCCTGCGGGCTCAGGTGCTCCAGGTTGCAGTAGCGGTTGCGCGCCGCCTCGCCGGAGCCCGGCGTCTTGATATCGACCACCTTGACCACCCGGGGATCGACGCCGTTCACGTCCAGGGAGCCGCTGGTCTCCAGCGACACCCGGTAACCGGCATCACACAGCCGGGTGAGCAGCGGCCGGCAGGCCTTCTGGGCCAGCGGCTCGCCGCCGGTGACGCAGACCCGCCACACCCCCTGCGCCGCCACCGCCTCGAGTACCGCGTCGATCTCCAGCCAGTCGCCGCCCTGGAAGGCATAGGAGGTGTCACAGTAGCGACAGCGCAGCGGGCAGCCGCTCAGGCGCACGAAGACCGTCGGCCAGCCCACGCTGTCCGCTTCACCCTGCAGGGAAAGGAAGATTTCGCTGATCCGCAGCCGCTCGGCGGCAACCGGGACGGCGGGCGCCTGACTGTCGTTCATGCACGCAGTCTACCCCAGCCGTCCCTGCCGGTCATGGACTCCCCCGCCGGATGCAGGGGAGTTTCGCAGGTTTTCTTAGCAGCCTGTCGGACTTAGCCCGCAGCAGCCAGGAAGCTTCCGTGTTTTTCCGTGGATTCCGTGGCCATCGGTCTTTTCGTGGGTTTCGCGGATTTCGTGGCCATCGTCGTTTCCGTCAACGGCAGGTGATGCCACCTCGATCGCGGCCTGGAGGCCGCTCCTACAATGTTTTCCGTGGATTCCGTGGCCATCGGTCTTTTCGTGGGTTTCGCGGGTTTCGTGGCCATCGTCGTTTCCGTCAACGGCAGGTGATGCCACCTCGATCGCGGCCTGGAGGCCGCTCCTACAATGTTTTCCGTGGATTCCGTGGCCATCGGCCTTTTCGTGGGTTTCGCGGGTTTCGTGGCCATCGTCGTTTCCGTCAACGGCAGGTGATGCCACCTCGATCGCGGCCTGGAGGCCGCTCCTACGGGGCATGGCGGCACAATGTGTGTCGTAGGAGCGGCCTCCAGGCCGCGATCGGGGGATCCACGGCGGGCAATGCCCGGAGTCGATCGAACAGGCACAAAGCCGGGTTAATACCAGCCCGCACGCCGATCATGCGCGCCGCCCTGGTGCAATATCCGGGTTAGTGCCCCTCGCGGCGCATCCGCGCCAGGCGTTCGCCGGCAAGCCGCGCCGCGGTGGACCTCGGGTAGTCCTTCTGCACCTGTTCCAGCAGCCGGCGGGCCGCGTCCCACTGCTTCAGCTCGTACTGGATGAAGCCCATCTTGAGCAGGGCATCGGGCACCTTGCTGCTGGCCGGATACTGCTTGACCACCTTCTCGAACTCGGCCAGCGCCTTGTCGAACTGGCGGCTGACGTAGTAGGTCTCGGCCAGCCAGTACTGGGCATTGCCGGCATAGGCGCTGTCCGGGTAGGCGGCCAGGAAACGGCGGTAGGCCTTGCCGGCCTGGGCATAACGCCCCTCGCGGAGAATGTTGAGGGCCTGTTCATAGGCCTGGCGGACCTGTTCGGGGTCGGCCGCCGGAGCCGGTGTGGCGGGGGACGCGGCGGCCGGGGCCGTACCCGGCACCGCGCTGGCCGCCGCGGGTGGCGGTGCCGGGAGAGCCGGTGCGGCGGCGGGCGGCGTGACCGGCTGGGCGGGGGCGGCCTCCAGCCGCTGCAGGCGGCGGTCGATGTCGACATAGAGGTCGCGCTGGCGCGCCTTCAGCTGCTCGAGTTCGTGCCCCTGCATCTCGACCTCGCCGCGCAGGCTCTGCACCTCACGCTGCAACTGTTCGAGCTGGGTCAGCATCTCGATCAAGCCACGGCTCTGCAGCAGGCGCTCCAGACGTTGCACCCGCTGCTCCAGGTCCGCCTCGCGGGCCTGCGCGGGCGCGGCGGCGAGCAGCGCCAGGACCAGCAGCCAGCTCCCTCTCAAGCCGCGCCCCATCTCACTGCCCCTGGTAGACGATTTCGACCCGGCGGTTCTTTGCCCAGGCCGCCTCGTCATGGCCGGGGTCGACCGGCTTCTCCTCGCCGTAGCTCACGGTGCGGATCTGCTCCGGCGCAGCGCCCTGGAACTCCAGCAGTCGGCGCACCGCCTGGGCACGGCGTTCGCCGAGACCGATGTTGTACTCGCGCGATCCCCGCTCATCGGCATGGCCTTCGAGGACCACCCGCAGGCGGGGATTGGCGGCCAGGTAGCTGGCATGGGCGGCGATGATCTCGCGATCCTCCGGCCGCACCTCGCTGCTGTCGAAGTCGAAATAGAGGGTGCGCCGCGACAGCGGACTGCCCGGCTCGTCCAGGGCCATGCCGCTGAAGCCGCCACCGGTATCCACGCCACGACTGGTGGCAGCCTCACCGCCGGCCTCGGTAGCGGCCGGACTGCCCTGGTCCTCGACCACCGCCGGCTCGCCACCTTCCCCGCCACCCGGCCTGGGGCCGAGCGCGCCGCAACCCGCCAGCAATGCCGTCAACATCGCCGCCAGCAGCCACTTCGCTATCATCTGCATCGTCCTACTCCTTTCCAGTCTCAGTTCGTTCCCGCCGACAGACCGCGCCTGCGGCAGACATGTGCAATCCCCTGCTCAGCGACGCGGCAGGAAGGGCGACCAGGCCGGCTCGCGCACGTCGCCCTCCTGCAGCCGCAGACGCTGGCCGACGCGACCATCTACCGAGGCGGCCGCCAGCACACCTCGATGCCCGGCCTCGGTAGCATACAGCACCATCCGGCCGTTGGGCGCGAAGGTCGGCGACTCGTCGAGACGACCGTCGCTGAGAATCCGCAGCAGGCCGGTCTGCAGATCCAGCACCGCGATGCGGTAGGCGCCCTGGTTGCCGCGGTGCACCATCGCCAGGCGTTTGCCGTCCGGCGAGAAATCGGGACTGGCGTTGTAACCGCCCTCGAAGGTGAGTCGCTGCGCCCGGCCGCCGTCCAGCGGGATGCGGTACAGCTGCGGCGCGCCGCCGCGATCGGAGGTGAACACCAGGCTGCGGCCGTCCGGATCCCAGACCGCCTCGGTGTCGATAGCCGGGTGGCGGGTGACGCGGCGCAGGGCGCCGTCGGCCAAGTCGAGGATGTAGATCTCGGGATTGCCGTCGCGCGACAGGGTCAGCGCCAAACGCCGGCCGTCCGGCGACCAGGCCGGCGCGCCGTTGATGCCCTCGAAGGCCGCCACCTTCTGGCGCTCGCCGCTGGCCAGGGTCTGCACATAGACCGCGGCCCGCTTGCCCTCGAAGGAGACATAGGCGATGCGCCGCCCGTCCGGCGACCAGGCCGGCGACATCAGGGGTTCGCGCGAGCTGACGATGGTCAGCGGATCGTAGCCGTCGGAGTCGGCCACCTGCAGGGCGTAGCGCCGCTGGTCGAGGGCACCGGTGGCGGTGACGTAGGCGATGCGGGTCTGGAAGGCGCCGCGTTCGCCGGTCAGGGTCTCGTAGATCAGGTCGCTGATATAGTGCGCCACCCGCCGCAGCTGGGCGCGGCCGGCGGGCACGCTGTAGCCGGCCAGCTGCCGGGCACGGAACACGTCGAACAGCTGGAACTGCACCCGATAGCGGTCAGGCCCCTCGGCGATCAGCCGGCCGATGACCAGGTTGTCGACACCGAGCGCCCGCCAGTCGCGGAAGTTGACCGCCGCGGCCTCGCTCGGCCGGGCCAGCAGATCGGCCCGCGGCAGGGGGTTGAAGCTGCCGCTGCGCGCCAGGTCGGCAGCTACGATGGCGGCCACGTCCTGCGGCGCCGGCCCCGGGCCGTCCCAGGCGAAGGGCACCACAGCGATCGGCATGGCACCCTGCACGCCGGAGGTGATCTCGATGGTCAGGCCGGCCTGGGCCAGGCGCA
This sequence comes from Thiohalobacter sp. IOR34, assembly GCF_030406045.1. Classification (GTDB taxonomy): domain Bacteria; phylum Pseudomonadota; class Gammaproteobacteria; order Thiohalobacterales; family Thiohalobacteraceae. The sequence goes on from NZ_CP128988.1 coordinate 2,311,533, forward strand.
GCAGGGACAGCAGCAGCACCAGGGCCAGGATCTTCAGGGCACGCATGAATCAGTCCTCCTGTTTCCATCCCTCGCCGTCGGCAGCGACAGCATCCCAATCCCCTCTCGGCTCATGCTCAGGCCTTCGGCTTGAAGCGGAAGGTCAGGCTGCGAAAGCGCTCGAAGAGCTGGCCGTTCGGCGGCAGGGGCAGGGGCGAGGCCCGGTAGACCGCGGCCTCCACCGAGCGGTCGAAGGCGGTGTCGCCACTACCCTGCACGATACGCACGTTCATCACCTCGCCGCCCGGGATCAGCTGCACCTGCACCGTGCAGGACAGGCCGACCCGGCTAGTCGACGGCTGGATCCAGTTGCGCTCCACCTTCTGCTTGATGGCCGCGACATACTCGTCCACGATGCGCTGCTCACGCCGCGCCTGCTCCGCCGCCAGCGCCTCGCGCTCGCGGGCCAGCTGCTCCTGCAGGGCACGCTCGGCTGCCGCCCGTTTCGCCGCCTCCTCGGCCTTGCGCTTCGCCTCGGCCCGGCGCCGCGCCTCTTCCTCGGCCTTGCGTTTCGCCTCGGCCTCCGCCTTGCGCCTGGCCTCCGCCGCCGCCTTGCGTCTGGCTTCTTCCTCAGCCTTGCGTTTCGCCTCCGCCGCGCGGCGCGCCGCCTCTTCCGCCTTGCGCTGGCGGGCCAGCTCGGCGAGGCGCTTCTCCTCGGCCTGCTGACGGCGGGCCAGCTCCTCCTGTTTGCGCTTCAGCTCGGCCAGGCGCTTGGCCTCGGCCTGCTGCTTGCGTTTCAGCTCGGCCTGACGCCGGGCCTCCTGCTCCTTCCTGCGCTGGATCTCGGCCAGCCGCTGCTGTTCCTGGCGCCGCCGCTGCTCGGCACGCTCGGCCTCCTGCTGCAACTTCTTCAGGCGCGCCTCGGCCTCGCGCTCCTTGCGCCGCTCCGCGGCCTTGAGCCGTTCCACCTCGGCACGCACCCGGGCCTCGTCCACCGCCACCGCCTGGATGGCCTTCTGCTCGGGCGGTCCCGAGGGGGCCGGCGTCACCTGCCAGTCCATGCTGAACACCAGCATCGCCAGCAACAACAGGTGCACGGCCAGGGCATAGACGACAGCGAGCGGATCGTTCCGCAGCAGTTCCCACATGGCCTACTCCGCCGGCGGCTCGGTGACCAGGCCGACGCTGGGGGCACCGGCCTGCTGCAGCAGCACCATGGCGCGCACCACCGCGCCGTAGTTCACGGCCTGATCGCCGCGCACCAGCACCGGCGTCTTCGGCTTGTGGCGCAGCACCGCGGCGGCGCGCTGCAGCAGGGTGTCGGCGTCCACCGGCTGCCGCTCGTCGCCGAGATTGAGGTAGTAGCGCCCCTCGGCATCGACCGTCACCTCCAGCGGTTCCAGGCTGTCGGCCGGCAGCGCCTCGGCGGCAGCGCTCGGCAGTTCCACCTGCACCCCCTGGGTGAGCAGCGGTGCGGTGATCATGAAGATCACCAGCATCACCAGCATCACGTCGATGTAGGGCACGACATTGATCTCCGCGATGGGACGTCTCTTGCTGCGCTTGCAGGCCATGACCTCAGGATCCCAGGACCTGGCGGTGGAGGATGCTGGAGAATTCCTCCAGGAAATTGTCATAGCGGCTGATCAGCCGCTCGACGTCGTTCGAGAAGCGGTTGTAGGCGACCACTGCGGGAATGGCGGCGAACAGGCCCATGGCGGTGGCGATCAGCGCCTCGGCGATGCCCGGCGCGACCATGCCCAGGGTCGCCTGATGCACGTTGCCCAGGGCGCTGAAGGCGTTCATGATGCCCCATACGGTGCCGAACAGGCCGATGTAGGGACTGGTCGAACCGACCGTGGCGAGGAAGGAGAGGTTGTGCTCCAGCCGGTCCTCCTCGCGCGACAAGGCCACCCGCATGGCCCGCTGCGCCCCCTCCAGGGTGGCACTGGCGTCGGCATTGGGCTGCTTGCGCAGCCGGGCGAACTCCTTGAAGCCGGCCTCGAAGATATCGGCCATCCCCTGCACCTCGCCCTCGCCGGCGGAGACCGACTGGTAGAGGCCGGCCAGGTCGCCACCCGACCAGAAGCGGTCCTCGAAACGTTCCGCCTCGGTCCGGGCACCGCCCAGCAACTTCCACTTGTGAAAGATGATCGCCCAGGAGGCCACCGACAGCAGCAGCAGAAGCAGCATCACGGCCTGCACCACCGGGCTGGCGCCCAGCACCAGGTGCATCAGGGAGAGGTCAGTCGTCATCCAGTATCTCCGTCAAAAGGCTGGAAGGCAGGGCGCGCGGCCGGAAGCTGCGGGCATCCAGGCAGGCGATGCGGATCCGGCCGCTGCAGCAGGGTGCCTCGCTGCTGCCGGCCGGATAGACCACCTGCTCGAAACTGAGACTGGCGCGGCGCGCCTCGGCGAGGCGGGCGGTGACCTCCAGCGCCTGGTTGAAACGGGCCGGGCGCAGAAACTCGATCTCGGCGGCACGCACGGCGAAGATGATGCCCTGCTCCTCGCGCAGCCGGTCCTGCTCCAGACCCCGGCTGCGCAGCCACTCGGTTCGTGCCCGCTCCATGAATTTCAGATAGTTCGCGTAATAGACCACACCGCCACTGTCGGTGTCTTCGTAGTAGACCCGCACCGGCCATCGAAACTCCGCCACCGCCTTCCCGACCCCCGTCTATGACCGCCGCTGCCGGCAAAGATTCCGGACTGCGGTCGACTTCACTGCGCGCCTCGGCGCGGACGATAACAGAGCCGTGCGCAAGATGGCTTGACCCACATCAGATCGGCTCGTCGAACAAGGACGCCTCGCCGCCCCCGGCCGCGCCGCCGGCGGGCGGCTTGAGACCGAGATGCAGCCAGGCGGCACGGGTCGCCAGCCGGCCACGGGCGGTGCGCATCATGAACCCCTGCTGGATCAGGTAGGGTTCGATGACATCCTCGATGGTGCCGCGTTCCTCGCCGATGGCGGCGGCTAGGCTATCGATGCCGACCGGCCCGCCGTCGAACTTCTCGATCAGCGCCGAGAGCAGCCGCCGGTCCATGTGGTCGAAGCCCTGGGCGTCGACATTGAGCAGATCCATCGCCCGCCGCGCGGTCTCGGCATCGACCCGGCCGTCGCCCTTGACCTGGGCATAGTCGCGCACCCGGCGCAGCAGGCGGTTGGCGATGCGCGGCGTGCCCCGCGAGCGGCGCGCCAGCTCGGCCGCACCGCCCTCGTCCATCTCCACCCCGAGGATGGCCGCCGAACGGCGGACGATGCCGGCCAGGTCGGCGGCACTGTAGAACTCCAGCCGCTGGACGATGCCGAAACGGTCACGCAGCGGCGAGGTCAGCAGGCCGGCACGGGTGGTGGCCCCGACCAGGGTGAAGGGCGGCAGATCGAGCTTGATGGAGCGCGCCGCCGGCCCCTCGCCGATCATGATGTCCAGCTGGTAGTCCTCCATCGCCGGATACAGCACCTCCTCCACCACCGGGCTCAGGCGGTGGATCTCGTCGACGAACAGCACGTCGTGGGGCTCGAGGTTGGTGAGCAGCGCCGCCAGGTCGCCCGGCTTCTCCAGCACCGGACCGGAGGTATGGCGCATGCCGACCCCCATCTCGTTGGCGACGATGTGCGCCAGGGTGGTCTTGCCCAGGCCCGGGGGGCCGAAGATCAACAGATGGTCCAGCGCCTCGCCGCGCTGGCGCGCGGCACCGATGAAGATCTCCATCTGCTCGCGGACCTGCGGCTGTCCCTGGTAGTCGGCCAGCAGGCGGGGACGGATGGCCCGATCGAGGCGTTCCTCGTCGGCACCGGCCGCGGCCGGAGATATCAGGCGGTCTTGTTCGCTCATTCGGCGGACATCCACTTCATGTTATTAACCCGGCAACAATGTATATCGTGTTCAGCCGTCGTGTGCCCGTCCACGGCAAGGCATCGGAACGCCGCGGTAGCCATTCTACCGCAAGTTCCGATAACGCCGCCGTGGACGGGCACACGACAGCCTGTCTTCTGGCATCAATTCGGTCAGGGGCTCCAGGGATGCACCGGCTCCGCGTTACGGCGCTTGACAAGGGAATGCCCCTTGCCTGCGCGCCGCGCCTTGATCCAGTACATCCCTGGAGCCCTGAACATGACATACATTGTCGCCGGGTTAATCGCGTGGCTTCCATTCAGGACGGACGGACCGTGGCCTGCAACGCCTGGCGGATGATCGCCTCCGCCGTCAGCCCGCTGCTGTCGATGGCCCGCACCATGCGGCTGGCCTCCGGCGGCTTGTAGCCGAGGGCGATCAGGGCACTGACCGCCTCCGCCACAGCATCGGTCGGCTGGACCACGCTGCCGGCCGCCGCGGCCGGGACCGCAGCCGGCGCCGCCCAGTCGTCGAGGCGGTCGCGCAGTTCCACCACCAGGCGCTCGGCGGTCTTCTTGCCGATGCCGGGCACCCGGGTGAGGGCGGCACTGTCGCCCTCGCGGACACAGGCCACGAACTCGTCGGCGTTCATGCCGGAAAGGATGGCCAGGGCCAGGCGCGGCCCGACGCCGCTGATGCGGATCAGGCTGCGGAACAGGCTGCGCTCGGCGAGGCGGCCGAAGCCGTACAGGGTGTGGGCGTCCTCGCGCACCACCAGGTGGGTGTGCAGGGTAATCTCGGCACCTGTCTCCGGCAGATCGTAGAAGGTGGTCATGGGCGCGTCGATCTCGTAGCCGACGCCACCGACCTCCAGCAGCAGTTGCGGCGGCCGCTTGGCGACCAGCCTGCCGCGCAGGAAACCGATCACCGGTAACGCCCCCGGCGGCTGCCACGGGCCGCCGCCACGCGCAGCAGGCTGGCCCGGGTGTTGGCATGACAGAGGGCCACCGCCAGGGCGTCGGCCTGATCGGCCTGCGGCCGGTCGGAGAGCTTGAGCAGCATCTGCACCATGTGCTGTACCTGAACCTTGTCTGCGCCACCGGTGCCGACCACCGCCAGCTTGATCTCACGCGGGCTGTACTCGGCCACCGGCAGCCCGGCCGCCACCACCCCGCAGATGGCCGCGCCCCGCGCCTGGCCGAGCTTCAGGGCGGAATCGGCGTTGCGCGACATGAACACCCGTTCGATGGCCACCTCCTGCGGGCGCCATTCCTCGACCAGTTCGCTGATGCCCCGGAAGATGATGCCGAGCCGCTGCGCCAGGCCGTCCGCCTGGATGCGCAGCCGGCCGCTGTGTACGTGATCCTGGCGGGAACCCTCGACGTCGACGATGCCGAAGCCGGTGTTCTGCGAGCCGGGGTCGATGCCGAGGATGCGGGTCATGCGCTCAGGCCCTTGCGCCGTGACCGGCATCAGGCCATGGCATCCAGCACCTCGTCCGGAATGTCGGCGTTGGTGTACACCTCCTGCACGTCGTCCAGGTCCTCCAGCCGGTCGATCAGACGCATCACCTTCTCCGCGGTTTCGACGTCCAGGGGGGTGAGGGTCTCGGCGCGCATGGTGACCTCGGCGTTGTCCGGCTCGAGGCCGGCGGCCTCGATCGCCGCCTTGACCTCGGCAAAGTCCTCGGGGGTGGTCAGCACGTCGATGGAACCGTCATCGTTGGTGATCACGTCCTCGGCACCCGCCTCCAGCGCCGCCTCCATCACCGCGTCCTCGTCCACGCCCGGCGCGAAACTGAGGATGCCGGTCTTCTTGAACAGGTAGGCCACCGAGCCGTCGGTGCCCAGGTTGCCGCCGCTCTTGGTGAAGGCGTGACGCACTTCGGAGACGGTGCGGTTGCGGTTGTCGGTCATGCAATCGACCAGCACCGCCACACCGGCCGGGCCATAACCCTCGTAGCGGGCCTCCTCGTAGTTGGCACCTTCCAGCTCGCCGGCACCGCGCTTGCAAGCCTTGTCGATGGTGTCCTTGGGAATGTTGGCTCCCAGTGCCTTGTCGACGGCGAGGCGCAGGCGCGGACAGGCGGCCGGGTCCGAGGTCTTGCACTCGCGCGCCGCCACCGTGATCTCACGGATGAGCTTGGTCCAGATCTTGCCCCGTTTCTTGTCGTTGGCGGCCTTCTTGTGTTTGATGTTGGCCCACTTGCTGTGTCCTGCCATGACTGCCTCTCGCAACACTTCAAATGGCTGGCATTTTAGCACGGCGCCGGACCGAATCGGCAGGCGCGGCCTGCTTCCTCAGGCTTCGGGGCAAATCTTGCAGGGACCGTCCGCATCGAACCGCCCCTGGCGCAGGAAGTGGATGGCCTCTGCCGCCACCGCCCGGGACAGCAACAACCCGCTGTGGGTCACCGGCAGGCAGCAGCGCGCCGCCAGCAGTGGGTGAGCGGTCTCGGCCACCGCCACGGTACCATCGCTCGGCCCGCGCAGGCCGGGCAACAGCCGGCCGGGGCCCAGGGGACGGGTGCCGGCGATCAGGCCGGTCGCGGGCGGCGCCCCGGGCAGGCGCGCATCGCCCAGCAGCCCCTCGTCCCGGCTGTGGCCGAGCAGCCAGCGGCCGGGGGCGAACGCCGCCATGCGCCGCGCCAGGGCGCTGCCCCTGAGCGGGGTACCGAGCAGCACCAGCCGCTGCACCGGCAGCCCCGGCTCGTCGTGCAGCGCACGCAGGGCAACCAGGCCGCCCAGGCTGTGGGCGACGATCCCCAGCGGCTCGCCGAGGGCACGGACCTCGGCGATCAGCCGCCGCGCATTGACGGCCACCGGACGACGCACCGAAGGATAGGAAAAGAGGCGGGGAAGAAAACCGGCGCGGCGCAGCCGCCACGCGAGCAGACCCAGGCTGGCGGCCGGCATCCACACACCGTGGATCAGGAGCACGGGCTGCGGCGGTCCGTCTCCCGGCGGGGGCGAGACGGCCGCCATGGGATCAGGGCGAGACCTCGAGCATCCGCTCCAGGGCCAGCCGTGCCTGGGCCGCCTCCTCTGCCGGCACCTGGATGCGGTTCACCACCCGCCCCTCGACCAGGTTCTCCAGGGTCCAGCACAGGTGCTGGGGGTCGATGCGGAACATGGTCGAGCACATGCACACCGTGGGCGACATGAAGTGCACGTTCTTGCCCTCGTGCTTGTACTGCTGGTGCAGGCGGTTGACCAGGTTCAGCTCGGTACCGACCAGCCAGCGGGTGCCGGGTGCCGAATCGCGCACCGTCCTGATGATGAATTCCGTCGAGCCGACATAGTCCGACTTCTGGCAGACCTCGAAGCTGGCCTCGGGATGGGAGACCACCTTGGCCTCGGGATACCTGGCCTTGAAGGCGTCGATGTGCTCCGGGCGGAACATCTGGTGCACCGAGCAGAAACCCTTCCAGAGGATGATCCTCGCCTTGCGGATCTGCTCCGCGCTGAGACCGCCCATCGGCAGGTCGTAGTCCCAGACCACCATTTCCTCCAACGGCATGCCCATGGCATGGGCGGTATTGCGGCCCAGGTGCTGATCGGGGAAGAACAGCACCTTGTCCCGCCGGCCATAGGCCCATTCCAGCACATGGCGGGCGTTGGTGGAGGTGCAGACGATGCCGCCGTGACGGCCGCAGAAGGCCTTGAGGTCGGCAGCGGAATTGATGTAGGTGACGGGCGTGACCTGCTCGTCCGGCTCCAGCACCTCGGCCAGCTCGCGCCAGGCACGCTCGACCCGGGCCAGGTCGGCCATGTCGGCCATGGAGCAGCCGGCAGCCATGTCCGGGAGGATGGAGACCTGGTCGGGGCGCGAGAGGATGTCGGCCACCTCGGCCATGAAGTGCACGCCGCAGAAGACGATGTACTCGGCGCTGGAACTGGCCGCCTGGCGTGAAAGCTTCAGCGAATCGCCGCTGAAGTCGGCGTGGCGGAACACCTCCTCGCGCTGATAGTGATGGCCGAGGATGACCACCCGCTCACCCAGCGCCTCGCGCGCCGCCAGGATGCGTGCCTCGCAGGCCGCGTCATCGAGATGGGAATAGATATCCAGCGCTTCGGCCGTTGCCGCCATGACAGTCCTCCGCAAATCCGAGGGTGATCCGGTTGTGGAAAATATACTAGATGAAATCCCCCGTGGCAGTACCACTTTTTGAGTAGGGGAAAGCGACGGAGACTACCAAGATTGGGGATACAGGGGATTTTTCAAGCGGAACATCGATCGATAGCCACGAAACCCAGGGAAACTCTATCCCCGCCAAGACGCGCACGGGTCCGCGAAGACAAGGGCCCGATTTCTTTGTCGTGGGTTTAGTGGGTTTCGTGGCTATTATCCGTCAGCCTTCTCGGCCGCCGGCGGCTTGCGCAGGCGGATGCCGAGTTCCCGAAGCTGGCGCTCGCCGGCCGGTGAGGGGGCATTGGTCAGCAGGCAGGCGGCGCTCTGGGTCTTGGGGAAGGCCATGACGTCGCGGATCGAGGGCGAACCGGTCATCAGCATCACCAGCCGGTCGAGGCCGAAGGCCACGCCGCCATGGGGCGGACAGCCGTACTTGAGGGCATCGAGCAGGAAGCCGAACTTGTCGCGCGCCTCTTCCTCGCCGATGCCGAGCTGTTTCAGCACCTCGGCCTGGACGTGGGCGCGGTAGATGCGCATCGAGCCGCCGCCGACCTCGGTGCCGTTCAGCACCATGTCATAGGCGCGCGACAGGCAGCTGCCGGGGTCCGTGGCCAGGCGTTCGATGTCCTCCTCCCGGGGGGCGGTGAAGGGGTGATGCAGCGCCGTCCAGCGGTTTTCCTTGTCGTCCCACTCGAACATCGGGAAGTCGACCACCCACAGTGGCCGCCAGCCGTGTTCGACCAGGCCAAGGTCGTGACCGAGCTGCACGCGCAGCGCGCCCAGCGCCTCGTTGACGATCTTCGCCTTGTCGGCACCGAAGAAGATCAGGTCGCCGTCCTCGGCCCCGGTGCGGGCGAGGATACCGTCGATGGCCTCGTCCGGCAGGAATTTGAGAATCGGCGACTGCAGGCCCTCGCGCCCCTTGGCCACCTCGTTGACCTTGATGTAGGCCAGCCCCTTGGCGCCGTAACGGCCGACGAACCGGGTGTATTCGTCGATCTCCTTGCGCGTCAGGCGGTTGCCGCCGGGCACGCGCAGCGCCGCCACCCGGCCACGCGGGTCGGCCGCCGGCGCGGCGAAGACCTTGAACTCCACGCTGGCCATCAGGTCGCCGACGTCGGCCAGTTCCAGCGGGATGCGCAGGTCCGGCTTGTCGGAGCCGAAACGCGCCATGGCCTCGGCATAGCTCATCCGCGGGAAGGGATTGGGCAACGCCTCCTCCAGCACATGGGCGAACAGGTCACGGATCATCTCCTCCATCAGCGACATGATCTCGTCCTCGTCAAGGAACGAGGTCTCGATATCGAGCTGGGTGAACTCGGGCTGGCGATCGGCGCGCAGGTCTTCGTCGCGGAAGCAGCGCACGATCTGGTAATAACGGTCCATGCCGCTCATCATCAGCAGCTGCTTGAACAGCTGTGGCGACTGCGGCAGGGCGAAGAAGTGCCCCTGGTGGGTGCGGCTCGGCACCAGATAGTCGCGCGCGCCCTCTGGCGTGGTGCGGGTCAGCATCGGCGTCTCCATGTCCAGGAAGCCGTGCTGGTCGAGGAAATAGCGCAACTGGCGGGTGATCTCGGAACGCAGCCGCATGCGCTCGAACATCTCCGGCCGGCGCAGATCGATATACCGGTAACGCAGCCGCAGCTCCTCGCCGATGTCGTCCTCGTCGACCTGGAAGGGCGGCGTCTCGGCGGCGTTGAGGATCTCCAGTTCCTTGCCCAGCACCTCGATCTGCCCGGTCGCCATGTCCGGGTTCTCGGTGCCCTCGGGGCGACGCCGCACCCGGCCCTTGACCTGCAACACGTACTCGCTGCGCACCTTCTCCGCAATCAGGAAGGAATCCGGCGTGTCCGGATCGTAGACCACCTGGACGATGCCGCTGCGGTCGCGCAGGTCGATGAAGATCACCCCGCCGTGATCGCGCCGCCGGTGCACCCAGCCGCAGACGCTGACCTGTTCATCGATATGGGACTCGTTCAGCTCCCCGCAATAGTGGCTGCGCATGGAACTCATGATGACTGCAAACTCCTGGATCCGGGGGACACCCGGACGGGCCGGGTCAAAGGCGGGAATGTTACGGCGAAGGGCTCAATGGCGCAACCGAAGCCGGAGGATAGCCACGGAATCCACGGAAATATACTCGGGCTTACGGCGCCGCCATTAACCTTCGGTGTTTTCCGTGGATTCCGTGGCCATTGTGGACTCCGCAGCTATTAACGTCAGTGACAGCCGCAGCTGCCGGAACCGCAGCCGCCGGCGGGTTTGCTGTCGGAGGACTTCTTGGAGTCGGAGTCGGCGACGTTCTTCTTCTTGCCGGATTTGAAGTCGGTCTCGTACCAGCCGCCGCCCTTGAGGCGGAAACCGGCGGCCGAGATCTTCTTCTGCAGGGCGGATTCACCGCACTCGGGACAATCCTTCAGGGGTGCGTCGCTGAGCTTCTGCAGGGATTCCAGTTCGTGGCCGCAGTGGCCGCATTTGTATTCGTAGATCGGCATGGCTCTCACCTGTTTTCAATGGGTTACATTGCCCACGGACGCGGGGCGCGATGTTGGGCGCAAACATGGGGGTGAGCGCCTGAAAAGTCAAGCGACGCGAGTTCAGGACGAACTGCCCAGTCCCAGATCGATGTCGTCCTCGGTCTCCCGGGCCGCCTCCAGCGCCTTGAGCAGCTGACGGTGCTCGTTTTCGTCGAGGCCGAATTTCACGTAGCGCTCGGCGACCTCGCAGACCCGCTCCAGCGCCGCGTTGCGCCGTGCCAGATAGAGCAGCATGTGAGCCACACCCCGGGGATCCGCGTCCGCCTCGCGCAGGCGCTCGGCTTCGGCCAGCGCCGCCTCCATCTGCTCATTGCTCGGTTTCATGCTGCTTCCTCCCAACGCCTCCTGAACCCTACCCTACCGCAAATGCGGGATAGCGGCCATGGCATGCTGCAGACGCTTGCGGCCGCGGCAGGTTGTGTGACAATGTCGCGCCTTCGTTTCAGCCAGCAGCGAACGCCATGCTCAACAGCCGGCCCACGCAGATCCCCACCACCCGCGCCAGCGATCTGAAGACGCTGCGCTCACTGCTGCCCTTCCTCTGGCGCTACCGCGGCCGGGTGGCCCTGGCTCTCGGTTTCCTGGTGCTGGCCAAGGCCGCCAATGTCGGCATCCCGCTGCTGCTGAAGGACATCGTCGACAGCCTCGATGCCAGCCGCCATGCCGGTCTCCAGCTGCCACTGGCGCTGCTGCTCGGCTACGGCCTGCTGCGCCTGGCCAGCGCCCTGTTCAACGAGCTGCGCGACGCGATCTATGCGCGGGTCCGCCACGGCGCCATGCGCAGCGTCTCGACGCGGGTGCTGGACCACCTGCACCAGCTGTCACTGCGTTACCACCTGGAACGCAAGACCGGCGGCATCGTGCGCGACATGGAGCGCGGCACCCGCGCCGTCAGCTCGCTGCTCAACTACATGGTGTTCAACATCCTGCCGACGCTGATCGAGGTGACCATGATCGCCGGCATCCTGCTCACCAAGTACGATCCCTGGTTCGCGATCATCACCTTCGCCTCGGTGGCGGTGTACATCGGCTTTACCTTCCTGATCACCGAATGGCGCATGAAGCACCGGGTGCGCATGAATCAGATGGACTCCCTTGCCAACAGTCAGGCGGTGGACAGCCTGATCAATTACGAGACCGTCAAGTACTTCGGCAACGAGGGCCATGAGCTGCGCCGTTACGACCACAGCCTGGGTCAGTGGGAGGATGCCGCGGTGAAGAGCCAGACCTCGCTCTCGGCGCTGAACGTCGGCCAGGCCGGGATCATCGCCGTCGGCGTCACCCTGCTGATGACCCTGGCCTCCCAAGGGGTGGTCGACGGCGAGTTGACCATCGGCGACCTGGTTCTGGTCAACGCCTTTCTGCTGCAGATGTTCATCCCGCTGAACTTTCTCGGCATCGTCTACAGCCAGCTCAAGCATGCCCTGGCCGATCTCAAGCAGATGTTCGAGGTCCTGGAGACCGAACCCGAGATCCGCGACCGCCCGGGCGCCACGCCCCTGGTGGTGGGCGACGGCGAGGTACGCTTCGAGCAGGTCCACTTCGCCTACGACCCGGACCGCCCCATCCTCAAGGGCATCAGCTTCGTCATCCCGCCGAGCCGCAAGCTGGCGGTGGTCGGCCCCAGCGGGGCCGGCAAATCGACCCTGGCGCGGCTGCTGTTCCGCTTCTACGAGGTCGAGGCGGGGCGCATCCTGATCAATGGCCAGGACATCCGTGACGTGACCCAGGCCAGCCTGCGGGCGGCGATCGGCATCGTGCCGCAGGACACGGTGCTGTTCAACGACACCCTGTACTACAACATCGCCTATGCCCGGCCCGAGGCCAGTTACGAGGAGGTGGTCGAGGCGGCCCGGCTGGCCAACATCCATGACTTCATCATCAGCCTGCCCAAGGGATACCAGACCCTGGTGGGGGAACGTGGCCTGAAACTCTCTGGCGGCGAGAAACAACGCGTCGCCATTGCCCGCGCCATCCTCAAGCAGCCGAAGATCCTGGTCTTCGACGAGGCCACCTCCAGCCTGGATTCACGTTCGGAACAGTTGATCCTCGAAGCCCTGCGCCGGGTCGCGGCCGATCACACCACCCTGGTCATCGCCCATCGCCTGTCGACCATCGTCGATGCCGACCACATCCTGGTGATGGACGACGGGCGCATCGTCGAACAGGGCAGCCATGCCGAACTGCTGGAGAGCGCCGGCATCTACGCCCAGCTATGGCGACTGCAGCAGCAGGAGGAAAGGGGCCAGGAGCTTGAAGCTGGGAGTTAGGAGCTGGGAGTTAGGAGCTGGGAGCTGGGAGCTGGAAGAGCGGGCAGTGCCCGCCTCGATCGCGGCCTGGAGGCCGCTCCTACACCATATTGTGCCGCCACGCCCCGTAGGAGCGGTCTCCAGGCCGCGATACCCGGAGTCAATCGAATAGGCGCAACCTGTACCGTTGATGGCCGCCACGGCCCTGGATAACAGGATGAACGCCGATCATACGGGCCGCCTTGGTGCAATATGCGGGCTAGGAGCTGGGAGTCAGAAGGGTGGGCACAGCCCGCCCTTCTGACTTCTGACTTCTGACTTCTGACTTCTGACTTCTGACTTCTGACTTCTGACTTCTGACTTCTGACTTCTGACTTCTGACTTCTGACTTCTGACTTCTGACTTCTGAATTCTGGATCCCGGACCCCGGATCCTAGCCTCCACCTTCCTCTTCCTCCTCCCGCTGCCGGCGGCGCTGCTCCGTCTCCTTGCTCAGCAGGTGGCTGCAAAGCAGGTCGCGATCGTTCTCCCTGATGTACTCGTAGGAGATGGCCACCTGCCAGGGATGACTGCCGCCCATCGGCGAGCGTTCGCAGTACACCACCCGCGCCGCCATCAGGATACCGACCATGCTCGGCAACAGGACCAGCCGAAACTCGAGCAGATCGTCGGGCTGGTATTCCGTCGCCGAGGGAAACACCAGACCGCAGGCACTGACGTTGATCCGCCTCGGTTCGGCATCGATATCGGCCATGGATTCCATGACGAACAGGCGGGCCAGTTGGTTGAGCTTCTGATCCATCATCCGCAGATAGCGCCCCATCTCCGGGGCGTTGAAGGCAAACCCCTGCAGCATGCGGTTCATGATCCGCGAGTTGGAGGCAAAGGTAGCGGCCACCGTGAAGCGGTCCGGCAAGCGGTCCGCCACCCTCTCCTTCAGCCCCTCCAGCTCAGCCTCGTCGATCGGCCGGCAGCTGATGAAGGCCTCGTCCTCGACGCGGAAAAATCTGCGCCGCTCCTCGCAGGGTCGCTTCTCCTGCTCCGCTTTCATGACAGTCTCCTCACCTCCACCCTTCAAGGCACACCCGCCGACTTCGTCCCCGCGACAGGCGGTGCGGCTACGAATGGGTCTTCATCGACCATCTGCCCGGGCTGCCGTGGGGCTGCCCCCAGGCCCGGTGTGGCCTCGACACCGGAGAGCGGCAGTTCGTTGGCCGTTTCCAGATCATCACCCTGCACGAAGAGGATCTCCACCCGCCGGTTCTTGGCCCGATTGGCAGGACTGTCGTTGGGCACCAGCGGCTGGGTGTCGGCTCGTCCCTCGATGCTGATGCGTTGCGGCTGGATGCCGGCCTCGTCGATCAGTTCGTGCACCACCGAGACGGCACGCGCCGCGGACAGCTCCCAGTTGGAGCGATAGCGCTCGGTGAAGATGGGAATGTTGTCGCTATGGCCAGACACCACCAGCTTGCCGTCCACGCCCTTGAGGATCTCGCCCACGCGCAGCAGGATCGGCCGGAAGGATTCACGCAGGTAGGCGCTGCCGGAGGGGAAGGAGGCCTTCTCGCGGATGCGAATGATGATCCGCTTGTCCGTGCTCTCCACCTCCACGGCCCCGCTCTTGATCTCGGCGCGCAGCGCCTTGCGAATCTGCTCGGCCGTCTTCTGCAGCCGCTTGCGCTGTTCTGCAGCCTTGCGCGCCTTGAGCAGCTCCATGGCATCCGCCTTGGGCATCATCACCAGCTCCTCGCGGGTGATCTCCTCCTGCCCCTGCTGCTTCTGGGCGCCCTTCTCCAGGCCGTCGTGCCCGGACTCGGGGCGCGAACCGCCACCCTTGCGGCCCTGCTTGCCATCGTGACTCTTGCGGCGCCTGTCCCCCGTGTCCAGGAACTGCTTCATGGTGTCGGTGGTCATCTGCTCGACGATGTTGAAGGGGGTCGGGTCGGGACGCCCGGCACTGAATTCCTGGGCGATGATGTTGATGCCCTTGGGGGGTTCCTTGACCTTGTGCTTGCGCTGCACGCCAAAGGCCTCGCGCATGGAGCCGGCGATCTGCTTGTACTTGGCCACATCCATCTCGGAGAAGGACAGCAGCAGGACGAAGAAGCACATCAGCAGCGACATCAGGTCGGCAAAGGTCATCACCCAGGCCGGCGCACCCTCGTCTTTCTTCTTCTCCGGCGGGCACCCGTCATCCATTACCGTCTATCTCCTGGAAGCTACCGCCGCTCAGGCGGCCTCTTTCTCATCGACCAGGTCGCGCTTGCTGGGGGGCAGATAGGTCTTCAGCAGTTCCTCCATGACCCGCGGATTGATGCCCTCCTGGATGCCGTTGATGGCCTCCAGGATAAGGTTCTTGTTGAGTCGCTCCTCCATGGTGCGATGGGCCAGCTTGTCGGCGATCGGCAGGGCGAAGGCATTGGCGATGATGGCGCCATAGAGGGTGGTGAGCAGCGCCACCGCCATGGCCGGACCGATCTGCTTGGGGTCGTCCATGTTGGAAAGCATCTGCACCAGGCCGATCAGGGTACCGATCATGCCCATGGCCGGGGCCATGTCGCCCAGCGCCTTGAAGATCGCCTGGCCCCGCTCGTGGCGTTCGATGGTCAGGTTGATGTCCTTGTTCAGCATGCTGCGCACGAACTCCGGCTCGTGGCCGTCGACGCAGAACTGGATGCCGCGCTTGAGGAACTCGTTGCTGATCTCCTGGTTCTCCAGACCCAGCACGCCCTCCTTGCGTGCCACGTTGGCCAGCGCCACCCCTTCGCGGATCAGCTCGTCCGGATTCTCTGTCTTGTGGATGAAGGCCTTGAGCGCCACCTTGAAGGCGCCCAGAAAATGGCTCAGCGGGAACTTGATCAACACCGCCATGACCGTGCCGCCGAGCACGATCAGCAGCGAGGGAACGTTGATGAACACCAGGGCATCGCCGCCGGTGACGATGGCGGCGATGATGATACCGAAGGCGCCGAGCATGCCGATCAGGGTTGCGAGATCCACCTGCTATCTCTCCACGTCGCTGCAGAAGTCGAGGGGAATAGCGTTGCACGGCCCGACACGGGCTGCCCGGCCGCAGGCCGATCGGCCCCGGCGACACTGTTCAGATTGCATGAGCGGCCATCCAGTCACTTTTTGCTGACAACATTCCATGGTGGCGGCCGGCCCCCGTCCGGCCCGGCTGCGGGTTCTTCACCCTCAGACCCCTTATCGCCCTCCGGCGCCGATTCTTGAGCGCCGCCCACGGCGGCAGGCATGGGTTAGAATGGGGGCCAGACCACCCCGCGGCTGAGGACAGCCCATGACAGAAGAGACTGGAAATCAAAAGCTTGACGAAACCTCGGCATCCCGCTCGCTGCGCGTGAAACGGATCGGTATCGACACCTACCGCGAGAACGTGGCCTATTTGCACCGCGACTGCGCCGTGTACCGGGCGGAAGGCTTCCAGGCCCTTTCCAAGATCGAGATCACCGATGGCGGACGCCGCATCCTGGCCGTGCTCAACGTGGTCGACGATGACCACATCGTCAATCCCGGGGAACTGGGCCTGGCCGAGCAGGCCTTCGACCAGTTCGGCAGCGCCGAGGGCGACGCGGTGCGGGTCGCCCACGCCGAGCCACCGACCTCGATGGAGGCGGTGCGGCGCAAGATGAACGGCGAGCGGCTGGACGCCGACGACTTTCTGGCCATTGCCCGGGACATCGTCGACAACCGCTACTCGAAGATGGAAATGGCCGCCTTCCTGGTCTCCACCGGACAGAACGGCCTGGATCGGGACGAGATCCTCTATCTCACCCAGGCGATGGTCGCCTCCGGTGAGCGGCTCGACTGGGACGAACCGCTGGTGGCCGACAAGCACTGCATCGGCGGCATCCCCGGCAACCGCACCTCGATGCTGGTGGTGCCGATCATCGCCGCCCACGGCATGCTGATCCCCAAGACCTCGAGCCGCGCCATCACCTCACCGGCAGGCACCGCCGACACCATGGAGGTGCTGGCCGAGGTGGAACTGCCGCCCGAACGGCTGCACGAGCTGGTACGCCATCACCGTGGCTGCCTGGCCTGGGGCGGCACCGCCCAGCTCGCCCCGGCGGACGACATCCTGATCTCGGTGGAACGTCCGCTGGGCATCGACTCCCAGGGACAGATGGTCGCCTCCATCCTCTCCAAGAAACTGGCCGCCGGCTCCACCCACCTGCTGATCGACATCCCGGTCGGCCCCACCGCCAAGGTGCGGCACATGGGGCAGGCACTGGCCCTGCGCAAGCTGTTCGAGTTCGTCGGCGACCGCAGCGGCCTGCACCTGGAGGTGGTGATCACCGACGGCCGCCAGCCGATCGGCCGCGGCATCGGCCCGGTGTTGGAGGCACGCGACGTCATGCAGGTGCTGGAGAACCATCCCGAGGCGCCGGCCGACCTGCGCCAGAAAGCCCTGCATCTGGCCGGGCGCATCCTGGAGTTCGACCCGGACGTGCGCGGCGGCTCCGGTTATGCCATCGCCCGCGACATCCTCGAATCCGGCCGCGCCCTGACCAAGATGAACGCCATCATCGACGCCCAGGGGCGCCACAAGACCCGGTTCGAGCCGGGGCCGCTGCGTTTCGAGGTCTGCGCCCCGCACGACGGCCTGGTCACCGCCATCGACAACTACCAGCTGGCGCGCATCGCCCGCATCGCCGGCGCGCCGATGGGCAAGGGTGCCGGTGTCGACCTGCTGAAGAAGGTCGGCGACGACGTCAGTGCCGGCGAACCCATCTATCGGGTGCATGCCGAGGTTCGTGCCGACTTCGAATTCGCCCGCAGCCTCACCGACCGGGAATCGGGCTACAGCTTCGGTAACGAGCTGCCACCTGACGCGCCGCTGCCGCCGTTCTAGCCAGCGCAACAATGAGACCGGGATGAAGGACGGACACAACCCCAGGAACAGCCCGCTGCTGCTCGGTTTCCCCGAGTACGAGGCGCCGGCGCAACGTCTGGCCACGGCACTCGGCACCGACTACGCGCCGGTCGAGGTGCACCATTTCCCGGACGGTGAGAGCCGGGTACGGCTGCCGCCCAGCCTGCCAGCCGAGGTGATCCTCTGCCGCAGCCTGAACGATCCCAATGGCCGGCTGGTGGAACTGCTGCTGGCCGCCGCCACGGCCCGGGAACTGGGTGCGAGACGGCTGAGCCTGGTCGCCCCCTATCTCTGCTACATGCGTCAGGACACCGCCTTTCACCCCGGCGAGGCGGTCAGCCAGCGCATCGTCGGCCGCTGGCTGGCCGAACACCTGGACCGGCTGGCCACCGTCGACCCCCACCTGCATCGCACCGCGCAGCTGGCCGACGCCGTACCCGTAGCCGAGGCAATCACGCTCAGCGCCGCGCCGCTGATCGGGGCCTTCATCAAGCACCGCCTGGGCAGCCCCCTGCTGCTCGGCCCGGACGAGGAGTCGGCGCAGTGGGTGGCCTCGGCGGCCCGCCCCCACGGCCTCGACTACGGAGTGGCCCGCAAGCAACGCCATGGTGACCTCGAGGTGGAGATCGAACTGCCGCCGCTGGCGGTGGCCGGACGTGAAGTGGTGCTGGTCGACGACGTCGCCAGCAGCGGCCACACCCTGGCCGTGGCAGCCAAGCGGCTGCACGAGGCCGGCGCGGCAACCGTGCATGCGGTGGTCACCCATGCCCTGTTCGCCGGCGACGCCCTGGAGGTGATGCGTGAGGCCGGCATCACCTCGGTATGGAGCACCGACAGCATCCCTCACTCGAGCAACGCCATCGAGCTGGCTCCGCTGCTCGCCAGCGGCCTGCAGGCCATCTATTGACCCGGCCGATGTTCTCCCCCGCCTACTTCATTGCCTTCATCACCCTGCTGATCGTGCTCATGGCACTGATCCAGATCGGCCTGCTGTCGATCGCCTTCGAGAAGCTCGGCCTCTCCCCCAACACCGGTTTCCTGCTGCTGCTCGCCTCGCTGTTCGGCAGCGGCATCAACCTGCCGCTGGCCCGGGTCAGGGCCGAACCCTCCGAGCCCGGCCAGATCCCGCCCTACCTGCGTGGCCTGCTGCGCCAGCCGCCGCAACCCTTCAGCGGCCAGACCCTGATCGCCATCAACATCGGCGGCTGCGTGATCCCTGTGGCCTTCTCCCTCTACCTGCTCAGCCATCACCCCTTGCCGCTCTCCCAGGCGCTGCTCGGCATCCTCCTGGTCAGCGCCGTAAGCTATGCCTTCAGCCGGCCCATCCCCGGTCTCGGCATCGCCATGCCGGCGCTGCTCGCGCCCATCACCGCGGCCCTCGCCGCCCTGCTCATCAACCCGGCAATGAGCCCGCCGCTGGCCTACGTCGCCGGCACCCTGGGCGTGCTGATCGGCGCCGACCTGCTGCACATGAAGGACGTGCGCCACCTCGGCACCCCGGTGGTCAGCATCGGCGGCGCCGGCACCTTCGACGGCATCTTCATCACCGGCATCGTCGCAGTCCTCCTCGCCTGAGCGGGGATAGCCACGGAACCCGGGAGGCAGCTGAACACGCAGATTGGGCAAAGGAGCGTGGCGACGTACCCAATATCGACACCTCAACAAAAGAAATAGCCACGAAATCCACGGAAAACACGGACTTGTTTATTGCGACGCGCACGCTTCACGCGGCGTCGTGAAAGCCAAGTCCTTTTCCGTGTTTTCCGTGGGTTCCGTGGCTATCATTGCGAACCCATGAACCAAGACCGGAAAAGCATCCTCATCACCGGCTGCTCCAGCGGCATCGGCCACCACTGCGCCCACGGCCTGCAAAAGCGCGGCTGGCGGGTATTCGCCGGGGCGCGCAAGGCGGAAGACGTGCAGCGGCTGAAGGACGAAGGCCTGGAGGCGCTACCACTGGACCTGGACGACAGCGCCTCCATCGCTGCGGCGGTGGACCTGGTGCTGGAACGCAGCGGCGGCCGCCTCGACGCCCTGTTCAACAACGCCGGCTACGGCCAGCCGGGGGCAGTGGAGGACCTGAGCCGGGCAACGCTGCGCGCCCAGTTCGAGAGCAACGTCTTTGGCACCCTGGAACTGACCAACCGGATCATCCCGCTGATGCGCGCCCAGGGACAGGGGCGCATCGTGCAGAACAGCTCGGTGCTGGGCTTCGTCGCCCTGCCCTACCGAGGGGCCTACAATGCCAGCAAGTACGCCCTGGAGGGCCTCTACGACACCCTGCGGCTGGAACTGGCCGGCAGCGGCATCCACTGCGTGCTGATCGAGCCCGGCCCCATCGAGAGCCGCTTTCGCGAGCATGCCTACGCGATGTTCCGGCGTCACATCGATGCCGAGCACAGCGTGCATCGTGAGCGCTATGCCGCCATGGTGCGACGCCTCACCCGGCCGGGACCGGCGGCCCCCTTCACCCTTGGCCCCGATGCGGTGCTGAAGAAACTGCTCCATGCCCTGGAAAGCCCCCGTCCCAGACCGCGCTACTACGTGACCTTCCCCACCTGGCTGTTCGGCACGCTCAAGCGGCTGCTCGGCAGCCGCGCCCTGGACCGCGTGCTGCTGGGCGTGTCGCGCGGCGAGCATCGCGCCTGACCCGGATGTTGCACCAAGGATTCGATGCTCAGGGCAAAGCCACCACCTCAGGCGTCGGCGACGATCAGCGGCACCCGCATCTCGTCCTCGCTGAGGCCGCTATGCACCCCCGTGAAGAAGAACGGCTTCTCGCCAGACAGATAGTCCTTGATCACGTGGCGCCCCTTCATCAGCAGCACATAGTCGCCGACGCGCCGCGCCAGTTGCGGATGCGGCTCACCCAGGCCGAACCAGCCCCGCTCGATGAGATCCTCGGCCCGGCGCAGCTCGCAGTAGCTGTCCAGGACGTCAGCGACATAACGCTCGAAGGCCGCCTCCCGCCCGGGACGCACGTAGCAGTAGGCGGCGCGTGGCTCGCCGCACAGTGGCAGGGCCAGGCATTCGGCGAGCTGCGGATGGTCCTCCAGCAACAGATAGTGCGCCGGGCCGGAGTCGATGAAGCCGTGATCCGCCACCACCAGAACCCGGGTGTCGCTGCCGGCACAGGCAGCAAGGAATTCTGCAAACAGGCGGTCGAACTCCGTCAGCAGCTCGGCGCATGCCCGGCTCGCCACCCCCTCACGGTGGGCCATGGCATCGAATTCCGACCAGTAGGCATAGGTGAACTGCCGGCCACGGCCGCCATGCAGGCGCTGCAACAGGCGCTCGAAGAGGACCGCCGGCTGCTGATAGCCGATGCGTGGCGTTCTCCCGGCGGTGGCGCGGCTGAAGGGTGAATCGGCGATCCAGGCCTCGGTGATTATCGCGCTATCCACCGGCAGGCGATCGAACAGCGGCGGCGCACCGAGCAGGCGCCCGGGCTCGAAGCCGGCGGCGGCCAGGTCCAGTCCGCCGGCCCGGCTGCGGAAAGGCAGGATGCTGGTCACCATGCCCAGCTCGCGCAGCCACATGAACCAGCCGCTGATGGCGTGCTGCTGGGGACCGACGCCGGTGAACAGGCTGGTCACCGCACTGGCAGTGGTGCTCGGAAAGACCGAACTCAGGGCAACGCGCAATCCGGCAGCGAGGCGGCTGTGGGGATGCGCCTGGCGAAGGTGATTGAAGCCCAGTCCATCGATGACCAGCAGCACCAGGTTGCGACAGTCCTGCAACTCCCGACCGGGCAGGCATTCGAGTTGCGGATAGAGCCCGGCATCGAGCCCCAATCCGACGCGAATGCTGCTCATCAGATTGACGATGCTGCTACCCCGGTAATCCGGCCCCTGCATGGCACTTCCCCTTTCCTGCGTTTCTTGCAGCAGCCGCGGTAATGCCGCTGCCCACCAGCCCATCCATTCTGTTCGGGAATCCGCGCCAGGGAAAGGGGACCGAGGGACCCATCGGGGACCGCAATTCCGTTGAAGGCAAACCACTGCTCATGAAAAGAGCCGGGGATCGGTCGCAACATACGCCCGCGAATCGAAGCGATGCACGACACGTGCCTCTGTTCCAGGGTCTGTCCGATCAAACCTGGCTATGGCAATTGATCAGGGTCCCCCAGTAAATACCCTAATAAAAGTGTCTATACAGCCCTGCCGACAACGGCCGCTATGGCCTCCAGGGACGATTTCCAGCGGCCGGACCCGCCGGCCGCAACCAGCAGGAGGCAGACAACGTCATGCAAGTTCAAGCCTTTATCGATCACGGCCGGACCTGGACCCTGACCTATCTGGTCTATGACGAAGACACCGGTGATGCCATCGTCATCGACCCCATCCTCGACCTGGACACCACCCCCTGGCGCACCTCCACGGCCTCGCTGGATCGGCTGCTTGCCGCCATCCACGAACGGCAGCTGCACGTTCACTGGATCTTCGACACCCACGTGCACGCCGATCACATCAGCGGCTCCGCCACGCTAAAGCAGCGCCTCGGCGCGCCCATGGCGATCGGCGCCAACATCCGCCGCGTCCAGGCGATCTTCAAGGAAACCTTCAACCTGCCGGCGAGCTTCCCCACCGACGGCAGCCAGTTCGACCGCCTGCTGAACGACGGCGACGAAATCCATGCCGGCAGCCTGAAGGTGCGGGTGCTGCACACCCCCGGCCACACGCCGGCCTGCTGCACCTATCAGATCGGAGATGCGCTGTTCACCGGTGACGTGCTGTTCCTGCCAGACGTGGGCGTGGCGCGCTGCGACTTCCCCGATGGCAGTGCACGCGACCTCTACCGCTCGGTGAGACGCCTCTACGAGTTCCCCGACGAGACCCGGGTGTTCGTGGGCCATGACTACCCACACGGCCGGGATTTCTTCTACGAAACCAGTATCGGTGCAAGCAAGGCCTCCAACATCGACCTGCCGGAGAGCATCGACGAGGACAGTTTCGTCGCCAACATCGAGGCACGTGATGCCGGCCTGCCGGCTCCGCGGCTGCTGTTTCCCAGCCTGCAACTGAACATCAATGCCGGCGCGCTGCCGAAGCCGGAGGACAACGACATTGCCTATCTCAAGGTACCCCTGAACTACCTGTGAACAGATCGACGCGCGGCCGGGAGAGGCGCCAAAGGAGAAGACCCGATGATGAGCAAAAAGATGGAACACGTGCTGGACAACCTGTCCCGGCATTACATGCCCTTCACACTGCTGTCCCCCGAGCGCCTGTCGGAAGTGGTCAGCGTGGTGCGTTTCGTGGAGCTGCGGGAAGGCGAGATCCTGCAGATCCGCGGCGGCAAGGCCAACGACTACCTGTACGTGGTGGAAGGCCAGCTGGAAGTCATCCAGTGTGGCTCGGTGCGCTCCTTCTGCGGTCCCCAGGACACCCGCTCCAGACCCTTCATCCTGCCCAGCGAACCGAACACGGCAACCATCCTGGCCCGGCAGGACTCCATCATCTGCCATGCCGACCGGGAGATGCTCGACAACCTGATCGCCTGGGACGAGGTGGTGCACCTGAGCGAGGAGACCGACGCCGAGCTGCACGAACGCCTGGAACTGGTACGCAACTCCCTGGTGTTCCGCCGCCTGCCGCTGGAGGTGGTGGAGACCGCCTTCAAGCGGATGGAGGTGGTGGAGGTCAAGGCCGGTGAGAACATCATCACCATGGGCGAGGACGGCGACGCCTACTACATCATCCACAAGGGCACGGCCGAGACCTACCAGATGGGTCTGTACGACGACCAGCCGGTGAAGGTGGCGGAGCTCGGTGAGGGCGATGCCTTCGGCTGCGAGGCACTGATCTCGGGCAACAAGCGCTGCGAGACCGTGGTGGCCAGCAGCGACTGCACCTTGCTGGCGCTCAACCACGAGGTGTTCGACGAGATCATCCGCAATCCCCTGATCAAGACCGTGCACCCCAGCGTGGCCCGAACCATGGTCGAGACGGGTTACAAGCTGATCGACGTCCGCTACGCCGAGGAATTCGACGACCACCACATCCCCGGCGCCATCCTCATTCCCCTCTACGAGCTGCGCAACCGGATGGATGAACTGGACCCCAACGAACGTTACATCGTCTACTGCCACGCCGGCGGACGCAGCGCGGTGGCGACCCTGATCCTGGCCCAGAACCAGTTCGATGTCGTCAGCCTGGAGGGTGGCATCCGCGATTGGCCCTTCGAGACGGTCAGCATCGAGGAAGAGGCCCCGCCGCCCCAGGCTGCCATTGCCTGACAGCCGGTGCCGCCCCGGCACGCGCTGGCCGACCTGGAAGCAGACGAAAAAAAGCCCCGCCAGGCGGCGGGGCATTGCCTGAATGGGCGGTGAGCAGAGTCACCGTTATCAGGTGGAGGAGTCACACAGTTCCAACCGTTGTCACGATCGTCACTGTATGCTTAATACATAGTAGCCACACTGCCATAAATCAAGGGCAGCGGCGCAGATATTGACCCGGCCACCCAATATGCCGGAAATATGCCGGGATCAGGCCGCGGACTCCGTGGCCCGACCCTTGCGGAACGCCAGCTCGCCACCCTCCAGCTCCACTTCGATCACATCACCCGGCAGGAATTCGCCGGCGAGGATCTTCTGTGCCAGCGGATTCTCCAGCTGATGCTGGATGGCCCGCTTCAGCGGCCGGGCACCGTACACCGGATCGAATCCGGCCTCGCCCAGCCTGTCGAGTGCCGCCTCGCTGATCTCCAGCCGCATCTCACGCTCGGCCAGCCGCTGCCGCAGGTGGTCGATCTGGATATTGGCAATCGAACGAATCTGCTCGCGGCCCAGCGGATGGAACACCACCGTCTCGTCGATGCGGTTGATGAACTCCGGCCGGAAGTGCTGGCCAACGATCTCCAGCACCGCGGTCTTCATCGCCTCGTAGTCGTTGGTGTGCGCCATCTCCTGGATGAGCTGCGAACCCAGATTCGAGGTCATGACGATCACCGTGTTGCGGAAGTCCACGGTCCGCCCCTGGCCATCCGTGAGACGACCGTCGTCGAGCACCTGCAGCAGCACGTTGAACACGTCCGGGTGGGCCTTCTCGACCTCGTCGAGCAGGATCACCGAATAGGGCTTGCGCCGCACCGCCTCGGTCAGATAGCCGCCCTCCTCGTAGCCGACGTAGCCCGGCGGGGCACCGATCAGCCGCGCCACCGAATGCTTCTCCATGAACTCCGACATGTCGATGCGCACCATGGCGTCCTCGGTGTCGAACAGGAACTCGGCCAGCGCCTTGGTCAGCTCGGTCTTGCCGACACCGGTCGGACCGAGGAACAGGAAGGAACCGTTCGGCCGGTTGGGATCGGCGAGCCCGGCGCGCGAGCGGCGGATGGCATCGGACACGGCCTTGACCGCCTCGTCCTGGCCCACCACGCGCTTGCGGATCTCGTCCTCCATGCGCAGCAGCTTGTCGCGCTCGCCCTCGAGCATCTTGGACACCGGAATGCCGGTCCACTTGGAGACCACCTCGGCGATCTCCTCGTCGGTGACCTTGTTGCGCAACAGTTTCATCTCCTGGGTCTCGGCCTGGGCTGCTCGCTCCAGCTGCTTCTCCAGCTCCGGGATCTTGCCGTACTGCAGCTCGCCTGCCCGCGCCAGGTCACCGGCACGCTGGGCGGTTTCCAGCTCCATGCGCGCCCGCTCCAGCTCTTCCTTGATGTGATGGGTGCCCTGCACCGCGGCCTTCTCGGCCTTCCAGATCTCCTCCAGATCGGAGTACTCGCGCTCCAGCTTGGCGATCTCGTCCTCCAGACTGGCCAGGCGTTTCTTGGAGGCCTCGTCGGTCTCCTTCTTCAGCGCCTCGCGCTCGATCTTGAGCTGGATCAGACGCCGTTCGAGCCGGTCCAGCGCCTCCGGCTTGGAGTCGATCTCCATGCGGATGCGCGAGGCCGCCTCGTCGACCAGGTCGATGGCCTTGTCCGGCAGCTTGCGGTCGGTGATGTAGCGGTGCGAGAGGGTGGCTGCAGCAACGATCGCCGGGTCAGTGATCTCCACACCGTGGTGCACCTCGTAACGCTCCTTGAGGCCGCGCAGGATGGCGATGGTGTCCTCCACGCTCGGCTCGTCGACCAGCACCTTCTGGAAACGGCGTTCCAGCGCCGCATCCTTCTCGATGTACTGGCGGTATTCGTCCAGGGTGGTGGCACCCACGCAATGCAGCTCACCGCGCGCCAGGGCCGGCTTGAGCATGTTACCGGCATCCATGGCGCCTTCGGCCTTGCCGGCGCCGACCATGGTATGCAATTCGTCGATGAAGAGGATGATCTGCCCCTCCTGCTTGGCCAGATCGGTGAGCACCGCCTTGAGGCGCTCCTCGAACTCGCCGCGGAACTTGGCACCGGCGATCAGCGCGCCCATGTCCAGCGACAGCAGACGCTTGTTCTTCAGCCCCTCGGGCACCTCGCCGTTGACGATGCGCTGGGCCAGCCCCTCGACGATGGCGGTCTTGCCAACGCCAGGCTCGCCGATCAGCACCGGGTTGTTCTTGGTGCGCCGCTGCAGTACCTGAACAGTGCGGCGGATCTCGTCGTCACGGCCGATCACCGGATCGAGCTTGCCCTGCTCGGCCCGTTCGGTGAGATCGATGGTGTATTTCTCCAGCGCCTGACGCTGGTCCTCGGCATTGGGGTCGTCCACCTTCTGACCACCGCGCAGCTTGTCGATGGCCTCCTCGATCAGGCTCTTGGTGGCACCCGCCTTGCGCAGCAGATCACCGAGCGGCCCCTTGTCCTCCACCGCTGCGAGCACGAACAGCTCGCTGGAGATGTACTGGTCGTTGCGCTGCTGGGCCAGCTTGTCGGTGAGATTGAGCAGCCGGTTGAGGTCGTTGGAGATGTGCACCTCGCCGGCCACACCGGACACCTGCGGCAGCTTGTCCAGCATCTCGTTCAGCTGCGAACGCAGCAGATTGACGTTGACGTCGGCCTGGGTGAGCAGGTGGCGGACGGTGCCGCCCTCCTGGTCGAGCAGGGCGACCAGGACGTGGGCCGGTTCGATGAACTGATGGTCCCGCCCCACGGCCAGGCTCTGGGCGTCGGCCAGCGCCATCTGGAATTTACTGGTGAGCTTGTCCATTCGCATGGTGTCGCGTCTCCGAATCTTGTCGTTGAAATGGGTTACTGGCTCTCAGATGGGGGGCCGGCAAAACCTTTTCAAGGCCAGGGCCGTCGCCACAGGCGACACAGAAGCGATTGATCGGCAAGAGAAAGCGCGCCGGGGCACGTCAGAGGAAGCTGCCTGCCCCCAGCAGATGGCGGCGCCAGTAGGGATTGTCGAGCCGCGCCCGGGAGACGCGCTTGCCGCTCGACGGGGCATGGATGAACTCGCCATTGCCCGCATAGATGCCGATGTGCCGGCCCTTGCCGCCGATGCGGAAGAACAGCAGATCACCGGGGCGCAGCCGGTCCAGCAGCACCGGACGGGCGGCGGCGAACTGGTCGCGGGTGGTGCGCGGGACGCGGATGCCGGCGCGGCGATGGGTGAAGTACACCAGACCGCTGCAGTCGAAACCACGGCGGTCGGTGCCGCCGTAGCGATAGGGCACACCGAGCTGGCGGCCGGCCTCGGCCAGCACCTGACGGCGCAGCGGCGACAGCGCGGCCGCTTCCGCCGGGACGGCGGATGCCACCCGCGGCGGGGTGGCGCCAGGCGGGACCGTCTGCCCGGCGCAGGCGGCCAGCAGCAGTCCCAGCACGGACACTCCGATCAGCCGCCGGCCTGTCTGTCGTCGCATCGGTCTCCCTCCTGTTCTCTCCCCATCAGCGGCAGCGCCAGCCAGCGGCTTGAGGGCTGCCTCAGGCCGGGGAAGGCTTGTTATTAACCCGGCAACGGTATATACCGTTGCCGGGTTAATATTGCCGGGCCGAATATGACATCATTGTCCAACCAGCCCGCCAAGCCCGAGGAGGCCGCCGAGCCCATGACCCGCGTCGACTTCTACGTGCTGCCCACGGCCGGCCCGCAGGACCGCGCCCGACTCGTCTGCCGGCTGACAGAGAAGGCCTACCTGCAGGGTCACCGCATCTACATCCACACCGACTCGGCGGCCAGCGCGGCCCAGCTCGACGAACTGCTGTGGACCTTCAGCCAGGGCAGCTTCCTGCCCCACGGGCTGGCCGGCGAGGTGGACGCGGCAGAGACGGCCATCCTGCTCGGTCACGATCACGAACCCGAGACCCACAACGAGGTGCTGATCAACCATGCCCATGAGGTGCCGCTGTTCTTCGGCCGCTTCGAACGGGTCGCCGAGCTGGTCGACCAGCAGCCGGAGCACCTGCAGCAGGCCCGGCAACGCTACAGCTTCTACCGGGAGCGCGGCTATGCGCTCAATTCGCACAAGCTGAAAGGCTGATGACATGGACGGGAACGGCCAGATCCCCGAGCTGCACAGCGTAATCCGTGCCCCCGAGGCCGGGGCGGACGAGGAAGCGGCCGCGGCCCGACTGCTGCCGGCACTGCGCGCGCTGGTTGCCGAGGAGAGCGCCGCGGTGCTGGCCGAGGCCGCCGAGGAGATCCAGCGCCGGGTCGAACGGCGCCTGCCCGAACTGCTGGCGAGCCTCGCCGAGAGCCGTCGCGACTGACCGGCAGACCGCCTGTGACACTGCCGGAAAAGCACCCGCCCAGCCACATCCCCCGGGCTGCCGGGGCACTTTGGGTATAATGCCCGCTTTTCTGATTGCCGGAGCCGCGAACGCGATGGAAAAGACGTACAACCCCCACGCCATCGAACAGCGTTGGTACCAGACCTGGGAAGACAACGGCTATTTCGAGCCCAGTGGCGAGGGCCAGCCCTACTGCATCATGATCCCACCGCCGAACGTCACCGGCAGCCTGCACATGGGCCATGCCTTCCAGGACACCATCATGGACGCCCTGATCCGCTACCACCGCATGAAGGGCGACAATACCCTCTGGCAGGCCGGCACCGACCATGCCGGCATCGCCACCCAGATGGTGGTCGAACGCCAGCTGGAAGCGGAGGGCAAGAGCCGTCACGACCTCGGCCGCGCCGCCTTCATCGCCAAGGTCTGGGAATGGAAACGCGAGTCCGGCGGCACCATCACCCGTCAGCTGCGCCGCATGGGCGCCTCGCTGGACTGGTCGCGGGAGCGCTTCACCATGGACGACGGCCTGTCCGAAGCAGTGCGCGAGGTGTTCGTCCGGCTTCACGAGGAGGGGCTGATCTACCGCGGCAAGCGGCTGGTCAACTGGGACCCGGTGCTGCACACTGCAGTCTCTGATCTGGAGGTGGTCTCGCAGGAGGAATCCGGTCACCTGTGGCACATGCGTTATCCGCTGGCCGACGGCTCCGGCCATCTGGTGGTGGCCACCACCCGCCCCGAGACCCTGCTCGGCGATACCGCGGTGGCCGTGCACCCGGACGACGAGCGCTACAAGGATCTGATCGGCAAGCGGGTGAAGCTGCCGCTCACCGATCGCGAGATCCCGATCGTCGCCGACGAGCACGTCGATCCCGAGTTCGGCACCGGCTGCGTGAAGATCACCCCGGCTCACGACTTCAACGACTACGAGGTGGGCCAGCGGCACGGCCTGCCGATGATCAACATCTTCACCATCGACGCCGCGCTGAACGAGAACGTGCCGGCCAAGTACCGCGGCCTCGACCGCTACGAGGCGCGCGATGTCATCGTCCACGACCTGGACGAGCTGGGCCTGCTGGAGGCGGTGGAGGACCACCGACTGATGGTGCCACGGGGCGATCGTTCCGGGGCGGTGGTCGAGCCCTTCCTCACCGACCAGTGGTTCGTGAAGATCGGTCCCCTGGCCCAGCCGGCCATCGAGGCGGTGGAGAAAGGTGACATCCGCTTCGTGCCGGACAACTGGAAGAACACCTATTTCGAGTGGATGCGCAACATCCAGGACTGGTGCATTTCGCGGCAGATCTGGTGGGGCCACCGCATCCCCGCCTGGTACGACAGCGAGGGCAATGTCTATGTCGGCCGCAGCGAGGACGAGGTGCGCGAGAAGCACGGGCTCGGCGACATCGAGCTGAAGCAGGACGAGGACGTGCTCGACACCTGGTTCAGTTCCGCGCTCTGGCCCTTCTCGACCCTGGGCTGGCCCCAGCAGACCGAGGCGCTCAGGACCTGGTACCCGACCAGTGTGCTGGTCACCGGCTTCGACATCATCTTCTTCTGGGTGGCGCGGATGATCATGATGGGCCTCAAGTTCATGGGCGACGTGCCCTTCCGCGAGGTCTACATCCACGGCCTGGTGCGCGACGCCCATGGCCAGAAGATGTCCAAGTCCAAGGGCAATGTGCTGGACCCCATCGACCTGATCGACGGCATCGATCTGGAGACCCTGATCGAGAAGCGCACCCGCGGCCTGATGCAGCCGCAGATGGCCAGGAAGATCGAAAAGGCGACACGCAAGGAGTTCCCCAAGGGCATCCCGGCCTTCGGCACGGACGCCCTGCGCTTCACCTTCGCCGCCATGGCCTCCACCGGCCGTGACATCAACTTCGACCTGGGCCGCATCGAGGGCTACCGCAACTTCTGCAACAAGCTGTGGAACGCGGCCCGCTACGTACTGATGAACACCGAGGCCGAGGACTGCGGCCAGCGCGGTGGCGAGGTCGAGCTGTCCGCCGCCGACCGCTGGATCATCGCCCGCCTGCAACGCACCATCGGCGCCGTCACCGAGGCCATCGAGCACTACCGCCTGGACCACGCCGCCCAGGCGCTCTACGAGTTCATCTGGAACGAGTACTGCGACTGGTACCTGGAACTCTCCAAGCCTGTGCTGACCGGCAGCGGCAGCAGCGAGGCCGCCCGCCGCGGCACCCGCCGCACCCTGGTACAGGTCCTGGAGACGACCCTGCGCCTGGCCCACCCCGTGATGCCCTTCATCACCGAGGAGATCTGGCAGCGGGTTGCACCGCTGGCCGGGGTGGAAGGCCCGACCATCATGCGCCAGCCCTTCCCCGTCGCCGACGACTCGCTGATCGATGCCGCGGCGGTGGAAGAGATGGAATGGGTGATGGGCTTCATCCTCGGCGTGCGCAAGATCCGCAGCGGCATGAACATCGACCCGCGCAAGCCGCTGCCGGTACTGATCGAAAACGGCAGCGAGAGCGACCGCGCCCGGCTGGAAGCCAACCGCCACTATCTGCTGAACCTGGGACGCATCGAGTCCATCACCTGGCTGGAGGCCGGCGCGACCCCGCCGGAGTCGGCCACCGCACTGCTCGGCAAGGCCAAACTGCTGATCCCGATGGCCGGGCTGATCGACAAGGAGGCCGAGATCGCACGGCTGAAGAAGGAGATCGAACGCAGCTGCAATGAATGGACGCGGATCGAAAAGAAGCTCGCCAACTGCGACTTCGTCGAAAAGGCCCCCGAGGCGGTAGTGGCCAAGGAACGCCACAAGCTGGGCGCCCTGACCACCGCGATCAAGGATCTTAAGGCCCAGCTGCACCGCATCGAGTCCCTCTAGCTAGCCCGGATATTGCATCAGGACCCCGGATGATGGCCTGGCTGGACCCGCGGGTATCGCGGCCTGGAGGCCGCTCCTACAACACATTGTGCCGCCACGCCCCGTAGGAGCGGCCTCCAGGCCGCGATTGGGCAATATCCCCGGGCGCGCATGATCGGCCAGCCTGCCTTGCCAGCTTCGCCCTGCGCATCGAATCCTTGGTGCAATATCCGGGCTAGACGGGTTCAAGTGGAAGCGTCCCGCCGTTCAAGAACTCCCGGACGTTGCCGATAGAGATTTGAGTTACCTGTCGACGCAACGAATAATTTGATGTAGGTTAGTACGTTACAGGAGTCGCACCGGTCCCTGAGAGGGAGCCAGGGATATAACAGACAGGTCACGGAAGGCTGAACCATGGTGCTTTCCGCCCCTATCTTGGCGGAAGACCAACGGTCCTTGGGGATTCAATGCCAACCATCCTGATCGTGGACGACCGTTTCTCCAGCCGCCAGACCCTGGCCGAGCTGGCGCACACCTTTCATCAGGAGACCACGGTCGAGGCGTTCAGCAATCCCGAGGACGCGCTGCGCTGGCTGAACTGGCATGCCGCCGACCTGGTCCTGACCCGTTACGACCTGCCGCAGATCACCGGCGTCGAATTCATCCGCCGGGTACGCGAACTGCCGGGTGGCAGCCACCTGCCGCTGGTCATCATCACCGCTGCCGACGACCGCTACGCGCGCTACGCCGCGCTGGATGCCGGCGCCACCGATTCCCTCACCGATCCCGTCGATCATGTCGAGTGGCAGGTCCGCTGCCGCAACCTGCTCACCCAGTACCAGCAGCACCGGATCATCCAGGACCGCGCCCACTGGCTGGAGAAGCAGGTCTCGGAGGCGGTCAGCGCGATCCGCGTGCGCGAGCAGGAGACCCTGCTGCGACTCGCCAAGGCCGGCGAATACCGCGACGAGGAGACCGGCAATCACGTGGTGCGCATGGCCAAGTATGCCAGGCTGATCGCCGAGGCCATGGGTCTGGAACGCGAGGAGGCCGAGATCATCGAGCTGGCCGCACCGATGCACGACATCGGCAAGATCGGCATCCCCGACGACATCCTGCTCAAGCCGGACCGCCTGCCGCCCGAGGAGTTCGAGATCATGAAGCGGCACACGGTGATCGGCTACGAGATCCTCAAGGACAGCCCCTCGCAGTACCTGCAGATGGGCGCAGTGATTGCCCTCGGCCACCATGAGAAATTCAACGGCACCGGCTACCCGCATGGCCTGCGCGGCGAGGACATCCCCCTCTCGGCGCGCATCGTCGCCGTGGCCGACGTCTATGACGCCTTGACCTCGGCCCGTCCCTACAAGCGCGCCTGGGAGGCCGACGAAGCCTTCGAGTTCATGCAGCGCAACAGTGGGACACACTTCGACCCGCGTTGTCTGGACGCCTTCCACAGCCAGATGGAGCGCGTGATCCGCATCCAGAAGCTGCTCAGCGACCACCCGGAACCGGCCCTGCCGGAACGGCACAGCGACATCGCCTGACCCTCCCCTCCAGCTGGCGCTCCGGTATACTGGCCCGACCCCAACGGCCGGAAGCGGCAGCGAGATGAGCAGATACCGCGGCGAGACCCACTTTCACCATGACGCCCCCGCCTGCTGTGGCGTGCTGCTGACCAACCTCGGCACCCCGGAGGCACCGACCCCCGCCGCGCTGCGCCGTTATCTGGCCGAATTCCTCTGGGATCCCCGGGTGGTGGAGATGCCACGTCCCCTGTGGTGGCTGCTCCTGCACGGGGTGATCCTGCGCACCCGTCCGGCGCGGGCCGCACGGGCCTATCGCAGCATCTGGTCGGCCGAGGGTTCACCCTTGCTGGCCATCTCCCGACGCCAGCAGTCCGGCCTGCAACAGCGACTCGACGCCCGCCTGCCGGGGCCGCTGCGGGTGGCACTGGGCATGCGCTACGGTCGCCCCTCCATCGAGGACGGCCTGGAGGAACTGCGCGCCGCCGGTGCCCGTCGCCTGCTGGTGCTGCCCCTCTATCCCCAGTATTCCGCCACCACCACGGCCTCCACCTTCGATGCGGTGAGCGCCGTGCTGCAGCGCTGGCGCTGGCTGCCTGCGCTGCGCTTCGTCGACCACTATCACGAGCATCCGGCCTATATCCGCGCCCTGGTGGCGAGCATCCGCGAACACCGTGCGCCATCCGGCGACGAGGCACGGCTGCTGTTCTCCTTCCACGGCCTGCCCAGGCGCTACCTGCTGCAGGGCGACCCCTACCACTGCGAGTGTCACAAGACCGCCCGCCTGGTGGCCGAGGCCCTGCAGCTGGACTCCGGCCAGTGGCAGCTCGCCTTCCAGTCGCGCTTCGGCCGCGAGGAATGGCTCAAGCCCTACACCGACCAGACCCTGAAGCGCTGGGCCAGGGACGGCATCCGCCGGGTGCAGGTCGTCTGCCCCGGCTTCAGCGCCGACTGCCTGGAGACCCTGGAGGAGATCGGCGAACAGAACCGCGAGCTGTTCCTCAAGGCGGGCGGCGAACACTTCGAGTACATCCCGGCCCTCAACGACCGCCCCGACCACCTGGAAGCACTGGCCGACATCGTCTGCGAGCAGATCCAGGGCTGGCCGGAGGCCGACCCTCAGTGGGACGCAGAACGCGACGCCGCCGAGCGCAGCCAGCGTCTGGAACGGGCGCGCCGCCTCGGGGCGTCTGGCTGAACGCCGTTTGCCTCATGCCCGCCAGGGGAGACAGGCCGATGGATTCGACGGGCGCCGCCGCGCCGCCCCTGCTGCTCGGCATCAGCAGCTGCCTGCTCGGCGAGGCGGTGCGTTACGACGGCAGCGACCGGCGGGATACGTGGATCTGCGGCCCCCTGGCCGAGGTCTTCGACTTCGAGCCGTTCTGCCCCGAGACGGCCATCGGCCTCGGCGTGCCGCGGCCGCCGATCCAGCTGCTCGGCACGCCGCAGCGCTGCCGGGCCCGTGGGGTGGAGGATCCCGCCCTCGACGTCACCATCCCCCTGCAACGCCTCGGCCGCGAGCGTGCCCGGCAGCTGGGCCGGATCAGCGGCTACATCTTCAAGGCCAGATCGCCGAGCTGCGGCCTGAGCGACGTCAGGCTGCTCGGCCCGGACGGGCGCAGCCGCCGCCGCGGCACCGGCCGCTATGCCGCCGCCTTCCTCGCCGCCCGGCCGGCCCTGCCGGTCATCGACGAACGCCGGCTGAGCGATCCGCGGCAGCGCGACCCCTTCCTGGAACGGGTCTTTGCCTACCACCGCTGGCAGCGGCTGCAGGCCTCCCGCCCGGACCGCGCTGCCGTGCAACACTTCCATCGCCGCCAGCGCCTGGCGCTGGACGCCCACGGCCCGGCCGGCCGGCGTGCCCTGGATCGCTGGCTGGAAGGGCCGGGCAGGCGGCTGGCCCCGTCCCGGCTGGTCAGCGCCTATCTGCCGCGTTTCATGCAGGCATTGGCCCCGGCCGCCACGCCGCGGCGCCATCATGCGGTGCTGCAAGGCATCGCCCGCCAGCTCCGCCCCCGACTCGACGCCGCCGACCGCCAGGAGCTGGAAGAGCTGATCGCGGCCTGGACGCGCGGCGAACTGCCGCGCAGCGCCGTGCTGGTCCTGCTGCGCCATCTGCTGCGCCGGCATCCGCTCGAATCCCTGGCGGAACAGAGCTATCTCTTCCCGGAAGCCGCGGAACAGCGACTGCGGCAGATCCTCTGAGGGCCACGCTCGCTCAGCGGCGCCGGCGGCGATGCGGACGACGCCCCCGGTCGCTCTTCGGTTCCAGGGTGCTGCGCCGCTTCTCCAGCAGGCAGAGGAAAAAGCCCTCCATCGCCCCCGCCGGCAGGATGCGCCGGGCGCCGGCCAGCGCCGGAGCGAAGGCCCGGCCCTGCCACTCGGCCAGCCCCGGCCGCCAGTTGGCGAAGGGCAACTCGACGGGCAACACCTCGAGGGCATCGCCGAAGGTTCGCAGCAGCCGGTCGAGCACCGCCTCGTTCTCCTCCGGCGCAAAGGAACAGGTCGAGTAAAGCAGCCGGCCGCCCGGCTTCAGGCACTGCACGGCGGAGAACAGCAGCCGCCCCTGCTTGCGCGCCATATCGCGGATCTTGGCGGGGCTCCAGTGGGCGTAGCTGGCCGGCTGGTCGAGGCGAATGCGCCCCTCGCTGGAGCAGGGTGCATCGAGCAGCACGCGGTCGAAGCGCTCGGGCGTCTTGCGCCAGATGTGGCTGCCGTCGGCCAGATAGGTCTGCACCATTTCCACCCCCTGGGCCGCCAGGTTGGCCCGCAGGCGGAAGAAGCGTGGACGCACCGCCTCCACCGCGGCGATGCGTCCCCGGTTCTGCATCAGCCCGGCCATCTGCGTGGTCTTGCTGCCGGGTGCGGCGGCCAGATCCAGCACCTCCTCGCCGGGCTGCGGATCGAGCAGCCAGGGGGGGAGCATGCTGGACAGGTTCTGGATGTAGATGGCCCCCTCGGCCACCGCCTTCGAGTGGCTCAACGCCTCGCGCTGCGCCGAGGGCAGGGTGAAGGCGCCCGGCAGCCAGTCGACCGACTGGGGCTCCAACCCCTCCGCCTGCAGCGCGGCGCGGGCCGCCTCGACCCCGCCGCGCAGGGGATTGGCACGGCAGGCCAGGCGCGGTGGCGGCCCGGCCAGGGCCTTGGTGTCCGGCAGCAGGGCCTGCAGCCGCTGCAGCAGGATCTCGGGCGGGGCGTCACTCATTCTATGGTACCGTAGGGGGATGTCTGTCTTGCCGTTGCGCCGTGCCCTTCTCTGGCTGATCGCGGGCCTGTGCTGGATGAGCCAGGCCGGTGCGGCACCACCGCAGCTGCTGTTGCCCAAGTCCCGGCTGTCGCCGGACGAGATCGCCATTATCGTCAATGACCGGGACCCTGTCAGCCGGCGCATCGGCGACTATTACCGCCAGGCGCGCGGCATCCCCAGGGCCAACCTGATCCATGTCTCCCTGCCGCCCGGGCGCGCCACCCTGCGGCCTGCCCGTTTCGAGGCCATCTATCGCGAGGTCCAGGCCCGGACCCCGCCGCAGGTGCAGGCCTATGCCCTGACCTGGACGACCCCCTTCCGCGTCGGCTGCATGTCCATCACCACCGCCTTCGCCGCCGGTTTCGACCGCCAGTGGTGCTCCGCCAAGCGCTGTGCACCCACCCGGCGCAGCCCCTACTTCAACAGCACCAGCCAGCAGCCCTGGCAGGAACTCGGGCTGCGTCCGACGATGAGCATCGCGGGCCGTGACTTCGACCAGGCACGGGCGCTGATCGACCGCGGCATCGCCAGCGACGCCAGCTGGCCGAAAGGCAGCGCCTATCTGCTCGAGACCTCGGACCGGCGCCGCTCGGTGCGCGCCCCCGGCTTTCCCTTCATCGCCCGGCTGTTCGGCCGCCGGCTGCCGGTGAGGCTGCTGAAACAGGACAGCCTGCGCGACCGTGACGACGTGCTGTTCTATTTCACCGGCCTGCCCCGCGTGGAGGGGCTCGACAGCCTGGGTTTCCTCCCCGGGGCGGTGGCCGACCACCTGACCTCGGCCGGCGGCATCCTCACCGGCAAACGCCAGATGACCGTGCTGCGCTGGCTGGAAGCCGGTGCCACCGGCAGCTACGGGACGGTGGTCGAACCCTGCAACCTGCCGGCCAAGTTCCCGGCCCCCGGCGTGCTGATGGCGCACTACCTGGGCGGCGCCAGCCTGGTCGAGGCCTACTGGAAGAGCGTCGCCATGCCCGGCGAGGGGCTGTTCGTCGGCGAGCCCCTGGCCGCACCCTTCGCCGGCGAGCGCCTGCACGAGGCAAAGGACGGCCTGCTGCTCGAGACCCACGCCCTGCGCCCCGGCCACTACCGCCTGCTCGCCGCCGCCACCCCGGTCGGCCCCTTCCGGCCCTTGCCCAGCATCCTCCAGGTGCAGGCCGGCCAGTGGCGGTTCCGCCTGCCACGGGTGAAGGCCGCCTATCTGAAACTCGAACCCGTCGCCGCGGTCAGCATCCACCGGCCGGCGCCATGAAACGCCTCTACAGCAGCGCCGACAGCCTGCTGCTCAACCATCTGCTGAATCTTCTCCGCAACGCCGGCATCGACTGCCGGCTGGGCAACGAGTTCCTGGGCGGCGGTGCCGGCGAGCTGCCGGTACTCGATGTCTGGCCCGAGATCCGGGTGGCCGACGCCGACCTGGCCCAGGCCCGGCGCCTGCTCGAGGCCGCCCTGGGTCCACCGCCCCCGGCCCCACCGGCTTGGCAGTGCCCCCACTGTGGCGAGACCCTGGAGGGGCAATTCGACCAGTGCTGGAACTGTGGCAAATCACGACCGGGAGGGTTGCATTTGCCTCACTCTGGGCTATCCTCGTAAATGATAGGGTTAAGCCGGATATTGCACCAAGGATTCGATTCTCAGGGCGGAGCTGGCAAGGCAGGTTGGTCGATCACCCGCAGCAGCATAGCCGTAGCTAGGGTTCAAGGGGGATCGGCCAGGATGCGCAGCCAGATGCGTCCTGAGATCGAATAGGCACAAAGTGTACCCCGCCACGAGGGCCTATTTGCGAGCCTCCTGGCCTTGTATACCAGCCTGCACTCCGATCATGCGGGCCGCCTTGGTGCAATATCCGGGTTAAGGACCTCGTAGAAGGTCTCCCTTGGAGCGAGGAGGAAAAAAACAATGACTATCATGAACGTAATCCGCAAGACCTGTACCTGGTGTGTCGGCACGGCCATCCTTTTGCTGACCCTGCTGGCCATCGTCTGGATGGTCATCCTGGCCGGCGCGCCACAGCCCTAGGCTACTGTTTCGACGCCACTTCCCCTGCCGGCGCAGGGGAAGTGGCGTTGCTGTCTCACAGCGGGAGGCAGCGGGATCAACCCTGGCCGGCAGCGGCCGATACAGTCTCCAGACCCGGCGGTCCCTCGTCGGACAAGCCATGCAAACTGTCTGGAGGTTGTCTCATGCGCCATGCCCTCGCCCCTGCCCTGCTGATCCTCGGTCTCTGCCAGAGCGCAGCCATCCAGGCCGGCTGGAATCCCTTCCGGGAGGAAGCCGCCGCCAGCCGGCCAACGGCCAAGGACCACGAGGTAGCCGCCGCTATCGCCGCCTTCCGGGCCAAGGATCCGGACATGAAGGTGTTCTTCGACAAGGCCTATGGCTATGCGGTCTTTCCCACCGTCGGCAAGGGCGGCATCGGCATCGGCGGCGCCTACGGCAAGGGTGAGGTCTTCGTCCGCGGCCGGCACGTCGGCTACACCTCGCTGAGCCAGCTGACCATAGGCTTCCAGTTCGGCGGCCAGGCCTACAGCGAGATCATCTTCTTCAGGGACAAGGCCACCATGGAGGACTTTCAGGCCGGCAACTTCGAGTTCAGCGCCCAGGCCTCGGCGGTGGCAGCCACCGCTGGTGCCTCGGCCGACGCCGACTACAGCAACGGCGTGGCCATCTTCACCCTGGCCAAGGGTGGACTGATGTACGAGGCCTCGGTAGGCGGCCAGAAATTCAGCTTCACGCCGCGGAAATAGGCGCCACACCCTCCGCCAGCGCCGCGGCCGCAGCCTGCTCGATGCCGGGGCGGCCGAACCAGTAGCCGTCGCAGCTCGCCCAGGGCAGCAGCCGCTGCAGGCTGGCATTCGCCTCCTCGGGGCTGCGCAGCCCGCGCAGACAGTCGTCATAGAGGCCGATCACCTCGGCAGTTCCCCGCGAGTGGGGGCTGATGCGCAGCACATCCACCTTCAGCTCGACGAGCTCCGGCAGCACCGGCAGCAGATTGCAGACGCTGGCCGACTGGGTCTGAATGCCGTTGATGTTGAGGAACGACTGGTCCTCCCGGGTGCGCAGGGTCAGACCATCCGGGTAGTCCAGGCAGCGGAACTGGCAGTCGTCCTTGGGCAGGTTGTGGGCCCGGGCCGTGAAGCAGCGGGCCGAGTAGGCGAGCGGCAGCCGGCCATGGACGAAGACCTCGGTCTCCACGCCGGCCGGCCGGTTCTGCTGCATCTCCGCCAGGGTCTCGCGCGACAGCTCCACCGGGAACAACCAGCGGCGCAGGCCGCTTTCCGCCAGACGCTGCAGGGCTCGCGGGTTGTAGATGTTGACGCTGGGCCCGGTGGCGAAGGGCCGCCCCTCCAGGAGGTTGACCGCGGCCATGTCGTTGGCCTCGACCATGAAGCGGCCGTTGTCGCACAGCCGGCGCAGGGTCTTCAGCTCCGACTCGGCCTCTATCAGCGCCAGGGTCGAGATCACCACCTCCTTGCCGGCATCGCCGAGCCGCCCGGCCAGTTCCAGCCAGTCGTCGGTCTTCAGCTGACGGCGCTTGGCGCACACCGCCTCGCCAAGGTAGACGATGTCCACCGGCGTCTCGGCCATCTGTTCATAGAACTCGAACACCTGCGCCCGCGGCCAGAAGTAGAGCAGCGGGCCGAGCGACAGTCGGGGTCTGTGTTGGGTCGTCATTGCCATGGCCTGTGGTAGGCCCCCAGGGTGGTCTGTGTGCCCTCGGCGACCTTGCCGAGCTGGGACAGCCAGTCCGACTGGGGAATGTAGTTGTCGGGATTGCGCTGACAGGCATCCAGGGCCGCGCGCCAGACGCGGGTCACCTGGGCCACATAGGCGGGACTGCGCTGGCGCCCCTCCAGCTTGACTGCCGCCACCCCGGCCGCCGCCAGCTGCGGCAGTATGGCCAGGGTATTGAGGCTGGTCGGTTCCTCCAGGGCGTAATAGGTGCTGTCACCAACCTGGAAACGGCCCTTGCAGAGGGTCGGATAGCCCGGGTTCTCATCCGCGGTGAAACGGTCGATGAGGATGCCGTTGAGGCGCGTCTCCAGGCGGTCGTCGATCTCGCGCCATTCCACCGCCTTGGCCGGAGAGCAGGCGCCGTAGGTGTTGGGCGACTCGCCGGTGGCGAAGGAGGACAGCAGGCAGCGCCCCTCGACCATCACGCACAGGCTGCCGAAGCCGAACACCTCGATGTCCACCGGGCTGCGTTCGATCAGCGCCTGCACCTGGGCCAGCGACAGCACCCGCGGCACCACCACCCGCTGGATGCCGAAATGCCGGTGGTAGAAGTCGATCGCCTCGTAGTTGGTGGCCGAGCCCTGCACCGAGAGATGCAGTCGCGCCTCGGGCCAGCGTTCGCTGGCATAGTCCAGCACGCCGATGTCGGCGGCGATCAGCGCATCGACACCGAGCCCCACGGCCTCGTCCACCGCCCGCTGCCAGCGCGGCCAACCGGCCGGCTGCGGGTAGGTATTGATGGCCAGGAACACCCGCGCCTGGCGTGCGTGGGCATATTCCACCCCCTGGCGCATGGCATCGGCGTTGAAGTTGAGCCCGGCAAAGTGGCGCGCGTTGGTGTCGTCGCGAAAGCCGATGTAGACGGCATCGGCGCCGTTGTCGACGGCACTCTTCAGGGCATGCAGATTGCCTGCTGGACAGACCAGTTCCATCAATCACCTCTCAGTATTAGCCCGTATTAGCCCGGCCAGCCGACGGCGGCCGCCATCTGCCGCCGCGCCAGCTCGCCCTCGATGGCGTTCAGCACCGCCCACTTCCGGCTGCACCAGGCCGGTGCCAGCAGCAGCCGTGCCTCGGCGGTGCCGGTCAGGCGGTGAAACACCACCTCGGGAGGGGTCTGCTCCACCAGGTCGGCGGCAATCGACACATAGTCGTCGAAACCCAGCGGCCGGTATTCGCCGCGCCGCCAGGCATTGGCCAGGCGGGTGCCCTTGACCACGTGCAGCGGGTGCAGCTTGAGGCCGTCGACGCCCAGCTCCAACACCCGCTGCAGGGTGGCCAGCGCCCGTGCCCGGCCCTCACCCGGCAAGCCGACGATCAGGTGGGTGCAGACCGGGATGCCGCGCCCGCGGGCGGCGCGCAGGGTGTCGCGATACTCGGCGAAACCGTGGCCGCGGTTGACCCGCTGCAGGGTGTCGTCGAAGGCCGACTGCAGCCCCAGCTCCAGCCACACCTCGTAGCCGCGTTCCCGGTAGCCGGCCAGCAGATCGAGCACCGCCGGCGGCACACAGTCCGGGCGGGTGCCCACCGACAGGCCGACCACGTCCGGCTCGGACAGGGCCGCCTCGTAGAGCCGGGCCAGGTTGCGCACGTCGTCGTAGGTGTTGGTATAGGCCTGAAAATACGCGATAAAACGCCGCGCCCCGGTGCGCTTGGCGAGCACCCGCCGGCCCGCTTCGATCTGTGCCGCGATCGGCGGCGGTTGCCTGGCATTGGGATTGAACGAAGCATTGTTGCAGAATGTACAGCCGCCGCGGCCCTTGCTGCCGTCCCGGTTGGGACAGGTGAAGCCGGCGTGAATCGCCAGCTTGTGGACCCGCTCACCATAGCGGCGCAACAGATCCTGGCCGTAGGTGTTGACGTACTGATGCAGACTCATGCTCCGCCGCCCTGCTCGCCACGCCGGCCGGAATCTGACAGACTCCTGTTAAAACCCATCGGGATAGATTCTCACTTGTAGCGAAACCAGTACTTGATCCATATCAACCCAACAGACGGGCGCCCCGCTAAGCTAAGGGGTTCCCATTGGAGAACCTAGCATGACATCCACTCCGGAATCCCCGGCAAGCGCCGGAGACAGCAGCGATTTTTCCGTCAAGGTCGGCCTTGCCGAGATGCTCAAGGGCGGCGTCATCATGGACGTCACCAACGCCGAGCAGGCGAAGATCGCCGAGGCGGCCGGTGCCGCTGCGGTGATGGCCCTGGAGCGCATCCCGGCCGACATCCGCCGCGACGGCGGCATCGCGCGGATGTCCGACCCGGCGATGATCCGCGACATCCAGGCCGCAGTCTCCATCCCGGTGATGGCCAAGTGCCGCATCGGCCATTTTGCCGAGGCCCAGGTACTGGAGGCGCTGGCCATCGACTTCATCGACGAGAGCGAGGTCCTGACCCCGGCCGACGACCGGCATCACGTCGACAAGCACCGCTTCCGCGTGCCCTTCGTCTGCGGCGCCACCGACCTCGGCGAAGCACTGCGCCGCATCGGCGAGGGCGCGGCCATGATCCGCACCAAGGGCGAGGCCGGCAGCGGCAACATCGTCGAGGCCGTGAAGCACATGCGCGCGCTGCAGGACGGCATGCGCCGTCTCACCACCCTGGACCACGCCCAGCTGATGACCGCCGCCAAGGAACTGGGCGCGCCCTACGATCTGGTCTGCCATGTCGCCGAGCACGGCCGGCTGCCGGTGCCCAACTTCTCGGCCGGCGGCATCGCCACCCCGGCCGACGCCGCGCTGATGATGCAGCTCGGCGCCGAGGCGGTGTTCGTCGGCTCCGGCATCTTCAAGTCGGACGACCCCCAGGCCCGCGCCGAGGCCATCGTCCAGGCGACGACCTACTACAACGACCCGCAGAAGCTGCTCGAGGTCAGCACCGGCCTGAAGAGCGCCATGCAGGGACTGGACATGGCCGATATCCCACCCGACCAGCGGCTGGCCGAACGCGGATGGTAGTACAGGCAACGATCGGCGTGCTGGCCCTGCAGGGCGCCTTCCAGAAGCATCTCGACATGCTGGCCCGGCTCGA
Source organism: Thiohalobacter sp. IOR34 (assembly GCF_030406045.1). Classification (GTDB taxonomy): domain Bacteria; phylum Pseudomonadota; class Gammaproteobacteria; order Thiohalobacterales; family Thiohalobacteraceae. Next base: position 2,354,132 of record NZ_CP128988.1, read on the forward strand.
CCAGCCGGCGCGGGCGGTGCGCTACCCCGAGCAGCTTGCGGACTGTGCCGGGCTGATCCTCCCGGGTGGCGAATCGACTACCATGAGCCGTCTGCTGCGCGACACCGGGCTGCTGCAGCCGCTGCGCGAGTACGCATGCGAGCACCCGCTGTTCGGCACCTGCGCCGGCCTGATCCTGATGGCCGAACGGGTCGAGGACCCCCGCGTCGAACCGCTGGGGGTGCTGCCGATGCGCGCCGAACGCAACCGCTACGGCCGGCAGATCGACAGCTTCACCGCTCCGCTGCAACTGGCCTTCGACGCGGACGGCCCACCCTTCCCGGGCGTCTTCATCCGTGCCCCGGCCGCCAGCGAACTGGGCGAGGAGATCGAGGTACTGGCCCGACACCAAGGGCAGCCGGTGCTACTCGCTGCCGGTGCTCACCTGGCCGCCGCCTTCCACCCGGAACTGACCGACGACCCGCGGGTGCACCGCCACTGGCTACAGCGGATCGCGGCAGCCTCCCGCCCCCAGGCCAGGGCGGCGGCTTCCTGATGTCCGTCCATGGAGGAGACCTGTCGATGAACAGCGCATCCCTGCCCAGCCGGCAACGCACACCCAGCCTGCCGCCATTGCTCACCTGGCCCCTGGAGTTCCTGCCCCGCCGCCTGCCGGAGGAGGTCTTCGTCGCCGCCCTCAACCGGCTGTTTGCCGAGCCGCTGCGTAACGGCGAACTCGACTTCCTGGAAGGACGCATGCTGCAGATTGGCCTCACCGACCTGGGCCGATCACTGCGCATCGGCCTGCGGCAGCGACGTCTGCAGCGCGGCACGCCCGGCCAGCGGCCGGACATCCGCATCGAAGGCAAGCTCTACGAGTTCCTGCTGCTGGCCACCCGCCGCGAGGACGCCGACACCCTGTTCTTCAACCGCCGGCTGCGGCTCGCCGGTGACACCGAGCTGGGCCTCTACGTCAAGAACTTCCTCGACGCCCAAGAGCCGGACGAACGCTTGCAGCCGCTGCTGCGCCTGCTGGAGCAGGCCTGCCGCATGCTGGAGCGCTGGGGCTGATGATCGAGACGGCCGAGCTGGAGCGCGAGGATCACCGTCAGGCGGTCTTCGAACTGCTCGACCTCTATGCCCGCGACCGCATGGGCGAGGACCATCCGCTGGACCCGGCCCTGCAGCCGGCGCTGATCGACGGCCTGCGACGGGCCGGGGCACTGGTGCTGCTGGCCTTCGACGACGGCACCGCGGTCGGTCTGCTGATCGGCTTCGAGGCTTTCTCCACCTTCAATGCCCGTCCGCTGCTCAACGTCCACGACCTGGCGGTCCGTCCGGGCTACCGCGGCCACGGCATCGGCCGACGGCTGCTGGAAAGCGCCGAGGAGATCGCACGCCAACGCGGTTACTGCAAACTGACGCTGGAGGTACGCATCGACAACGAGGCCGCCCAGCACCTGTACCGCAGCTTCGGTTTCCGCGACTGCCGGCCGCCGATGTGGTTCTGGCACAAACCGCTCTAGCTAGCTAGCCCGCCTCCTGCACCAAGGATTCGATTCTCGGGGCGGATCGGACTGAAATCGAACAGGCGCAAAGCGTAACCTGCCTGCGCGGGTCTTGCATGGCATCGCCTTCCCGCCCGCTTGTACCTATAATCAAAACGACACTGGTACAGCAAAGGGAGATCAGCGCCATGGCTACTGCCAAGAAGAAGACCACCAGGAAGAAATCCGTCACTGCCAGGAAGACCGCCGCGCGCAAGAAATCAGCGGTGAGTCGCAAGAAATCCGCCGCCAAGAAGAAGGCCATCAGTGAGAAGCAGCGCAGCCTGACGGCCCGGCTGCGCGCGGAACTCAAGGCCAGCAAGGAACTGCTGCGCACCGCCAACGCCAATGCCAAGGCGGAGATCGCTCAGCTCAAGGAGAAACTCGCCGCCGCCCTGAAGCGCGAGCAGGAACTGCTCAAGCTCAGTGAGAAGAAGGCCAAGATGATGCTCCAGGCCGGCGAACGCTGGGAGAAGGCGCAGCTGCGCAAGATCCAGTCGGTGGTCAAGAAGAAACGCCGCAAGTCGCGGGCCTGAGGCGAAGCGCCAATCCTCCGGCTGCGGCTCGCAGCCCGCAGCCCGCAGCCGGCATCTACGCCGCAGGTCTCACCGCTGCGAGTCGCCTCGCCACCCGCAGCTTGCGGGTGGCGGGATTTTCTTCCCGCTTGCCGCTAGAATGTAGGCGGTGATCCCATGCCCGGCGCCAGCGCCGGGCCATTCATCCAGCATCCCGTTTATTTTGTGGGGAGGTGATATGTTCTTCAAAGCAGTGGCCGGACTCGTCCTCCTGGCCAGCGGCAACGCGCTCGCCGGCCAGTTCCCCCTGGAGATCTTCGAATATTTCGACGACAGCAAGATCGTCATCTATGCCAGGGAGGAGGCCATCCAGCAGGCACCGGCCTGGATGCCGGAGACAGGCGCACCGCCGCTCGGGATCGGCCGCCTGATCGAGATCGGCAACCAGTGGATCAGCCGTGACCCCCGCCTGCAGGGTGCCCACATCCACGAAATCGAGCTGAAACCGATCCGCCACCACGAATCACAGCAGCGCTGGTACTACCTGGTCCAGCTACAGAGGGCGGACGACAGCGGCAAACCAGTGAAGACCTATCTCGCCGTGCTGCTGGACGGCACGGTCCTGCCTGCGCTGCGCGAGCCCGCCGCCTACAAGTAACTTCCCGTCCGCCGGCGGGGCGGCCAACGACGTCGCCTCGCCCCAAGTCGCATGTGCAGGCCAAGAGTCTGTCGGACTTACGGTCAATCTACCGCGCTGATGGGAGGGCGGCCCAAATCCCCCCGATTTCTCGTTGCGTAGGCCCACGATGCGCCTCGAAATCGTGAGAATTTGTGCTCGCTCTCCCACCATGTTCGCTACGATTGCCTGAATCCGACAGACTCCTGGGGGGCCTGTCAACACCGCGCCAATCGCGGCCAGGAGGCCGCTCCTACGGGGCATGGCGGCACAATGTGTTGTAGGAGCGGCCTCCAGGCCGCGATCCCCGGCGGGTCCAGCCACGCCATCATCCGGGGACTTGGTGCAATATCCGGGCTAAACCAGCCCGCGCTGGCTGAAGCCGACCAGCACCATGATCAGCAGGATGATGCCGACCGCCAGCAGGGTGAAGCCGATGACATGGAAGACGAAGTTGGCGAGCTTCGAGGGCGGGTCCACCAGGTGCTTCTCCAGCTCGCCGCTGGCCACCAGCCGGGCATATTCCTCCGGCCGCTCCTCCTTGAACTCCTCCAGGTCCCAACTGCCGGTGAACATCACCGTGTCCAGCGGGAACTTGGCCGGCCGGAAATGGTTGTTGAAGAAGTGCACCACGAACAGGGTGGCGACTGCCAGGAAGGCCTCCACGCCATGGGCGATGGAGGCGACGTTGAACACCCAGCCCGGCAGGTATTTCAGGGTCACCGGCGAGAACCAGAGCAGCAGCCCGGAGCTGCCGATGACGAAGGCCCCCCAGTACACTGCCCAGTAGTCGAACTTCTCCCAGTAGGTCCAGCGGTCGAAGCGCGGCTGCCGGCCCTTGCCGAAGAACCAGCGGAACTGGCCCTTCATGTCCTCCCAGTCCTTCCTGCGCGGCAACAGCGAATTCGGCCCGAACCAGTCGAAATCCTTGTCGCGCAGCACCCGGGCCAGCACCACGCCGCCGTGGCCGAACACCGAGAGCAGGAAGATGCTGCCGGCGGTACGGTGGATCAGGCCGAAGGTAGCGGAGCCGCCGACTGCCTCGATGGCGCGCATCGCCCAGTCGGTATCCGGGTACATCACCGCCATGCCGGTCAATACCAGGGTCATGACCGACAGCGCCAGGGCCCAGTGGTTGAGGCGCCAGTACCAGGGGAAGCGCTGGAACTGCTTGTCGCTGTGCTTGCGCTCCGGCTTCTCGCGGTAGGGCACCGAGATGCCACCCCCGCCACGGTACCACTTGATGACCCGCGACTTGTACTCACGATAGAACCAGAGCAGCGAATGGCCATAGAAGAAGATCAGCACGCCGATGACGATGCCGACCATGAACTTGCCGGTGATGAACATCGCCGGATACTTCTCGAAGTCACTGGTGTTGCCGTGCGGCTTGTACTGGACGATCTTGTCGCTGGCGTCCTCGTGGCATTCGCGGCAGGTCTCCAGCCGGTTCTGCCCGCTGACCAGTGACAGGGGGTCGTCGATGCGCCGGGTGTCATGGCCGCGGTGGCAGTCGACGCAGCGCGCCACCTTTTCGTTGCCCAGCCAGGCCAGGGCGCCGTGAGTGGTGGTCATGTAGCTGGTGACCGCCTTCTCGTGGCAGTTGCCGCAGTTCTTGGTGACGATGCGGTGCGCGCTGAGCCCCTTCACCTCGCTGACCTGATGCGAGGAATGGCAGTCGCTGCAGGTCGCGCTGTCCCCCTTCCAGGGAGTCCTGATGGCCGCGCCGTGGACCGACTGGCCGTACTCGGCCAGGGCGTCCTGGTGACAGCCGCCACACATCTGCGGGGAATTCTCGCGATAGGTCGAGGCCCGGGGATCCGAGGAGCTGAACACATAGTGGGCGGTGTGGCAATCGGCACAGTCGGCATTGTCCACCAGCCCGCCCTCGGCACGCTCGGCATGGATGGAATGGGTGTAGGCCTCGGTCTGCACCACCACCGGCGGCGTCTTCACCCGCCGGGTGATGGCCCGCCCCTTGGGCTTGACCCTTTCCCTGATCTGCTGCGGGTCGAGCCGCACGTGGCAGCTGACGCAGTCGACCTTGGCCAATTCGTCCTCGTGCGGCAGGCGTTCGACGTCGCTGTGACACTCGACGCAGGCCAGCTCGCCGTGGCGGCTCTCCTGCATCGCCTCGTAGTTGAGGTCCAGCGAGCGTTTGCGGCCCCCCCCATGCGCCCCCTCGGGCACGGCAAAGCCCTTCACTCCGTGACATTCCAGGCACTCGGCATCGTCGATGGCGGGCGCGGCGGCGGCCCAGCCGGCAAGACCGCACAACAGGAGTAGTAGCGAAAGGAAACGCAAGCAGGTTCGAATCATGAGGAGAACTACGGAACAGAGCGGACGGACGCCCGCCAACAAATGCCGGCCGCGGTCCAACCCGGGGACCGCGGCCGGACCCGGTTACATCTTCTTGCCGGTCTTGAAGCCGTGGTTGTCGTCATCCTTCGGCGACCAGGCCTTGGGCGGTTTCTGCCCCAGGAACCAGCGATGCATCTCGGAGTTGAGGATCTCGTCGAGCAGCGCCTCGACCTTGTCGGCACCCCTGGCATTGCCGTCCCTGCGGGCCTTCTCGATCAGTTCCTTCACCTCCGGCACCATTTCCAGGTAGAAGCGGTGGGCCACCTCGAACATGCCTTCCCAGTGGACATAGTCCGGAGCCAGCATGGCGGCACCGTGACGGGCGCGGCGACCCTCATGGTGCCACAGATAGAAGTAGGTCCACTCGACCTTCTCGTTGAACTTCACGGGATCGATCAGCTTCTCCTGCTTGAGGACCGTGATCAGCTTCTTGGCAGGAATCGCGAACTTGTCGTTGAACAGCTCGACGAAGGAATCCAGCTGTTCGTAGAAGTTGTCGACGATGTTGCGGCCATGGCAGGAGGTGCAGACCGACTTCATGTCCTTGCGCCGTTCCAGCCAGGGCTTGACCTGCTTGCCGGCCTTCCTGGCCTTCTCGTCGATCTTGAAGGACACCGGCGCCCGCAGGTTCCAGGAGATGCGCGAGCCGATGTCGTGATCGACCGGCAGGTCCTTGGTGGCCGACATGTGACAGGTGGCACAGGTCGGGGCGGCGGTATAATCCTCGCCCGGGATCCACTTGCTGGAGTCCATGTTCATCTCGTCGATGTGGGCACGGAAGGCGACACCGTGCACCGACTCCTCGTAGATCTCCTTCTGCGGATGATCCGGACCCAGGTGACAGCGGCCGCAGTTGTCGGGGTGACGGGCCTGTTCCGCGGAGAAGTTGTGACGCAGGTGGCAGGCCGAGCAGGCACCCTTGGAACCGTCCGGGTTGATGCGGCCGATACCGGTGTTCGGCCAGGAAGCCGAGTTGAGACTGCCGTCGGAGTTCACCCGCACGATGGAGCCGTGGCAGCCCATGCAGCCGGAGGTGACCACCGGCGAGGTACCATTCAGCAGCGGCGCCCCCTCGACCACCTCGGCCAGCACGTTGTCCAGCGAGCCGAGGATGTTGCCGGCCGAGGCATGATGACTGCGGTCGAATTCCTCGACCTCACGCTCGTGGCAGTTGCTGCAGTCCTTGGGGGAGACGATGACCGAGATCACGAAATCCTTGTGCTTGATGGCATCCTTGTCGGAAGGATCGGCCTTGTGGCATTCGTAGCAACCGACATTGGCGCGGTAATGCTTGGAATCACCCCACATGCCATAGATGCCCGGCGTCTTCTCCCGGTGGCAGGAAACGCACTGGGCGCTCTCCTTGCTCAGGTTCTTGAAGCCTTCCAGTATCTTGACCGGCTCGTTCTTCTTGTTCGGCGATACCTGGCCAGCCGCTGCGGCGGCCGGCAACGCCAGCCACGCCAGGCACAACACCGCGACCAGCGTACGACGGATGGAACCGAACAGGCCTCTGTCTACCACTGCCATTGTCTTCTTCCCCACTGATAAGGTTGTTTTGACAAGATTCTGCCCCTTCCATAGCAAGAATCCGGCCAACTACCGAACCAACGCAAAATTCGACAATAACGTCATGAATATAAGGCGATTGATCAGGAACCGCGCAAGGTGAAGAAACCGTTTCAGGCATCCGCCAGGGGCATCATGCCCGGGATTGGTGCGAATCCCCGGAAATCTCACCATTTGGGTGCACCAGAGGCAGGATAAAAAAACGCCGCGGCGGGCCGCCCGCCCGAGAGGAGACGAGTGGGGGGCGGCGCGACCCGCTGCGACAGAGGCACCGGCCGGGGACACAAGGCCCCGGGAGGCGGCTAGTCGGCCTGGCGACGCAGGAAGGCCGGGATGTCGAGGTACTCCATGTCCTCCTCGTAGTTGGGAGCGGCCGAGCCCTGATCCGGCGCCGGCGGCTGCTTGCGCATCACCGTCGGCCGGTCCAGCTTGCCGTAGTCGACCTCGCCGTTGCTGGTCTTCTCCACCAGCTTGACGGTCGGTTCCTCCGGCAACTGCTGGCGCTGGGCGCCGAGACCGGTGGCAACCACGGTGACCCGCAGCTCGTCCGACATCTCGGGATCGATCACGGTACCGACCACCACGGTGGCGTTCTCGGAGGCGAACTCCTTGACCGCGTTGCCGACCTCCTCGAACTCGCCGATGGACAGGTCCATGCCGGCGGTGACGTTGACCAGGATACCGGCCGCGCCGGACAGGTTGACATCCTCCAGCAGCGGACTGGCAATGGCGGCCTCGGCCGCCTCGCGGGCCCGGTCCTCGCCGCTGGCGGCGCCGGAGCCCATCATCGCCATGCCCATCTCCGACATCACGGTGCGCACGTCGGCGAAGTCGACGTTGATCAGGCCGGGCCGGGTGATCAGCTCGGCGATGCCCTGCACTGCGCCGAGCAGCACGTCGTTGGCGGCCTTGAAGGCACTGAGCAGGCTGACCTGCTTGCCGAGCACGCTGAGCAGCTTCTCGTTGGGAATGGTGATCAGCGAATCCACGTACTGGCCCAGCTCCTTGATGCCCTGATCGGCGATGGCCATGCGCTTCTTGCCCTCGAAGGGGAAGGGCCGGGTGACCACGGCCACGGTGAGAATGCCGAGTTCCTTGGCTACCTGGGCGACCACCGGGGCCGCGCCGGTGCCGGTGCCGCCGCCCATGCCGGCGGTGATGAACAGCATGTCCGAGCCCTCGATGGCCTCGGCGATACGCTCGCGGTCCTCCATCGCCGCCTGGCGGCCGACATCGGGGTTGGCGCCGGCGCCCAGCCCCTTGGTGATGCTGGAGCCCATCTGCAGCGAGATCGGCACGCTGATGTTCTGCAGGGCCTGTGCGTCGGTATTGGCGCAGATGAAGTCCACACCCTCGATATTGGCCTCGACCATGTGCTGCAGGGCATTGCCGCCGCCACCGCCCACGCCCATGACCTTGATCACAGCGTTCTGGCTGTATGCATCCATCAATTCAAACATCGTCTCGTCTCCTCTCTCTGGGTTGATGCTCAGTACTGCATTCGGTCTCCACCGAACTCTTCAAAAAACGTTTCAGAAATTGCCCTGGAACCAGCCCTTCATGCGCTCCCACACACCACGGAAGCCGCGCCCGTAGTGGCCGTCCAGATTGCGCTGGGTGCGGTTCTGATTGCCGAACAGCAGCAGGCCGACGCCGGTGGCGTAGATCGGGTTGCGCACCACGTCGGCCAGCCCGGCCACGTACTGCGGGGTGCCGAGGCGCACCGGCATGTGGAAGATCTCCTCGGCCAGCTCGACCAGACCCTCCATCTTGGAGCTGCCGCCGGTGAGCACGATGCCGGCCGCCACCAGGTCCTCGAAACCGCTGCGCCGCAACTCGGCCTGGATCAGGGACATCAGCTCCTCGTAGCGCGGCTCCACCACCTCGGCCAGGGTATGCCGTGCCAGGCGCCGCGCCGGGCGCTCGCCGACGCTGGGCACTTCGATGGTCTCCTCCGGCGAGGCCAGCTGGGTCAGGGCGCAGGCGTACTTGATCTTGATCTCCTCGGCATGCTGGGTCGGGGTGCGCAGCGCCACGGCGATGTCGTTGGTCACCTGGTCACCGGCGATGGGGATCACCGCGGTGTGGCGGATCGAGCCCTCGGTGAACACCGCGATGTCAGTGGTACCGCCGCCGATGTCGACCAGGGCCACCCCCAGCTCCTTCTCGTCCTCGGTCAGCACCGCATAGCTGGAGGCGAGCTGTTCAAGGATGATGTCGTCCACCTCCAGGCCACAGCGGCGCACGCACTTGATGATGTTCTGCGCCGCGCTGACCGCGCCGGTCACCAGGTGCACCTTGGCCTCCAGCCGCACGCCGGACATGCCGACCGGCTCGCGGATACCCTCCTGGCTGTCGATGATGAATTCCTGGGGCAGGATGTGCAGGATCTTCTGGTCGGCGGGGATGGCCACGGCGCGCGCCGCATCGATCACCCGTTCCACGTCACCCGGCGTGACCTCCTTGTCACGGATGGCGACGATGCCATGCGAGTTCAGGCTGCGGATGTGGCTGCCGGCGATGCCGGTGTACACCGAGTGGATCTGGCAGCCGGCCATCAACTCGGCCTCCTCCACCGCCCGCTGGATGGAGTGCACGGTGGACTCGATGTTCACCACCACGCCCTTCTTCATGCCGCGCGAGGGGTGCGATCCGATGCCGATGATCTCGACATCGCCGTCCGCCATCACCTCACCGACGATCGCCACGACCTTCGACGTGCCTATATCCAGTCCGACGATCATGCTCTTCTCGACTCGTTTCGACATTGTGTGTTCAACCCTCATGCTGTCCGGCAGTCTCTCGCTGCCTTTGCCAGCGCACGGCAAGTCCGTTGCTGTAGCGCATGTCTACCGTCTCCGCCGTTCGTCCCGCCGCGGCGAAGACCAGGGGATAGATCCGCACGAAGCGCTGCAGGCGCTGGCCGGCATGTTCGCGCCCCAGTTTCAGTTCCACGCCGTCGCCCAGCCGCAGCCGCCAGGCGCGGCGCGCATCCAGCTCCAGCCGGGCGACGCGCAGTCCCAGCGGACGCAGCGCCTCGACCGCGGCCACGTACTGGCGCATCACCCGCTCGCGCAGTACCTCGGGACCGTCCAGCCGCGGCAGACGCGGATCGATGTCCTCCGCCGGGGGCCGGAACAGCTCGCCATGCGGATTGAGCAGACCGTCCTCGCCCCAGCGCGCCACCGCCTGCTGCTCGACCACCTGCAGGCGCAGGGTGTCCGGCCAGAGGCGCTGCACCTTGACCCGCTGTACCCAGGGCAGGGCCTCGGCGGCGCGGCGCACGGCCTCGACATCGACGCTGAAGAAGCCGCCACTGGCCACCGGCGCCACGGCCGCACGCAGCCTGGCCTGGTCGAGATGGCGGAACTCGCCCTCGATGCGGACCGTGCGCAGCGGCAGGCTGTGCGGATCGCGCAGCCAGAGCGCCCCCCAGCCGGCGCCACCGGCCAGCGCGGCGAACAGCAGGCCGAGCAGCCCCAGCTGCAGCAGCCGGGCGCGCCGCTGGCGCCGATCGTCCTGCGTCCTGCGCCGGCTGGCCTGCCCGCCGCGGGTCTTCTTCGCTCCGGCCATCTCAGGCCACCCCCTGTCGGCTGGTGTCGAGGATGCGCAACACCAGCTCGTCGAATTCGATACCCGCCGCCCGCGCCGCCATCGGCACCAGGCTGTGATCGGTCATGCCGGGCACGGTGTTGACCTCGATCAGCCAGGGCGCGCCGGCCGCATCGAGCAGCAGATCCACCCGTCCCCAGCCCCGGGCATCGACCGCCGCGAAGGCCGCCAGCGCCAGGCCCTGCAGCGCCGTCTCCTGGTCCGCCGGCAGGCCGCAGGGGCAGTGGTAGCGGGTACTGTCGGCCTCGTACTTGGCGGCGTAGTCGTAATACTCGCGGGGCGTCTCCAGCCGGATCAGTGGCAGGGCCTCGCCGGCCAGCAGCGCCACCGTGTATTCCTCACCCTCGATCCAGCGTTCGATCAGCACACAGGAATCGTAGGCACGTGCCTGTTCCCAGGCCGCCGGCAGTGCCGCGGCCGAGTCGACCCGGCTCATGCCGATGCTCGATCCCTCGCGGGCAGGCTTGACCATCACCGGAAAGCCCAGCTCGTCGGCCACCCGCGCCAGCTCGTCCACCGCCTCGGCCACCACGAAGGGCGGCGTCGGCAGACCGGCCGCCTGCCAGACCTGCTTGCTGCGCAGCTTGTCCATGCCCAGGGCCGAGCCGAGCACCCCGCTGCCGGTATAGGGCAGACCCAGGGTTTGCAGGGCGCCCTGGATCACGCCGTCCTCGCCGCCGCGACCGTGCAGGGCGATGAAGGCCCGCGCGTAGCCGCCCTGCTGCAGCTCGGCCAGCAGGCCCTCGTTGGCGGCATCCAGACCCTGGGCATCGATCCCCCGGCGGCGCAGGGCCTCGAGCACCGCGTTACCGCTCTTCAGGGAGATCTCGCGCTCGGCGGAACATCCGCCCATGAGCACGGCCACTCTGCCGAAGTCCGCCGCCTGGCCGTTCATCCGCCCGCTCCCCCGGCCACGCCGAGAATCCTCACCTCGGGCTCCAGGCGCACGCCCTGGCAGCGCTCGACCTCGGCCTGCACCAGGACGATCAGCGCCTCGATATCCGCCGCCCGCGCCCCGCCGGTGTTGATGATGAAATTGGCATGCCGCTGCGACACGCAGGCCGCACCGATGCAGCGCCCCTTCAGTCCACAGGCCTCGATCAGCCGCGCCGCATGGTCGCCCGGGGGATTGCGGAACACCGAGCCGCAGCTCGGCTCGCCGATCGGCTGGCTCGCGGCGCGGCGCTCGAGCAGGGCACGGATCCGCGCCTGGGCGCCTTCCACGTCACCCGCCTCCAGGCGCAAGTGGGCAGCCACGAACCACTCGCCGGCCGGACCGCTGACCTCGCGGTAACCGACCTCGAAGTCCGCCGGCAGGCGGGTGCGCCGCTCGCCGTGGCGGTCGATGGTCTCCACCGCGGCGACCAGCCGCCAGGTCTCGCCGCCGAAGGCGCCGGCGTTCATGGCCAGCGCGCCGCCCATGCTGCCCGGGATGCCGGCCAGGAATTCCGCCCCCACCAGGCCGTGGCGGGCGGCAAAACGCGCCACCTTGTTGCAGGCCACGCCGGCCTCGGCGCGGATCAACCCGTCGTCGAGCATCTGCAGGGCATCCAGCCCGCCGAAGGGCGCAATCACCACGGCGTCGATGCCGCCGTCGCGCACCAGCAGATTGCTGCCCAGCCCCACCCAGACCAGCCGCTCCTCCGCGGGCAGGCTGCGCAGGAAGACCGCCAGATCCTCGAGGTCGGCCGGCTGGTACCAGAGCCTGGCCGGTCCGCCGACCCGCCAGCTGGTATGACGGGCCATGGGCTCGTCGTGGCGCAGGATGCCGCGCAGCGGGCGATCTGCCGGAGCAGCCATCATGTCCGCGTCCTCGCCTTGGCCGAGGGCTGGGTCTTGCGCCGCGGCGCCGGCAGCGCCTCGCCGGCCGGAGCGGCGGGCAGCCGTTGCGAGAGGCGGCTGTGCAGGGATTCACCGCAGCCCATGTGCAGCCGCGGACGGCTTCGCGTGTGACTCATGCCTCGTCCTCCCGGCCGCAAGCGGACCAGTGTTCCAGCAACAGGTTGGGCGCCGTGCCGATGTCGCCGGCACCCAGGGTCAGCAGCAAATCGCCGGGGGCGAGCACCCCCGCCAGCGCCTCGGGCAGCTCGGCCACGCCCTCGACGAAGATCGGGTCGACCTGGCCGCGGGCACGGATGGCGCGGCACAGGGCGCGGCCGTCGGCACCGGCGATGGGCGCCTCGCCGGCAGGATAGACCTCGGTCAGCAGCAGCACGTCGACGCCCGACAGGACGCGGGCGAAGTCCTCGAACAGGTCGCGGGTGCGGCTGTAGCGATGCGGCTGGAAGGCCAGCACCAGACGCCGCTCCGGCCAGCCGCTGCGGATCGCCTCCAGGGTGGCGGCAATCTCGCTGGGGTGGTGGCCGTAATCATCGATCAGCAGCACCGGCCCGGCAGGGCTCTCGACCTCGCCATACATCTGGAAGCGGCGGCCGATGCCGGCGAAGCCGGCCAGGGCGCGCTGGATGGCGGCATCGTCCACCCCCAGCTCGGTGGCCACGGCAATGGCGGCCAGGGCGTTCTGCACGTTGTGCCGGCCGGGCAGATTGAGGGTCACCTGCAGCGGGTCATGGCCGGCGCGGTGCACCTGGAAGTGCATCTGCAACCCGCGCTGGCGCAGCCCGCTGACCCGCAGGTCGGCGCTCGGCTCGTCGATGGCATAGCTGCGCACCGGCCGGCTGATCTCGGTCAGGATCTCGCGCACCCCGGGATCGTCGAGGCAGACCACGGCCAGGCCGTAGAACGGCAGGTGATGGAGGAACTCGACGAAGGTCTGGCGCAGGCGGCCGAAGTCGCCCTGGTAGGTCTCCAGGTGATCGGCATCGATGTTGGTCACCACCGCCAGCATCGGTTGCAGGTAGAGGAAGGAAGCATCGCTCTCATCGGCCTCGGCGACCAGATAGGTGCCGGCCCCCAGCCGGGCATGGCTGGCGGCGCTGTTCAGCCGGCCACCGATGACGAAGGTCGGGTCCAGCCCGCCTTCCGCCAGCAGGCTGGCGATCAGGCTGGTGGTGGTCGTCTTGCCGTGGGTGCCAGCCACGGCGATGCCGTAGCGGAAGCGCATCAGCTCGGCCAGCATCTCGGCGCGCGGCACCACGGGGATCCGCGCCGCATGGGCCGCGACCACCTCCGGGTTGTCGCTGGCGACCGCGCTGGACACCACCACCACGTCACAGCCGCTCACCTGCCCGGCGCTGTGGCCGGTGAAGATCCGTGCCCCCAGCCCCGCGAGCCGCCGGGTCACGGCATTGTCGCGCAGGTCCGAGCCCTGCACCTCGTAGCCCAGATTGAGCAGCACCTCGGCGATACCGCCCATGCCGACGCCGCCGATGCCGACGAAATGCACACGGCGTACCCGGCCCATGCCGGTCGTCCGGTCCTGATCCTCGATCCGCCGCTCGATCATGCGCCACCTCCCGCCTCGATCAGGCACAGCTCCGCCACGCGCCGCGCCGCGTCGGGCCGGGCCAGGGCACGGGCGGCGCGGGCCATGGCCAGCAGCCGCTCGCGGTCGGCGCCCAGCTCGTCCAGCAGTGCGGCCAGGCGGTCGGCATCCAGTTCCGCCTGCGGCAGCAGCAGGCCGGCGCCGGCCCGTTCCAGGTAGCGGGCATTGCCGGTCTGGTGATCGTCGACGGCATGGGGATAGGGCACCAGCAGGGCACCGACCCCGGCCGCCGTCAGCTCGGCGACGGTCAGGGCACCGGCGCGGCAGAGCACCAGGTCGGCCCAGCCGTAGGCCGCGGCCATGTCGTCGATGAAGGGCAGCAGCTCGGCCTCGACCCCGGCCGCGGCATAGGCAGCACGAGCCGCCTCCAGGTTGCGCTCGCCACTCTGGTGGCGCACCTCGGGGCGGCTGCCCGGCGTCAGGGCGGCCAGCGCCCGGGGCAGCACCTCGTTCAGCGCCTGGGCCCCCAGGCTGCCACCGAGGACCAGCAGCCGCAGGCGACCGTGGCGACCGGCGAAGCGCGCCTCCGGCGCTGGCAGGGCGGCGATCTCGGCTCGCACCGGGTTGCCGGTATGGATCGGCTGATACCTTGCCGGCAGGCTGTCCGGGAAGCCCTCCATGACCCGCCGCGCCAGGGGCGCCAGCAGACGGTTGGTCAGGCCGGCGACCGAATTCTGTTCATGGATCAGCAGCGGCCGGCGGGTCAGCCAGGCCATGACCCCGCCCGGCCCGGTGACGAAGCCACCCATGCCGAGCACCGCGCGCGGCCGCAAGCGGAGCATCACCCAGAGCGACTGCAGCAGCGCCAGGGCGAGCATGAAGGGGGCCACCAGCCGCCGGCCGAGCCCCTTGCCGCGCAGGCCGCTGACGCGGATCCAGGCCATGGGGTAGCCGGCCGCGGGCACCAGCCGCGCCTCCAGGCCACGGCGAGTGCCGAGCCAGGCGACGGCAACGCCGGCGCGACGCAGCTCGGCGGCCACCGCCAGGGCCGGGAACACGTGGCCGCCAGTGCCGCCGGCCATGATCAGGATCGGCCGCCGGCTCATCGGCGCACCCCGCCACGCCGCTTGCGGGCGCGTGTCCTGTCCGCCGTCAGGGTATACACCGAACAGCGGGTCTCGTAATCGATGCGCAGCAGCAGGGCCACGGCGATGCACATCACCACCAGGCTGGAGCCACCGTAGCTGAGCAGCGGCAGGGTCAGCCCCTTGGTCGGCAGCAGCCCCATGTTGACGCCCATGTTGATGAAGGCCTGCAGGCCGATCCAGGTGCCGATGCCGTAGGCGAGATAGCCGGCGAAGGGTTCGTTGGCCAGCTGCGCGGTACGGGCGATGGCAAAGGCCCGATAGACGAAGAAGGCATAGAGGCCGATCACCAGCAGCACCCCGAGCAGGCCAAGCTCCTCGGCCAGCACCGCGAACACGAAGTCGGTGTGCGCCTCCGGCAGGTAGAACAGCTTCTGCACGCCGGCGCCCAGCCCCACCCCGAACCATTCGCCGCGACCGATGGCGATCAGCGACTGGGTGAGCTGGAAACCGCTGTCGAAGGGGTCGGCCCAGGGATTGAGGAAGGTGGTAAGGCGCGCCATGCGGTAGGGCGAGGTCACCGCCAGCAGGGCCATCAGACCTGCGGCGACGGCCAGCAGGATGGCGAACTGCCACCAGCGCACCCCGGCCAGGAACATCAGCGTCAGCGCGGTGGCCAGCAACACCACTGTGGCACCGAAGTCCGGCTCGGCCAGCAGCAGTATGCAGACCAGTCCCAGCACCGCCATCGGCTTGAGGAAACCGCTGACCTGTTCCCGCACCTCGCCGGCGCGGCGCACCAGGTAGCCGGAGAGGTAGATCAGCACCAGCAGCTTGGCCGGTTCCGAGACCTGCAGGTTGAAAGGACCGAAACCGACCCAGCGGGTACTGCCGTTGATGGTCTTGCCCACCCCCGGCACCAGCACCAGCAGCAGCAGGCCGAGGGCCAGGAACAGGGCCACCATCCCGGCCCGCGACCAGACCGCCAGACGCAGGCGAAAGGCCGCCATGCCGAGCAGGATGCCGACCAGCAGATACAGCGCCTGGCGGACGATGAAGAAGAACGGCTGGCCGGTTTCGCGGTCGGCGATGCTGATCGAGGCCGAGGCCACCATCACCAGGCCGAGACTGGCCAGCACCGCGGCGGCAGCGAGCAGGCCGAGATCGAACTGCGGACAGCGCAGGCTGCGGGCGGGAAGCGCGGCGACGCTCATGCCAGGAACTCCTGCAGCGCCTCGGCGAAACGCCGGCCGCGGTCCTCGTACCCTTCGAACATGTCGAAGCTGGCACAGGCCGGGGAGAGCAGCACGGCGTCGCCCGGCCGGGCCAGGCGGGCGGCGGTCTCGACCGCCTGGCGCATGTCCGCCACCCGCTGCACCGGCACGCAGCCGCCGAGCGCCGCCTCGATCTCGGCCGCATCCTCGCCGAGCAGCACCACCGCCCGGGCCCGCCCACAGACCGCCTCGCGCAGCGGCGAGAAGTCCGCGCCCTTGCCCTGCCCGCCCATGATCAGTACCAGCGGGCGTTCCTCGAAGCCGGAGATGGCCGCCAGGGTGGCACCGACGTTGGTGGCCTTGGAATCGTTGTACCAGTCGACGCCCTCCGCCGCTGCCAGCCACTGGGTACGGTGCGGCAGACCGCCGAACTCGCGCAGGGCAGCCAGCATGGGCTCGGCTGGCAGTCCCAGCACCTCGCCCAGGGCCAGCGCCGCGAGGGCGTTGGCGAGATTGTGCCGCCCCGCCATGCGCACCGCGTCGACCGGCAGCAGCAGTTCCTCGCCGCGGGCGATGAACTCGCATCCCTCATGCCGGCGCAGGCCATAGCCCTCATCCACCGGCGTGCCCAGACGGAAGCCGAGCTGCGGCCGGTTGGGATCGGCCAGCCGGGCGGCGGCCGGATCGTCCAGGTTGACCACCTGCAACCCGGCGTTGCGGTAGATGCGCGCCTTGGCGGCGGCGTATTCGTCGAGCCCGCTGTAGCGGTCCATGTGGTCGGGACTGACGTTGAGCACCACTGCGGCCGCCGGCTGCAGGCTGTGCAGCGTCTCCAGCTGGAAGCTGGACAGCTCCAGCACGAACAGATCGACCTCGCCGGCATCGAGCAGGTCGAGGGCCGGGATGCCGATGTTGCCACCCATCCGTACCCGGCGACCGGCGCGGCGCGCCATGTCGTAGACCAGGGTAGTCACCGTGCTCTTGCCATTGGAGCCGGTGATGGCCACTACCGGCGCATCGACGTGGCGCGCGAACAGTTCGATGTCGCCGATCACCTCGACGCCGCGGCTGCGCGCCTCCTCGATCAGCGGATGGCGCAGCGAGACGCCGGGGCTGACCAGGATCTGCTCGGCATGGCGGAAGGCGTCGGCATCGAAGCGACCAAGGAACAATGCCACCTCCGGCAGCTCACGCTGCAGCTCGGCCAGCCCCGCCGGGTTCTCGGCCGTGTCGGTCACCGCCACCTGCATGCCGTGACGGGCCAGGAAGCGCGCACAGGACAGACCGGTGCGGCCCAGGCCGACCACCAGCACCTTGCGTCCCGCGTTGCGTCCGGCGTGCATCGCTGCCCCTGTCTCCATCGCCCGCTGCTATCCCTCAGACCAGCAGCCAGAACACGGACATGACCAGGAAGGTCAGCCCCACGATCTTCATCTGATAACGTACGTCCATCCTCGTCCCCTCAGCGAATCTTCAAGGTCGCCAGGCCGACCAGCACCAGGATCACGGTGATGATCCAGAAGCGCACAATGACCCTGGGTTCGGGCCAGCCCTTCAGCTCGAAGTGATGATGCAGCGGCGCCATGCGGAAGATGCGCCGCCCGGTGAGCTTGAACGAGGCCACCTGCAGGATGACCGACACGGTCTCCATCACGAACACCCCGCCCATCACGAAATAGACCAGCTCCTGACGGACCAGCACGGCGATGATGCCCAGCGCCGCGCCCAGCGCCAGGGCACCGACGTCGCCCATGAATACCTGCGCCGGATAGGCGTTGAACCAGAGGAAACCCAGCCCGGCGCCGACGATGGCGCCGGCGAAGACCACCACCTCGCCGACATTGCGGATGTAGGGAATGGACAGGTACTCGGCAAACCTGACGTTGCCCGAGGCATAGGCGAACACCGCCAGCGCCCCGGCCACCATCACCGTCGGCAGGATGGCCAGGCCATCCAGGCCGTCGGTCAGGTTGACCGCATTGCTGGAACCGACGATGACGAAATAGGTCAGCAGCACATAGCCCCAGCCGAGGTCGATGGCGATGTTCTTGAAGAAGGGCACGATCAGCTGCAGCTCGGCCGGCGACTGGGCGCTGAGATAGAGGTAGACGGCGACACCGAGGGCCACCGCCGACTGCCAGAAATACTTCCAGCGCGCGGCCAGTCCCTTGCTGTTCTTCAGCACCAGCTTCTTGTAGTCGTCGACCCAGCCGATGATGCCGAAGGCCAGGGTGGTGAGCAGCACCACCCAGACGTAGCGGTTGCCGAGATCGGCCCAGAGCAGGGTCGAGAGGGCGATGGCCACCAGGATCAGCGCCCCGCCCATGGTCGGTGTGCCGGCCTTGGTCAGATGCGACTCGGGGCCGTCGTCACGCACCTGCTGGCCGATCTGGTAGCGGCTCAGGCGGCGGATCATCGCCGGCCCCACCAGGAAGGAGATCAGCAGCGCGGTCAGCACGCCGAGGATGGCGCGCAGCGTCAGGTACTGGAAGACGTTGAAGCCGCTGTGATACTGGGTGAGATACTCGGCGAGCCAGAGCAGCATCAGTCACTCCCCCCCTCGGCGGCCAGCGCCTCGACCACCCGTTCCATGCGCATGCTGCGCGACCCCTTGACCAGCACCGTCTTGTCGGGGTCCAGCGCCGCGCCCAGATCCTCCAGCAGGGCATCGAGTGCATCGTACATCCGGGCACCGGCACCAAAGGCCCGTACCGCCTCCGCAGCCAGGGGACCCAGCCCGAACAGCCGGCTGACCCCGCTGGCCCGCGCCTGGCGGCCGGCCTCGGCGTGCAGGGCGCGGGCATCGCCGCCCAGTTCGCCCATCTCGCCCAGCACCAGCCAGTGCTCGCCCGGCTGGGCCCGCAGCACCTCCAGCGCCGCGCCCAGCGAGGCGGGATTGGCGTTGTAGCTGTCGTCGATCAGCCGCGCGCCCTGGCGACCGGCCAGGAAGCGCAGCCGGCCAGCGACCGCTCGCAAGCCGGACAGACCCTGCTGCACCTCATCGAGCCCGGCCCCGGCGGCCAGGGCCGCCGCGGTGGCGGCCAGGGCATTCATCACGTTGTGCCGCCCCGGCAGCGGCAGCCGCAGCTCGACCCGACCCTGCGGCGTGCGCAGGCGCAGCTCGCTGCCGGCCTCCACAGGCCGCCAGTCGGCGCTGACCGCGGCCGGCGCCTCCAGGCCGAAGTCGAGGATCTCGTGGCCGGCGGCCAGCGCCCGCCAGCGCGGAGCGAAGCGATCGTCGGCATTGATCACCGCCACGCCGTGCGGTCCCAGACCGGCGAAGATCTCCCCCTTGGCCTCGGCCACCCCGGCCAGATCGCCGAAGCCGGCCAGGTGTGCCGGCGCGGCGTTGGTGATCAGCGCCACGCTGGGCGCGGCGATCCCGGTCAGGAGGGCGATCTCGCCCGGATGGTTGGCGCCCATCTCGATCACCGCCGCCTGATGCCGCCCATCCAGCCGAAACAGGGTCAGGGGCACGCCGATGTCATTGTTCAGATTGCCCCGCGTGGCCAGCACCCGCCGCCCGACGCCAAGGATGGCCGCAGTCATCTCCTTGACCGTGGTCTTGCCGTTGCTGCCGGTGACGGCCACCAGCGGCAGATCGAAGCGCCGCCGCCAGTGTCCGGCCAGTTCGCCCAGCGCGCGGCGGGTATCCGCCACCCGCAGCAGCGGCAGCACGGGGTTCAGCTCGCGTGAGACGGCCGCCGCCGCGGCCCCTCGCTCGGCGGCCTGCTGCAGATAGGCATGACCATCGAAGCGCTCGCCGACCAGGGCCACGAACAGGTTGCCGGGTTCCAGGCTCCGGCTGTCGGTGCTGACCCCGGCGAAACGCACATCGGCCCCGACGAGGTCGGCACCGAGCAGCCCGGCGGCCTCGGAGAGCTGCATGGACATCATGACCCGCGCTCCTGCAGCAGACGCCGGACCTCGGCCCGGTCGCTGAAGGGGATGCGCGCATCGCCCACCAGCTGAAAATCCTCGTGACCCTTGCCGGCCACCAGCACCACGTCACCAGGCCCGGCCGCCTCCAGGGCGCGGGCGATGGCCAGGCCGCGCCGGCGCTCGACCTGCACCGCCTGCGGCGCACGCATGCCGGCGAGGATCTCGGCCAGGATCTGCTCGGGATCCTCGCGGCGGGGGTTGTCGTCGGTGAGCAGCACCCGGTCGGCACAGCGCTCGGCGATGGCGCCCATCAGCGGGCGCTTGCCGCGATCGCGATCGCCGCCGGCACCGAACACGCACCAGAGCCGGCCACGGCAATGCTCGCGCAGGGCACCCAGCACGGCCTCCAGGGCACGCGGTGTATGGGCATAGTCGACCACCACCAGCGGCTGTTCACCACCACCGAAGGCCTCCATGCGGCCGGGAACGGTGCGCACCTGCGCCAGCCGTTCCAGGGCGGTGTCGAAATCGAGCCCGCGCAGCAGCAGCACGCCGAGCGCGGCCAGCAGGTTGCTGGCATTGAAACGGCCGAGCAGACGGCTGGCGAGCGTCCCCTCGCCCCAGCTGCTGCGGATCTCTATCTCCAGGCCCATCCCGGTGGCACGCAGCGCCTCGGCCTGCAACCAGCGGCCGCCCCCCTGGCGGGCCAGGGGGCCGAGACCGTAGGCCACCGGCTCGGCGTCGCCGGGCAGCCCGGCCAGCAGTTCGCGCCCCAGGGCATCGTCGGCATTCAGAACCGCGGCGCCCAGTCCCGGGCTCTCGAACAGGCGCCGCTTGGCAGCGGCATAGGCCTCCAGGCTGCCATGGTAGTCGAGGTGGTCACGCCCCAGATGGGTAAGCACCGCGACGTCGAAGGCCACCGCGCCGGTGCGTGCCTGGGCCAGGGCATGGGAGGACACCTCCATCACCGCGGCCGTGGCGCCCCGGTCACGGATGGCGGCCAGCTCGGCCTGCAGGGTGACGGCATCGGGCGTGGTATGGGCGCCGGGCTCGAGGGCGCCGTACAGGCCGTAGCCCAGGGTACCGATCAGGCCACAGGGCGCCCCGACCTGGTGCAGGGCCTGGGCGATGAAATGGCTGCAGGAGGTCTTGCCGTCGGTGCCGGTGACCCCGACCAGGAACAGGGCCTCGGAGGGCCGGCCATGAAAACGCGACGCGATCTCGCCCAGCCTGGCTCCGAGCTCGGGCACGGCGACGGCCGGCAGCCCCAGCTCGCGCAGCACCGGGGCCCCGGCATCCAGATCGGCGTCCGGCTCCCAGGCCACCGCGGCGGCCCCCGCCACCTGGGCCTCGGCAGCGAACTCCAGGCCATGCTGCCGGGTCCCGGAGAGAGCCAGAAACAGATCACCCGGCGCCAGGCGACGGCTGTCCAGGGCCAGGCCGCGGATCTCCAGATCGACGGCCGGCGGCACCTCGGCGAGCCCCTGTAGCAGCTCGCCGAGACGCATGCCCGGTTCCAGGCGCGGCGCGGTCATCATGCCGGGCCCCCTTCGCGCAGCGCCGCCTGGCGCAGCGCATCCGCATCCCCCAGGTCGTCGGGTGGCACGTTCAGCAACCGCAGCGCACCCGCCATGACCCGGGAGAAGACGGGCGCGGCGACCTTGCCGCCGTAGTAGTCGCCATTGGAGGGCTCGTTGATCATCACCACCGTGACCAGCCGCGGCCGGCTGGCCGGTGCCAGACCGGCGAACACCGCGTAATAGCGGTGTTCGGCATAGCCACCGGCGGTGGCCTTGTGCACCGTGCCGGTCTTGCCGGCCACCCGGTAACCCTGCACCCGGGCCGCCTGACCGGTGCCCTCGGGCCCCACGGCCTCCTCCAGCATGGCCCGCACCTGGCGGGCGACACTGGCGGGCAGCAGACGCCGGCCGGCCGGTGCCTGCTCGACCCGCAGCAGCGAGACCGGCCGCTGCCATCCGTCGGCGGCCAGCACCGCATAGGCCTTGGCGAGCTGCAGCGGGGTCACCGACAGCCCGTAGCCGAAGGCCATGGTGGCCTGCTCGATGTCATGCCAGCGTCGGTGGTGGGCCAGCAGGCCGCTGGCCTCGCCGGGGAAACCGCTGGCGGTGAGCTGGCCGAAGCCGAGATCGCTGTACAGCTGCCAGAGCCGTTCCCGGGGCAGGGACAGGGCGATCTTGGCGGCACCGACGTTGCTCGACTTGCGGATCACGCCGGTGACGTCGAGCCGGCCATAGTTGTGCACGTCGCGCACCGTGTTGACCCCGACCTGGAACAGCCCGGGACGGGTATCGACCGGGGTGTCCGGCCGGTAGCGCCCGCTGGCCAGGGCCACGGCAATGGTGAAGGGCTTCATGGTCGAGCCCGGCTCGAAGACGTCGGTCAGGGCACGGTTGCGGATTTGCGCCGGCTTCAGGTGGCGCCGGTTGTTGGGGTTGAAGGACGGCTGGTTGACCATCGCCAGCACCTCGCCGCTGCGCACGTCCAACACCACCACCGACCCCGAGCGGGCCCGGTGCCGGCGTACCGCCGCCTTCAGCTCGCGGTAGGCCAGGTACTGGATGCGCCGGTCGATGGACAGCCGCAGGTCCTTGCCGGGACGCGGCGCCCGCAGCCGTTCCACGTCCTCGATCACGTGCTGGCGGCCGTCGCGCAGCACCCGCTTGGCGCCCGGCGTGCCGCGCAGCCAGTCGTCATAGGCCAGCTCCAGCCCCTCCTGGCCGGCATCGTCGATGTCGGTGAAGCCGAGCAGATGGGCATTGACCTCACCGTCCGGATAGTAGCGGTGATACTCGCGCTGCAGTGAGACCCCCGGTGCATCGAGGGCACGCACCTGGGCGGCGACGGTCGGTGTCACATGGCGCCGCAGGTAGACGAATTCCCGGTCGGCCCGCGCCGCCAGCAGGCGCTGCAGACGGTCGACGTCCAGTCCCAGCAGCCGCGCCAGGGGCGGCAGGTAGTCGCGTGCTGGCACCAGCAGCTGGGGATTGGCCCAGACGCTGTCCACCGGGGTGCTGACCGCCAGCGGCTCGCCGTTGCGGTCGAGGATCATGCCACGGTGGGCCGGCAGGCTGACCACCCGCAGGTGCCGGGCATCGCCCTGATCCTGGAGAAAGCCCTGGTGGATGATCTGCAGGTCCAGGGCGCGCCAGGCGAGAACCCCGAAGGCCAGCGCAAAGGCGCCCAGCAGCAGCCAGCGGCGACGCGGGAAATCCGGGCTCTGTTCGTTCTGCGTCATGGTCGGACGATCACCACCTGTTCGGGGGCCGGAATCACCATTCCCAGGCGGCTACGGGCCAGATCCTCGATCCGCCCGTGGGTCGCCCAGGTACTCTGCTCCAACTGCAACTGCCCCCATTCGATATTCAATGCATCGCGCTCCGCCTGCAGCCCCTGCAGCTCGACGAACAGCGTGCGACTGCGGTGCTTGGCATAGACCACGCCGATCGCCGAGCCGATCACCATCAGCATCAGGGCCGCGATCAGCAGCGGCCTCACGCCCGGCGCTCCGCCACCCGCAGCACCGCGCTGCGCGCCCGCGGGTTGGCCTCCAGCTCCGCCTTGCCGGGGCGGATCGCCTTGCCGATCAGCCGCAGCCGGCCAGCAGCCCGTTCGCCGGTCACCGGCAGATCACGCGGCAGCTCCGGGCCCTGCGCCTCACGGCGCAGGAAACGTTTCACCAGCCGATCCTCCAGCGAGTGGAAGCTGATCACCGCCAGCCGCCCACCGGGCGCCAGCACATCGACCGCCGCCGCCAGACCGGCCTCGAGATCGGCCAGCTCGCGGTTGACGTGGATGCGGATCGCCTGGAAGCTGCGCGTCGCCGGATGCTTGTGGCGCTCGCGCCCAGGCACCGCGCCAGCCACGATCTCCGCCAGCCGCGCGGTGCTCTCGATGGGCCGCTCGCGGCGCGCGGCGACGATGGCCCGGGCGATGCGCCGGCTGAAGCGCTCCTCGCCGTAGCGCCACAGCACCTCGGCGATCTCGGCCTCGCTGGCGCGGTTCAGCCACTCGGCCGCGCTCTCGCCGGCCTGCGGATCCATGCGCATGTCGAGGGGGCCATCGCGCAGGAAGCTGAACCCCCGACGGGCATCGTCCAGCTGCGGCGAGGAGACGCCGAGGTCGAAGAGGATGCCGTCGACCCTGCCCCGGATACCGAACCTGTCCGCCAGCTGTCCCAACATGGCAAAACTGCCTCGCTCGATATGGAATCGGGCATCGTGCCCGAAGCGCTCCCGCGCCGCCTGCACCGCGTCAGGATCCTTGTCCATCGCATACAGCCGGCCCTCTGGGCCGAGCCGTTCGAGGATCGCCGCGGCATGTCCGCCACGACCGAAGGTGCCGTCGAGGTACAGCCCCCCGGGCCGCACGGCCAGGGCGTCCAGCGCCTCCTGCAGAAGTACCGGACGATGCGCAGCCGCTGCGGTCATCACTAGCCCGGATATTGCATCAAGGATTCGATTCTCAGGGCGGAGCTGGCAAAGCAGCTTGGTCGATCACCCGCAGAAGCATGGCCGTAGCCATGGTTCAAGGGCGATCGGCCAGGATGCGCAGCCAGATGCGTCCTGAAATCGAATAGGCACAAACCGTACCCCGCAGTGAGGGACCATTTGCGAGCCTCCCGGCCTTGTATGTCAGTCTGCACTCCGATCATGCGCGCCGCCTTGGTGCAATATCCGGGCTAGAGGGTCAGCGCATCCAGCGCCTCGGGGATCTCGCCCTCCGGCTGCTCCTCCGAACGCCATTCCTCACAGCTCCGGTCCCAGGCCTCCTCGTTCCAGATCTCGAACTTCTTGCCCAGACCGCTCAGGACGACGCGCTTCTCCAGCTTGGCGAAGTCGCGCAGCCGCTGCGGCAGGAGGATGCGGCCATGACCGTCCATGTCGAGTTCAGTGGCATGCCCGAGCAGCATGCGCTGCAGACGGCGCGCCTGTCGGTTCTGGTTGGGAAGGCGGATCAGCTTGTGCTCGACCTCCTCCCACTCCGGCAAGGGGTAGAGCATCAGACAGCCGTCTTCATGGACGGTCACGACCAGGTGACTGTCGCAGCACTCGGCCAGCACGCCGCGATAGCGGGTCGGCAGGGCCATGCGGCCCTTGCTGTCCAGGTTGACGGTGTTGACCCCTCGGAACAAAACTCCCCCCAAACCCCACTTTTTTATCCGTTAGCACCACTTCTTCCCACTTCGTGACACTATAGGTAGGGCACCGGGCTTCGTCAAGAAAAATGCCGCGAAAAGGCCAAATAAATAGTTTTTGAATTCAATATGTTACATCAACTCGCGGAGGCAGGGGCCGCCAGCCACAGACAACCCGAAAGAAATCATCCGCTTAGCCGGGATAGCTGGAAAAGATCATGAGAAAACAAGGGATTTACCCCGAAAAATACCGATAAAAAATGATACCGGACTGTCAAACGCCGGTCACAAAGGGTGGCTAAGCTGCCACCGAAGACAAGAGAAACAGAGGAAACCGGAACATGCTCATGACAGGGTATTCCCACCCCACCGAGGGCCTCAGCCGACCCCTGGCCAAACATCTGCGCGAGGAGATTGCCCTGCTGGAGGCCCGCCTCTCGACCCTGGGCCTGGATGGCGACTGCGCCTATGAACGGGCGCTGAGTGGCGCCTACAGCCGGCTGCTCGAGGAACGGCGGAGCCAGCTGGCGGCCCTGCGGGCCGCCGGTCTCTAGGCCGGATATTGCACCAAGGATTCGATGCTCAGGGCGAGGCTGGCAAAGCAGCCTGGGTGATCGTCCGAAAAGTCTGCCAGCCGCCTTGATGCAATATCCGGGTTAGCCCCCCCCTTTGCGGGATCGCGGCCTGGAGGCCGCTCCTACAATGTGTTCCGTGGATTCCGTGGCCATCGATCTTTTCGTGGGTTTCGCGGGTTTCGTGGCCATCGTAGGTTCCGCCTGACGACGGCGGGTGATGCCACCTCGATCGCGGCCTGGAGACCGCTCCTGCGGGGCATGGCGGCACATGGTAGGAGCGGCCTCCAGGCCGCGATTGGCCTAACCCGGCTATTGCACCAGGGATTCGATGCTCAGGGCGGATCCGGCAAAGCAGCTTGGGCGATCGGCCGAAAAAGCAGGGCTGTAACCATGCCTTGAGGGGGATCGCCGAGGATGCGCAGCCCGACTCGGCCTGCGAACCAACCCTGCGGCTGGAAGCGATCCCCGGTGCGGAGGCTCAGAAGGGGATGTCGTCGTCGAAGTCGCTGTCCAGACCACCGCCGCTCTCGGCCGCGGCCGGTTTGGCGGCAGGCGCCGTGGCCGGCGCCGACTGGCCGTAACCGCCGCCGCCCCCACCGCGACCGCCGAGCATCTGCATCTCGCTGGCGATGATCTCGGTGGTGTAGCGGTCGTTGCCGTTCTTGTCCTGCCACTTGCGGGTGCGCAGGCTGCCCTCGACATAGACCTGGGAGCCTTTCTTCAGGTACTCGCCGACGATCTCGGCCAGGCGCTGATAGAAGACCACGTTGTGCCACTCGGTGCGCTCCCTTTGCTCACCGGTCTGCTTGTCCTTCCATTGCTCGCTGGTGGCGATGGTGACGTTGGCCACGGCACCGCCACTCGGCATGTAGCGTACCTCCGGGTCCTTGCCCAGATTGCCAACCAGAATGACCTTGTTGATGCCTCGCGCCATGAGTGTTCCCCGTCTGTGCAGAATGCTGTCTAGCTGTCCATCATAGTGGCTGTCCCGCCGGGCTTCAAACCGGATTTTCCGCCACCTTCTCCAGGGCGGCCTCGTCCAGGGCATGGCCGTCGACCTTGAGGTAGGCAACCCCCTCCTCGGCGATCACCACGGCCTCGGCCACGCCACGCACGGTGGTGAAACGCTGCGCCAGACGGCGCGCCGATTCGGCATCGACCTCGCCGACCGCAACCAGCCGGCTCATCAGATAGCGCGGCTGCTTCATGGAGCTGGCCACCAGCGCCCAGAGCAAGGCCACCAGGGCGCAGAACAGGAACACCCCCACCTCGCCGAAGTGGCCGAGCAGCACGCCGCCGAGGGTGCCGCCAAGGAAGGCGCCGAGAAACTGCGAGCTGGAGTAGAAGCCCATCGCCGTGCCCTTGCTGTCCGGCGGGGCCATCTTGGAGATCAGCGAGGGCAGGGTCGCCTCCAGGACGTTGAAGCCGACATAGAAGACGAACAGCGAGATCGCCACCCCGGCCAGGCTGTCGCCCCACTCGGCCAGGCCCAGCTCGGCCAGCACCAGGGTCAGCACCGCGCCAACGAAGACCTGCTTCATGCGCCGCCGCTTCTCCGCCTGGATGACGAAGGGCACCATGGCCGCCACCGCCAGCAGCAGCACCGGCAGGTAGATCCACCAGTGATGGGCGATGGGCAGGCCGAGCCGGTCGCGCAGCACCAGCGGCAGGGCGACGAAGCTGGCGGTGAGGATCATGTGCAGGCTGAGGATGCCGTAATCGAGCCGCAGCAGCTGGGTGTCGCGCAGCACGCTCATGAACTGTGCCGGCACCGGTTCGGCATCGCGGTGCACGCGGCTGATCACCGGCTGCGGCACCAGCAGGTAGAGGATGCCGATACCGGCCAGGGCCATCAGCGCGGTCAGCCAGAAGATGCCGGACAGGCCGAGCCAGTGGTCGAACACCGGGCCCGCCACCAGGGCCACCGAGAACGACAGGCCGATGCTCATGCCGATGATGGCCATCGCCTTGGTGCGATGCTCCTCACGGGTCAGGTCGGCGGCCAGGGCCATGATGGCCGCCGCGATGGCCCCGGAGCCCTGCAGGGCCCGTGCGGCGATCATGGTGTAGATGTCGTCGGAGACGGCGGCCAGCACGCTGCCGGCGGCGAACAGCAGCAGGCCGACGGCGATCACCGGCTTGCGTCCCAGGCGGTCGGAGAGCAGACCGAAGGGGATCTGCAGCAGGGCCTGGGTCATGCCATAGGCGCCGATCGCGAAGCCCATCAGCGCCGGGGTGGCGCCGCGCAGCTCGTCGCTGTGCAGGGTGAACACCGGCAGAATCATGAACAACCCCAGCATGCGCATGGAGAAGATGCCGGCCAGGGAAACGGCCGCGCGGCGCTCGCCGGCGGTCATCGCGGAGTGAGCGGCCTGGGCAGTCATCGACAGGGGTATTCCTTTTGCTCGGAACAGAGGAGGAGACGTATAGTAGCAGGTTCGGCCGAATGCGGAAAACGAGATGGACAGTATCAAGCTGCGCGGCGCGCGCACCCACAACCTGCACAACATCGATCTGGAACTGCCGCGCGACCGGCTGATCGTGATCACCGGCCTGTCCGGTTCCGGCAAGTCCTCACTGGCCTTCGACACCATCTATGCCGAGGGCCAGCGGCGCTATGTGGAATCGCTCTCGGCCTATGCCCGACAGTTCCTGTCGATGATGGAGAAGCCGGACATCGACCACATCGAGGGCCTGTCCCCGGCCATCTCCATCGAACAGAAGTCGACCTCACACAACCCGCGCTCGACGGTCGGTACCATCACCGAGATCTACGACTACCTGCGGCTGCTGTTTGCCCGGGTCGGCACCCCGGAATGCCCGGACCATCACATCGGACTCGAGGCGCAGACCGTCAGCCAGATGGTCGACCAGGTGATGGCGCTGCCGGCAGGCACCCGGCTGCTACTGCTGGCCCCGGTGGTACAAGGGCGCAAGGGCGAACACCTGCACGTGCTGGAGGAGCTGCGAGCCCAGGGCTTCGTGCGGGTGCGCATCGACGGTCAGATCTGCGAGCTGGAGGAGATCCCCAGCCTCGACCTGCGCCGCAAACACAGCATCGACGCCGTGGTCGACCGCTTCAAGGTACGCGAGGGCCTGGAGCTGCGCCTGGCGGAGTCTTTCGAGACCGCCCTGCGTCTCTCCGACGGCCTGGCACGGGTCGCCTTCATGGACGAGCCCCAGCGCGAGGAACTGGTGTTCTCGGCCAAGTTCGCCTGCCCGGAATGCGGCTATTCGCTCGCCGAGCTGGAACCGCGGCTGTTCTCCTTCAACAACCCGGTGGGCGCCTGCCCGAGCTGCGACGGCCTGGGCGTGAAGCAGTTCTTCGATCCGGAGCGGGTCGTCGCCCATCCCCACCTGAGCCTGGCGGGCGGCGCGGTGCGCGGCTGGGACCGGCGCAATGCCTACTATTTCCAGCTGATCAGCTCGCTGGCCGACCACTACGGTTTCGACGTCGACACCCCCTTCGAGGAACTGCCCGAGGCGGTACGCCAGGTGATCCTCTATGGCAGCGGCGACGAGGTGATCGAATTCCAGTACATCAGCGAGCGGCACGGCTTCAAGATCCGCCATCACCCCTTCGAGGGCATCCTGCCCAACATGGAGCGGCGCTACCGCGAGACCGAATCCAATGCGGTGCGCGAGGAACTGGCCAAGTACCTCAACACCCGGCCCTGCCCGGACTGCCACGGCACCCGCCTGAACCGCGCTGCCCGCCATGTGCTGATCGAGGGTCAGTCGCTGCCGGCGCTGGCCGCGCTGCCGGTGGGTCGGGCCCAGGCCTTCTTCGGCGCGCTGCGCCTCGCCGGCCGGCGCGGCGAGATCGCCGCGCGGATCCTCAAGGAGATCAACGAGCGGCTCGATTTCCTGGTCAACGTCGGCCTCGACTACCTGTCGCTGGAGCGCAGCGCCGACACCCTGTCCGGCGGCGAGGCGCAGCGCATCCGCCTGGCCAGCCAGATCGGCGCCGGCCTGGTGGGGGTGATGTACGTCCTCGACGAACCCTCGATCGGCCTGCATCAGCGCGACAACCAGCGCCTGCTCAACACCCTCAACTATCTGCGCGATCTGGGCAATACGGTGATCGTGGTGGAGCACGACGAGGAGGCGATCCGCAGCGCCGACCACGTGGTCGACATGGGGCCCGGCGCCGGGGTGCACGGCGGACGGGTGGTGGCCCAGGGCACCCCGGCCGAGATCATGGCCGAGCCGGCCTCGCTCACCGGCCAGTATCTGTCGGGCCGGCGGCGGATCGAGGTCCCGGCCGAACGCCTGAGGCCGGCCCCGGACCGCTGGCTGCGCATCCGCGGCGCCAGCGGCAACAACCTGAAGCAGATCGATGCCGAGATTCCGGCCGGGCTGATGACGGCGATCACCGGCGTCTCCGGCTCCGGCAAGTCGACACTGATCAACGACACCCTCTACCCACACGCGGCCCGCGAGCTGAACAACGCCACCACCAGCCCGGCGCCCTGCATGGCGATCGAGGGCCTGGAACTGTTCGACAAGGTGGTGGACATCGACCAGAGTCCGATCGGCCGCACGCCACGCTCCAATCCGGCCACCTATACCGGTCTGTTCACGCCGATCCGCGAACTCTTTGCCGGCACCCAGGAGGCACGGTCACGCGGCTACCGGCCGGGCCGCTTCAGCTTCAACGTCAAGGGCGGCCGCTGCGAGGCCTGCCAGGGCGACGGCGTGATCAAGGTGGAGATGCACTTTCTGCCGGACATCTATGTGCCCTGCGACGTCTGCCACGGCAAGCGTTACAACCGCGAGACGCTGGACATCCGTTACAAGGGCAAAAACATCCATGAGGTGCTGGAGCTGACAGTGGAGGATGCCCTGCCCTTCTTCAGCGCCGTGCCCGGCATCAAGAAGAAGCTGCAGACGCTGATCGACGTCGGTCTGTCGTACATCAAGCTGGGGCAGAACGCCACCACCCTCTCCGGTGGCGAGGCGCAGCGCGTCAAGCTGGCGAAGGAACTTTCCAAGCGCGATACCGGCAACACCCTGTACATCCTCGACGAGCCAACCACCGGCCTGCACTTCCACGATATCGAGCAGCTACTCGGCGTGCTGCAGCGTCTGCGCGACCACGGCAACACCATCGTCGTCATCGAACACAACCTGGACGTGATCAAGACCGCCGACTGGGTCATCGACCTGGGTCCTGAAGGCGGCGACAACGGCGGGCAGATCGTCGCCACCGGCACGCCCGAGGAGATCGCCAAGAACCCGGCCTCACATACTGGGCGCTTCCTCAAGGCCGCTCTGGGATTGGCGGGGAAGGCAGGAACGGGATAGGCCCACAAAACCTCGAAGGAATGCATGGCCACGGAAAACACGAAACCCGCGGACGGGTGTAAGACATTCTCTCCTTGCGCTGCTCCCCCGGTGTAACGGCTACCAGACCGCTATCCGCCAGATCAGGGGCACGGTGTGCACCCTAGCCCGCATATTGCACGAAGGCGGCCTTGAATGCGTATTTTTTCCGTTATTTATCAAGGCAGGCTCCGTGGACCGGGGTGGCAGGATGGCGCGGCACCCCTTGCGCCTCGATCGCGGCCTGGAGGCCGCTCCTACGACAACACATTGTGCCGCCATGCCCCGTAGGAGCGGCCTCCAGGCCGCGATGGGGGTTGCCACCAAAATCGCGGCGTGGACGCCGCTCCTACGGGGCAGGGCGGAACCTCTTGTTTTGTAGGAGCGGCCTCCAGGCCGCGATCGGGGGATCCACGGCGGGCAATGCCCGGAGTCAATCGAACAGGCTAATACCAGCCTGCACGCCGATCATGCGGGCCGCCTTGGTGCAATATCCGGGTTAGAG
This sequence comes from Thiohalobacter sp. IOR34, assembly GCF_030406045.1. Classification (GTDB taxonomy): domain Bacteria; phylum Pseudomonadota; class Gammaproteobacteria; order Thiohalobacterales; family Thiohalobacteraceae. Next base: position 2,385,517 of record NZ_CP128988.1, read on the forward strand.
CTGACCATGAAAATGCACCCGGTCACCGACCGCGAGTTGCAGGATGTCGGCCGCGCGACCCTGGTTGACGGCGATCTCGACCAGGCCGTTGGCGTTCTCGTACCAGAACAGCCCGCCCGGCGGCAGATCGGAAAAGGTCCGCGCCCGACGGATCTGCCGCCCAGCGGCCTCGAGCTCACTGTCGCCACGCACACTGGCCGCGCGGATCCCGGTCATGATATTGCCGTAGTGATCGATATAGACAACCTTGGCCAGTTCCGCCGGCCAGCCGGGGATGGTCCGTGAAGCGGCTGCTGACGGCCGTCCAGGCACCGGCTCGCCACAGGCCAGCCTGGCCGCTACCGGGGCAAAGAGATCACGCCCATGGAAGCTGGCCGAGAGCCGCGCTGGCCGCCATTCGATGTCCCACCATTCGAGCTGTTCCGCCCGCGCCGCAACGACATTGAACAGGCCATTGTCCGGGCCGACGTACCAGCGGCCGTCGGCCCGCGCCACCACCGGGCGGCGGCCACTGCCGACGCCGGGATCGACCACGCACAGGAAAACACTCTCGGACGGGAATTCCCCGACATAGGCCGCCAGCAGGTAGGCCGCCGCCTGGATCTCGAAGGCCGGCAGATCGGCAAACAGATCGATGACCGGGATGCCGGGCGCCTCGCGGCTGAGCACCGCCTTCATCTGCCCCGTGTAGGGACCTTCGAGTCCGAAATCGGTGGCCAGAACAATCATGGTGAGGATGATAGCCACGGATGTGCTAAATGGCCACGACGCCGACAAAAATCCATAGCCACGGAAAACACGGACGGCGGTTGTCACTGGCGGATAGCGGTCTGGCAGCCGTTACACCGCGGGAGCACTGCAAGGAGAGAATGTTTTTTATCCGTCCGTGGGTTCCGTGTTTTGCGTGGCCATTTGCTTTCCCGGGTTCTGTGCCACCCCCACAAAAAAGCCGGGCACTTGGCCCGGCTTTCATGTGACTGCGAGCTTGCCGCAGATATCTATTCGGCAGCCTCGGTCACGTCCTCGTCCGAGATCTCGGGGCGATCGACCAGTTCGACCAGGGCCATGGGCGCGGCGTCACCGGCACGGAAGCCCATCTTGAGGATGCGCACATAGCCGCCGGGACGCTCCTTGTAGCGCGGGCCCAGCTCGTTGAACAGCTTGGTGACCACCTCGCGATCGCGCAGACGGGAGAAGGCGAGACGACGCTTGTGCACGCTGTCGTTCTTGGCCATGGTGATCAGCGGTTCGGCCACGCGGCGCAGCTCCTTGGCCTTGGGCAGCGTGGTGGTGATGACCTCATGGCGCAGCAGCGAGGCCGCCATGTTGCGGAACATGGCCTTGCGATGCGAACTGTTGCGGTTAAGTTGCCGCCCACTCTTGCGATGACGCATGATAGAAACCCTTCATTCAAAAAGTTGCCGCGCGGCGCGCGGCGCTGGTAAGCGTGTTCAGGATGCCTTTTCCTTGAGCCCCGGCGGCGGCCAGTTCTCGAGGCGCATGCCCAGCGACAGACCGTGCGAGGCCAGCACGTCCTTGATCTCGGTGAGCGACTTCTTGCCCAGGTTGGGGGCCTTCAGCAGCTCGACCTCGGTGCGCTGGATGAGGTCGCCGATGTAGTAGATGCTCTCCGCCTTCAGACAGTTCGCGGAACGCACGGTCAGCTCCAGATCGTCGACCGGGCGCAGCAGGATCGGATCGATGTCGCTGGCCGCTGCCTCCTGCTCTTCCTCTTCCTTGCCCTGCAGGTCGACGAAGACCGAGAGCTGCTCCTGGAGGATACCGGCCGCACGGCGGATGGCTTCCTCGGGGTCGATGGTACCGTTGGTCTCGATGTCGATGACCAGCTTGTCCAGGTCGGTACGCTGCTCGACGCGCGCACTCTCGACCCCGTAGGTCACCTTGCGCACAGGACTGAAGCTGGCATCCAGCTGCAGGCTGCCGATCATCCGTTCCTCGCCGTCAGCGGAGCTGCGCTGACTGGCCGGCTGGTAGCCGCGACCCCGGGCGACCTTGAGGGTCATGTTGAGTTCGCCGGCCTTGGTCAGGTTGGCGATCACATGCTCCGGGTTCATGATCTCGACATCGTGTTCCAGCGTGATATCGGCCGCGGTGACCACGCCCGGTCCCTTTTTCTTCAGGGTCAGCGTGGCCTCGTCACGACTGTGCATGCGCAGCGCGATACCCTTGAGGTTGAGCAGGATATCGATGACATCCTCCTGCACGCCCTCCAGGGTGGAGTACTCGTGCAGCACACCCTCGATCTCGACATTGACCACTGCGGCACCCGGCATCGAGGACAGCAGGATGCGACGCAGCGCGTTGCCCAGGGTGTGGCCAAAGCCGCGCTCCAGCGGCTCGATGGTCACCTTGGCCTGCTCGCTGTTGATCGCCTGGATATCGACGATCCGGGGTTTCAGGAATTCACTCACCGTGCCCTGCATGGATTATCCTCTTTCCTAAATGGATTACTTGGAGTACAGCTCGACGACCAGCTGCTCCTGAATCTCGGGCGGCAGATCGGCCCGCTCCGGGCGGTTCTTGAAGACGCCTTCCATCTTCTTGGCATCGACGTCCATCCAGTCGGCAACGCCTCGCTGCTGGGCCAGTTCCATGGCAGCCTGCACGCGGCTCTGATTGCGCGCCTTCTCGGTCAGTGAGATGACGTCGTTGGGACGCACCTGGGCGGAGGGGATGTTCGTCTTCCGCCCGTTGACCAGCACGCCGTTGTGGCGGACCAGCTGGCGCGCCTCGGCACGCGAAGCGGAAAAGCCCATGCGGTAGACGACGTTATCGAGACGCCCTTCCAGCAGGCGCAGCAGATTCTCGCCGGTGGACCCCTTGAGGCGCGCCGCCTCCTTGTAGTAGTTGCGGAACTGCTTCTCGAGCACCCCGTAGATGCGGCGCAGCTTCTGCTTCTCGCGCAGCTGCAGCGCATAGTCGGAGAGCCGGGTCCGGCGCTGACCGTGCTGGCCCGGCGGGAAGGGGCGGCTCTCCACCGCACACTTGCTGGTGAAGCATTTCTCGCCCTTCAGAAACAGTTTACCGCCTTCACGACGGCACTGACGACATTTGGAACCGGTGTACTTTGCCATGTCGACTCCAGCTTAAACGCGACGTTTTTTCGGCGGACGGCAGCCGTTGTGCGGAATAGGCGTCACGTCCTGGATGTTGGTGATACGGAAACCTACGGCATTCAGGGCCCGGACTGCGGAGTCACGGCCCGGGCCGGGACCCTTGACCATCACCTCCAGGTTCTTCATGCCGAACTCCTGGGCAGCCTTGCCGGCGCGCTCGGCCGCGACCTGTGCGGCGAAGGGCGTGCTCTTGCGGGACCCACGGAAACCGGAACCACCCGCCGTCGCCCAGGAGAGCGCATTGCCCTGGCGGTCGGTGATGGTCACGATGGTGTTGTTGAAGGAAGCGTGAATATGGGCCACACCATCGACCACGTTCTTCTTCACCTTCTTCTTCGAGCGAGTTGCCGCTTTAGCCATACCTTAAGATCCTGGTCCTGAGTCTATCGACTGTCGTAGATTACTTGCGAATGGGGCGCCGCGGGCCCTTGCGGGTGCGGGCGTTGGTGCGGGTGCGCTGGCCGCGCAGCGGCAGACCGCGACGATGCCGCAGGCCGCGGTAGCAACCGAGGTCCATCAGGCGCTTGATGTTCATCGACACCTCGCGGCGCAGATCACCTTCGACCGTGAATTTGCCGACCTCGTTGCGCAGCGCCTCGAGTTCGCCCTCGGCCAACTCCTTGATCTTGCGGTCCGGGGCGACGCCGGCGGCCTCGCAGATCTGCTGGGCCCGGGTACGCCCGATGCCGTAGATCGCAGTCAGCGCGATAACCGCATGTTTATTCACGGGAATGTTGATACCTGCAATACGGGCCATTAGCCTCTCCTGCCAAATTCCGTCCGACACGCAGCCGGGAAACGCGGAAGAATATCCTGCACGAACGAAAAAATCAATCCACCGGCGCAATTTTCATTGCCCGGCCGGGATCTCCTGTTGCCGGGGATCAACCCTGGCGCTGCTTGTGGCGGCCATCCTTGCAGATGACCCGCACCACGCCCTTGCGACGGATGATCTTGCAATGCCGACAGATCTTCTTCACCGATGCACGAACTTTCATGATGACACCTTCAAATTCCAATCAAGCCACCCCTGGCCGGGATGGCCAGGAAACCTATCTCAACAAACCGGCGCGGCCCTGACTCTTCAGGTTGGCCTTCTTCATCAGCCCCTCGTACTGGTGCGACATCATGTGTGCCTGCACCTGGGCCATGAAGTCCATGACCACCACGACGATGATCAGCAAGGAGGTGCCACCAAAATAGAAGGGCACGTTCCAGTACAGGATCAGAAACTCCGGCAGCAGACAGACGGCGGTGATATAGATGGCGCCTGCCAGGGTCAGCCGGGTCAGCACCCCGTCGATGTAGCGTGCCGTCTGCTCACCGGGACGGATCCCGGGAATGAAGGCACCGGATTTCTTCAGATTGTCCGCCGTCTCCCGCGAATTGAACACCAGCGCGGTGTAGAAGAAACAGAAGAAGACGATCGCCAGGGCATAGAACAGCACATACAGCGGCTGACCCGGCGAGAGCATGCCCGCGATGTCCTTCAGCCAGCGCATCTCCTCGCTGGATCCGAACCAGCTGCCCAGCGTGGCCGGAAAGAGGATGATGCTGGAGGCGAAGATCGGCGGAATCACGCCCGCCATGTTCAGCTTCAGCGGCAAATGCGTACTCTGTGCCGCGTACACCTTGCGTCCCTGCTGGCGCTTGGCGTAGTTGACCGTGATCCGCCGCTGGCCGCGCTCCACAAATACCACGAAACCGGTCACTGCCAGCGCCAGGGCGAACAGGAAGAGAATGGTCAACACGTTCATCTCGCCGGTACGCGCCAGCTCCAGGGTACCGCCGATCGCCTGTGGCAGGCCGGCAACGATACCGGCAAAGATGATCATCGAGATGCCGTTGCCGATGCCACGCTCGGTGATCTGCTCGCCCAGCCACATCAGGAACAGGGTTCCCGTCACCAGGGTCACCACCGCGCTGAGCACGAAGGCCGGGCCGGGGGAAAGCACCAGCGGGTTTCCACCCATCGACTGCCCTTCCAGACCAATGGCGATACCGATCGCCTGCAGGGTGGCCAGTACTACGGTCCCGTAGCGGGTGTACTGGGTGATCTTGCGCCGCCCCGCCTCACCTTCCTTCTTCAACTGCTCCAGCGCCGGCACCGTGTAGCTCAGCAGCTGCATGATGATCGACGCCGAAATATAGGGCATGATGCCGAGCGCAAACATCGACAGGCGCTTCAGCGCGCCACCCGAGAACATGTTGAACATGTCCAGGATGGTGCCCTTCTGCTGTTCGGCGAGCTGTGCCAGCACCGACGGATCGATGCCCGGTACCGGGATGAAGGTACCGAGGCGGAACACGGCCAGGGCCCCGAGGACGAAGAACAGCCGCTGGCGAAGCTCTTTCAGCTTGCCGATGTCACCGACCGTCCCCGCCAGGGTTGCACCTGCCCCTGCCACGGTCAGTCTTCGACCTTGCCGCCTGCCGCTTCGATGGCAGCCCGTGCACCCTTGGTCACGGCCAGGCCCTTGACGGTCACCGCCTTGTCCAGCTTGCCGGAGAGAATGACCTTGGCCTTCAGCGTCTGCTGCGGCACCAGGCTGGCCGTCTTCAGTGCCAGCAGGTCGATAACCTCGGCCTCGACCTTGGCCAGCTCGTGCAGACGCACCTCGGCGCGGGTGCGGCCGATGCGTGAACTGAAGCCGACCTTGGGCAGACGACGCTGCAGCGGCATCTGGCCGCCCTCGAATCCGACCTTGTGGAACCCGCCAGAGCGGGATTTCTGACCCTTGTGGCCTCGGCCGCAGGTCTTGCCGAGACCCGAACCGATACCACGGCCGACACGCTTCGGCGCGGATTTGCTGCCAGCGGCAGGCTTGATGGTATTCAGGCGCATAATCAGACTTCCTCGACCTGCAACATGTAGGAGACCTTGTTGATCATGCCGCGGTTCTCCGGCGTATCGATCACCTCGACGGTGTGATGCATACGACGCAGACCGAGGCCGCGAACACAGGCCTTGTGGTTCTTCAGGCGCCCGTTGACGCTCTTCACCAGGGTAACCTTGAGTTTCTTCTCAGCCATGACTTAGCCCAGGATCTCTTCAATCGTCTTTCCACGCTTGGCGGCCACTTCTTCGGGAGAGGTCATCTCGACCAGACCGTTCATGGTGGCGCGCACGACATTGATCGGGTTGTTGCTGCCGATGCACTTGGCGAGCACGTCACGCACACCGAGCACCTCGAACACGGCACGCATCGCGCCGCCGGCGATGATGCCGGTACCTTCGGAGGCCGGCTGCATGTAGACCTTGGCTGCGCCATGACGGCCGACCAGCGGGTACTGCAGGGTACCATCCTTGAGGGCGACGCTCTGCATGTTGCGGCGCGCGGCCTCCATTGCCTTCTGGATGGCTACCGGCACCTCGCGTGCCTTGCCGGTACCGAAGCCGACACGGCCATTGCCGTCGCCAACGACGGTCAAGGCGGTGAAGCCGAATACACGGCCACCCTTGACCACCTTGGCCACGCGGTTCACCGCTACCAGCTTCTCCTGGAGGCCATCGCCCTGCATCTGTGGATCAACATTTGCCATGATTCAACCCTTAAAACTCGAGGCCAGCTTCGCGTGCGGCATCGGCCAACGCCTTCACACGGCCATGATACTTGAAACCGGAACGGTCGAAGGCGACCTTGCTGATACCGGCAGCCTTGGCCTTTTCCGCGATCGCCTTGCCGACTGCCGCCGCTGCATCCTGGTTGCCGGTGCCCTTCAGTTCGGCACGCAGCTGCTTGTCCAGGGTGGAAGCGGCCGCCACGACGGTATCACCCGAAGGTGCAAACACCTGGGCATAGATGTGCCGTGGCGTGCGGTGGATACTCAGCCGGTAGGTCGCCAGCTCGCGAATCTTGGCGCGGGTCCGGCGGGCACGGCGAATACGTGCAGATTTCTTGTCCATTCCAGTTACCTTGTCTATACCCGGCAGCGATTTCTGACCGCTGGCCGCAGATCAAACGATTATTTCTTCTTCGCTTCCTTGCGAATGATGGTCTCGTCTGCGTAGCGCACGCCCTTGCCCTTGTAGGGCTCCGGCGGGCGGAAGGCGCGGATCTCGGCCGCGACCTGACCGACCTTCTGTTTGTCGGCGCCCTTCACCACCACCTCGGTCTGACTCGGGGTCTCGACGGTGACGCCTTCCGGCACCTTGTAGTCCACCGGATGCGAGAAACCCAGGGTCAGATTGAGGGTCGAGCCCTGTGCCTGCGCGCGGTAGCCGACCCCGACCAGTTGCAGCTTCTTCTCGAAACCCTTGCTGACACCGGTGATCATGTTGTTCAGCAGCGCACGCGCAGTGCCGGAGTGCGCCCAGGCCGGCTTGGATTCCTCGCGCGGCAGGAAACTCAGCATGCTGCCGTCCTGCTTGATCTCGACGCTCGCGTGGAGTTCCTGCTCCAGGGCACCCTTCGGACCCTTGACCTTGACGATCTGACCGTCGATGCTGATTTCGACACCTGCCGGAATTTCAACCGGCTTCTTTGCTACTCGAGACATGATTCAGGTCCTAACTTAGCTGACGGTGCAGAGCACTTCGCCGCCTTCACCGGCCGCGCGCGCCTGGCGATCCGTCATCACGCCCTTGGACGTGGAAACGATGCAGATCCCGAGGCCGTTCTGCACCTTCGGCAGCTCGTCCTTACCCTTGTAGATCCGCAGACCGGGGCGGCTCACCCGCTTGATACTGGAGATGACCGGACGACCCTGGTAGTACTTGAGTTCGATGGTCAGTTCCGGCTTGCCGCCGTGCTCGGCCACGCTGTAGTCAACGATATAACCTTCGTCCTTCAAGACCTTCGCAACCGCCTGCTTCTGCTTGGAAGCGGGCATGCTGACCTGCGTCTTTTCGGCCGCCTGGCCGTTGCGGATTCGGGTCAACATATCCGCGATGGGATCCGACATACTCATTTGAATTCTCTACCTCAAGTCAGTGCGGGACTCACCGCAGCTCTGCCAATGCTTGGCTTACCAACTTGCCTTGACAAGCCCCGGAACCTCGCCCTGCATGGCGTGTTCACGCAGCTTGTTGCGGCACAGACCGAACTTGCGATACACCGCATGCGGCCGGCCAGTGATACGGCAGCGACGCTGAACGCGCACCGGGCTGGCATTGCGCGGCAGCTTCTGCAACTGGGCAACGGCAGCGGCGACCTCCTCGGTGTCGCTGTTCGGGTTCTTGATGATGGCCTTCAGCTCGGCACGCTTGGCGGCATACTTCTGCACCGCCTTGATGCGCTTGGCCTCACGAGCAATCATGGATTTCTTTGCCATAGCTTTTCAGTCCTTAGCTGCGCAGCGGGAAGTTGAACGCAGACAACAGCGCCTTGGCTTCCTCGTCGGTCCTGGCGCTGGTGGTAATGGTGATATCCATACCGCGCAGCGCATCAACCTTGTCGTAATCGATTTCCGGGAAGATGATCTGCTCCCGTACACCCATGCTGTAGTTGCCACCACCATCGAACGACTTCGGGCTCAGGCCCCGGAAGTCGCGCACCCGGGGGATGGCAATGCTGATCAGGCGATCGAGGAACTCGTACATCCGCTCGCGGCGCAGGGTCACCTTGCAGCCGATGGGCCAGCCTTCACGGATCTTGAAGCCTGCAACCGATTTGCGGGCGCGGGTCATGATCGGCTTCTGACCGGCGATCTTTTCCATGTCGCTCATGGCGTGCTCGATGACCTTGCGATCACCCACCGCCTCACCGACCCCCATGTTCAGGGTAATCTTGGTGATCTTCGGCACCTCCATGATATTACGGTAATTGAACTGCTCCTGGAGCTGTTTGATTACCGTATCGCGGTAGTATTCTTGCAATCTCGCCATTGCTGCAACCTGCCTGAATTACGCGTCCAACACTTCGTTGTTGGACTTGAAGTAACGTACCTTGCGACCGTCTTCCAGGGTGCGAAACCCGACCCGGTCGCCCTTGTTCGTCTGCGGGTTGTAGAGCATCACGTTGGAGACGTGAATGGCCGCCTCCTTCTCGATGATACCCCCCGCCACGCCGCGCGCCGGATTCGGCTTGGTGTGGCGCTTGACGAGATTGATGCCTTCCACGATCAGCCGCTCGTCATCCAGCACCCGCAGCACGTTGCCGCGCTTGCCCTTGTCCCTGCCGGTAATGACGATGACATCGTCGCCTTTCTTGATTCTGCGCATGTCCTATTCCAACCCTGCTTAGAGCACTTCCGGAGCCAGCGAGACGATCTTCATGAAGCGCTCGCTGCGCAGTTCACGTGTCACCGGACCAAAGATACGCGTGCCGATCGGCTCAAGCTTGTTGTTGAGCAACACTGCGGCATTGCCGTCGAAACGCACCACAGAACCATCGGGGCGACGCACACCCTTTCGGGTGCGGACCACGACGGCATTGTACACCTCGCCCTTCTTGACCTTGCCGCGCGGAATCGCTTCCTTCACGCTGACCTTGATCACATCGCCGATGCCGGCATAACGGCGGTGAGAACCGCCCAGCACCTTAATGCACTGTACCTGGCGCGCTCCGCTGTTGTCGGCTGCCGCCAGCATGGTTTGCATCTGAATCATGTCTGCTTCCCGGATCCTGTTCGGCTCAACGCCGCTTTACTCTGCCCGTTCCAGTACAGAGACGAGTCGCCAAGACTTGGTCTTGGACATCGGTCGACACTGTTCGATCGAGACCAGATCACCCGCCTTGCATTCGTTGTTCTCATCGTGCACATGCAGCTTTGTGGAACGGCGAATGTACTTGCCGTACAGGGGATGACGCACGCGCCGCTCGATCATCACCGTGATCGACTTGTCCATCTTGTCGCTGACAACACGCCCGGTAAGGCTGCGCTGAACCTTGCTCTCTTCACTCATGCCGCATCACCCGACTTTGCCTTTTCGTTCAGTACCGTCTTGATGCGCGCAATGTCCTTGCGCACACGATCAAACTGGTGGGGACGGGACAGCTGACCAGTGCCGCGCTGCATCCGCAGATTGAACTGCTCGCGCAGCAGCCCCATCAGCTCCTCGCGCAGCTCAGCTTCCGACTTGTTGCGTAGTTCACTCGCCTTCATCACATTATCGCCCGACTAACGAAGGTGATCTTGACCGGCAGCTTGGCTGCAGCGCGGCGGAACGCCTCGCGCGCCACTTCCTCGGAGACACCCTCGATTTCATACAGAACCCGGCCCGGCTGAATCTTGGCCACCCAGTACTCGACATTGCCCTTGCCCTTACCCATCCGCACTTCGATCGGCTTCTTGGTAATCGGCACATCGGGGAACACGCGGATCCACAGCTTGCCACCACGCTTGACGTGACGGGTGATGGCGCGACGCGCGGCCTCGATCTGGCGAGCGGTAAGCTGACCACGGGACACGGCCTTGATGCCGAATTCGCCAAAGCTGACGCGGTTGCCGCTCAGGGCCAGGCCGCGGTTACGACCCTTTTGCTGCTTGCGGAACTTGGTACGTTTAGGCTGCAACATCTCTCAGGACTCCGTTATTTGGCCGCGGCCTTCTTCGCGGGCGCCGCCTCGGTCGCAGTCTCCTGCTGGCCGATGATCTCGCCCTTGAAGATCCACACCTTGACACCGATGATGCCGTAGGTGGTGCGCGCTTCCGCAAATCCGTAATCGATATCCGCACGCAGGGTGTGCAGCGGCACACGACCTTCGCGGTACCACTCGGTGCGTGCAATCTCGGCGCCATTCAGGCGGCCAGCCACATTGATGCGGATGCCCTGGGCACCGAGGCGCATCGAGTTGGACACGGCACGCTTCATGGCGCGGCGGAACATGATGCGGCGCTCCAGCTGCTGCGCGACGCTCTCAGCCACCAGCTGCGCATCCAGTTCGGGCTTGCGCACCTCGGCGATGTTGATGTGCACCGGGATGCCCATCATCTGGCTGACCTCACGGCGCAGCGCCTCGATATCCTCACCCTTCTTGCCGATCACGATACCGGGCCGTGCAGTATGGATGGTGATCATGGCATTCTTGGCCGGGCGCTCGATCTGGATACGGCTCACCGAGGCATGGGCCAGACGCTTCTTAAGATAGTCGCGGACCTGAATGTCGTTGTTCAGGTAGTCTGCAAAATTCTTCGAATCCGCATACCACTTGGAACTCCAGTCCTTGACGATCCCCAGGCGGATACCTATTGGATGTACTTTCTGACCCATTCCCTACTCTCTTGTCTCGTCTATGACCCGGAAAGCGCCCGGGCTTCAGTCACCGACCGTCACAGTGATGTGACTGGCCCGCTTCAGAATTCGATTGGCACGACCCTTGGCCCGCGCACGCCAGCGCTTCTGGGTCGGAGCCTCATCCACGTAGATCGCGGAAATCTTCAGCTCGTCGATGTCCGCACCCTCGTTGTGCTCGGCATTGGCAATCGCCGACTCCAGCACCTTGCGCACGATGCCAGCCCCCTTCTTGGGACTGAACATCAGGGTCTGCAGGGCATTCTCCACCGGCATGCCGCGAACCTGGTCGGCGATCAGCCGACACTTCTGGGGCGAGATGCGTGCGTAACGCAGTTTGGCGCTCACTTCCATCTTTGACTCCCCTTAGCGCGACTTCTTGTCGGCCGCGTGTCCCCTGAAGGTACGCGTCACCGCAAATTCGCCCAGTTTGTGGCCGACCATGTTTTCGTTGATCAGCACCGGCACATGCTGGCGACCGTTGTGAATGGCAATGGTCAGACCGATCATGTCGGGCAGCACCATGGAACGGCGCGACCAGGTCTTGATCGGCCTCTTGCTGTTGGAGGCAACCGCCTCGGACACCTTCTTCTCAAGATGGTGATCGACGAACGGCCCTTTGTGTACTGAACGTGGCACTTTTCGACCTCTTCCTTACTTACGGTTGCGGCGCCGCACGATCATGCGGTCCGTACGCTTGTTCTTGCGTGTCTTGTAGCCCTTGGTCGGCATACCCCAGGGCGAAACCGGGTGACGGCCGCCGGAGGTGCGGCCCTCACCACCACCGTGCGGGTGGTCGACCGGGTTCATGGCCACACCACGCACCGTCGGCCGCACGCCACGCCAGCGGGTGGCACCGGCCTTGCCCAGCGACCGCAGATTGTGCTCGGCATTGCCCACCTCGCCGATGGTGGCACGGCAGTCGGCGTGGACCTTGCGCATCTCGCCGGAACGCAGACGCAGGGTTGCATAGTCGCCCTCGCGGGCCACCAGCTGGGCACTGGTCCCGGCGCTGCGGGCGATCTGTCCACCCTTGCCCGGCTTCATCTCGATGTTGTGCACCAGGGTACCGACCGGCATGTCGCGCAGCGACATGGCGCTGCCGGGTTTGATCGGCGCCTCGGCACCGGACATTACCGGCATGCCGGCCTGCAGACCCTTGGGAGCCAGGATGTAGCGCCGCTCGCCGTCCGCATACAGCAGCAAGGCGATATTGGCGCTGCGGTTCGGGTCGTACTCGATCCGCTCGACACGCGCCGGGATGCCGTCCTTGTTGCGCTTGAAATCGATGACGCGATAGCGCTGCTTGTGCCCACCACCGCGGTGCCGGGTCGTGATGCGGCCATAGTTGTTGCGGCCACCGGTCTTCGATTTCTTCTGCACCAGCGGCGCGTAGGGCTCGCCCTTGTGCAGATCGGTGGCCTGCACCTTGACCACGAAGCGGCGCCCCGGTGATGTCGGCTTTGTTTTAACGATTGCCATCTTTACAACCCTAAAAATTCACGTCTGATCGGGTGCGCCTCACTCGGCTCCCGCGAAATCGATATCCTGCCCTTCGGCCAGGGTCACGTAGGCCTTCTTCCAGTCGGAGCGCTTGCCGATGGTCTGGCCAAAGCGCTTCAACTTGCCCTTCATCCGTGCGACCTGAACGTTGGTCACCTTGACGTCGAACAGCAGCTCGACTGCCTTGCGGATCTCGGGCTTGCTGGCATCGGTGCGCACCTTGAAGGCGAACTGGCGGTTCCTGTCCGCCAGGCGGGCGCTCTTCTCGGAAACCAGCGGCGCCAGCAGCACGTTCATCAAGCGTTCCTGATTCATGCCAGCCTCTCCTCGAACTTCTTCAGCGCATCGACCGTCATCAGCACCTTGCCGAAGCCGATCAGGCTGACCGGATCGACGGTCAGCGAATCGCTCACCCCGACGTGGTAGAGGTTACGCGCCGCGAGGTACAGATTCTCGTCCGCCTCGTCGGTGACGATCAGCACGTCGTCGAGATCCATGTCCTTCAGCTTGGCGACCAGCTGTTTGGTCTTCGGCGCGTCAACCTTGAAATCGTCAACGACAACAAGGCGTTCCTGACGCAGCAGCTCCGACAGGATGGAAGCCATCGCGCCGCGGTACATCTTCTTGTTGACCTTCTGGGAATAGTCACGTGGCCGTGCAGCGAAGGTCTTGCCACCCCCGCGCCACAGCGGGCTGCGAATTGTACCAGAACGCGCACGCCCTGTCCCCTTCTGCCGCCAGGGCTTGGCGCCGCCACCGCTGACGTCGGATCGGGTCTTCTGCGCCTTGGTACCGGCACGGGCACCGGCCAGCACGGCGGTGACCACCTGGTGAATCAGCGCCTCGTTGAAATCGCGTCCGAAAGCCTTGTCAGAGACGCTGATGGACGAACCGCCTTGAACCTGAATTTCCATCTCGCCCCCCCCTTATGCCTTGACTGCCGGACGCACGATGACGTCACCGCCACGGGCACCGGGCACCGAGCCCTTGATCAACAGCAGGTTGCGCTCGGCATCGACGCGCACCACCTCCAGGGTCTGCTGGGTGCGGCGCACATTGCCCATGTGACCCGCCATCTTCTTGCCCTTGAACACCCGGCCCGGGGTCTGGTTCTGACCAATCGAACCCGGCGCACGATGCGACAGCGAGTTGCCGTGAGTGGCGTCCTGGGTGCGGAAGTGATGCCGCTTGACACCACCCTGGAAACCCTTGCCGATGGTGGTACCGGTGACGTCGACCTTCTGGCCGGGCTCGAAGATGTCGACCTTGATCTCCGCACCGACCTCGAAGTCCTCGCCCTCGCCATCGCCCAGGCGGAACTCCCACAGGCCGCGGCCCGGTTCGACACCGGCCTTGGCGTAGTGTCCGGCCAGCGGCTTGGTCACGCGCGAGGCACGACGCGAGCCGGTGGTCACCTGCAGCGCACGGTAACCGTCCTTCTCCAGCGTCCGCAGCTGCGTCACCCGGTTCGGCTCAACCTCGATGACCGTCACCGGAATCGAGGCGCCCTCTTCGGTGAAGATGCGCGTCATTCCCGCTTTTCGACCAACTAATCCGATCGTCATTTCTGCTACCCCTGTAGATTCAGGCCACACCGGCCAGCGCCGGCGCCACCGTCCCTACACCAAAATCAATTCAGTTTAATCTGTACGTCGACACCGGCCGCCAGATCCAGCTTCATCAGCGCGTCGACGGTCTTGTCCGTCGGATCGACGATGTCCATCAGGCGCTTGTGCGTGCGGATCTCGTACTGATCGCGCGCGTCCTTGTTCACGTGCGGCGAGATCAGCACGGTGTAGCGCTCCTTCTTGGTCGGCAGCGGAATCGGTCCGCGCACCTGCGCACCCGTCCGCTTCGCCGTTTCCACAATTTCCCGCGCGGACTGATCGATCAAGCGATGATCAAATGCCTTCAGACGGATACGAATTGTTTGGTTCGTCATTGCCAATCCCAGCTTCGAGTCTTTACTTGAGCACCGCGCGGGCACAAAGGCCCGCGCGACATAAGAACGTTACCTGCCTGCTTACTCGATGATCTTGGAGACCACGCCGGCGCCGACGGTGCGGCCACCCTCGCGGATCGCGAAACGCAGTCCTTCTTCCATCGCAATCGGCGCAATCAGCGTCACCGTCATCTTCACGTTGTCGCCCGGCATCACCATCTCCACGCCTTCCGGCAGATCGCAGGCGCCCGTCACGTCCGTCGTCCGGAAGTAAAACTGCGGACGATAGCCATTGAAGAACGGCGTATGACGGCCACCCTCGTCCTTCGACAGCACATACACCTCGGCCTCGAACTTGGTGTGCGGCGTGATCGAGCCCGGCTGGCACAGCACCTGGCCGCGCTCCACCTCGTCACGCTTGGTACCGCGCAGCAGCACGCCCACGTTGTCGCCCGCCTCGCCTTCGTCCAGCAGCTTGCGGAACATCTCCACACCCGTCACCGTGGTCTTGCTCGTCTCGCGGATACCCACGATCTCCACTTCGTCGCCCACGTGCACCTTGCCACGCTCGATGCGACCCGTCACCACCGTGCCTCGACCCGAAATCGAGAACACGTCCTCGATCGGCATCAGGAACGGCTGGTCCACCGGACGCTCCGGCACCGGAATGTACTCGTCCATCGCATCCAGCAGCTTCTCGATCGACGGCACACCAATCTCCGAGGTGTCGCCTTCCAGCGCCTTCAGCGCCGAACCAATCACCACCGGAATGTCGTCACCAGGAAACTCGTACGAGCTCAGCAGATCGCGGACTTCCATCTCCACCAGCTCCAGCAGCTCCTCGTCGTCCACCTGGTCGGCCTTGTTCATGTACACCACGATGTACGGCACACCCACCTGACGCGCCAGCAGAATGTGCTCACGGGTCTGCGGCATCGGACCGTCCGCCGCGCTCACCACCAGGATCGCACCGTCCATCTGCGCCGCACCCGTGATCATGTTCTTCACATAGTCCGCGTGCCCGGGGCAGTCCACGTGCGCGTAGTGACGGTTCTCCGTCTCGTACTCCACGTGCGCCGTCGCGATCGTGATACCGCGCGCACGCTCCTCCGGCGCATTGTCGATCTGGTCGTACGCCTTGAACTCACCGCCCTGCTTCTCCGCCGCCACCTTCGTCAGCGCCGCCGTCAGCGTCGTCTTGCCATGGTCCACGTGACCAATGGTCCCCACGTTTACATGCGGCTTCGTTCGTTCAAATTTTTCCTTGGACACGATTGCTACCTCGATACCGTACTAAGCACCAGACGCTCAGGATGCCTTCTTGATGACCGCCTCGGCGACGCTGTTCGGCGCCTCGGCATATTTCGCGAATTCCATCGAATAGGTTGCGCGACCCTGCGTTGCGGAACGCAGATCGGTGGCATAACCAAACATTTCCGCCAGCGGGACCTCGGCGCGGATCACCTTGCCGGTCGGCGAATCGTCCATCCCCTGGGTGATCCCGCGGCGGCGGTTGAGATCGCCCATCACGTCACCCAGATACTCCTCGGGGGTGACCACCTCGACCTTCATGATCGGCTCGAGCAGAACCGGGTTGGCCTTCAGCGCACCCTCCTTGAGGGCCATCGAACCGGCGATCTTGAATGCCATCTCGCTGGAGTCGACATCATGGTAGGAGCCATCGAACAGGGTTGCCTTGATGTCGACCATCGGATAGCCGGCCAGACAGCCGTTCTCCATCTGCTCCTGGATGCCCTTGTCCACCGCCGGGATGTATTCACGCGGGATCACACCACCGACGATCTCGTTGACGAACTCGTAGCCACCGCCTTCCTCCAGCGGCTCGATCTTCAGCCAGACGTGACCATACTGGCCGCGACCACCCGACTGGCGCACGAACTTGCCTTCCTGCTCGACCGCCTTGCGGATGGTCTCGCGGTAGGCCACCTGCGGCGCACCGACATTGGCCTCGACCTTGAACTCACGGCGCATGCGGTCGACGATGATATCCAGGTGCAGCTCACCCATGCCGGAGATGATGGTCTGACCGGACTCCTCGTCGGTATGGACCCGGAACGAGGGGTCTTCCTGCGCCAGCTTCTGCAGCGCGATGCCCATCTTCTCCTGGTCGGCCTTGGTCTTCGGCTCCACGGCCACCGAGATCACCGGCTCCGGGAACTCCATGCGCTCGAGGACGATCGGGTTCTGCAGGTCGCACAGGGTGTCACCGGTGGTGACATCCTTCAGGCCGACCGCGGCGGCGATATCGCCGGCGCGCACTTCCTTGATCTCCTCACGGGAGTTGGCGTGCATCTGCAGGATGCGGCCGACGCGCTCCTTCTTGCCCTTCACCGAGTTGAGCACGGTGTCGCCGGAGGAGAGCACGCCGGAGTAGACCCGGAAGAAGGTCAGGGTTCCGACGAAGGGGTCGGTGGCGATCTTGAAGGCCAGGGCGGCAAAGGGCTCATCGTCGGAGGCGCGGCGTTCGGCCTCGCTGCCCTCGGCATCGTCCAGCACGCCCTTGATGGCCGGCACGTCGGTCGGACCCGGCATGTAATAGATGATGGCATCGAGCATGGCCTGCACGCCCTTGTTCTTGAAGGCGGAGCCGCACAGCATGGGGATGATCTCCACCGCCAGGGTGCGCTTGCGCAGGCCGCTGCGGATCTCCTCCTCACTGAGCTCCTCACCCTCGAGATACTTGTTCATCAGCTCGTCGTCGGCCTCGGCCGCAGCCTCGACCAGCTTCTCGCGCCACTCGTTGCAGGCGTCGGCCATGTCGGCGGGGATGTCGCGCGCCTCGTAGGTGGTGCCCATGTCGGCCTCGTTCCAGTAGATGGCCTTCATGCGGATCAGGTCGACCACGCCTTCGAAGTTGTCCTCGGCGCCGATCGGCAGCTGCAGCGGCACCGGGTTGGCACCCAGACGCTCCTTGACCTGCTCGACGACGCGCAGGAAGTTGGCGCCGGCACGGTCCATCTTGTTGACGAAACCCATGCGCGGCACGTTGTACTTGTTGGCCTGGCGCCAGACCGTCTCGGACTGGGGTTCAACGCCACCCACGGCGCAGAACACGGCACAGGCACCGTCCAGTACGCGCAGCGAGCGCTCCACCTCGATGGTGAAGTCGACGTGGCCGGGGGTGTCGATGATGTTGATGCGGTGCTCGGGGAACTGCTGGTCCATGCCGCTCCAGAAGCAGGTGGTAGCCGCAGAGGTGATGGTGATGCCGCGCTCCTGCTCCTGCTCCATCCAGTCCATGGTGGCCGCACCGTCGTGGACCTCGCCGATCTTGTGCGAGACACCGGTGTAGAACAGGATGCGCTCGGTCGTCGTCGTCTTGCCGGCATCGATGTGCGCCATGATGCCGACGTTGCGATAGCGCTCGATTGGAGTTTTACGTGCCACGGACTGAATTCCTATCTCAAATAAACCAAACTCGATTATCTGGCGGTCTGCTACCAGCGGTAATGCGCGAAGGCCTTGTTGGCCTCGGCCATGCGGTGCGTGTCCTCGCGCTTCTTCACGGCGGTGCCGCGGTTCTCGGCAGCATCCATGATCTCGCCAGCGAGCCGCTGGGCCATGGTCTTCTCGCTGCGCTTGCGGGCGGCGTCGATCATCCAGCGCATGGCCAGGGTCTGGCGGCGCACCGCGCGGACCTCGATCGGCACCTGGTAGGTGGCACCACCGACCCGACGCGACTTGACCTCGACCATCGGGCTGACGTTGCTCAGCGCCTTGTCCAGGACCTCCATGACGTCACCGCCGACCTTGTCGCCGATGTGATCCAGCGCACCGTAGACGATCTTCTCGGCAACCGGCTTCTTGCCGGAGACCATCACCATGTTCATGAACTTGGCGAGCATCAGGCTCCCGAACTTGGGGTCCGGCAGGATCTGTCTACGCTCTGCAGCTTTTCTTCTGGACATTGCAGTTAACCTATTCCTACGAGTTTTTGCTTGCTAGATCAGGACTTGGGCCGCTTGGCGCCATACTTGGAACGCCCCTGGCGCCGCGACTCGACACCCGACGTGTCCAGGCTGCCGCGCACGGTGTGGTAGCGCACGCCCGGCAGATCCTTGACACGACCGCCACGGATCAGCACCACCGAGTGCTCCTGGAGGTTGTGCCCCTCACCGCCGATGTAGGTCGTCACCTCATAGCCGTTGGTCAGGCGCACACGGGCGACCTTGCGCAGCGCCGAGTTCGGCTTCTTCGGGGTGGTGGTGTAGACGCGGGTGCAGACACCACGCTTCTGCGGACATGCCTCCAGCGCCGGCACGTTGCTCTTCTCTGCCTTGCGCTTCCGCGGCTTACGCACTAACTGATTGATAGTTGCCATGAAAAACTCGCTCTACCCAAAATTTCGTCGGAAAAAAGGGCGACCTGAAAACAAACGACAGGCCGGTTGAAGTCGCCCGGCCTGTCGGAAAGACGCGCAATTGTAGAGAGGCCCCTATGCCCTGTCAAGCATTAATCTCAAGTTTGACAGGACAATGGCGCCTGCACCGCTACGAGTCGGTCACCTCGTCCCCTGAGGGGGTCTCGTCGGCCCTGGGCATGATCTCCTCGACCATGGCGGCCAGGTCCTGCGGCTGCCGCTTGCGGCGCCGGTCCTCGTGGTAGGCGAGACCGGTGCCGGCCGGGATCAGGCGGCCGACGATGACGTTCTCCTTGAGACCGCGCAGGTCGTCCCGCGAACCGCGCACCGCCGCCTCGGTCAGCACCCGGGTGGTCTCCTGGAAGGAGGCCGCGGAGATGAACGACTCGGTGGCCAGCGAGGCCTTGGTGATGCCCAGCAGCATCGGTTCCCAGGTGGCCGGCACGCCGCCCTCCTTCTCGACCCGCTCGTTCTCCTCCAGCAGGCGGGCCTTCTCCACCTGCTCGCCCTTGAGGAACTTGGTGTCGCCCGGGCCGGTGATCTCGACCTTGCGCAGCATCTGGCGAATGATCACCTCGATGTGCTTGTCGTTGATCTTCACGCCCTGCAGCCGATAGACGTCCTGGATCTCCTTGACCAGATAGTTGGACATCTCGGTCACCCCGAGCAGACGCAGGATATCCTGCGGGTTCGGCTCGCCATCGACGATGGTCTCGCCGCGCTCAACGTGCTCGCCCTCGAAGACGTTGACGTGCCGGTACTTGGGGATCAGGCTCTCGTGCTGCTCGCCGTCTGCATCGGTGATGATCAGCCGCTGCTTGCCCTTGGTCTCCTTGCCGAAGGTCACGGTGCCGCTGACCTCGGCGAGAATCGCCGGCTCCTTCGGCTTGCGCGCCTCGAACAGGTCGGCCACGCGCGGCAGACCACCGGTGATGTCGCGGGTCTTGGACGATTCCTGGGGGATGCGCGCCACCACGTCGCCAACCTCCACCGTGGCCCCGTCCTCCAGGGCGACGATGGCGCCGGCCGGCAGGAAGTAGTGGGCCGGCATCTCGGTACCGGCGATCATCAGTTCATCACCGTTCTCGTCGACCAGCTTGACCATCGGCCGCAGATCCTTGCCGGCGGTACCCCGCTGCTTGGGATCGGTGATCACCAGGCTGGTCAGGCCAGTGATCTCGTCGGTCTGCTTGTTGACCGACACACCCTCGACGAAGTCGCTGAACTTCACCCGGCCCGCCACCTCGGTGACGATCGGGTGGGTGTGCGGATCCCAGGTGGCGACGACCTGCCCGGCCTCGACCGGATCGCCGTCGCTGACCGTCAGCACCGCGCCATAGGGCAGCTTGTAGCGCTCACGCTCGCGGCCATTGGTATCCAGCACGCCGATCTCACCGGAACGCGACACGGCCACCAGGTTGCCTTCCTTGTTGGTGACGGTCTTGATGTTGTGCAGGCGCACCGTGCCCTTGGACTTGACCTGCACGCTGTTGACCGTGGCCGCGCGGCTCGCGGCACCACCGATATGGAAGGTACGCATGGTCAGCTGGGTGCCGGGCTCACCGATCGACTGGGCGGCGATGACGCCGACCGCCTCGCCGGCGTTGACCCGGTGGCCACGAGCCAGGTCACGGCCGTAACACTGGGCACAGATGCCGTAGCGGGTCTCGCAGGTAATCGCCGAGCGGACGCGGATCTCGTCCACGCTCAGCGACTCCAGGCGTTCCACCCAGGCCTCGTCGAGCAGGGTGCCGGCCGGCACGGCGAGTTCGTCGCTGCCCGGGACATAGGTGTCCTCGGCCACCACCCGGCCGAGGACGCGCTCGGCCAGTGACTCCACGACGTCGCCACCCTCGACGATCGGCGTCATCAGCACGCCGTTGTCGGTACCACAGTCGACTTCGGTGACCACCAGATCCTGCGCCACGTCGACCAGCCGCCGGGTCAGATAACCGGAGTTGGCCGTCTTCAGCGCGGTGTCGGCCAGGCCCTTGCGCGCGCCGTGCGTGGAGATGAAGTACTGCAGGACGTCCAGCCCCTCGCGGAAGTTGGCGGTGATCGGGGTCTCGATGATCGAGCCGTCCGGCTTGGCCATCAGGCCGCGCATTCCGGCCAGCTGGCGGATCTGCGCGGCAGAACCACGGGCGCCGGAATCGGCCATCATGAAGATGGAGTTGAAGGAGGGCTGTACAACCTCGTTGCCCTCGGCATCGACCACCACCTCCTTGCCGAGCTTGTCCATCATCGCCTTGGCGACCTGGTCGTTGGTGCGCGACCAGATATCCACCACCTTGTTGTAGCGCTCGCCGTTGGTCACCAGACCCGAGGTGTACTGGTGCTCGATCTCCTTCACCTCCTCCTCGGCACGGGCCAGGATGGCAGCCTTCTCCTCGGGGATGGCCATGTCGTCGGCACAGAAGGAGACCGAGGCACGGGTCGCATAGGAGAAGCCGGTGTACATCAACTGGTCGGCGAAGATCACCGTCTCCTTCAGACCCACCCGGCGGTAACAGGCGTTGATCAGCTGGGAGATGGCACGCTTGGTCATGTCGCGGTCGACCAACTCGAAGGGCAGGCCGCTGGGCACGATCTCGTACAGCAGGGCGCGGCCGACGGTGGTCTCGACCAGGCGGCGGGTGGTCTGCACGCCGCCGTCGTCGTCGAACAGCCGCTCGTCCAGACGCAGCTTGATCCGGCTCTGCAGCTCCACCTCGCGGTTGTCATAGGCACGGTGCAGCTCCTTGACGTCGGCGAACACCATGCCCTCACCCTTGGCGTTGATCCGCTCGCGGGTCATGTAATACAGGCCCAGTACCACGTCCTGCGAGGGCACGATGATCGGCTCGCCGTTGGACGGGGAGAGGATGTTGTTGGTGGACATCATCAACGCCCGCGCCTCCAACTGCGCCTCCAGCGACAGCGGCACGTGCACGGCCATCTGGTCGCCGTCGAAGTCGGCATTGAAGGCCGCGCAGACCAGCGGGTGCAGCTGGATGGCTTTGCCCTCGATCAGCACCGGTTCGAAGGCCTGGATGCCCAGGCGATGCAGGGTCGGGGCACGGTTCAGCATCACCGGATGCTCGCGGATCACCTCTTCGAGGATGTCCCAGACCTCGGCCCCCTCGCGTTCCACCAGCTTCTTGGCCGCCTTGATGGTGGTGGCCAGACCGCGGAACTGCAGCTTGCTGAAGATGAAGGGCTTGAACAGTTCCAGGGCCATGCGCTTGGGCAGGCCGCACTGGTGCAGCTTGAGGGTCGGACCGACCACGATCACCGAACGGCCGGAGTAGTCGACGCGCTTGCCGAGCAGGTTCTGGCGGAAACGCCCCTGCTTGCCCTTGATCATGTCGGCCAGCGACTTCAGCGGCCGCTTGTTGGTACCGGTGATGGCCCGGCCGCGGCGGCCGTTGTCGAGCAGCGCATCGACAGATTCCTGCAGCATGCGCTTCTCGTTGCGCACGATGATGTCCGGGGCGTTCAGCTCCAGCAGCCGCTTGAGGCGGTTGTTGCGGTTGATCACCCGGCGGTACAGGTCGTTCAGATCGGAGGTCGCGAAGCGGCCACCGTCCAGCGGCACCAGCGGGCGCAGCTCCGGCGGCAGCACCGGCAGCACGGTCATCACCATCCACTCCGGCTTGTTACCGGACTCGAGGAAGGACTCGACCAGCTTGAGGCGCTTGGCGAGACGCTTCAGCTTGGTCTCGGAATTGGTGGAAGCGATCTCCTCCCGCAGCTTGATGGCCTCGGCCTTGAGGTCGATACTGCTCAGCAGCTCGAACACCGCCTCGGCGCCCATGCGCGCATCGAACTCGTCACCGTTCTCCTCGATGGCGTCGAGATAGGCCTCGTCCGACAGCAGCTGGCCACGCTCCAGGGTGGTCATGCCCGGATCGATGACCACGAAGGCCTCGAAGTAGAGTACCCGCTCGATGTCGCGCAGGGTCATGTCCAGCAGCAGGCCGATGCGCGAGGGCAGCGACTTGAGGAACCAGATATGCGCCACCGGGCTGGCCAGCTCGATGTGGCCCATGCGCTCGCGGCGCACCTTGGCCAGGGTCACCTCGACGCCGCACTTTTCGCAGACCACGCCACGGTGCTTGAGCCGCTTGTACTTTCCGCACAGGCATTCGTAGTCCTTGACCGGGCCGAAGATCTTGGCGCAGAACAGGCCGTCGCGCTCCGGCTTGAAGGTCCGGTAGTTGATCGTCTCGGGCTTCTTCACCTCACCGTAGGACCAGGAGCGGATCATGTCCGGGGAAGCCAGGCCGATGCGGATGGCGTCGAAGTCTTCCAGGTGACCCTGTTGCGGCTTCACAAGATTGAGTAAGTCTTTCATCGTATCTCCCGTGTTGGCTGTCTGCCGTTGCGCAATCCCGCCTTGCGGGTCATGGCTTGCGCGGCGGATAGCTCAGTATTCAGTCCTGCTCCAGTTCCAGATTGATGCCCAGCGAGCGGATCTCCTTGACCAGCACATTGAAGGACTCCGGCATGCCGGCCTCCATGTGATGGTCGCCGTCGACGATGCTCTTGTACATCTTGGTGCGGCCGGTCACGTCATCGGATTTCACGGTCAGCATTTCCTGCAGGGTGTAGGCGGCACCATAGGCCTCCAGCGCCCAGACCTCCATCTCACCGAAGCGCTGACCACCGAACTGCGCCTTGCCACCCAGCGGCTGCTGGGTCACCAGGCTGTAGGGGCCGGTGGAACGGGCGTGCATCTTGTCGTCGACCAGATGGTTCAGCTTCAGCATGTACATGTAGCCGACCGTCACCGGGCGATCGAAGGGATCGCCGGTGCGCCCATCGTAGAGGATGGTCTGGCCGGACTCGGGCAGATCGGCCAGCTTGAGCATGGCCTTGATCTCGCTTTCGTGCGCACCGTCGAATACCGGCGTCGCCATCGGCACACCCGCTTTCAGGTTGGACGCCAGCTCGATGATCTCCTCGTCGCTGAGGGAGTCGAGATCCTCCTTCCTGCCGCTGGTGTTGTAGACCTTCTCCAGGTAGTCGCGCAGCTCGGCGACCTTGGCCTTCGCCTCGAGCATCTTGCCGATCTTGATGCCGACACCCTTGGCAGCCCAGCCGAGGTGGGTCTCCAACACCTGGCCGACGTTCATGCGCGAAGGCACGCCCAGCGGATTGAGCACCACGTCGGCGGGGGTGCCGTCAGCGGTATAGGGCATGTCTTCCACCGGCACGATCATGGAAATCACGCCCTTGTTGCCGTGGCGGCCGGCCATCTTGTCGCCCGGCTGCACCCGCCGCTTGACGGCCAGGTAGACCTTGACCATCTTCAGCACGCCCGGCGCCAGGTCGTCGCCGGCGGTGATCTTCATGCGCTTCTCTTCGAGACGCTTGTCGAAGTCGGCGCGGATCGCCTTGAGCTGCTCGGCAGCCTTCTCCAGCTGCTGGTTGGCCTCCTCGTTCTTGAGGCGGATCTCGAACCACTTGCTGCGATCCACAGCTTCCAGATAGCTCTTGGTGATCTTGGCCCCGCTCTTCAGCTTGTTGGGCCCGCCCTCGGCAGTCTTGCCGGTGAGCAGTTGTTCGACACGACGATAGACGTCCTCCTCCATGATCCGCATCTGGTCGGCCAGGTCCTTCTTCACACCGGCCAGCTGTTCCTCTTCGATCTCCAGCGCACGCTTGTCCTTCTCCACGCCGTCGCGGGTGAAGACCTGCACGTCGATCACGGTACCGTCCATGCCGGAAGGCACGCGCAGCGAGGTGTCCTTCACGTCCGAGGCCTTCTCGCCGAAGATGGCACGCAGCAGCTTCTCCTCCGGGGTGAGCTGGGTCTCGCCCTTGGGCGTCACCTTGCCGACCAGGATGTCGCCCGGCTTGACCTCGGCACCGATATAGACGATGCCGGACTCGTCGAGCTTGGCCAGGGCGCCCTCACCGACGTTGGGGATGTCACCGGAGATCTCCTCCGAGCCCAGCTTGGTATCGCGCGCGACGCAGGTCAGCTCCTCGATGTGGATGGTGGTGAAGCGGTCTTCCTGCACCACCCGCTCGGAGATGAGGATCGAGTCCTCGAAGTTGTAGCCGTTCCAGGGCATGAAGGCGACCAGCATGTTCTGGCCCAGGGCCAGCTCGCCCATGTCGGTGGAAGGACCATCGGCCAGCACGTCACCCTTGGCGATCACGTCACCCGGCCCGACCAGCGGCCGCTGGTTGATGCAGGTGTTCTGGTTGGAGCGGGTGTACTTGATCAGGTTGTAGATATCGACACCGGGTTCGCCGGGGATGGTCTCCTCGTCATTGACCCGCACCACGATGCGGCCGGCGTCGACCGAGTCGACCACCCCGCCACGCCTGGCCACCACGGTCACGCCGGAGTCGACGGCCACCGCCCGCTCCATGCCGGTGCCCACCAGCGGCTTCTCGGCGCGCAGCGTCGGTACCGCCTGGCGCTGCATGTTGGAACCCATCAGCGCGCGGTTGGCGTCGTCGTGCTCCAGGAAGGGGATCAGCGAGGCAGCCACCGAGACGATCTGTTTCGGCGACACGTCCATGTAGTCCACCTTGTCCGGGGTGGTCATGGTGAACTCGTTCTGGTGCCGGCAGGAGACCAGATCCTCGACCAGGTTGCCCTTGTCGTCCAGCGCCGCATTGGCCTGGGCGATCATGTACTCGCCCTCCTCGATCGCCGACAGATACTCGATCTGGTCGGTGACACGGCCGTCCTCCACCTTGCGGTAGGGGGTCTCCAGGAAGCCGTACTCGTTGGTCCGGGCATAGACCGCCAGCGAGTTGATCAGGCCGATGTTCGGACCTTCCGGGGTCTCGATCGGGCACAGCCGGCCGTAGTGGGTGGGATGCACATCGCGCACCTCGAAGCCGGCCCGCTCGCGGGTCAGGCCGCCGGGGCCAAGCGCCGAGACGCGCCGCTTGTGGGTCACCTCGGACAAGGGATTGTTCTGGTCCATGAACTGGGAGAGCTGGCTGGAGCCGAAGAACTCCTTGATCGCCGCTGCGACCGGCTTGGCGTTGATCAGCTCCTGCGGCATCAGGCCCTCGCTCTCGGCCAGGGTCAGGCGCTCCTTGACGGCCCGCTCGACACGCACCAGGCCGATGCGGAACACGTTCTCCGCCATCTCGCCGACACAGCGGATGCGACGGTTACCGAGGTGATCGATGTCATCGACCACACCGATACCGTTGCGAATGTCGATCAGTGTGCGCAACACGGCAACGATGTCGGAACCCCAGTCACGCAGCACCGCCTTCAAATCGCCCCAGCCGATGCTCTCGTCGGCGTCACGGCCGACCAGCTCGAGCAACTGGCGGACCGGCGCTTCCAGCTCGGCGACCCGCAGGGTGTCGCTGTCGTCCTGCAGCTTGAAACGGCTGATCAGGTCCTGCTCGATGTACTTGTCGTCGATCAGGATGCCCGGCCCCCTGACCGTGTCCCGGCCGACCCGGCGATTGAACTTCATGCGGCCGACGGCAGACAGATCGTAGCGGTCCTCGGTGAAGAACAGGTTCTTGAACAGGTTCTGTGCGGCCTCCTTGGTCGGCGGCTCGCCCGGGCGCATCATGCGGTAGATCTCGACCTGTGCCTCCAGGGCATTGGTGGCCGGATCGATACGCAGGGTCTGGGAGACGTAGGGACCACGGTCCAGATCGTTGGTGAACAGGGTCTCGATATCCCTGATCCCCGCCTCGCGCAGCTTGGCGATCAGCTCCTCGGTGAGCTCATCGTTGGCGTTGGCGATCAGTTCCCCGGTTTCGGTATCGATGATGTTCTTCGCCAGCACCTTGCCGAGCAGATAGTCCTCCGGCACCTCGAGGGTCTTGACCCCGGCCTTGTCCAGCTCGCGGATGTGGCGCGCAGTGATGCGCCGTCCTTCCTCGACGATGACCTTGTCACCCACCTTGATCGGGAAGGTCGCGGTCTCGCCGCGCAGCCGCTCGGGCACCAGGTCCAGGGTCACCCCGTCCTTGTCCAGGTGGAAGCTGTTGGTCTCGAAGAACATGTCGAGGATTTCCTCGACCTCGTAGCCCAGGGCGCGCAGCAGGATGGTCGCCGGCAGCTTGCGGCGACGGTCGATGCGCACGAAGACGTTGTCCTTGGGGTCGAACTCGAAGTCCAGCCAGGAGCCGCGGTAGGGAATCACCCGCGCGGAATACAGCACCTTGCCGGATGAATGGGTCTTGCCCTTGTCGTGATCGAAGAACACGCCGGGCGAACGGTGCAGCTGGGAGACGATGACCCGCTCGGTGCCGTTGATGACGAAGGTGCCGGTGTCGGTCATCAGGGGCAGTTCGCCCATGTAGACCTCCTGCTCCTTGATGTCCTTGATGGTCGGCGAGCTGCTGTCGGAATCCTTGTCGTAGATCACCAGACGGACCAGGGCACGCAGCGGTGCCGCATAGGTCATGCCCCGCAGCTGACACTCCTTGACGTCGAAGGTCGGCTCACCCAGGCGATAGCTGACGTATTCCAGCCGTGCGTTGCCGGAATAGCTCTCGATCGGGAACACCGAGGAGAATGCGGCATGCAGCCCCTTGTCACCGCGATGACCCGGCTGCCTGTCGGTCTGCAGGAAATCCCGGTATGACTCGATCTGGGTCGCCAGCAGGTACGGGACCTTCAGGATACTGGGACGCTTGCCGAAATCCTTGCGAATGCGTTTTTTCTCGGTAAAGCTGTAGCCCATCGGTGTTCCTCACTCAAAGTTGGCGGCCGCGCCTGTGTCACCCGGCCTGAAAATCTGATATCCATCGATTTCACGTACTGCGCACCCGGCGGCTCGATGGCCGACCGCCAGAAACGGGAAAAGGCCGGCAGCGAAAACTCGCCGCCAGCCGATCACTTCGCCGAAACCGCGGGGCCGTGAGACGACCCCGCGGGCACTGCGAACGCCGCTGCGATCTTACTTCACCTCGACGCTGGCACCAGCCTCTTCGAGCTGCTTCTTGATCTCTTCGGCCTCGTCCTTGCTCACCCCTTCCTTGACGGTGACCGGAGCGCCCTCGACCATTTCCTTTGCTTCCTTCAGGCCCAGGCCGGTGATGGCGCGAACAGCCTTGATGGCAGCAACCTTGTTGGAACCGAAACTGCTCATGACCACATCGAACTCGGTCTTCTCTTCGGCAGCGGCACCAGCCTCACCACCGGCGGCAGCCGGAACGGCGGCGACGGCAGCCGCGGCGGACACACCGAACTTCTCTTCCATGGCCTCGATCAGCTCGACGACATCCATCACGCTCATATTGGCGATGGTTTCCAGAATATCTTCTTTAGAGACAGACATGTTGATTTAACTCCTGTGTTCCTGACCCGCGGACCAGTCTCGCCGGGTCGCTTGATTTCAAACCAGTTACGCCGCGCTTTCCTTCTGATCGCGGATGGCAGCCACGGTACGGACCAGCTTGCCAGGCACCTCGTTGAGGGTGCGGGCCAGCTTCTCCACCGGAGCCTTCATCACGGCCATCAGCATGGACAGGGCCTGATCCCGGGTCGGCAGACTCGCCAGTCGTTCGATGTCGTTGGCCGGCAGCAGCTCACCGCCCACCGCCACGAAACGAACCTGGAGCAGGTCGTGCTCCTTGGCGAAGTCCTTGATCACTCGAGCGGCACAACCGGGGTCTTCCTGCGAGAACGCCAGCAACAGCGGCCCCACCAGACTCTCGGAAATGCACTCGAACTCGGTACCCTGAACGGCACGTCGGGCCAAAGTGTTTTTGATGACACGCAGATAGACACCACCATCCCGCGCCTTCTTGCGCAGTTCGGTCAGCTCGTCCACGGTCAGTCCGCGGTATTCCGCGGCCACAGCGGATAGTGCGCTCGATGCGACTTCCGCCACCTCGGCAACGACGGACTTCTTCTCTTCGAGAGTCAGCGCCATCAATTACCTCCAGCTTCCTGAGTACACGGAACCGCCGGTGTGACGGTCCCCCCATACGGTGGCCACGGACATGTCCGTCTTGGCAACACCGTCTGCGCAGGCCGGTTGCCCATTAAGCCGCGAATTCACATCCCCGGCACCTGCGGTCTTTGACGGCCACCGGGCGGAGCACTCCGCCACGGCGCCACAAAGTCTGTCGTCGATCAGCCCAGCGAGGCCTGATCGACCTGGATGCCCGGCCCCATGGTGGTGGAGACGGTCACCTTCTTCATATACACGCCCTTGGCAGCTGCCGGCTTGGCCTTGTTCAGGTCGGCCAACAGCGCCTCCAGGTTCTCCTTCAGGGCGCCATTGTCGAAATCCACCTTGCCGATCGAGCAGTGGATGATGCCGGCCTTGTCGGTCCGGTAGCGCACCTGACCGGCCTTGGCGTTCTTCACCGCCGCGGTCACGTCCGGGGTGACGGTGCCGACCTTGGGGTTCGGCATCAGGCCGCGCGGGCCGAGGATCTGACCGAGCTGGCCGACCACGCGCATGGCGTCCGGGGTGGCGATCACCACGTCGAAGTCCAGATTGCCGCCCTTGATGCTCTCCGCCAGGTCCTCGAAGCCGACGATATCGGCCCCGGCCTCCTTGGCGGCCTCGGCGTTGGCACCCTGGGCGAAGACCGCCACCCGCACCTCCTTGCCGGTGCCGTTGGGCAGCACCGTTGAACCCCGCACCACCTGGTCGGACTTGCGCGGATCGACGCCAAGATTCACTGCCACGTCGACGGATTCCTTGAACTTGGCCCCCGGCAACTCCTTCAGCAGACTGAAGGCCTCGTCGGCCGGATACAGCTTGCCCGGCTCGATCTTCTCACGAATGGCTTTCATGCGTTTGCTCAGCTTTGCCATGACTTCAGACCCCCTCTACGTCCAGACCCATGCTACGTGCGGTACCGGCGATGGTACGTACCGCGGCATCCATGTCAGCAGCCGTGAGGTCGGGTTCCTTGGTCTTGGCGATCTCTTCCATCTGCGCGCGGGTTACCGTACCCACCTTCTTGGTGTTCGGTTCGCCGCTGCCCTTGGCGATGCCTGCCGCCTTCTTCAACAGAATGGAGGCCGGCGGGGTCTTCATGATGAAGGTGAAACTGCGGTCGTTGTAGACCGTGATCACCACCGGCACCGGCATACCCTTCTCGAGGTTCTGCGTCTGGGCGTTGAATGCCTTGCAGAACTCCATGATGTTCACGCCGTGCTGGCCCAACGCCGGACCGACCGGCGGACTCGGATTGGCCTCCTGCGCCGGCACCTGCAGCTTGATGTACGCTTCGACTTTCTTTGCCATGACTTACTCCAGTTGGGTACGAACGCCTTGCGGCTCCCCGCTACGAGGGGGAACGGCACCGGCCGCCCCCGCTGCTATCAAATCCTCAGGCCTTTTCGACCTGACTGAACTCCAGCTCGACCGGTGTGGAACGGCCAAAGATCAGCACCGCGACCCGCAGGCGGTTCTTCTCGTAGTTGACCTCTTCCACCACGCCGTTGAAATCGTTGAATGGGCCGTCGGTGACGCGCACCACCTCGCCGACCTCGAACAGCACCTTGGGCCGCGGCTTCTCCACGCCCTCCTGGATGCGCTGCAGGATCTGCTCGGCCTCCTTGTCGGAGATCGGCGCCGGCTTGTCGCTGGTGCCACCGATGAAACCCATCACCTTGGGCACATCCTTGACCAGGTGCCAGGTCTCGTCGTCCATCTCCATCTGCACCAGCACGTAGCCGGGGAAGAACTTGCGCTCGCTCTTGCGCTTCTGTCCCTCGCGCATCTCCACCACCTCTTCGGTGGGCACCAGGATCTCACCGAACTTGTCTTCAAGTCCGGCACGCGCAATACGCTCCTCCAGGGAGCGCTTGACCTGATTCTCGAAGCCCGAGTAGGCGTGAACAACATACCAGCGTTTCGCCATCTTCCCTCAGCCCGCCTGACCGGTCAGCAAGCGGACCGCCCAGAGCAAAAACATGTCCAATAACCAGAGCAGGATACCCATCACGATGACCATCGCGAACACGATCAGCGTGGTCTGAATGGTCTCCTGCCGCGTCGGCCAGACGACCTTGCGGACCTCGGTCCGGGTCTCGACCAGATACCCCAGCAGCCGCCTGCCGACGGCGGTCTGCGCCATGATCGCCAGGGCCACACCGGCGGTGGCCAGCAGACCCAGCACTCGCAGCAGCAACGACGCCTCGGCGAAGTAATAGAAGGCCCCGACCGCACCGAGCAACAGCGCGATCGCCAGCGTCAACTTCACGGAGTCGAGTCTGGAACCCTGGGTTTCAGCCTTTGCGTTCATGCAATCCTGCCGCCGACAGCGGAGCCTTGCCCGCCAGCCGCGAAATAATGGCAGGCCAGGAGGGAATCGAACCCCCAACCTGCGGTTTTGGAGACCGCCGCTCTGCCAATTGAGCTACTGGCCTAAAACAAGGGGGCAGGCTGCCCTGCCCCCGCGTAACACCTGCTTACTCGATGATCTTGGAGACCACGCCGGCGCCGACGGTGCGGCCACCCTCGCGGATCGCGAAACGCAGTCCTTCTTCCATCGCAATCGGCGCAATCAGCGTCACCGTCATCTTCACGTTGTCGCCCGGCATCACCATCTCCACGCCTTCCGGCAGATCGCAGGCGCCCGTCACGTCCGTCGTCCGGAAGTAAAACTGCGGACGATAGCCATTGAAGAACGGCGTATGACGGCCACCCTCGTCCTTCGACAGCACATACACCTCGGCCTCGAACTTGGTGTGCGGCGTGATCGAGCCCGGCTGGCACAGCACCTGGCCGCGCTCCACCTCGTCACGCTTGGTACCGCGCAGCAGCACGCCCACGTTGTCGCCCGCCTCGCCTTCGTCCAGCAGCTTGCGGAACATCTCCACACCCGTCACCGTGGTCTTGCTCGTCTCGCGGATACCCACGATCTCCACTTCGTCGCCCACGTGCACCTTGCCACGCTCGATGCGACCCGTCACCACCGTGCCTCGACCCGAAATCGAGAACACGTCCTCGATCGGCATCAGGAACGGCTGGTCCACCGGACGCTCCGGCACCGGAATGTACTCGTCCATCGCATCCAGCAGCTTCTCGATCGACGGCACACCAATCTCCGAGGTGTCGCCTTCCAGCGCCTTCAGCGCCGAACCAATCACCACCGGAATGTCGTCACCAGGAAACTCGTACGAGCTCAGCAGATCGCGGACTTCCATCTCCACCAGCTCCAGCAGCTCCTCGTCGTCCACCTGGTCGGCCTTGTTCATGTACACCACGATGTACGGCACACCCACCTGACGCGCCAGCAGAATGTGCTCACGGGTCTGCGGCATCGGACCGTCCGCCGCGCTCACCACCAGGATCGCACCGTCCATCTGCGCCGCACCCGTGATCATGTTCTTCACATAGTCCGCGTGCCCGGGGCAGTCCACGTGCGCGTAGTGACGGTTCTCCGTCTCGTACTCCACGTGCGCCGTC
The DNA here is from genome assembly GCF_030406045.1 of Thiohalobacter sp. IOR34. GTDB lineage: Bacteria > Pseudomonadota > Gammaproteobacteria > Thiohalobacterales > Thiohalobacteraceae. The sequence goes on from NZ_CP128988.1 coordinate 2,418,017, forward strand.
GCGATCGTGATACCGCGCGCACGCTCCTCCGGCGCATTGTCGATCTGGTCGTACGCCTTGAACTCACCGCCCTGCTTCTCCGCCGCCACCTTCGTCAGCGCCGCCGTCAGCGTCGTCTTGCCATGGTCCACGTGACCAATGGTCCCCACGTTTACATGCGGCTTCGTTCGTTCAAATTTTTCCTTGGACATGGATGTTCTCCCCAGTCAGGTTTTCATCGACAATGCTGTTGAGCGCTACCACCAATAATCAAAGACAGGCGCCCCTTCCAACCCGGGGACGCCTGCCTCGCATATGGAGCCCATAACCGGATTTGAACCGGTGACCTCTTCCTTACCAAGGAAGTGCTCTACCGACTGAGCTATATGGGCCAGCAAAACCGTTCGGCTCGTAAATTTGGAGCGGGTGATGGGAATCGAACCCACGTATTCAGCTTGGAAGGCTGAAGTTCTACCATTGAACTACACCCGCCGAAAACACCGCCATTCCGCCCGGCCCCTCCGTCACCGGAGCCTGTCGCCGGCCGCCCGCCGCCATCGGCCAACGCCGAATCTCGTATCGAGCCGGCGGACCGCGGCATCCGCGCCGTCCGCCACCTTAATCTATAGTCGGCACCGCGCCCTGCGCGACGTTCAAAACCGCTCCCGCGGTTTTGTCGAACCTCTGATCGGCTCGAACCCTCCCCCCTGATTCAGAGCGGAGGCCCCTGGGTACCGTCACTGACAACGCGGTCCCGTTCCAACTTTGGTGGAGGGGGGAGGATGACTCCGGGCCTTACGCCCCTCCGCCCTCCGGGCCGTCGCGCCCTGCGCGACGTTCAAAACCGCTCCCGCGGTTTTGTCGAACCTCTGATCGGCTCGAACCCTCCCCCCTGATTCAGAGCGGAGGCCCCTGGGTACCGTCACTGACAACGCGGTCCCGTTCCAACTTTGGTGGAGGGGGGAGGATGACTCCGGGCCTTACGCCCCTCCGCCCTCCGGGCCGTCGCGCCTTGCGCGACGTTCAAAACCGCTCCCGCGGTTTTGTCGAACCTCTGATCGGTTCGAACCCTCCCCCCCTGATTCAGAGCGGAGGCCCCTGGGTACCGTCACTGACAACGCGGTCCCGTTCCAACTTTGGTGGAGGGGGGAGGATTCGAACCTCCGAAGGCGGAGCCAGCAGATTTACAGTCTGCCCCCTTTGGCCACTCGGGAACCCCTCCTCGTCGCCCCTGACCGCACTCCCCGAAGGAATGCCGGCCGAGCGAAGCAGCGTATTTTGGGTGAGGACCCGGCCACTGTCAACTCCCGCAAGGCTTTTTGCCGCAACCCCGGCCGGCGCCGTGACCGGGAACCGCGGGTCTGCTAGCATGCGCGCGTTCCCTGACCGGCCCCGGCATGCCGACCGCCACGCCGGGCGCGGCTTAGCAGCGGATTGCAAAGGACTTTTTCGGGGACACACGGCAGCACCGCGCTGCCGCCGCTTTTTTGAGGAGAACACAGCGATGAAGGTCACCATCTACGGTTCCGGCTACGTCGGTCTGGTCACCGGCGCCTGCCTCGCCGAGGTCGGCAACGAGGTGCTGTGCGTCGACGTCGATCCGCGCAAGATCGAGATGCTCAAGCGCGGCGAGGTACCGATCTATGAGCCGGGGCTCGACCGCCTGGTCACCGACAATGCCCGGGCCGGCCGCCTGGCCTTCACCCTCGATCCGGCCGAGGGCGTGGCCCACGGCCTGTTCCAGTTCATCGCCGTCGGCACTCCCCCGGACGAGGACGGCTCCGCCGACCTGCAGCACGTGCTGGCCGTGGCCCGCAGCATCGGCGAGCACATGGACGATTACCGGGTCATCGTCAACAAGTCGACGGTGCCCGTGGGCACGGCCGACCGGGTCCGCAGCCAGGTCGCCCAGAGCCTGGCGGCGCGCGGCACGGCCTGCGAGTTCGACGTGGTGTCCAACCCGGAATTCCTCAAGGAGGGCGCGGCCATCGACGACTTCATGCGCCCCGACCGGATCATCATCGGCACCGACAACCCCCGCACCACCGAGCTGCTGCGCGCCCTCTACGCCCCCTTCAACCGCAATCACGACCGGCTGCTGGCCATGGACATCCGCTCCGCGGAGCTGACCAAGTACGCGGCCAACGCCATGCTGGCCACCAAGATCAGCTTCATGAACGAGCTGTCCAACCTGGCCGAGCGGCTCGGCGCCGACATCGAGAACGTGCGCCTCGGCATCGGCTCCGACCCGCGCATCGGCTACCAGTTCATCTACCCCGGCGCCGGCTATGGCGGCTCCTGTTTTCCCAAGGACGTCAAGGCGCTGGAGCGCACTGCCGGCGAGATCGGCTACCAGGCGGAACTGCTGAGCGCGGTCGAACAGGTCAACGAGCGCCAGAAGCGGGTGCTGTTCGAGAAGATCCGCCACCATTTCGACGGGCAGCTGGAGGGGCGCAGCTTCGCCCTCTGGGGTCTGGCCTTCAAGCCCAACACGGACGACATGCGCGAGGCCTCCAGCCGGGTGCTGATGGAGGCCCTGTGGGCAGCCGGTGCCCGGGTGCGCGCCTATGACCCGGTGGCCGCCGAGGAATGCCGCCGTCTGTACGGGGAGCGCGATGACCTGGTGCTCTGCGAGTCCGCCAACCAGGCCCTGGAGGGCGCCGATGCCCTGGTGGTCATCACCGAGTGGACCGAGTTCCGCAGCCCGGATTTCGAACAGCTGCGCCAGACCCTGGGCGCTCCGCTGATCTTCGACGGACGCAATCTCTACGACCCCGCGCGACTCGCCGAGCTCGGCTTCCGCTACTATTCGATCGGCCGCCAGCCCAGCGGCCCCGCCGACTGAGGCCCGCTCCCGCCTTCCAGCAGCCGCATCCGGTAGGCGGGGGGCTCGCCCGCCCGGCGCTGGATCTCGCCCAGGCGGAGGCGGAAGGCGCCTGCCGCGCGGTCGGCGAAGTACAGCCGCAGGGTCGCCTTCACCACCGGGAAGGCCAGGCTGTCCCAGGGGATCTCCTCCTCGGCGAACAGGCCGACCTCCAGGCTCTCGCTGCCGGCCGAGAAGCCGCTCACCTCGAAGCGGGCCCGGAACAGCATGTACACCTGGTTGATGTGCGGCAGGTCGAAGAGCGTGTACAGATCCTCCACCCGGACCCGGGCATTGGCCTCCTCGCGTGTCTCGCGCTCCGCCGCCTGGCTGCTGGTCTCGCCGTTCTCCATGAACCCGGCGGGCAGCGTCCACAGGCCATGACGCGGCTCGATGGCCCGCCTGCAGAGCAGGATACGCCCCTGCTCCTCGACGATGCAGCCGGCGACGATGTTGGGATTCTGGTAGTGGATGGTGCGACAGCTGTCGCAGACATACCTGGGCCGGCTATCGCCGGCCGGCACCTGCAGGCTGACCGGTGCGGCACATTCGCTACAGTATTTCATGAGTCAGTCATAACCCGCATATTGCATGAAGGATTCGAGTTTCAGGGCGAATCTGGCCAAGCAGTTTGTTCGATCGACCGCCGAAGCATAGCCGTAGCTAGGGTTCAAGGGCGATCGGGCGAAATGCGACGCCAGATTTGGTCTGAACTCGAACAGGCACAAACTGTAGCAGGGCACAATTGCTCGCATAGGGAATCACTGCCTTGATATATACCGGAAAAATTACGCTTTCAAGGCCGCCTTCGTGCAATATGCGGGATAACCCCTTTCTGCGGGCGATGCAAAGTCCGGCAGCGTACAATGACCTCATGCCGTTCCTCCTGCTGTTGCTGTTGCTGCTGTTGCTACTGTTCGGCCCCCAACTCTGGGTGCGTGCCGTGCTGCGCCGCCATGGCGGCGAGCGGCCGGATTTCCCGGGGAGTGGCGGCGAATTCGCCCGCCATCTGCTCGACCGGCTGGGACTGGAAGGGGTGGCTGTCGAGCGCACGGAGCAGGGCGACCACTACGACCCTCGGCAGAAGGCGGTACGACTCAGCCCGGGGCACCACGACGGCCGTTCGCTGACCGCCGTGGTGATCGCCGCCCACGAGGTCGGCCACGCCCTGCAGGACGCCCAGGGTGATCCCCTGTTGCGCCTCCGCCAGCGGTTGATCGGACTGGCCCAGGCCGCCCAGCTGGCCGGCAACACCCTGCTGATCGGCATGCCCCTGGTGGCGGCGCTCGCCCAGACCCCTGCGGCCGGGACGCTGATGCTGCTGGCCGGGCTGGCCAGCCTCGGCTCCGCCGCCCTGGTGCATCTGGTCACCCTGCCGGTGGAGCTGGACGCCAGCTTCAACCGCGCCCTGCCCTTGCTGGAGGCGGGCCGTTACCTGCCGCCAGCCGACCGGCCGGCGGCGCGGCGCATCCTGCGCGCCGCGGCCCTCACCTATGTCGCGGCCTCACTGGCCGGGCTGCTCAACCTCTGGCGCTGGCTGCGGCGCTGACTCCGCCGCCGCTCAGTCTCCGGTGGCCGGCGTCTGCCGGCCCTCGCCGCGGTCCCGCTGCTGCAGCTCCGTCTCCAGGTCGGCCAGGCTGGTGTGACGCACATCCTTGCCCTTGACCAGATAGATGACGTATTCGCAGATGTTGCTGGCCCGGTCGCCGACCCGCTCCAGGGCGCGGGCCGCCCAGATGGCGTCCAGCACCCAGGGGATGCTGCGCGCGTCCTCCATCATCAGGGTGATCAGTTGACGCATCACGCCCTCGTATTCCCGGTCCACCTTGCGGTCGTCATGCCACACCCGCACCGCCAGCTCGGCATCCATGCGGGCAAAGGCATCCAGGGCCCCGTGCAGCATGTGCCGCACCAGCTCACCGAGATGTTCGATACGGCCGTGGAAGCGGTCGGCGATCTGACGGTCGCCGATGTGCTGGGCCATGCGGGCGATGCGTTCCGCCTCGTCGCCGATGCGTTCCAGGTCGGTGATGGTCTTGATCACCGCCATCACCAGGCGCAAATCGCTGGCCGCGGGCTGGCGGCGGGCCAGCACATAGTTGCACTCCTCGTCGATCTGCACCTCCAGGGCGTTGACCTTGTAGTCGTTGTTGACCACCACCTCGGCCAGCTGCTCGTCGCCCTCGACCAGCGCCTTGACCGCGTCGCTGACCTGCTGTTCGACCAGGCCGCCCATGGCCATGACCCGGTTGCGGATGTCCTCCAGCTCCTCGTTGTACTGGCGGGAGATGTGCTGCCCGATACTGGTGTTGTCCATTGCTGTTGTCCCTCGTGCCGCCCGCGCCGGCTCAGCCGTAGCGACCGGTGATGTAGTCTTCCGTCATCTTCTCGGCCGGATTGGTGAAGATGGTGTTGGTGTCCCCGAACTCGATCACCTCACCGATATACATGAAGGCAGTATAGTCCGAGACGCGCGCCGCCTGCTGCATATTGTGGGTGACGATGACGATGGTGTACTTCTCCTTCAGTTCGTAGATCAGCTCCTCGATCTTCAGCGTCGAGATCGGATCCAGCGCCGAGGCCGGCTCGTCGAGCAGCAGCACCTCGGGCTCGATGGCGATGGCACGGGCAATCACCAGTCGCTGCTGCTGGCCACCGGACAGGCCCATGGCGCTCTCGTGCAGCCGATCCTTGACCTCGTCCCACAGCGCCGCCCCGCGCAGCGACTTCTCCACCACCTCGTCCAGCACCCGTCGCTTGTTGATGCCCTGCAGGCGCAGGCCGTAGGCGACGTTCTCGTAGATGCTCTTGGGGAAGGGGTTTGGCTTCTGGAACACCATGCCCACACGGCGCCGCAGATCGGCCACGTCGACACGCTTGTCGAAGATGTTCTCCCCATCCAGCTCCACCCGACCCTCGATACGGCAGCCGTCGATCAGATCGTTCATGCGGTTGAAGCAGCGCAGCAGGGTCGACTTGCCACAGCCACTGGGACCGATGTAGGCCGTGACCCGCTGTCGCGGGATGCGCATGTTGATGTCCTTCAGCGCCTGTTTCTCGCCATAGAAGAGGCGCAGCCCCTTGACCTCGATACAGATATCCTCCTCTTCCAGGCTGAGGGTCTTCAGGCCGCCTTCGGCGAGGATGTCCGGATCCAGTGCGTGGGTCGCCACATGCTTGTCATTCATAAGATGTCACCATCGGCCGCGGCTGCGGCCATCAACCCTGGTCGAATGCCTTGTATTGTTCACGCAGGCGGTTGCGGATGGCAATGGCCGCCAGATTGAGCACCAGGATCACCAGTACCAGCAGCAGGGCCGTGGCGAAGACCAGCGGCCGGGCCGCCTCGACGTTGGGGCTCTGGAAGCCGACGTCGTAGATGTGGAAGCCAAGGTGCATGAACTTGCGTTCCAGGTGCAGGAAGGGATAGTTGCCGTCCAGCGGCAGGGAGGGGGCCAGCTTGACCACGCCGACCAGCATCAGCGGCGCCACCTCGCCGGCGGCGCGCGCCACGGCCAGGATCAGGCCGGTCATCATCGCCGGGCTGGCCATCGGCAGCACGGTGCGCCAGAGGGTCTCCGCCTTGGTGGCGCCCAGCGCCAGGCTGCCCTCGCGGATCGAGCGCGGAATCCGTGCCAGTCCCTCCTCGGTGGCGACGATCACTACCGGCAGGGTCAGCAGCGCCAGGGTCAGCGAGGCCCAGAACAGCCCGGGGGTGCCGAAGGTCGGCGCTGGCAGCGCCTCGGGGAAGAACAGCTGGTCGATGTTGCCACCGAGAAAATAGACGAAGAAGCCAAGGCCGAACACACCGTAGACGATGGAGGGCACGCCGGCGAGGTTGTTGACGGCGATACGCACCAGCCGGGTCAGCGGCCCCTGCTTGGCGTATTCACGCAGATAGACGGCGGCGATCACCCCCAGCGGGGTCACGAACACCGACATCAGCATCACCATCAGCACGGTGCCGAAGATCGCCGGAAAGATGCCGCCCTCGGTGTTGGCCTCGCGCGGCTCGTCGCTGACGAATTCCCACAGCTTGGCGATATAGTGGCCGATCTTGTCCAGCGGCCCCATGGCGTTCGGCCGGTAGACCCGCACCACCTTGGCCAGCGGCACCTCGACCAGCTCGCCGGTCATGATCTCGGCCCGGAAGCTGTCCCGTCCGATCTGCCGATACAGCTCGTTGAGCCTGTCCTGCAGCACCTGGTAGCGCTGTTCCAGGCGGGCCCGTTCAGCGGCGATCTGCTGGCGGTGCCGGGGGGTGTCCTCACCGTCCAGCTGATACCTGCGGGCCCGCAGTCGCAGCCGCTCCAGGCCATGGTTGATGACCCCGATGTCGTCCTTCTCGATGCGGCGGATCTGCTCGTGCAGCGCACGGACCACCTGCAAGCGCTCGTTCAGCGCCTCCCAGGCGGCCTCGCCCTCGGCCACCAGCTTGCCGGCCTCGCGCACTTCCTTCAGATAGCCGTAGAAATTGCCCCATTCGCGGCGCTCCACGGCCATCAGCGTCGGCGGCGTCCTGCGGGATTCGATGCGCGGCACCAGCACCCAGCGGAAGTCGAGACCGGTGAAGTCCCGATTGCCGATCTTCATCAGGATCCGCTCGACCAGCTCCGAATCACCGGCCAGCTGCACGCCGGCAGCCTCCAGATGAGCACGGGTGACCTCCTCCCGTTCGCTGAATTCGCCGATCAGCCGCACCAGACTGCCGTCGGCCTCACGGTACTGCAGCTCATGAAGATCGGCCGGCCAGAAATGACCCATGCCGCGCAGCATGATCAGGCCGAGCAAGCCGACGACCATGATCAGGCTGGCCGCCACCGCCGCCGCATTCAGCCAGATCCAGGGCGAACCGCTCGCAAACCACTTGCCGATCTCATGCTTCACTCGAACAGACTCCTAGCCCGGATATTGCGCCAAGGATTCGATTCTCAGGCCGGAGCTGGCAAAGCAGCTTGGCCGATCGCCCGCAGAAGCATAGCTGTAGCTATGGTTCAAGGGGGATCGACCAGGATGCGCAGCCAGATGCGTCCTGAAATCGAATAGGCACAACCTGTACCCCGCCAGGAGGGCCCATTTACGAGCCTCCCGACCTTGTATACCAGCCTGTACTCCAATCATACGGACCTCCTTGGTGCACTATCCGGGCTAGAGGCTGGCGTACTTGCCGCGCAGCCGCTGGCGCACCAGCTCGGCCAGGGTGTTGAACAGGAAGGTGAACAGGAACAGCACCAGGGCGGCCAGGAACAGCACCCGGAAGTGGGTGCTGGCCACCTCGGCCTCCGGCAGCTCGACGGCGATGTTGGCCGACAGGGTGCGCATGCCCTGGAAGATGCTCATGTCCATCACCGGCGTGTTGCCGGTGGCCATCAGCACGATCATGGTCTCCCCCACCGCGCGGCCGAGGCCGATCATCATCGCCGAAAAGATGCCGGGGCTGGCGGTGAGGATCACCACCCGGGTCAGGGTCTGCCAGGGCGTGGCGCCCAGCGCCAGCGAACCGCTGGTCAGGTGCTTGGGCACGTTGAAGATGGCATCCTCGGCGATGGAAAAGATGGTCGGGATCACGGCGAAGCCCATCGCCAGGCCGACCACGATGGAGTTGCGCTGATCGAAATCGATGCCGATCGACTTCAGCCACATACGCATGTCGCCGTCGAACAGCAGCAGTTCCAGCGGGTGGCTGAGGGCAAAGGAGGCCCAGCCCAGCAGGGCGACCACCGGAATCATCGGCAGGGCTTCCCAGCCGGCAGGGATGCGGTGGCGCAGCCGGTCCGGCAACCGGCTCCAGAGGAAACCGAACAGCAGCACACCCAGCGGCATGACCAGCAACAGGGCAAAGATACCCGGCAGGTAGTTCTCGATCAGCGGCGCCAGCCAGAGACCGGCCAGGAAACCGAGGATCACCGTCGGCAGGGCCTCCATGATCTCGATGGTCGGCTTGACCTTGCTGCGCATCCGCGGAGCCATGAAGTAGGCGGTATAGATGGCGCCGAGAATGGCCAGCGGGGCGCCGATCAACATGGCATAGAAGGCCGCCTTGAAGGTGCCGAAGGCCAGCGGGGTGAGGCTGAGCTTGGGCTCGAAGTCGTTACTGGCCGATGACGACTGCCAGATATAGGCCGGTTCCGGGTAGCTCTCGTACCACACCTTGCCCCACAGCGACGACCAGGACACCTCCGGGTACTCGTTGTCGACCCGCCACAGCTGCAGGCGCCCCGTGCCGTCCTCGGCCAGCAGGGCGTCGGCGCGCGGAGCGATGGCCAGCTGACGCAGCGCACCCTTGGCCAGCGGCACGCTGAACAGGGTGTTGTGGGCCGTGGTGTGATAGGCGGTGACCCGGCCCTCGGCATCGCCGGCGAGAAAGCCCTTGCGCGCATATTCCGGCGTGAGGTTGAGCACTGCGGCGCCGCTGCCGGCGAAGGAACGGATGCGCTGCAGCCGCTCCTGGTTCTGCGCATCGCGCACCGTGAACCACTGGTCGATGCGACCGCTGGAGGTACCGACCAGCAGGGAGATCCCCCCTGCCAGCAGCCGCAGCGCGGTCAGCTGCTCGCCGCCCTCGACCACCGGCAGCTGCTCGAGCAGCCGCGGCGCCTCCTTGTCACTGAGATCGAAACGGGCCAGCTCCCCGCTGCGGCGGGCGAGATAGAGCTGTGACTGTTCCGGATCCAGGAGCAGATAGTCCGACCGACCGATGGTGGCAGGGATCTCGCTGTGCGCCTCCACCAGTTCCATCTCTTCGCCGAGGAAGGACTCTTCCTGGCGCAGGTTGCTGAGCACGGTGCGCCCGTCGGCGGTCACCGCCACCAGGGTGGTGCCCTCCTCGCCCACCTGCACGGCCAGCCGCTGCAGGGGCTGGCCCTGGGGGTCGACCACCAGCGGGGTCTCGCCCAGCGGATACTGCAGCTCGGGGGTGATCAGCCGCCGGTCGTTGGGGAAGGTCACCCGATAGTCATGCCTGACCACCAGGGCACGGCCGTCCGCCAGGCCGTAGGCCAGGGTTCGGGTCGAGGGCTCGGCGACCGCGAAGCTGGTCACCGCCACGCCGGGCGGCAGAGGCAGCCGTTGGCTGGAGAGCAGCTGGCCGTCGGCCAGGCGCAGGAAGTCGACCTCGCCGTCGGCGCTGAAACGCACACCGATCTCGGCCTGCTCTTCCATGGCCAGCAGCAGAGTCGGGCGCTCGCTGCCCGGGACCGGGTAACTGGCCAGCGGCTCGGCGGTGGCGGGCCGCAGCAGGGGCACCACGACGTAGAGGAGATAGAAGAAGATCAGGGTGATGGCGATGATCACGCTCATCCCGCCGAGGCTCACGCTGCGCCGGGCCAGCACATCCTTGAGGCGACGCAGACGACGGCGGCGCAGACGAGTGGCTTCGGGGATCCGCTCCAGGATCGAGCCGGACTTGTCAGGCGGGCTGTTCATGGGCCGACAAGGATAAACATGGCATGTGACAGAATTGTTACAAACGCACCCTCGGCCTCGTTTTGTGGGGCGATCCGCCCCCTTTGCGGGATCACAGCCTGGAGGCCGCTCCTACAAGAGATTCCGCCTTGCCCCGCAGGAGCGGCGTCCACGCCGTGATTGCCGTCATGGCGGCAGAGAATCTTCTCTAGAAGCTACAGCCCGCACCGGTCAGGGAAGCTTCCGTGTCTTTCCGTGGCCATCGATATTTTCGTGGGTTTCGCGGGTTTCGTGGCCATCGTAGGTTCCACCTGACGACGGCGGGTGATGCCATCCCCGATCGCGGCCTGGAGGCCGCTCCCACGGGTCACGGCGGCACCATGGTAGGAGCGGCCTCCAGGCCGCGATTGGCGTGGTGTTATAATGGATGATCGACATCCACCACCACACCGGCCCCACGCCGACCCCAAACGGGACGCCGCCACAGAACAGCCACCCCATGGACACCACCGAACAACAAGACCTGAGCCGCCCCGAGCTCTACCTCAACCGGGAGCTGAGCCTGCTGCAGTTCAACCGACGCGTCCTGGAGCAGGCCCGCGACGACCGCACCCCGCTCCTCGAACGCCTCAAGTTCCTCTGCATCTCCAGCACCAACCTCGACGAATTCTTCGAGATCCGCGTCGCCGGCCTGAAACAGCAGGTCGCGCTGGGCACAGTGCCCAGTGGTTCCGACAACCTCACCCCGCAGCAGATCCTCGACCAGATCAGCCAGCAGGCGCACCAGCTGGTCGACGAGCAGTACCGGGTGCTGAACGCCGAGCTGATCCCGGCCCTGGAAGAGGAGAGCATCCGTTTCCTGCGCCGCGGCCAGTGGAGCGAGGCCCAGGCACAGTGGATCCGCGACTTCTTCGAGCGTGAGCTGTTGCCGGTGCTGAGCCCACTGGGACTGGACCCGGCCCACCCCTTCCCGCGGATCCTCAACAAGAGCCTGAACTTCATCGTCTCGCTGGAAGGCAAGGACGCCTTCGGCCGTTCCAGCGGCATCGCCATCGTTCAGGCACCGCGTTCGCTGCCACGGCTGATCCGGCTGCCGGCAGAGGAAACCGGCGCCGGCCCCTACGATTTCGTGTTTCTCTCGTCCGTCATCCACGCCTACGTCGACGACCTGTTTCCGGGCATGACCGTCACCGGCTGCTACCAGTTCCGGGTGACGCGCAACAGCGACCTGTTCGTCGACGAGGAGGAGATCGACGACCTGATGCGGGCCATGGAGGGCGAACTGCTATCGCGCCGCTACGGTGACGCGGTACGCCTGGAGGTGGCCGACAACTGTACGCCGGAGATGGCCAATTTCCTGCTCGACCAGTTCAACCTCGGCCAGGACGACCTCTACCAGGTCAACGGCCCGGTCAACCTCAACCGGCTGTTCGCCATCGCCGACCTGGTGGAACGCCCGGATCTCAAATACCCACCGTTCAAGCCGGCGCGCCCGCCGCAGCTGGCCCCGGAGGTCAACATCTTCGAGGCCATCCAGGCCCAGGAGATACTGCTCCATCACCCCTTCGAGTCCTTCGCCCCGGTGATCGACTTCGTACGCCAAGCCGCCAGCGACCCGCAGGTGCTGGCCATCAAGCAGACCCTCTACCGCACCGGCCCCGACTCGGCCATTGTCAACGCCCTGGTCGAGGCCGCCCGGGCCGGCAAGGAGGTGACGGTGGTGGTGGAACTGCGCGCCCGCTTCGACGAGGAGGCCAACATCCAGCTGGCCAACCGCCTGCAGGAGGCCGGCGCCCACGTGGTGTACGGCGTGGTCGGCTACAAGACCCACGCCAAGATGATCCTCATCACCCGCCGCGAGGGCCGCCGGCTGCGCCACTACGTGCACCTCGGCACCGGCAACTACCATGCGCGCACCGCCCGCCTCTACACCGACTACGGTTTCCTGACCTGCGACAAGGCGATCGGCGAGGACGTGCACCGCATCTTCCAGCAGCTCACCAGCCTGGGCAAGGTGAAGTCGCTGCGCAAGCTGCTGCAGTCGCCCTTCACCCTGCACAAGGCCCTGTTGAAGAAGATCGCCCGCGAGGCCGAGCACGCCCGGGCCGGCCGCCGGGCGCGGATCATCGCCAAGATGAACGCCCTGATCGAGCCGCAGGTGATCCGCGCCCTGTATGCCGCCTCCCAGGCCGGAGTGAAGATCGACCTCATCATCCGCGGCATCTGCTGTCTGCGCCCCGGCATCGCCGGGGTCTCGGACAACATCCAGGTGCGCTCGGTCGTCGGCCGCTTCCTGGAGCACACCCGGGTGTTCTACTTCCGCAACGGCGGCGAGGAGGAGATCTACCTGTCCAGCGCCGACTGGATGGACCGCAACTTCTTCCGCCGGGTGGAGACCGCCTTCCCCGTCGGGAATCCCAAGCTGCGTCGGCGGATCGTCAAGGAGGGGCTGGAACTCTATCTGCAGGACAACACCCAGGCCTGGCTGCTGAAGGCGGACGGCAGTTACCGCCGGCTGCACCCGACCCGCCGCCAGCCGCCCCGTTCGGCCCAGGCGACGCTGCTGGAACTGCGCGCCCATCCGGCCTGAGGCGGAACCGCTCAGCGGTAGTCGAGACGGAAGTCGATGCCCGCCAGGCGCTTGCGTTCCTGCTTGAGGTCGGCCCGGGTCAGGGGATGGGCATCGAGGTAACCCGGGGGGAATTCCAGCCATAGCCGCCCTGCCTCGGCCCGCACCCGGGGCCGCGGCGGCTCGTCCTCTGGCCGACCGCGCAGCAGCAGCACCGCCAGGCGCAGCAGGATGCACAGCCGGCGCGGCGCCTCCGCCCGGGGATCGGCCAGCGCCGGGCACTCGTCGCGGGGAAACTTGCGTCGGTGACCGCGCACCAGGGCTGCCAGCAGCGCCTGCTCGCTCATCGAGAAGCCGGGCATGTCCGAGTAGGCCACCAGATAGGCGCCATGCTTGTGGTACTGGCTGTGCGCCACCACCAGCCCCACCTCGTGCAGCTGCGCGGCCCAGTGCAGCCAGTGCCGCCACTGCAGCGGATCCAGCCCCCAGTCCCCGGCCAGGGCATCGAACAGGGCCAGCGCCAGGGCCTCGACCCGGCCGGCATGCGCCTGGTCCACCTGGAAACGCCGCGCCATGGCGAGGACGGTCGCCTCGCGGATGTCGCTGTGTTCGATCCGGCCCAGCAGGTCGTAGAGCAGCCCCTCGCGCAGGGCGCCGGGAGAGACCAGCATGCGCTCGATGCCCAGCGACTCGAAGGCGGCAAGCAGGATCGCCACCCCGCCGGGCAGAACCTGGCGCCGGTCCTCGACCAGGCCGGCCAGCCGCAGCGCATCGACATGGCCGGCCGCCAGCAGCGCCTTGCGCAGGTGCTTCAGACCCTCGGCGCTGATGCCGTCGTCCCAGCCCTCGGCACGGATGATCTCGCGCACCGCCTTGATGGTGCCGGAAGCGCCGATGGCCTTCGACCAGCCGAGGCGGCGGAAGCGGCGGCGCACCGTCTTCAGCTCCAGCTGGGCGGCCAGCACGGCCTCGCGCATCCGTTCCTTGCTGATCAGGCCATCGTCGAAGAAGCGCCGGCTCATGCCCACGCAGCCCATGTACAGACTCTCCAGATCCAGCGCCCGGAAGCCCTCGCCGACGATCAGTTCGGTACTGCCGCCGCCGATGTCCATCACCAGACGCTGCTCACCGTCGTCGGCGGCGATGCCGTGCGCCACCCCCTGGTAGATGAGGCGCGCCTCCTCGACGCCGGAGATGACCTCGATGGGATGCCCCAGCGCAGCCTGTGCCTCTTCCAGAAAGGCACCGTCACGGTTGGCGCGGCGCAGGGTGTTGGTACCGACGGCCCGCACGTTGGCCGAGGGCAGTTCGCGCAGCCTCTGGCCGAATCGCTCCAGGCAGGCCAGGGCCCGCTCCCGGGCAGCCGCGTCCAGGCGATGCTCGGCGTTCAGGCCGGCGGCCAGGCGCACCGGCTCCCGCAGCCGGTCGAGCACCTGCAACCGGCCGTCCTGGCGCTGGGCCACGATCATGTGGAAGCTGTTGGAGCCGAGATCGACGGCGGCGACGAACTGGGATGTGGCGGATTCTGGCACCGGCGGCACTTCGGATGGGCATGACTCGTGGCGAGATTCTGCCCCGGACTATACCAAGGCTGGAAGGTGACGCAACACGGGCGGCGTCTCCCCCGTGGCAGCAGCCGAAGAACTGGCTATCCTTAGTGGGACAGTGGAACGCGCAACCTGCTATAGCTGCGCGGGCTGCCGCGCGGTGGCGGGCCTCGCCCCACCCTGCTGATTGGCATCCAATTTGCTTGATTCAAGACGGCGCCCTGCGCCGACAATTTTCCAGCAGACGGAACTGCCAAGGAGGACACCATGGCTGTTGAACATCGATGGAGTGAACGCAAGCCGATCCAGATGGAGGTGGCCCTGCACTACCCGCCGGTCGGTACCCTGCGCTGCACCACCCGTGACGTCAGCCTGGAGGGCATGTTCGTCGCCACCGATGGCGTCGAACTGCCTCCGCAGGCCGAACTCGAGATCAGCTTCGTCACCGAGGACGCCGGCCACCGCCACGAACACCGCATGCCGGCCTACGTGGTGCACGGCAACGGCGACGGCGTCGGCCTGATGCTGCGTCACGTCGACTACCACGACTTCTACGCCCTGCGCCACCTGCTGTCATCGGCGGCCTGAGGCGGACATGAAAAGGCCCCGCTGCTGCGCAGCGGGGCCCGGACTTTTCCCTCGGCAGGCCAGGCTGCTTTGCCAGCTCCGCCCTGAGCATCGAATCCTTGGTGCAATAGCCGGGCTAGCCAGTCCCGCAGGCGTGGGCAGCCGGCCGCGGCAAATGGGGCGGGCGATGCCCGCCCGATCGCGGCCTGGAGGCCGCTCCTACCAGAGTGCCGCCATGCCCCGTAGGAGCGGCCTCCAGGCCGCGATCCCCGGCGGGTCCAGCCACGCCATCATCCGGGGCCGGATGCAATATCCGGGCTAGCAGCCTGTCGGACTTAGGCGATCGTAGCGAGCAGGGTGGGAGAACGAGAACGAATCTTCACGATTTCGAGGCGCATAGTGAGCACTACGCAACGAGAAATCGGGGAGATTCGGGCCGCTCTCCCACCCGCGCAGTAGATCAGTCCTGAGTCCGACAGGCTGCTAGCTAGCCCGCACATAGCACGAAGGCGGCCTTGCATGCGTAATTTTTCCGGTATTCATCAAGGCAGTAATTCCCTGTGCCCTGTTACGGTTTGTGCCCATTCGAGTTCAGACCAAATCTGGCGTCGCATTCTGCCCGATCGCCCTTGAACCCTAGCTACGGCGATGCTTCGGCGGGCGATCGAACAGACTGCTTGGCCAGATTCGCCCTGAAACTCGAATCCTTCGCGCAATATGCAGGCTAGAACACGTACTGCCCCTGGATGAACAGTTCATCCTCGTCACTGCCCTTGACGCCCTTCAGGTTCTCACCCATGCGATAGCTGATCTGCAGCTTGACGTCATGCTTGTGCAGGAACCAGTTGGCACCGATCGAGCTGCGGGTCCAGGCATCGGCATAGTTGTCTGCATCCTGCGACTGGTAGCCTGCAACCAGCTCGACCCCGATGGGCATGAACAGGTAACCGCCCTCGATGGACCAATTCTCCAGGTCGGTGCTGCCGTTGCGGAACATGCCGCCGGTGAAGGCCGCATCCACGGTATCCACGCTGAACCTGTTGTACTCGGCATCGACCGAGAAGCCCTGGCTGCGGAAGGCGGCACTGATCTCAAAGCCGGTGACACGGTCGATGTCCGCCTTGCTGGTGCTGGTGGAACTGCCGGCCGTGGTGTAGCTGTTGTTGTCGTCGTCGTTGTTCCAGACAAAGGCAGCCACACCGATGGTTGCCTTTGTCTCGCCCTTGAAGTCACCCTGGGAGAACTTGGTGTAACCGAAGGGATGGAAGTCGACCCGGCCGCCGTAGATCCAGCCCTCGTTGAAATCGCTGTTGCGATTGACCGGCGTGTCGAAGTCCAGCTTGCCGGCATCGGGATCGATGGCGGCAGAGGCAAAGGATGCGCCCCAGGTCAGGGTCTTGTCCGCATTATGACCCGTGAGGTGCACACCGACGTTGCGGTCCGGCGTGCCGTAGTCATGGTCACCCACGAAGCTGCGTTCGACCAGCTGCTGGTATTTGGACGAGGTCAGGAACTCGCGGGAGAAGGGGAAGTTGGCATTGCCCAGCGTCAGCTTCATGTTGTCGAAGCCCTTGTACTGAAAATAGGCATCCTTGATGGCGACCTCGTTGTCGTCCACGGCCTTGCCCAGATCGAACTGGAACTTGCCCTTCCAGTCCTTGTGCAGGCTGCCCTCGATATAGGGACGCAGGCGACGGAAGAACACCTCGTCGGTTGTGCTACCGCTGTCGGGATCGGCCTGATGGTACTGCAACTGGATGCGGCCGCCCAGCTTCACGTACTTCTCGTCCTTCTTGTAGACGGTGATGCCACCGGCTGCAGCCGAACCCGCCAGGGTTCCGGCCAGGATGACAGAAATGCACTGGGCAAGGGTGTGCGTGCGCATGCGTCGATCTCCTCTCGTGTAGTCAGCATGTAAGACAGGAGCAGTCTAGGCAGTGCAGGTGACGCCCTGGTGACGATCGCATGAAGCCGCGGTGACGTTATGATGAAGACTGGATGACAAACCGCCGCTGTCGCACGAACAAAAAACCCCCGCCGGGGCGGGGGTCCGATGCGCGCCGTCTGAGCAGCGACGATCCGTCGGGCGGACAGCTTACTGCAGCTTGGCCAGTTCCTTCCTGGCCACAGTGGCAGGCAGGGGAATGTAGCCGTCCTTGACCACCACCCGCTGACCGATCTTCGACAGCACCAGCTTGAGGAACTCGCGCTCCAGCGGCGGCAGCGGCCTGTTCGGGTGCTTGTTGACATAGATGTAGAGGAAGCGTGCCAGCGGGTATTTTCCCTTGATGGCATTGTCCGGGGTGGCCTCGACGAGGGGCTGACCGGCCTTCTTGGCCAGCGGCACGGCACGCACGCCGGAGGTCTTGTAACCGATGCCGGAATAGCCGATGCCGTTCAGGGAGGAGGACACCGACTGGACCACGGAGGCCGAACCCGGCTGCTCGTTGACGTTGTTCTTGTAGTCACCCTTGCACAGCGCCTTCTTCTTGAAGTAGCCATAGGTGCCGGACACCGAGTTGCGGCCATAGAGCTGGATCGGCCGTGCCGCCCAGGAGCCGCCCAGGCCGACCTGGCCCCAGGTGGTGATGTCTTGCGGATAACCGCACTTGCGAGTCGAGGAGAAGATGGCATCGACCTGGGGGATGGTCAGCCCCTTGACCGGGTTGTCCTTGTGCACGAATACCGCCAGGGCATCGATGGCGACCCGGATCGGGGTCGGCTTGTAACCGTACTTGCGCTCGAAGGCCGCAACCTCCTTGTCCTTCATCTTGCGGCTCATCGGCCCCAGATTGGAGGTACCCTCGGTCAGCGCCGGCGGCGCGGTGGAGGAACCGGCCGCCTGGATCTGGATGTTGACGTTCGGGTAGACACGCTTGAACTCCTCTGCCCAGAGCGTCATCAGATTGGCCAGGGTATCGGAACCCACGCTGGACAGGTTGCCGGACACGCCGCTGCTGCGCGTGTAGTCCGGAAGACTGGCGTCCACCGCGGCGGCTGCCATTGCCGGCTGGGTGGCCAGCAGGCCGGCGCCGGCCAGGCCCAGGGCGGCGATCAATGTCTTGCTCGGTGTCATCGAGTCGTCTCCTCTCTATCGAATCGTGTTTGCAAATGTCATCACGGCGCCGATTCTGCACGCCACCAATGACAGGAACATGAAGCAAAGATTACAGTTGTATGACAGGCCGCCGCCGCGGGGCAGCGGCTACTCGGCCGCGCGCGCCTGACCGGCGACGCGCACCACCCGGCCGGCCGGGAAGCGGGCACTGAAGGTGCTGCCCTTCCCCGGCTCACTCTGGATGCCCAGCTCGCCCTGGTGGCGCAGCAGCACGTGCTTGACGATCGCCAACCCCAGGCCGGTGCCGCCGCTCTGCCGCGAGCGGCCGACGTCGATGCGGTAGAAGCGCTCGGTGAGACGCGGGATGTGCTGCGGGGCGATGCCGATGCCGGTGTCGCTCACCGCGCACACCGCCTGGCCCCCTTCCTGGTACCAGCGCACCCGGATGCGGCCGCCGGCCGGGGTGTAGCGCACCGCATTGAAGATCAGGTTGGAGAACAGGCTGCGCAGCTCGTGGTCGTTGCCGCGCAGCCACAGCTCGGGGTCCGCCTCCAGCAGCACCTCATGCCGCTTGTCGTCACTGAGGCGGCGGGCATCGTCGCAGATCACCGCCAGCATGGCCGGCACGCTGACCGGCTCCTGCCCGCCCTGGCCGCTGTCGGTCTCCAGGCGCGACAGCATCAACAGATCCTCCACGATGCGCTGCATGCGCTCGGTCTGCTGACGGAGCACCGGCAGGGCATGCCGCCAGTCGCCGTCCGCCTCCTCCGCGTCGCCGTCGAGCGTCTCCAGGTAGCCGGCCAGCACGGTCAGCGGGGTACGCAGCTCGTGGGAGACATTGGCGACGAAGTCCCGTCGCATCTGCTCCAGGCGCTGGATGCGGCTGATGTCGCGCGCGATCAGCAACCGCTGGTTGTTGCCGTAGGGCACGATGCGTATCGAGAGACCGACATGCTCGTCGGCCGGCGAGGGCATCTCCAGGGGCTGGGCATAGTCACCACGGGCGAGGTATTCGACGAAGGCGGGATGGCGCAGCAGGTTGCTGATCCGCTGTCCGGTGTCACGCGGGTAACTGAGGCCGAGCAGCCGTTCCGCCGCCTGGTTCCACCACTCGATCTCGTCACCCGGGGTCAGCACCACGGTGGCGTCAGGCATGGCGGCGGTCGCCTGCTGGAAGCGGTTCAGCATGCTACCCAGCTTGCGCTTGCGCTGGCGGTTGCGCTGCTGGAGACGGTAGATCTGCTGGAAGACCTCATCCCAGATGCCGGAGGATTCCGGGGGATGAAAGCGCCGTCCGACGCGCAGCCACTCGACCAGCCGGGCCAGGTTGCGCAGATGCCAGCCAAGGTAAGCGGAAACGGCCAGCAGCAGCCACAGCCAGGGCTGGCCGAACACCAGCCCCAGCAGCAGGGCGACAGCAGCGATGATGCCCGCGCGCCACAGCTCGTCAATCCAGGGATTGGACAAGTTTCAGACCCTATGTTGCCTGGAGGATTCAGCGCCGGGGAAGCTCCCGCTCCTTGGCGCCGGCAGCCTGCTAACCCGGATATTGCACCAAGGCGGCCCGCATGATCGGAGTGCGGACTGACATACAAGGCCGGGAGGCTCGCAAATGGTTCCTCACTGCGGGATACAGTTTGTGCCTATTCGATCTCAGAACGCATCTGGCTGCGCATCCTGGCCGATCGCCCTTGAACCATAGCTACGGCTATGCTTCCGCGGACGATCGGCCAACCTGCTTTGCCAGCTCCGCCCTGAGAATCGAATCCTTGGTGCAATATCCGGGCTAGTCCCGGGTCGAGAAACGGTAGCCGGCACCACGCACGGTCTGGATCAGACGGTCATGGCCCTCGGCCTGCAGCGCCTTGCGCAACCTGCGGATATGGACATCCACGGTCCGTTCCTCGACGTAAACGTTACGCCCCCAGACACTGTCGAGCAAGCGGCTGCGGCTGAACACCCGCTCCGGATGGGTCATGAAGAAGTGCAGCAGGCGGAACTCGGTGGGCCCCATCTCCAGCGGCTTGCCGTGGGCGCTCACCCGATGGCCGAGCGGGTCCAGTACCAGGCCCTCGAACTCGATCGGCTGCTCGCCGGCCTCCCCGGCCACGCGGCGCAGCACCGCCTTGATGCGGGCCACCAGTTCACGCGGCGAGAAGGGCTTGGTCACATAGTCGTCGGCGCCCGCCTCCAGACCACGGACCTTGTCCTCCTCCTCGCCGCGCGCGGTGAGCATGATGATCGGCACGCCGGCGGTCAGCTCGTCCTTCTTCAAGCGCCGCGCCAGCTCGATGCCGCTCATGTCGGGCAACATCCAGTCGAGCAGCACCAGATCGGGCTGGCGGTCGGCCACCGCCACCTGCGCCTCGCTGGCGTTCTCCGCCTCGAGATGCGCAAAACCGGCGCGGTCCAGCGCGAAGCCGACCATCTCGCGGATGGCCGGCTCGTCCTCGACGATCAATATGGTTGTCTCGCTCATGGCTATCATGGTCCTGTCATAGACCCCGCCATTAGATCGCGCCAATATTACAGCGTCATGACAGCGGACCCCGGACATGCCAGGCGCTCGCCCCCGCAACCCGTTGACACTACCCCTGGTCGATATTCCGGCACAGCCCCCGCAGCACCATGTCGGTGAAGCTGACGATGCCGATCACCCGCCCCTGCTCCAGCACCGGCGCCCGGGACAGCTCGAAACGCTCGAACAGCCGCGCACAGTAACGGATGTCCATCTCCGGGTCGACCGAGATCACCGGCTTGGCCATGATCTCGTAGACGTTGACCCGCTCCGGAGCCCGGTCCTTGGCCAGCACGTGGCGGGCGATGTCGGAGATCAGCACCATGCCGTACTCGTCGTTCTCGTGCCGCTTGTCGACAATCAGCGCCTTGGTCTCGACATGCTGCATGGTGCGCAACGCATCGGCCACCGTGGTCATGCCGTCGATCAGATCGAACTGCGGCTTCATCACCTCGCGTACCCGTATCAATTGCCGCTGGCTCATAGCTTCTCCTCCACGACCTCGGTCAGACTGCGTATCTGATGTGACACCCCGACGGCGTCCTCCACGTCGAGCTGGAAGGCGATACCGGTGCCGGGCTTCTGGTCGAACTCGCCGACCCGGGCGACCTTTTCCAGGATGCTGCGGCTGAGGTGTTCCTCGACCAGAAACAGCAACACGTCACGCTGGGTCTCCAGGCTGAGCCCGAGGAAGGTGCGCGGCTTCTCCAGGCCCTCGCCGCGGGCATTGCTGATCACCGTGGCTCCGGTGGCGCCCGCCTGGCGCGCCGCGTCCAGTACCGCATCGGTCTTGTGATCCTCGACCAGGCTGATTATCAGTTTGAAGTGCATATCGGCATCCTCGCAAGGAGGCCGGGGCAACCCGGCCGTTTATTATTAACCCGGCATCACTAGTGTCCGGAAAAACCGTTCTTCTTTGTCGCTAACTCATTGTTAATACGAGAGTAATATGCCATTTTCGCCTGTCACCGACTTGAACTGGCCATTGGGCCAGGGGCACGCTTTAGCCCGGTATCCCGGGTCGGAGCGGTCAAGTCATGTACACAGGCAAACTCGTGTTCGCACAGGCGATGGATCATCTGCCTTTGCACACCCTTCGGCGCTGCATCCAGCGCTACAACGGCAACCGCCACGTAAAACGCTTCAGCTGCCAGGATCAGTACCGGTGCATGGCCTTCGCACAACTCACCTACCGGGAGAGCCTGCGCGATATAGAGGCCTGCCTCAATGCCCAAAGCAACAAGCTCTACCACATGGGTATTCGCTCTCGCGTAGCCCGCAGTACCCTGGCCGAGGCCAACGAAAAACGCGACTGGCGGATCTACGCAGACTTTGCCCAGTCGCTGATCCAAATCGCACGACGGCTTTATGCCGACGAGGAACTCGGGCTCGAACTCGACAACACGGTCTACGCGCTCGACGCCACCACCATCGACCTTTGCCTGTCGGTCTTTCCCTGGGCTCGCTTCCGGCGAACCAGGGCGGCTGTCAAGCTGCATACCCTGCTCGATCTACGAGGCAATATCCCCTCGTTTATCCATATCTCCGATGGAAAACTCCACGATGTCAACGTGTTCGACCTGCTATTGCCAGAGCCCGGAGCCTTCTACGTCATGGACCGCGGCTATACAGACTTCGAGCGTCTCCATCAGCTCCACCATGCGTCGGCTTTTTTCGTCATTCGCGCCAAGTCCAACCTGAAATTCCGTCGGATCTACTCTCATCCCGTGGACAAGAACTCCGGCCTGCGTTGCGACCAAACCGTAGCGCTGACCGGGTTCTATACCGCCCAGTACTATCCCGACCGACTACGCCGGATCAAATATTACGATGCCGAGACCGACAAGCGGTTGGTCTTTCTGACCAACAACTTCAGCATTCCGGCGATCACTATCACCGAGCTTTATCGCTATCGCTGGCAGGTGGAGCTGTTCTTCAAATGGATCAAGCAGCACCTGCGAATCAAGTCGTTTTTCGGTACCTCGGAGAATGCCGTCAAGACTCAGGTCTGGATCGCCGTCTCCGTCTATGTGCTGGTCGCCATCATCAAGAAGCGTCTCAATATCCAGGCCAGCCTCTACTCGATACTACAGATTCTGAGTGTGACCGCTTTCGAAACAACATCAATAGATCAACTACTTACAAGATGCGACCAAGCAATAAGCGATGCAAATTTCAGTAACCAGTTGAATCTATTTGACTAATATTCCGGACACTAGTGACCCGGCATATTTGGTTGCCGGGTTAATTTAATAATCCTCGTCCCGCTGACGGTGATTGCGCCGCGCCCACCAGCTGCTCGCCTGGGCATAGCCCATGACGCTCATGATCGGGAACAGGCTGGCGAATGCGATCAACCCGAAGCCATCCAGCATCGGACTGCGGCCGGGCACCGAGCCGGCCAGGCCCAGGCCCAGGGCCGCGACCAGGGGCACGGTCACCGTGGAGGTGGTAACCCCACCGGAATCGTAGGCCAGGGGCACGATCATCCGCGGCGCGTAGGCGGTCTGGACGATCACCACCACGTAGCCGGCGATGATGAAGTAGTGCAGCGGCAGACCGGTGACGATGCGGAAGGTGCCGAGCGAGATGCCCACCGCCACCCCCAGTGCCACCGCCACCCGCAGACCCCAGACGCTGATCGAGCCGGCCGAGACCTCGCTGGCCTTCATCGCCACGGCGATCAACGATGGCTCGGCGATGGTGGTGGAGAAGCCGATGGCGAAGGCGAAGGCATAGGTCCAGGCATAGTCCTGCCAGGCGACACCCTCCGCCAGCCGCGCCCCGTCGGCGAACAGGAAGGTCGGGTGAGCGAGCTGTTCGGCCATCAGCCTGCCGATCGGGAACAGGGCCTGCTCCAGGCCTTCGAGAAACAGGGCCAGCCCCAGCAACACATAGACGAAGCCGAGCAGCACCCGCCGCAGGTGGGGAATCGGCCGGCGCAGCACCAGCAGCTGGAAACCGAACAGCACCACCGCGATCGGCAGCACATCACGCAGCGTCTGCAGCAGCACCCCCAGCAGGCCGTGGACTTCCATCATCCGATCAGCATCCCGTAGGCCATGACAAAGATCATCGGAGTCAGCGAGGCGAAGGCGATCAACCCGAAACCGTCGATCATCGGATTGCGTCCCTTGATCGACATCGCCAGCCCCACGCCCAGCGCGGTGACCAGGGGCACGGTGATGGTCGAGGTGGTCACCCCGCCCGAATCATAGGCAATGCCGATGATCGACTTCGGCGCAAAGGCAGTCATCAGCACCACCCCCGCATAGCCGCCCATGATCAGATAGTGCAACGGCCAGCCACGCACGATGCGCAACACGCCGAGCAGGATGGCCACGCCGACCGATACCGCCACCGTCAGCCGCAGGCCGAGCGCATAGTCGTGGCGGGCCTGCGGCAGGTCCTCGATCATGCCGCCCTCGGCGGCCACCACCGCCGCCTCCTCGGCCACCGCGATCAGCGCCGGCTCTGCCACCGTGGTGCCGAACCCCAGGGCAAAGGCGAACAGCAGCAGCCAACCGAGACTCCCCTTGCGGGCGAAGGCATAGGCCATGCTCTCGCCGATCGGAAACAGCCCCAGATCCAGGCCGCGGATGAACAGGGTCAGGCCGATCAGCACCAGCAGCGCCCCGCCCAGCAGCCGCCCCAGATCGGGGATCGGCTGCTGCAGCACCACCAGCTGAAAGAAGGCAATGACCAGAAAGATGGGGGCCAGGTCCCGCAGGCTGTCGCCCATGACCCGCACGAAGGCCAGCAGCTGCTTCCTCATCATCACCCTCTTGCCAGGGAACCGGTCGCTGGCGCCTACCATACCGTGCCACGCTGCGCGGATACAATCCCGGGCGGACCTGACGCCCCCGGGCAAAGCGGGTATCCTGTCGGCCCGTCTGCCCCTGATGACAGCGAGGCCCCTTGATGGACAGCTATTCCGCCCTGCTCGGCCGCCTGAGCGAGATCGTCTGGGGCCCGCCCATGCTGATCCTGCTCGCCGGCACCGGCCTGTACCTGATGCTCGGGCTGCGGCTGCTGCCGCTGCGCCACATCGGCACCGCCTTCCGGCTGCTCTGGGCGGGCCGCCGGGCGGGCGACGCCAGCGGTGACATCAGCCCCTTCAACGCCCTGATGACCGCCCTGGCCGCCACCGTCGGCACCGGCAACATCGCCGGCGTGGCCACTGCCATCGCCCTCGGCGGACCGGGCGCGGTGTTCTGGATGTGGGTCACGGCACTGATCGGCATGGCCACCAAGTACGGCGAGGCGGTGCTGGCGGTGCGCTACCGCGAGACCGACAGCCGCGGCCGCCAGCAGGGCGGCCCGATGTACTACATCCGCAACGGGCTCGGCGAGCGCTGGCGCTGGCTGGCCTTCCTGTTCGCCCTGTTCGGCACCGTCGCCGCCTTCGGCATCGGCAACACCATCCAGGCCAACTCGGTGGCCCATGCGGTGAGCAGCAACTTCGAACTGCCGCGCTGGCTGACCGGCGGCCTGCTCGCGCTGCTCACCTTCCTGGTGCTGATCGGCGGCGTGACCCGTATCGGTCAGGTCGCCGGGCGACTGGTGCCGCTGATGGCCGCGGCCTATGTCGGCGGCGCCCTGCTCATCATCCTCGGCCAGATCGAACGGGTGCCCGAGGCCTTCGGCGTGATCCTCGACGGCGCCTTCAACGGCAGTTCGGCGGCCGGCGGCTTTGCCGGTGCCTCGCTGATGATGGCGATCCGCTTCGGCGTGGCGCGGGGCGTGTTCTCCAACGAAGCCGGACTGGGCACCGCGCCCATCGCCCATGCCGCAGCCCGCACCCGCGACCCGGTGCGCCAGGGGATGATCGCCATGCTCGGCACCTTCATCGACACCCTGGTGATCTGCACCATGACCGCCCTGGTGATCGTGCTCAGCGGCGGCTGGACCGAGCTGGAGACCCCCGGCGGTGCCCCGCTGTCGGGCGCGGCCCTTACCTCCCATGCCTTCAGCGCCGGCCTGCCGCAGGCCGGTGAGTACATCGTCACCCTGGGGCTGATGCTGTTCGCCTACACCACCCTGCTCGGCTGGAGCTACTATGGCGAGCGCTGCGCCGAATATCTGTTCGGGGTGCGCGTCATCCTGCCCTACCGGGCGCTGTGGATCGCCCTCATTCCGGTCGGCGCCATGGCCGAGCTGAACCCCCTGTGGCTGCTGGCGGATGTCATGAACGGCCTGATGGCCATCCCCAACCTGATCGCCCTCTTGCTGCTCAGCCCGGTGATCTTTACCATCACCCGGCGCTCGCTCAGCAGCAACCCACCCAACCCATCACCCTGAACCGGGAGAACCGACCATGGCTGAACAGACCACCGATTCCGGCCTGCGCTACGAGGACCTGCAGACCGGCAGCGGCCCGGCCGTCACCGGCCGCGGCCAGACCGTGCGCGTCCACTACACCGGCTGGCTGGAGGACGGCACCAAGTTCGACTCCAGCCTGGACCGCGGCGAACCCTTCAGCTTTCCGGTCGACTGCCGTTACGTGATCCCTGGCTGGGACGAGGGGGTCAAGGGGATGCAGGTCGGCGGCCGCCGCCGGCTGGTGGTGCCGCCGCAGCTGGCCTACGGCGAGCAGGGGGCTGGCGGGGTCATCCCGCCCAATGCCACCCTGATCTTCGAGATCGAGCTGCTGGACATCTCGGAGTAGGGCCGGGCATGCGCCTCGAGGCCATCGAGCAGCAGATCCAGGCCCTGGTCCGGCGTACCCTGGAGGAGGACATCGGCGGCGGCGACCTCACCGCCGGCCTGATCCCGGAGGACGCCCTGGCCGAGGCCCGGGTGCTGTGCCGCGAGTCGGCCGTACTCTGCGGCCGCGCCTGGTTCGATGCCGTGTTCGCCGAGCTCGACCCGCGCATCCAGATCCACTGGCAGGCCGCCGACGGCGACGCCGTCCAGCCCGGCCAGACCCTGTGCCGACTGCAGGGCCCGGCCCGGCCGCTGCTCTCCGGCGAGCGCAGCGCGCTCAACCTGCTGCAGACCCTGAGCGGCACCGCCACCCTGGCCCGGCGCTACGCCGAGCGGGTCGCCGACCTGCCGGTGCGCATCCTCGACACCCGCAAGACCCTCCCCGGCCTGCGCCATGCCCAGAAGTACGCGGTCCGCACCGGCGGCTGCCACAACCACCGGCTGGGGCTCTATGACGGTATCCTCATCAAGGAAAACCACATCCTGGCCGCCGGTTCCATCGCCGCCGCCGTGGCGGCCGCCCGCCGCCTGGGCAGCGACCTGCCCGTCGAGGTGGAAGTCGAGGACCTGGACGAGGCCCGCGAGGCGCTGGACGCCGGCGCCGACATCCTGCTGCTCGACAACTTCGACCTCTCCCGACTGCGCGAGGCGGTGCGTCTCAACGCCGGCCGCGCCAAGCTGGAGGCCTCCGGCGGCGTCACCCTCGACAACCTGCGCGCCATCGCCGAGACCGGCGTGGATTTCATCTCCACCGGCGCCCTGACCAAGGACGTCCGCGCCATCGACCTCTCCATGCGCTTCGCCTGAGACGTCCATCCGTATTTCCGTATTAAAGCATTTGTTAATATCGTCGACACAGAGACTGGGGGGAGGCATCAGACCTCCAGTGAAATCAGCGGATTAATCAGCGCAGCAACATGCGTCCAGCGCAGCGAGACAGCGGAATCCCGGCGCCCGGCAGCCTATCCATGGACACAGACGCACAGCATCGCCTGCAGGAGATCCTGCACCTGCCACCCTTGCCCGGGGTGGCCTGCGAGCTGCTGCAGGTGCTGGGCGAGGAGGAGATCGACATCGATCGGCTGGGCCGCCTCATCGAGCAGGACCCGGGCCTGGCTGCCCGCATCATCGGCATCGCCAACTCCGCCTACTTCGCCCGTCCCCACCCGGTCTGCAGCGTGACCGAGGCCATCGTCCGGGTGCTGGGCCTGAACCTGGTCCGCGCCCTGGCCATCGGCATCGCGCTGAGCAAGCCCTTCGATGTCGGCGCCTGCCCCAGCTTCGAGTTCGAAGGCTACTGGTACCGGGCCTTCGTGACCGCCACCCTGGCCGGCAGGCTGGCACCGGAGCTGGCCCTCGACGAGGTACAGCGCGACTGCCTGTTCCTGGCCGGTCTGCTGCACAACCTCGGCCAGCTGGTCCTGGTGCATGCCTTCCCCGGACGCATGGCCGATGTCTTCCAGCGCCTGCACGAACACCCGGAGCAGGACCTGCTGAACCTGGAGACCGAGCTGCTGGCCGTGGACGAGGCGGAGGCCGGCGCGGTGATCGCCCGCAGCTGGCACCTGCCGGCCTGTGTCGGCGACTGCATCCGTTTCTGTCACGACCCCCACCACGCCAGCCGCAACCAGGCAATGGTTCAGGTGGTCGCCTACTGTTCGGGCCTCGCCTCGGCGTTGTATGCTGATCCTGGGGTAGAACCGCCACCGCTCGGCGCCGCCGGCCCGGCCGCGACAGGCATTGCCGAGAGCCGGATCCAGGCCCTGATCGAATGGCTGCGCGCCAGCGACGAACGCACCCGCGCCCTGGCCGCCACCCTGGCCAGCCCCAATGGAGACTGTCATGGATAGCGCCCTCTTCGCCGACAGCTTTCAGGAGATCAACCAGCGGCTGATCAAGCTGGTGGGGGATCTCTCCGCGCTGCGCGCCCTGTCGGACCTCGATCTACAGGCCCCGGACGAGGCATGCTTGCTGCATGATGCCCTGCGGGTGCTGATGGAGAACAACTGCTTCGATCGCTGCTCGGTGTTTCTGCTGGAGGACGACAGCCTGCACTGCGTCGCCGGCCTGGCCTGGGCGGAACTGGCGGAGGGCAAGCCTGCACGGCCGCCGCACAGCCGCCGCTTCCGTCTCGGTGAGGGCATCATCGGCATGGCCGCGGAGACCGGCCACCTGCAACACTGCCGGGACACCCGCCAGGCACCCCGTTTCGTGGCCGACGATTCCGGCACCGGTGCCCTGATCTGCTCCCCCATCACCCACAATGGCCAGGTACTGGGGGTGCTCAACGTATCCCATGGCCAGCCCGGATTCTTTCAAGGCCAGCACGAACAGTTGCTGCAGGCCTTCGCCAATTTCCTGGGGCAGATCCTCAGCAACTGGCGCTACACCCACCGCATGGAGGCAGAGATCCGCCGCCGCACCCGCGAACTGGAGGCGGCGCTGGGCGAGGCCGAGGAGCTGCGGCGCCGCTACCAGCACCTGTCGATCATCGATGAGCTGACCGGCATCCATAACCGGCGTTTCTTCTTTCCCGAGGCCCAGGCGGCCCTGGCCAACGCGGTGCGCCACCGCCATCCCTTCACCATCATGATGGTCGACCTCGACCACTTCAAGAAGATCAACGACGTCCATGGCCATGCCATGGGCGACAAGGTGCTGCAGGTGGCCGCCGCCCTGCTCAAGGGCCAGACCCGCGGCGGCGACATCATCGCCCGCTTCGGCGGCGAGGAATTCATCCTCGCCCTGCCCAATACCGACCTGGAGGGCGCCCGCCAGCTGGCCGACCGCATCCTGCAGTCGCTGCGCGGCATCGCCTTCAGCGCCGGCCACGAGGCATTGCGCGTCACCGCCTCCATCGGCCTGTCCGAACTCGATGCCACGGTCTCACCGGATCAGCCGGACCTGCTCGAGACGCTGCTGCGCCAGGCCGACCAGGCGCTCTACTTCGGCAAGGCCCACGGCCGCGACCAGACCCGCAGCTACCCGGAGATCTGCCGGCTCAGCTAGCCCGCCTATTGCGCCAAGGCGGCGCGCATGATCGCAGTGCCGGCTGGTAGAGGTCGCGAGTTCGTAACCAGAGCTACACCTTGTACCTGTGCGATTGACTGCGGGTATCGCCCGCCGTGGATCCCGCCCAATCGCGGCCTGGAGGCCGCTCCTACCATGTGCCGCCATGTCTCGTAGGAGCGGCCTCCAGGCCGCGATTGGCGTGGCGTTAACAGACCCTAGTAAGCAGGCTAGCTAGCCCGGATATTGCACCAGGGCGGCGCGCATGAATGGGGGTCGTGCTGTAATACAGGGACGATAGGCCATGAAAGGCACCCTGGGCGGGTTACGGTTTGTGCCTGTTCGATGTCAGGCCGACTCTGGCTGCGCATCTTGGGGGAGACGCCAAGACCCGCTACTCAGCGGGCCTTGGCGATGCGTCTCGGGATGGGTGGTGCCGGAGAGAGGAATTGAACCCCCGACCTTCTCATTACGAGTGAGCTGCTCTACCGACTGAGCTACTCCGGCAAAAGAGCGTGGAAGTATAAAAGAAAGGCCGGCGCAGCGACAACAGCCGCCCCAGCCGTCGGCCAGCGTACGGGACGCACTCAGGCGTTGCGCACGCGGACGATGATGTCGATGCCCTCGGCGACCATGCCTTCGGGCGCCTGGGGCAGAGCCTGGAGGACGAATTCGTCGGCATCGATGTCCATCAGGGTGCCGGTGTCGACGTTGTAGAAGTGATGATGCTCATCGGTATTGGGGTCGTAGAAGACCCGGCTGGGATCGACGATCACCTCACGGATCAACCCCTTGCGGGCGAAGAGGCCGAGGGTGTTGTAGACCGTCGCCTTGGAGACCCGCGTCGAGCCGGCGTTGACCTGGCTCATGACGTCGTCAGCAGACAGGTGCTGGTCGCGCGCGAACAGCACCTGGGCGATCTGCACCCGCTGCTGAGTCGGCTGGATATGGTGTGCCTCCAGCAGCTCGACCACCTGGGAAGGGTCGAGAGGCTGGCGTGGGGGACGTTTCGACATCTTGTCAGTATACGTCGCGGCTCATGACGAAGTCCATGCGGACACCCTAACCCCCTATGTTTTCAGGGTAATAGGCCTCGGCTTCGACGATCGGCTCGCGGCCGAGAAGCAGGTCGGCCAGCAGGCGTGCCGAGGCCGGCCCCAGCACCACCCCGTTACGGAAATGCCCCGCGTTGATGTACAGGTTCTCCAGCTCGGGGTGGGGGCCGATGGCCGGCACCCCCCGGGGCGAGCCGGGCCGCAGGCCGGCCCAGTGATGCTCGATGGGCAACTCGGCCAGCGCGGGCACCAGATGCAGGGCCGCGGTGCGCAGTGTCTGCAGGGCGGCCTCGGTGGTGACCTTCTCGAAGCCGCGGTACTCCAGGGTGCTGCCCATCAGGATCCGGCCGTCGCGGCGCGGGATGAGATAGCGCCCCTCGGAGAGCACGATGCGCTGCAGCAGCCCTTCCGGCCCGCGGAACAGGATCATCTGCCCCCGCACCGGCTGCACCGGCAGCTGTAGACCGGTCTTCCTCAGCAGCTCGCCGCTCCAGGCACCGCTGGCGATCACCACCCGTTCCGCCTCCAGCACGCCGGCGTCGGTCTCCACGCCGGTCACCCGCCCTCCCGCCTGGCGGAAACCGGTCACCGTGCAGTATTCGCGGAATTCCACCCCGGCATTCTCCAGCGCCTGGCGCAGGGCGCGAACCAGGCAGGGGTTGCGCACCTGCGCGACCTCTGGCATCCAGAGGGCCTCGGCCGGCACCGCACCCAGGGCCGGCTCGATGGCCGCGGTCTCTGCCGCCGCGAGCCGTTCCAGATGCGCGCCGAAACGCCCGGCCCAGGCCTCGGCGGCAGCGTGCTCCCCACTATCGAGGATCAACAGGCCGCTGGGGGTCAGCTCCGGGTCGATACCGGTCTCTTCGTGCAGGGCCGCGGCCAGGCGCGGATAGGCAGCCTGGCTCCAGCGGGCCAGGACATTGACCACATCCGGGTAACGCCAGGGATAGAGGGGCGAGAGAATGCCACCACCCGCCCAGCTCGATTCACGGCCGCTGGAACCGCGCTCGACCAGGCACACGGACAACCCCGCGGCCCGCAGCTCGCGGGCGCTGAGCATGCCGATGATCCCGGCACCGACTATGATGCAATCCGTCACCTTCACCCCGACAATTGGTTGGCAAACATCCGGGCTAGCCCGAATATGGCAGCAAGGATTCGATTCTCAGGGCGGAGCTGGCAAAGCAACTTGGCCGATCGCCCGCAGAAGCATAGCCGTCGCTATGGTTCAAGGGGGATCGGCCGAGATGCGCAGCCAGATACGTTCTGAAATCGAATAGGCACAAAGTGTACTCCACCACGAGGGCCCATTTGCGAGCCACCCGGCCTTGTATAACCAGCCTGCACTCCGATCATGCGCGCCGCCTTGGTGCAATATCCGGGCTAGCTAGCCCGGATATTACACCAAGGATTCGATGCTCAGGGCGAGGCTGGCAAAGCAGCTTGGGTGATCGTCCGAAAAGTCATAGCCGTTGCTATGGCTTGAGGAGGATCACCCAGGATGCGCAGCCAGAGTCGGCCTGACATCGAATAGGCACAAACTGTAACCCGCCGTGAGGAACCATTTGCGAGCCTCCACGCCTTGTATGTCAGTCTGCACTCCGATCATGCGCGCCGCCTTGGTGCAATATCCGGGCTAGTGCTGCCAGCAGCCCGCATCCGCATAGCCCGGCGCCAGATGCGGCCCCTCCTCATTGAGGGCGAAACGGCCGCAACGGTCGCCTGCCTGTGCACCACCCGGCCGCGGCGTGGCGGTTATCAGGTAGCCCGCCGCCGAACGCCGTTCCAGCCGCAGGTGGTAATGGCCGTCGAGTGAGAGCGAACCCGGCCAGCCCAGTTCCTGCAGGGTCGCGTAGTCGACGTCCCCCGCCCGCCAGGCCTCCTGGGCGAGCTGCAGCCTCAACAGGCTGGCGATGGCATCGCCCCGCCGGCTGCGCATCCTCGCCTCCTGGTAGGTGGGTATGGCGAGCCCGGCGAGGATGGCGAGCACCGCCACCGTCACCAGCAGCTCGAGCAGACTGAAACCCCGCGCCCTGTCTCGCATGCGCCCCTCCCTGGCCATGCCACCCGGACAAATCCCTGTCGCGGCTAGTATACGCCGCCAGACGGACTATAATCATCCGCACGGCGATACGGACAGGACTCCTGATGATCAGGGACGATCGGGGAGCGGCCGGGTTCACGCTGGTGGAGCTGATGCTGACGGTGGCGGTGCTCGCCATCCTGCTCGGCATCGCAGTGCCCGGCCTGCGCCATTTCATCGACAGCCACCGACTGCGCGCCGCGGCCGAGACCCTGGCCGCCGATCTGCAGTATGCACGCACTGCGGCCCTGCGCCGCGGCGGCCAGAGCGACGTCTACGTCAGCTTCCTGGCCGGCAGCCGCTGGTGCTACGGCCTCGGCGAGAGCCCCTGCGACTGCCGCCAGCCCCCGTCCGCCCCGGGTGCCTGTCGGCTGCAGCTGGGTGGGCAGACGCTCGACCGCCGGCTGGACCATCGCCGTTTTCCCGGCATCCGGCTCGACCATGCCCGCTTCGGCAACAGCAGCAGCACCCGCTTCGAGGCCCTGCGTGGCATCGCCCGACCCGGTCGCCTGCGCCTGCAGGGCGCCTCCCGGCAACAGCTCGAGATCCGCCTCAGCCTGCTGGGGCGGGTCCGCCTCTGCCACCCGCGCGGCCAGCCCGCGCCGGCCGGCTATTCCCCATGCTGAGGGCAGCCGGACAAGACGGCTTCAGCCTCACCGAGCTGCTGATCGGCAGCACCCTCGGCCTGCTGGTCCTCGGCGGCGGGCTGCAGATGTACCTCGCCAACCTCCAGGCCAGCCATGACTGCCTGTCCCATGCCCGCCTCAGCCACGAGCTGCAGACCGCCCTCGAACTGATGACCGCGGAACTGCGCCGCAGCGGCTACTGGGCCGGTCAGCCGGGGATCGACCCCCGCAGCGCCAACCCCTTCCTGCAAACCGAGCAGCAGCTGCGCATCGGCCAGGCGGCGGGCGAGTCCCGGGACAGCTGCGTGCTCTACAGCTACGACCGCAACCAGGACAAGCGGCTGGGCGTCGGCCATGGCGCCAGCGGAGCGTTGCAGTCCGCAGCCAATGTCGAACGCTTCGGTTTCCGCCTCTACCGGCAACGCCTGCAGATGCGCCTCGGGGGACGCGGCTTCGATTGCGACCACGGCCAGTGGCAGTCGCTCACCAGCGACGACACCGAGGTGACGCGGCTGCGCTTCACCCGTCTCGAGCGGTGCCTCAATGCCGTGAACCCGGGCCACCCCTGCACCCAGGGGCACCCGGCCCAGTTCCTGCAGCAGGTGGACATCGAACTGCATGGACGCTCCCGCAGCCGCGGCGCACCCCAGCAGCTCACCAATCGGGTTCGGCTGCGCAACAACCGCCATGTGGCCCGTCTGCCCTGAAGCGCGCGGAGCGGCGACCCTGGTGATGGCCCTGGGCCTGATCCTGGCCGTCGGCATCCTGGCCTTCGCCGTGGCCCATACCGGCGTCACCGAGCAGCGCATGGCCGACAACCGGCTGCGGGCTGCCGAGGCCCTGCAGGCCGCCGAGGCGGGACTGGACTTCGGCCGCAACTGGCTGCGCCGCGGACGTCCGCGCTGGCTGCCTGCCGGCGGCACCCAGGAGATCGCCGCCCCCGGCCGCAACCCGCCCCGGCTGCAGGCCGGCAACGGCGACAGCTTCGGCGTCAACCTCGGCTTCCGCCGCGACCGGCGCCAGCCCCACTACATCCGGATCCTGAGCTCGGCCCAGGCGGCCCACGCCCCTGAGGTGCGGGCCCGGGTCCGGCAGACGGTGCGCCTGTTCTCGGTCCTGACCCCGGCCGGGGAACAGGCGCCGCCCCTGATCACCGGCAACTGTCCGCAACCGGCAAGCGGACCGCTGCACATCTTCCCCCGGAATGCCGACCGGCCCGCTGCCGGACCGGCCCTCGCCAGTGCGGCCAGCGGCCCCTGCCCGCGGCAGGGCTTGCGCCTGCACGGCGGCGGCCTCCTCCCGGCCGCCTTCCCGAGGGGCCGGCTCTGGCAGCATCTGTTCGCCATCGACCGTGCCGCCCTCCGCGCGCTGGCCGAGACAGAACGTCGCCGCGGCCTGGCCGACAACAGGCGGCGCTACTGGTGGGCTCGACCGGGCGATCTCGCCGGCGGCATCTGGCGCAGAAACCTGGGCAGTCCGCAACAGCCCGTGGTGCTGGTCTTCCCCGCCCGTCTCGGCTGCCCGCGGCTGGCCGCCGGGGTGGTCATCCACGGCCTGGTATTCGTCGACGGCGACTGTCCGCCGGGTGCGCCCTGGGGACCGGCACGTATCTACGGCACCCTGGCCGTAGCCGGCAACATGGCCCGTCTCGGCCGCGACCTGCGGCTGCTGCACATCGAGCAGGCGAGCGGGCGTCCAGCCGCCCTGGCCCTGCCGGTACTGGAGGTGGCTCCGGTGCCGGGCAGCTGGAGCGACCTGTGACAGCGCGCCACCCGGCACGCTCGGGCTCCTGCCGGATGGCCGGCTTCACCCTCATCGAGGCCCTGCTGGCCATGGCCCTGCTCGCCGTGGGCCTGGTCGGCGCCGCCCGTTTCCAGGCCCTGGCGTTGCGCAGCGGGGCCGAGGCCCGCGCCCGTACCGAGGCCCTGGCACTGGCCCAGCGACAGATCGAGACCCTGCGCGGCTTCACCCGTCATGGCCGTTTCCTCACCCAGCCCACCAGCGGCCGGCGACAGCTGCAGGGGGTTCATCGCCGTTACCGGCTGTCCTGGCGCTCGACACCGATGCCGGATCCCGAGTTGCGCCGCGTCGAAGTCCGGGTCGACTGGCGAGGGCCGGGGGGCGGTAACGAACTTCGGCTGATCACCCTGATCGCCGGCCACGACCCCCAGCGCAGCGCCTGGCGGCTCCAGCAAGACCCGATTTTCAAGTAAAGAACCCCTCCCGCCGCTAACCCGCATATTGCATCAGGACCCCGGATGACGGCGTGGCAGGACCCGCCGGGGATCGCGCCATCCTGCCACCCCGGCCCACGGAGCCTGCCTTGGTGCAATATCCGGGTTAATAATCTCCAATGGACAACGGCAAGGCGCCCTGTGCCATTCGTCGGCGATTAAGGACAATCCATCGGTCATTGGCTGACAGCCTCATCGCCCCTGAGCTACAAGGATACTCATGAACAGCAGACGCGGATTCACGTTGATCGAACTGATGATCACGATCGCCATTGCGGCGATCCTTTTGACCGTGGGCGTTCCCAGCTTCCGCAGCATCATCCAGAACAACCGCATCACCGCACAGGCGAACGAACTGGTGACCGCCCTCAACCTCGGGCGCAGTGAAGCGGTCAAACGAGGCCAGACGATTACGGTCTGCGCCAGCAGCACCGGCAGCGCTTGTACCGGCGGCTGGCCCGACGGTTGGCTGGTAATGACCGACGCCAACGGCAACGCGGCCCTGGACGGCACTGATGCCGTGCTGCGCGTCTGGGAAGGCCTCACCGGCGGCACCACGGTCAGCGCCAGCGACACCGCGCTGCAGTTCGACCGCCTCGGCGCCTTGATCGGTGGCAACCCGGTGACCATCAATATCAGCATCCCCGACTGCACCGGCACCGAACTCCGCAATATCACGATCAGTAACACCGGGCGTGTCTCGGTTCAACGCACCACCTGCCCCTAGCGAGGAAGCCCAGCCATGCAACCAACCAGCGGCTCCATGCAACCGGCTTGTCATTGGCAACGCGGCATCACCATGATCGAGGTCCTGGTGACGGTCATCGTACTCTCCATCGGCCTGCTCGGCCTGGCCAGTCTGCAGGCCAATGGCATGCGTTTCAATCACAGCGCGCACCTGCGCTCCCAGGCCACCTTCCTCGCTTATGACATCGCTGACGCCATGCGTGCCAACCGCGACAATGCACTCAACGGCGCCTACAACGCAGCCAGTGGCGCCTACTCGGGCTCAGGCAGCCAGGCGGCGCTGGATGTCGCCAACTGGAAAACCAATCTCGCCAGCCTGCTGCCATCGGGTGACGGCTCCATCAGCCAACAAAACGGCAACGAGTTCACCATTACCGTGACCTGGCGTGACGACAAGGATCTCTCCAAGCCGGCAACCGGCCTGGCCGTGAAGGTGGCGCTATGAACAGAAACCGGCACACGGCCGATCCACGCCAGCAGGGCCTGACCCTGGTCGAACTGATGATCGCCATGACCATCAGCCTGTTGCTCCTGGGTGGCGTCATCCAGATCTTCCTCAGCAACAAGCAGACCTACCGCGTCCAGGAAGGGCTATCCCGGGTCCAGGAGAACACCCGCTTCGCCTTCAGCCGCATCAGCCGCGACATCCGCATGGTCGGCTTCCAGGGCTGCAGCAACCTGGAACAGATCACCCCGAACATCATCGCCAGCCCGCCGATCACGCTCAACCTGAGCACCATCGTCAATGGCTTGGACAACGTCGGCAGCGGTAACGCCTTCGGTGCACTTGCCGGCACCGACACCATCACCCTGCGCAGCGGTTCGCCGAGCACGGTGCAACTAACGGGCAACATGACTGCCGACAACGCCAACATCCAGATCAGCTCGAACCCGGACAACTTTGCTGCTGGCGACTATCTGTTCATCACCGACTGCGCCCAGGCCGACCTGTTCCGGGCCACCAGCGTCTCCAGCGGTTCGGGCATGGTCACCATAGCCCACGCCAACAACATGAACACGACCAACCGCCTGTCCAAGCCCTACCAGACCGATGCCATGCTCATGCGACTCAACGAAACCAGCTATTTCGTGCGCGACACCGGCGCGACAGACCAGAGCGGCAATCCCATCTATGGCCTCTACCTGCGCAGTGGCATAGGCGCCGCCGCCACCGACTTCCTGCTGGTCGACGGCATCCAGGACCTGCAAATCACCTATGGCGTCAACTCCGACGACAGCGATGACTACAGCGTCGATTCCTATGAGTCAGCGGCCACCCTCAACACCAACTCGGCCGTGGCTCCAAACACCGACCGCCTCGGCATCGCCGACTGGAGCGACGTGGTCAGCGTGCGGCTGTCGATTCTGGCCCACACCCTTGAAGACGTCAGCCCCCAGACGCAGCCCTACAGCTTCAACGGCACCACGGTCAACAACCCCGGCGACCGCCGCCTGCGCCGCTCCTTCACCACCACCATCACCCTGCGCAACCGGACCTCCTGAGAGGGATGCTGCCATGAACCGGAACCCGGACCACCGCCGCCAGCCCCAGAGGGGTGCCGCCCTGATCGTGGCACTGATCATCCTGCTGCTGATGACCGTGCTTGGCCTGACGGCGATGAACACAGTCACCATGGAGGAACGCATGGCCGGCAACCTGCGCGACCTCAACCTGTCCTTTCAGGGCGCCGAGTCTGCCTTGCGCGACGCCGAGAGCTGGCTCTCTCCCCTCTCTCTGGGCCGGCCGAACCGCTGCACCAGCGGCCCGTGCAGCACCGTCTGGGAAAAAGACAGCCTGCCGGACGACCTGGCCAACCAGAGCGCTGCCTGGTGGAACAACAACAGCCGCGAATACGGCGCCGCCGGGAGCCAGCAATTTTCCGACCTGGCGGAGGATCCGCGCTTCGTCATCGAGTTCCAGTCCAGCGTGAAGGACGATATTGGTACCGGTTTCTCCGAGGACTCGGCGCGTGACTTCTACCAGGTCACCGGCCGCGGCCTGGGCGGCAGCGCCACTGCCGAATCCATCGTCCAGAGCTTTGCCGTCAAGCGGCTGGCCACCTATTGAACAGGAACACCGCGCAGCTCCGGGAGATCGCCATGAACACCAGCATGAAACCCGCTTCCCGCCTCCCCCTGCAGTTAATGCAGGTCGGCATCCTTGCCCTCGCCTGCATCAGCAGCGCGAGTCAGGCCATCCCGCTCAGTGACCGCCCGATATTCCTCTCTCCCGGGGCCGAGCCCAATGTGTTCTTTGAAGTCGACGATTCAGGGTCGATGGACTGGGAAATCCTGACCGTCAAGCACTGGTATGCATGCGAATACGACCCCAATCATCCTGATGATGTCTATAATTTCTCTTATGATGTTTGTGACGCCCTGCAGTATCCTGGCGGGGTATGGAAGGCATGGCCTGGCACAGGCAGCGGATCGGAATATTTCGAATACATCTACCCCAATGCGGACAACGCCTACAGCAACGGTTGCACAAGTGGTCGCGAGACACTGCTTCTGTGCGGCAGCCCCCTGTCCACCAATCCCGTCTATGCCCGTGACTGGCGCATCCTGTCATCGGACTTCAATGTAGTCTATTACAACCCGGAACATACATATCAGCCCTGGGACGGACCGTGCCAACTGAGCGGCGCACTCTGCACCGACGCCAGCTTCTCTGCCGCGCGCAGTGATCCACGCGAAGGCACGAGCGGCTACAGCCTGACGCGCAATCTCGATGGCTTCATTTACGAAGTATGGGAAGATGACCGCGGTTACAGCGGAAGTCGCCCTTATCGTGGCAACGAGGTCAATGTGACCGCCACCGCGAATGGCGAGATCGACCTGTGGGACAAGCATACCCAGTATCTGCTGAACGGCAGCCAGATAACGGTCACCACAACGACCTACTCCCCTGATGCCACGGGCCTCAATCCCACCACCAGCAGCCAGACCCTGAGCGGCACAGCCTGCTTTACCGAGTTGGCAGGGGGCGGCAAGAGCTGCCGCACCATCAGCGAGGTCAAGCAGAACATCGCCAACTGGTACCAGTATGCCCGCCGCCGCTCCTTCGTTGCAAAAAGCGCCATCGCCTCCGTCATCGACGACAACCCGAATTTCCGCTACGGACTGAGCGTCATCAACTACTACAACACGCTGTTCGTGGAGGTGCCGGGCGCCACGGTAACCAATTTCCAGGCGCACAACGACAGCCTGCTCAGCCAACTGTTCAGCTTCAACTGGCCCGCTGCCGGGACACCGCTGCGCCTCGGCCTCGACCGCACCGGCCGTTACTTTGATTCCGGCCAGGGCAATTTCGGCAAGACCGATCCCATCATCCAGTCCTGCCAGAAGAACTTTGCCGTACTGTTCACCGATGGCTACTGGAACGGCAACCCTGCAAACCGTGGCGACGTGGACGGAGACACCTATGCAGACACCCTGGCCGATGTAGCCAAATACTACTACGACAAGGATCTCAGCCCGCTGACCAACGATGTGGTGCCGGACAGCTTCGACTCAGCCACCTACCAGCACCTGGTCACCTACACCGTCGCCTTCGGCGTCAGCGGTCACCTGACCGATACGGACGGAGATGGCTGGCCCAATCCCAGCCTGACCGAAGGCAGCGACTGGGGCGACCCCTCCTGCTATAACTGCCCGGAGAAGATCGATGACCTATGGCATGCCGCCTATAACAGCAAGGGCACATTCATATCGGCCAGCGACCCCGGCACTCTGGTGACGGGACTCAAAAGCGTACTCAGCAATATCGCCCTTCGAGACGGCTCGGCCGCCTCGGTGGCACTCAACTCCGGATTCATAACCAGCTCGTCCAAGATCTACCAGGCGATCTTCAATTCCGACGACTGGACAGGGGACATCAAGGCCATCCCCATCGGCAGCGGAGCCAGCCTGGGATCACCGCTGACCACGGCCAGTGCCAACCTGCCCTCAGCCAACAGCCGCGTCATCTTTACCCATGACGGCAGTGACGGCGCACCCTTCCGCTGGAGCTACCTGAACAGCAGCCAGCAGGCAGCACTGAACAAGGACAGTGCCGGCGTGGTCGACAACCTGGGCACGGACCGCCTCGACTTTCTGCGTGGCGACAGCAGCAACGAGCAGCCCAGCGGACCTTTCCGCAAGCGCACATCCAACAAACTGGGCGATTTCGTCAATTCCTCGCCCATCTATGTCGCCACGCCACGCAACCTGTATCCGGACGACTTCGGCAGCTCGGCACCTGAGACCAAGTACTCCACCTTCGTCAACACCTACCAGGGACGCAAGGCCATGGTCTACGCCGGCGGCAACGACGGGATGCTGCACGGCTTCAACGCCAGCACCCTGGCCGAGGAAATGGCCTTCGTGCCCAGCGCCGTCTTCGACCACCTCAGCGACCTGACCGATCCGCTCTATACCCACAAGTTCTATGTCGACGGGGCGCTGACCATCGCCGACGCCTTCTTTGCCAGCAACTGGCACACCGTGCTGGTAGCCGGCCTCAACAAGGGTGGCCAGGGAATCTATGCCCTGGATGTCACCAAACCCGCAGCCTTTGCCGAAACATCGACTGTCGCCCAGGATGTGGTGCTATGGGAATTCAATGACAGCGACGATGCCGACCTTGGCTACACCTTCGCCCGCCCCGCCATCGTGCGCATGCACAATGGCAAATGGGCCGCGGTATTCGGCAACGGCTACAACAACACGGAGAGCGATGGCAATGTCAGCACCACCGGCCACAGCGTTCTCTTTGTGGTCGATATCGAGACGGGAACTGTAATCAGGAAGTTCGATACCGGCGTGGGCAGCACCTCGGACCCCAATGGCATGACCACGGCCACCCCGGCCGACTTCAACGGCGACTTCATCGTCGACGCCATCTATGCCGGTGACCTGTATGGCAACATGTGGAAAATCGATGTCAGCGACAGCAACCCCAGCAATTGGGATTTTGCCCTCAAGCAGGGCATCAAGCCCAAGCCGCTGTTCACCGCCACCGATGCCAGCGGCAACCCTCAACCGATCACCACACGCCCTTCCATCGACCGCGGACTGA
Organism: Thiohalobacter sp. IOR34; assembly: GCF_030406045.1. Taxonomy (GTDB): domain Bacteria; phylum Pseudomonadota; class Gammaproteobacteria; order Thiohalobacterales; family Thiohalobacteraceae. Next base: position 2,459,041 of record NZ_CP128988.1, read on the forward strand.
ACGGCCAGGGTTATGTCATACTGTTCGGCACCGGGCGCTATCTGGGCATCCCGGACATCTCGGACACCAGCACTCAGACCCTGTATGGCATCTTCGACGACAAGACCAACGCCGTCAGCGGACGCAACAACCTGATTGAGCAGACCATCGTCTACCAGAGCAGTGACGTACGGGTGGTCAGCCAGAACTCGGTCAGCACGTCGGACAGCGGCTGGTACCTCGATCTGCCGGACAGCGGTGAACGCTCGGTGATCGCACCCTTCCTCCGCAACGGCCGAGTGATCTTCGTCACCACCGTGCCTGAGCCAAATCCCTGCGCCTTCGGCGGCTATAGCTGGCTGATGGAGATCGACTCCAAGACCGGCGCCCAACTGCCCTCTCCGCCCTTCGATCTCAATGGCGACGGCGTATTCGACACCGACGACATGATCGATACCGACGGAGACGGCAAGGTCGACGCCAATGCCGGTGGCAAGCGTTTCAGTGACCAGATCTCGCGCCCGGCAGTGATCCTCGAACAGGACCAGACCACCGGCCGGGTCAGCGAAAAGAAGGTCTCCAGCACGTCACGCGGCCAGGTGGTGACACTGGGCGAAAACCCAGGCAAGGATTCCGGACGGATGTCCTGGCAACAACTGAAGTAAATCCTACGGCGAGGAAAGTCCCCCATGAACTCGAAATCGCTTGCCCGAATTGCAGCATGTATCGCCCTATCATCCACCACCCTGGTCACGCATGCGGAATCGCGAGAAGGAACCATTACCGATGTATATCCGCCAGACCGAATCATCGAGATCGACCATAGCGAACTGCTTGCATCTCCCAGCCTGAGGATCCACGGCACCTCGCGCAGTCGCATTGATTATCTGAAACGCGGCTATCGTGTCACTTTCGAGACCACTCCTGATGGCCTGATTGGCGAGATCTGGATAAAAAGCACACACACAACAGGGACCATGCCGTCCGACAGCGACGACAACGAACAGGACGAGTGAATACAACACAATTGCGAGGCGGATCATGAAGAAAACAGCCAACGGCTTCACCCTCATCGAAGTGATGATCGTGGTCGTCATCATCGCCATCCTGGCCACTATCGCCTACCCTGCATATCAGGATTCGATGCGCAAGGCACGGCGGGCCGATGCCAAGGCGGCATTGCTGGAAGATGCCCAGTGGCTGGAACGCAACTACACGGAGAGCAACCGCTACGACCAGAAGCCGGGAGGCGGCGCGGTGAGCAAGACCGATCTGCCCTTCCAGACGGCACCGCGCGACAGCGCCACCGTCTTCTACCAGATCAGTTTCCAGGCCGGTCCCGCTGCGCAAAGTTACACGCTGCAGGCGGTACCCCAGGGTGACCAGGCCAACGACGGCTGCGGTACCCTGACCCTGAACCAGGCAGGGGTTCGCGGTCAGACATCCGGCTCCACCTCGGATTGCTGGGCACGCTGAAGTCGGCCTCTAGCCCGCATATTGCACCAAGGATTCGATGCTCAGGGCGAATCCGGCAAAGCAGCTTGGGCGATCGGCCGAAAAAGCATGGCCGTCGCCATGGTTTGAGGGGGATCGTTCAAGATGCGCAGCCCGATGCGGCCTGACATCGAATAGGTACAAAGTGTAACCTGCCCAAACAGCTCTCTCATGGTCATCTCGGCCTTGTATAACAGCCTCAATGCCGATCATGCAGACCGCCCTGGTGCAATATGCGGGCTAGCCCGGATATTGCATCAGCCCGCCGGATGATGGCGCGGCTGGAGCCGCCGGGGATCGCGGCCTGGAGGCCGCTCCTACGGGGCAGGGCGGCACCATGGCAGGAGCGGCCTCCGGGCCGCGATTGGCACGGTGTTATGAACCCGGCAACCAAATATGCCGTGTTCAGCCCGGACGCAGCTCCCGCGGCAGGGAGAAGCTGACGCTCTCCTCGCTGCCCGGCACCTCGCCCAGCAGCTCACCGCCACGGGCCACCAGCGCCTCCAGCACCGCCTGCACCAGCACCTCGGGGGCCGAGGCACCGGCGGTCACACCGATCCGTTCCACCCCTTCCAGCCAGGCCGGCTCGATCTGCCCGGCGTCGTCGATCAGGTGGGCACGCACCCCACGCTGCTCGGCCAGCTCGCGCAGGCGGTTGGAATTGGAACTGTTCGGTGAGCCCACCACCAGGATCAGATCGCAGTCCTCGGCCAGCGTCCTGACTGCATCCTGACGGTTCTGGGTGGCATAGCAGATATCGTCCTTGCGCGGCCCCTGGATGGCCGGGAAGCGCCGGCGCAGGGCCTCGATGATGCGCGCCGCGTCGTCCACCGACAGGGTGGTCTGGGTGACATAGGCCAGCTGCTGCGGGTCCCGCACATCGAGCGCCGTCACGTCCGCCTCCGACTCCACCAGGTGGATGGCACCGCCACGGGATGTATCGTACTGCCCCATGGTCCCCTCCACCTCCGGGTGCCCGGCATGGCCGATCAGCACACAGTCACGGCCGGCCTCGGCATGACGCGCCACCTCCATGTGCACCTTGGTCACCAGCGGACAGGTCGCGTCGAAGACCCGGAAACCGCGTGCCGCGGCCTCGGCACGCACCGCCTGGGACACCCCATGGGCGCTGAACACCAGGGTGGCACCCGCCGGCACCTCGTCCAGATTCTCGACGAACACCGCGCCGCGCGCCCGCAGGTCACCGACCACGTGGCGGTTGTGCACCACCTCGTGACGCACGTAAATGGGCGGTGCGAACAGCTCCAGGGCCCGTTCGACGATGGCGATGGCCCGGTCGACACCGGCACAGAAGCCACGCGGATTGGCCAGCCGTATCTGCATCAGTCCTCCCCCTCGGCACCCAGCAGGGCCGAATTGTCGACCGCAAGGATCTCGTTCTCCAGGATCACCGGCTTGCCGGCCAGCGGATGATTGAGGTCCACCTCCACCTGGTCGCCCTCCACCGCCAGCACCAGGCCGGGCAGGAACTCGCCCTCCGCGGTCTCGAATTCGATCACCAGGCCCGGTTCGGGAACGATGTCGTCCGGAAAGCGCGCCCGCGGCAGATGCGTGACCAGCGCCGGGTCGTGCGCCCCGAAGGCCTGCTCGGGATGCAGGGTGAGGCGTTGCGACTGGCCGGGTCGCATGCCATACAGGGCCCGTTCCAGTCCCTGCACCAGGGTGCCGTCGCCGATGACGAATTCCAGCGGCTCGCCACCGTAGCTGTCCTCGACCACGGTGCCGTCTGCCAGCGACAGGCGCAGGTGCAGACGCACGCGGCTGCCGGGGCTGATGACGTCCAGCGCGGTCATCGCTGCTGTTCCGCCCGACCCGACAGCAGGCCGCTGCCGAGCAGCAGCACCACGCCGAGACTGATTGCGGCGTCAGCCAGGTTGAAGGCTGGCCAGTGCCAACCGGCATAGTGCCAGTCGATGAAGTCGACCACATGGCCGTAGAGCACCCGGTCGACCAGATTGCCCAGGGCGCCACCGAGGATCAGCGCCAGCGCCCAGGCCAACAGCCGGTCACCGGCCCGCAGCCCGTGCAACCAGAGCAGGATCGCCCCCACTGCCAGCAGGCCGACGCCGATGAACAGCCAACGCTGCCAGCCGCCGGCCTCGCCCAGGAAACTGAAGGCCGCACCACGGTTGTAGGCCAGGCGCAGATTGAACCAGCCGGTCAGTTCCACCACCTGCCCCGCGGCCAGCCGTGCTTCGGCCAGCTGCTTGCTGAGCTGGTCGGCGAGCAGCACCAGCACCGAGAGCCAGAGATAGCGCAGCATGCCGGCCTCAGGCGAAACGCCGCCGCTCTCCCTCGCCGCTGACATTCTCCACGCAGCGCCCGCACAGCTCGGGGTGTTGCGGGTCGCTGCCCACGTCCTCGCGGTGGTGCCAGCAGCGCACGCACTTGGGATGGTCGGAGGGCGCCACCGCCACCCACAGCTCGTCGCCCGTGCTCAGGGTGAAGTGGATGGCATCCGAGGGCGGCACCTCCACCGGGTGGATGCGCGCATAGGAGGTGAGCAGCACGAAGCGCAGCTCGTCGTCGAGACGTGCCAGCAGGTCGAGGATCTCCCGACCGCAGTAGAGATCGACCTCGGCATCCAGCGAGGAACCGATGCCGCCGGCCACCCGCAACCGTTCCAGCTCCTTGGCGACCACCTCGCGCACCTCCATCACCCGCGCCCAGAAATCCATGCCGTAGTCGCGGCTCGCCGCCTCCTCCGGCAGGAACATCTGCGGCAGTTCGAACCAGGTCTCGAGGAACACCGAGGGCTCCCGCTCACCCGGGATGTGACGCCAGATCTCGTCGGCGGTGAAGCTGAGGATCGGCGCCAGCCAGCGCACCAGCGACTCGATGATCAGGTACATGGCGGTCTGCGCCGAGCGCCGCGCCACCGAGTCCGCCTGAGTGGTGTACTGGCGGTCCTTGATGATGTCGAGATAGAAGCCGCCCATGTCCACGGCACAGAAGTTGTGCACCTTCTGGTAGATGTGGTGGAACTCGTAGCTGCTGTAGGCCTCGATCACCTCGGCCTGCAGCAGCCGCGCCCGTTCCACCGCCCAGCGGTCGAGCATGATCATCTGCTCCGGCGCCAGGGCATGCTCCACCGGATCGAAACCGTTGAGGTTGGCGAGCAGGAAGCGCGCCGTGTTGCGCAACCGCCGGTAGGCATCGGCGGTGCGCTTGAGGATCTCGTCGGAGACGCTCATCTCGTGACGGTAGTCGGTGGCCGCCACCCAGAGGCGCAGGATATCGGCGCCCAGCGACTTGATGACCTTCTGCGGCGCGACCACGTTGCCCCTGGACTTGGACATCTTCTGTCCCCTGGCATCGACCGTGAAGCCATGGGTCAGGACGGTGCGGTAGGGTGCCTCGCCATGCATCGCCACCGAGGTCAGCAGCGATGACTGGAACCAGCCGCGGTGCTGGTCCGAACCCTCCAGGTAGAGGTCGGCGGGCCGCGCCAGCTCCTTGCGCCGGTCCAGCACGCAGGCGTGGGTGACGCCGGAGTCGAACCAGACATCGAGGGTATCGGTGACCTTCTCGTAGGCGCCCGCCTCCTCGCCGAGCAGATCTTCGGCATCCAGCTCGAACCAGGCATCGATGCCGCTGCGTTCCACGGCCAGCGCCACCGCCTCGATGAGGCGCGGCGTGTCCGGGTGCAGCTCGCCGCTCTGACGGTGCACGAACAGGGCGATGGGCACCCCCCAGGTGCGCTGCCGCGAGATGCACCAGTCAGGGCGGTTCTGCACCATGCCCTCGATGCGCGCCTGCCCCCACTCCGGCAGCCACTGCACGCGGGCGATATTGTCCAGCGCCGCGGCGCGCAGGCCGTTGTGCTCCATGCTGATGAACCACTGCGGCGTGGCGCGGAAGATGATCGGCGTCTTGTGCCGCCAGCAGTGCGGGTAGCTGTGGCGCAGCGCCTCCTCGTGCAGCAGCGCCCCCTTCGCCTTCAGCACCTCCAGCACATGGTCGTTGGCGCTGAACACGTGCTCCCCGGCGAACAGCTCGGTGTCCGGCAGGAAACGACCGTCGGGACCGACTGGATTGTCCACCGCCAGCCCATAGCGTTGCCCGGCCACGTAGTCCTCCTGGCCATGGCCGGGCGCAGTGTGCACGGCACCGGTGCCGGCCTCCGTGGTGACATGCTCACCGAGAATGATCGGCACCTCGCGCGCATAGAAGGGATGGGCCAGCTTCAGACCCTCCAGATCTCCCCCCTTGCAGTAGGCGAGCACCTGGTAGTCCTCCACACCCCAGCGCAGCATGGCGTCCTTGAGCAGGGCATCGGCCAGCAGCAGCCGTTCCGGTCCATATTCGCCACTGCACTGCACCAGCACATAGTCCAGCTCGGGATGCAGGGCGACGGCACGGTTGGCCGGCAAGGTCCAGGGGGTGGTCGTCCAGATCACCACCGAGACCGGCCCCTCACCCTCGGCGCCCTCGACATGGTGACAGCGGGCAAGCAACGCCGCCTCGTCCTGCACCCTGAAGCGCACGTCGATGGCCGGCGAGGTCTTGTCCTCGTATTCGACCTCGGCCTCGGCCAGCGCCGAGCCGCAGTCGGTGCACCAGTGCACCGGCTTGTAACCCTTGGTCAGGTGGCCGTTGGCGGCGATCCGCCCCAGGGCACGGATGATGTCGGCCTCGAAGCGGAAATCCATGGTCAGATAGGGGTGCTCCCAGTCGCCGGTCACGCCGAGGCGCACGAAGTCGGCCTTCTGCCGTTCCACCTGTTTGCGGGCATAGTCGCGGCAGGCACTGCGGAAAGTGGCGGCATCGACCTTGACCCCGGCCTTGCCGATCTTCTTCTCCACGTTCAACTCGATGGGCAGGCCGTGGCAGTCCCAACCCGGCACATAGGGCGCGTCGTAGCCGCCGAGGGTCTTGCTCTTGACGATGATGTCCTTGAGCACCTTGTTCACCGCGTGGCCGATATGGATCTCGCCATTGGCATAGGGCGGCCCATCATGCAGGACGAACCTCGGCCGCCCCTCACCCACCTCGCGCATCAGACGATAGAGACCGATATCCTCCCAGTGGCGCAGCATGTCCGGCTCGCGGTTGGCCAGGTTGGCCTTCATCGGGAAGGCGGTCTTGGGCAGGTTCAGGGTGTGTTTATAGTCAGCCACAGTCTCAGGTATCCATTAGCTCGCCAAGGCAAAATAATCGCGCGCCGCGGCCGCATCCCGCAGGATCTGGGCCTTCAGCGCCGCGAATGAATCGAAGCGTCGCTCGTCGCGCAGCTTGTGCAGAAAGTCCACCGCCACGTGGCGGCCGTAGATCTCCTCTGCGAAATCGAACAGGTGCACCTCCAGCAGGCTGCGCGTCCCGTCCACCGTCGGCCGGGTGCCGACATTGGCCACCCCGTACACCGGCTCGCGATCGAGGCCGAACACCTCCACCGCGAACACCCCGCTGACCGGGGTACGGTGCCGGTGCAGGAAGATGTTGGCGGTCGGAAAGCCGATGGTCCGGCCGCGCTTGTCGCCGTGCGCCACCCGGCCGAGCATGCGGTAGGGGCGGCCGAGCAGTTGTTCCGCGAGCTGCATGTCGCCGGCGGCCAGGGCACGGCGGATGCGGGTGCTGCTGACCCGCTCGCCACCGACCTCGAAGGTGTGCATGTGCGCCACCTGAAAGCCGTGCCGTTCGCCGGCGCGGGCCAGGAATTCAAAGTCGCCCTCGCGGCCCCTGCCGAAGCGGAAATCGTCGCCCACCACCAGGTAGCGCACACCGAGCCCCTCGACCAGCACCCGCTGCACGAAGGCGGCGGCATCCAGTGCCGCCAGCCGGCGATCGAAGTGCAGGCACAGCAGGCGATCGACGGAGAAGCGGCGCAGCGCCACCACCTTCTCGCGGAAACGGGTCAGCCGCGGCGGTGCCCCCTCGGGGTCGAAGTATTCCTGCGGCTGGGGCTCGAAGGTGATCACCGTGGTCGGCAGACACAGCTCGGCAGCCCGCTCCGCGAGCTGGCCGAGCACCGCCTGATGGCCGAGATGCACGCCATCGAAGTTGCCGATGGTCGCGGCACAGCCGCGCTGCGAAGCATCCAGATTGTGCAGTCCGCGAATCAGCCGCATGCCGATGCCCTTCCCAGGCGGTGGATTATAAAGGACTGGCCGGGCATGTCATTCCTCCTCCAGCGCCACGTCAGGCCGCCGCCACAGCGTCTGCAGGCGCTGGCCGAAGAGTTGCAGCAACAGCAGGTAGAGCAGTCCCGCCGCGCCGATCCACAGCCCCAGCCAGAACAGGCGCTCCGGCCCACTGCGCGCGAACCAGACCTCCAGCGGGGCCGGGCCGAGCAGCAGCAGCACGGTCATGCCACCGCCGGCCGCCAGGATCCGCCCCCAGACCGGCCACCAGCCGGGCTGCGGGGCGTAGACCGCCTCCCGACGCAGCCTGCGGTAGAGCAGGCCGGCATTGAGCCAGGCGGAACAGGCGGTGGCGAAGGCCAGGCCGGTGTGCGGCCCGGGGATGGCGAGCAGCACCATCGGCAGCACGAAGAGCAGGTTCAGGCCCATGTTCGAGACCATGGCGATGATACCGATGCGGACCGGGGTACGGGTGTCCTGTCGCGAGTAGAAGCCGGGGGCCAGGACCTTGACCAGGATGAAGGCCGGCAGCCCGAGCACATAGGCCATCAGCGCCAGGGTGGTCATCTCCGCCTGCTGCGGGGTGAACTGCTCGTACTGGAAGAGACTGACGATGATCGGCCCGGCCAGCAGCAGCAATCCCAGGGTCGCTGGCGTGCCGAGCAGGAACACCCAGCGCAGCGCGCGATCGAGCAGCATGCGGAACTGCTGGGGTTCGCGTGCCGCATGGCTGTGTGCCAGGCTCGGCAGGATCACGGTGGACAGGGCGATGCCGAACACGCCGAGGGGGAACTCCACCATGCGATCGGCGAAGTACAGCCAGCTGACACTGCCAGTGACCAGAAAGGAGGCAATGAGGGTGTCGAACAACAGGTTGATCTGCGCCACCGAGGAACCGAGGATCGCCGGCCCCATCAGTCGCAGGATCTGTCGCACCCCGCTGTGCCGCCAGCCCCAACGCGGGCGAGGCAACAGGTGCAGGCGCAACAGGCCGGGCAGCATGAAACCGAGCTGCAACGCGCCGCCGATGAACACCGCCCAGGCCAGGGCCATCACCGGCTGCTCGAAATAGGGCGTCCACCAGAGTGCGGCCGCGATCAGCACCAGGTTGAGCAACACCGGGGCAAAGGCCGGCACGGCGAAGCGACCGTAAGTATTGAGCACCGAGCCGGCAAAGGCCACCAGGGAAATGAACAATATATAGGGGAAGGTGACCCGCAGCATGGCGGCGGTGATCTCGAACTTGCCGGCCTCGCCGATGAAGCCGGGCGCAAACAGCATCACCAGCAGCGGGCTGGCCAGCACGCCGAGCAGGCTGACCAGGATGAGGATCCCGGCCAGGGTCCCGGCCACCCGGTCGACCAGCGCCTGCACCTCGGGGTGATCGCGGCGGGTCTTGTATTCCGAGAGCACCGGCACGAAGGCCAGCGAGAAGGCGCCCTCGCCGAACATCCGCCGCAGCAGGTTGGGGATCTTGAAGGCGACGAAGAAGGCGTCCAGCGCCAGGCCGGCGCCGAAGGCCCGGGCCAGCACCATGTCACGCACGAAGCCGAGAATCCGCGACAGCAGGGTCATGGCGCTGACGATGGCGGTATTTCTGATCAGGCCGGTACTCATGCGCCTCCAGGCACGGGCGGCGGCAGGCTTTTTTCACCCCCCGCCATTGACAAATGGAACGAAGTTGCGCATATTACGCCGTCTTTCGGCAAGACGCACGACATATAGGAGTTCCAAGTTGGCCAATTCCGCACAAGCGAAGAAGCGCGCACGCCAGAGCGAACGGCGCCGCCAGCACAATGCCAGCCTGCGTTCCAAGATGCGCACCTACATCAAGAACGTGGTCAAGGCCATCGCCACCGGCGACGCCGAGAAGGCCCGCGCCGCCTACCAGGCTGCCGTGCCCGTGATCGACAACATGGCCGGCAAGGGTCTGATCCACAAGAACAAGGCCGCGCGCCACAAGAGCCGCCTGAACCAGCACCTGCGCAAGCTCTCCGCCTGAGCGGACAGACAGCCGCAGGGCGAAGGGGCCGGTCAGTGACCGGCCCTTTTCATTTCCGGCCACGGCTCAGACCAGCACCAGGTTGTCGCGGTGGATCAGTTCCGGTTCATCGACATAGCCAAGGATGGATTCGATGCGATCGCTCGGCTGACCGATGATGCGCCGCGCCTCCTCGGCGGCATAGTTGACCAGGCCGCGTGCCACCTCCGTGCCGTCCGGCCCAAGGCAGCTGACCAGCTCGCCGCGGGCGAAGTCCCCCTCCACCTGTGTCACCCCCACCGGCAGCAGACTGCGCCCGGCCTGGCGCAGCACCTCGACCGCCCCGGCATCCAGCCGCAGCCGGCCGCGCACCGTGAGCTGCCCGGCCAGCCACTGCTTGCGCGCCGCCAGCGGCTCGCGGGCCGGTTTGAGCAGGGTGCCGAGCCTTTCGCCGGCCGCGACACGCGCCAGCACCTCCGGCTCGCGACCGGAGACAATCAGGGTACTGGTCCCGGAACGCGCCGCGCGCGCCGCGGCCCGCACCTTGGTCAGCATACCGCCCCGGCCAAAGCTGCCGCTGCCACCGGCCATCAGTAGCAGCCGCTCGTCCTCCGCCTCGGCCTCCTCCACCAGGCGGGCATCCGGCTGGTGACGCGGATCGGCGTCGAACAGGCCGGCCTGGTCGGTGAGGATGACCAGCAGATCGGCCTCCACCAGGTTGGCCACCAGCGCGGCCAGGGTGTCGTTGTCGCCGAAGCGGATCTCCTCGGTGGCCACGGTGTCGTTCTCGTTCACCACCGGCACCACCCCCAGCCGCAGCAGCGCCCGCAGGGTGCTGCGCGCATTCAGATAGCGCTGCCGGTCGGCGAGGTCGTCGTGGGTCAGCAATACCTGGGCGGCATGATAGCCGTGGCGCTGGAAGGCCGATTCGTACGCCTGCACCAGACCCATCTGGCCCAGCGCGGCCACCGCCTGCAACTCGTTGAGGGCATGCGGGCGCTCGCGCCAGCCGAGTCGGCACATGCCCTCGGCCACCGCGCCGGAGGACACCAGCAGCAGCTCGTGGCCGGCGCGGCGCAGCTCGGCCATCTGCGCCACCCAGCCGCCGATGGCCTCCAGATCCAGGCCCTGGCCGTCGTTGGTCAGCAGGGCGCTGCCGATCTTCACCACCCAGCGGCGGCTGGCGCCGAGTTGCCGGCGGTCCCTCATTGCTCCGCGCCCCCGCCTTCCGCCTCGGCGAACGGCGCCGCCTCCGGCGTGGCATCGAGTTGCTCGAGGTGCTGCATGATCCGTTGCGTCAGCGCCTCGGTGCCCTCCCCCGTCACCGCCGAGATACGGAACACCGGCCCGCTCCAGCCGAGGCCCTCGACGATGGCAGCGCAGACCACGTCGCGCTGGTCCGCCGGCAGCAGGTCGATCTTGTTCAGCACCAGCCAGCGCTCGCGGCCAGCCAGTTCCGGACTGTATTTCTCCAGCTCACGCACGATCTTGTGCGCCTCCGCCACCGGGTCACTGCCGTCTGCCGGCGCCACGTCGATCAGGTGCAGCAGCAGCCGGGTCCGGGCCAGGTGCTTGAGGAAGCGGATGCCGAGACCGGCCCCCTCCGCCGCCCCCTCGATCAACCCGGGGATGTCGGCCACCACGAAACTCTGATGGGCACCGACGCGCACCACGCCGAGGTTGGGATAGAGAGTGGTGAAGGGATAGTCCGCCACCTTGGGCCGGGCGGCGGAAATGGCGCGGATCAGGGTCGACTTGCCGGCATTGGGCAGGCCCAGCAGGCCGACGTCGGCCAGCAGCTTCAGCTCCAGGCGCAGGCTGCGCTGCTCGCCCGGCGTGCCCGGCGTGGACTGGCGCGGCGCGCGGTTGGTGGAGCTCTTGAAGCGCGCATTGCCGATGCCGTGCCAGCCGCCCTGGGCGACGCGCAGTTTCTGCCCGGCCTCGACCAGATCACCGATCAGCTCACCGGTCTCCTCGTCGTAGACCATGGTACCCACCGGCACCCGCACCACCAGATCCTCGCCCTTCTTGCCGGTGCAGTTGCGTCCCCGGCCGTTCTCGCCGCGCTGGGCGTTGAAGCTTCGCTCGTAGCGGAAATCGACCAGGGTGTTGATGCTCTCGTCGGCCAGCAGATAGACGCTGCCGCCATCGCCGCCGTCACCGCCATCCGGACCGCCCAGCGGAATGTACTTCTCGCGGCGGAAACTGACGCAGCCATTGCCGCCGTCACCGGCCGCCACCTTGATTGTCGCTTCGTCTACGAATTTCATATTAACCCGGCAACCAAATAGGTCGCGTTCAGGACTTCAGGCCTGTTCCGGGACAAGGCGCGGCCCGCCGGCAAGGGTCGGTCACCTTGTCAAGGGCCGCAACGCCGTAACGGGACAGGCCTGAAGCCCCGGCCATTATAATTCAATAGGTTCGGCCGCCGTGCAGCCGTCGGCGGACGGCGTTATCGAACCTTGCCGTAGAAAGACTACGGCAGCGTTTCGATGCCTTGCCGCAGACGGCTGCACGGCGGCTGAATACGATTTATTTGGTTGCCGGGTTAACAGGCTGTTGAAAAAGTCTCTGGCGAGTGCGAGACAAGGCAAAAAATGGCGAAAAAGCGCAGTTTACATGGTCGTAAATGAGCATTTTGAGCCATTTTTTAACGCCGTATCGTGCCGTCAGAGAGTTTTTCAACAGCCTGTTAATAATGAAAAAGCCCCGCGGCGAGGCGGGGCTCCGAATCTGCCGGCTCGCATGTAGGGCGGCTTATTCGGCCGCCACCACGTCGACGAACTTGCGGTTGCGCGAACCCCGCACCACGAAGCGGACCTGACCGTCGGCCTTGGCATAGAGGGTATGGTCACGGCCGCAGCCGACGTTGACACCGGGATGAAAGTGGGTGCCACGCTGGCGGATGATGATGTTGCCGGCCTTGACCACCTCGCCACCGAAGCGCTTCACGCCCAGTCGCTTGGATTCCGAATCGCGGCCGTTGCGAGTGCTGCCGCCTGCCTTTTTATGTGCCATGGTAGCCTTACCTCTGCGCTCTGTTTATGCGGAAACGTCGGTGATTTCCAGTTCGGTATAGTACTGGCGATGACCCTGGCGCTTCATGTGGTGCTTGCGCCGGCGGAACTTGATGATCTCGACCTTCTTGCCGCGACCCTGGGCCGTCACCTTGGCCGTCACCTTGCCGCCCTCGACATAGGGCCGGCCCAGCTTGACGTCCTCGCCATCTGCAACCATCAGGACCTGGTCGAACTCGACCGCATCGCCCTCGGCGGCATCGAGCTTCTCCACCCGCAACTTGTCGCCGGGCGCAACGCGGTACTGCTTACCACCGGTCACGATCACTGCATACATGACTCAAATCTCCAAAAATCCGGTTAGTTGCCTGCCCCGGCCTCACCTGGGGGGACGGGCGCTGAAAGGGGGCACATTCTATAGACTGGCCACGATCAGGTCAATCCGCTTTTCACTGGTGCCGGACGGGGTTGCCGGGTACACTAGGGCCGCGTCGGCGAAGGTGGCCACGGCAGACCGTTGCCCCGCCCGCCCGCAACCCCTGGAGCCCATCAGCAGCAAGCCTGACCGCATGCGTGAGCCACTAAGAAATCCCAGCCATTTCATGTCGTTGGATGAAATCCGCGACCTCACTGCGAGCGACATGGAGGCCGTCAACCGCCTCATCCAGGAGCGGCTGCGCTCCGACGTGCTGCTGATCAACCAGCTCGGCCTGTACATCATAAACAGCGGTGGCAAGCGGCTGCGCCCGCTGCTGGTACTGCTCGCCGCCAATGCCTGCGGCTACCGCGGCACCCATCACATCAACCTGGCCGCCATCGTCGAATTCATCCACACCGCCACCCTGCTGCACGATGACGTGGTCGACGCCTCCGAACTGCGCCGCGGCCGCGACACCGCCAACGCCATCTGGGGCAACGAGGCCAGCGTGCTGGTCGGCGACTTCCTCTACTCCCGGGCCTTCGAGATGATGGTCGAGGTCGGCAGCATGCCGATCATGGAAGTCATGGCCCACACCACCAACACCATCGCCGAGGGCGAGGTGATGCAGCTTTTGAACTGCAACGACCCGGACACCACCGAGGGGCGCTACATGGAGGTGATCCGCAGCAAGACCGCCAAGTTGTTCGAGGCCGCGGCCCGCATCGGCGCCATGCTCGGCGGCCAGCCGCCGGCGGTGGAGACGGCCCTCAGCCACTACGGCATGCATCTCGGTACCGCCTTCCAGCTGGTCGACGATGTGCTCGACTACAGCGCCGACGCCGAGGCCATCGGCAAGAACATCGGCGACGATCTGGCCGAGGGCAAGCCCACCCTGCCGCTGATCCATGTGCTGCGCACCGGCAGCGAGGCGGAAAAGGCCGTGGTCCGCGAGGCCATCGAGAAGGGCGGTCGGGATCTGATCGAACCGGTCCAGGCAGCCATTGAATCCACCGGTGCCATCGCGTACACTGCGCAATCCGCGCGCACGGCGGCCAACCAGGCGATGGAAGCACTGACCCAGCTTCCGGCCTCGCCTTACCGGGACGCCCTCTATGCGCTGGCGGATTTTTCAGTCAGCCGCAGCTACTGAAAAAACATCATCCTCGGGGTGTAGCTCAGCCTGGTAGAGCACTGTCTTCGGGAGGCAGGGGTCGCTGGTTCGAATCCAGTCACCCCGACCAATTCCAGGGTTCCACACGCGATGAACCGAACCGGTCAAGCGACCGGCGTCGTGGAACCCGCCGATTCCACCCTGCCTCCAATCGCCCAGCCCCAACCATCCCGCCACACAGCATGCGGGGTCCGGCTGCGTGTTCCGTGGCCATCTTCCCAGACATGGGGGCCAGGGCCGCGGCACCCCGAAAATTGCGGCGAACCTTTAAATCCCCACCGGCGACTAAATATTAATGGGGTAATCAGCATCATCCGACCAGCCATTAGAAAAGGAGCAAGCCATGCTGAGCCCGGAACAGATCAGGCACTTCGAATCCATCCTCAACCAGCGTTACGCCGAGCTGCGCGAGGCCATCCGCCAGGCCCTGCTCGAATCCGACGATCAGCGCTTCATCGAGCTGGCAGGGCAGGTGCACGACCTGGAGGAGCTGTCCGTGGCCGACCTGCTGGTCGATCTGAACTACGCCAGGATCGACCAGTTGCTGGCCGAACTGCGCGACGTGGAGGACGCCCTGCGCCGCATCCGCGAGGGCACCTACGGCTTGTGCATCGACACCGGCGAGCCGATCGAACTGGATCGACTGGAGGCCAACCCCACGGCCAAAAGGACCGCCAGGGCCCAGGCGCTATACGAAAAGACCCACGCAGGCCACAGCGCCCCGAGTCTCTGAACCCGGCCATGGCCGCCGCCCCCATCCACGACCTGCCGGAGCTGCGCCAGCGGACGGGGGTGTTCCATGACCGCGAGGCGGCGGGACGGGTGCTGGCACAGATGCTGGAATCCTGGCACGGCAGCAATGCCCTGGTCCTTGGCATCCCCGCCGGCGGCGTGCCGGTCGCGGCCGGGATGGCCCGGGAACTCGGGCTGCCGCTGGATGTGGCCGTGGTCAGCAAGATCCTGCTGCCCTGGACCAGCGAGGCCGGTTTCGGCGCGGTTGGCTTCGATGGCACGGTATGGATCAATCCGGAGTACGTCGCGCATTACGGCCTGGACGCCGAAACCATCGAACGCCAGACCCGGGCCGCCGTGGAGAAGGTCCGCCGCCGGGTGGCCCGTTTCCGCGGCCGGCACCCCTGGCCCGATCTTCGCCAGCGACCGGTCATCCTGGTCGACGATGGCCTGGCCGCGGGTTCCACCCTGCGGGTCGCCGCCCAGGCGCTGCGCCGCCAGGGCGCGTCACCGCTGATCATCGCCATACCCACCGGCCCGGCCAGTTCTCTGACTGCCCTGGCAGATCAGGCCGACGAGATCTATTGCGCCAATGTGCGCAGCGGCCCCTACTTCGCAGTGGCCGATGCCTACCAGCACTGGACGGACGTCAGCGAGGAAGAGGTCGAGGCGCTGCTGCAGACCTTCCAGAGCGCAGAGGGCGCATGAGCCGGCCGTGCACCAGGCGCGGCCGGCCCATGCGGATCAACGATCGTAGGGCGGCGTGGCGGTGATGCGGTGGATGCTGAGATCCGCGCCCTCGTATTCCTCCTCCTGGGTGAGGCGCAGGCCGAGCACCGCCTTGAGCAGGCCATAGACGACGAAGCCGCCACCGAGTGCGATGGCCACGCCGAGTGCAGTGCCGGCGAGCTGCGCAGCGAAGGTCACGCCCCCCAGGCCACCCAGTGCCTCCAGACCGAAGATGCCGGCGGCGATGCCGCCCCAGGCACCACAGAGGCCATGCAGCGGCCAGACGCCGAGCACGTCATCGATCTTCCACCTGTTCTGGGTGAGGGTGAAGGTCCAGACGAACAGCCCGCCGGCCACGGCACCGGTCACCAGGGCACCCAGCGGGTGCATGAGATCGGAACCGGCGCAGACCGCCACCAGGCCGGCAAGTGGCCCGTTGTGCACGAAGCCCGGGTCGTTGCGGCCGGCGATCAGCGCCGCCAGGATGCCACCGACCATGGCCATCAGCGAATTGACCGCCACCAGGCCGCTGATGGCGTCGATGGTCTGGGCCGACATGACGTTGAAACCGAACCAGCCGACGCTGAGCACCCAGGCGCCAAGCGCCAGGAAGGGAATGCTCGACGGCGGGTGGGAGTACATCTCGCCGTTCTTGCCATAGCGGCCATGGCGCGGGCCGAGCAGCAGCACCGCCGCCAGCGCGATCCAGCCACCCATGGCGTGCACCACCACCGAGCCGGCGAAATCGTGGAAGCCTGCGCCGAAGCGGCCCTCGATCCACTCCTGGATGCCGAAGTTGCCGTTCCAGGTGATGCCCTCGAAGAAGGGATAGACCAGCGCCACCAGGGCAAAGGTCGCCAGCAGCTGGGGGTTGAAGCGGGCGCGCTCGGCGATACCGCCGGAGATGATCGCCGGGATGGCAGCCGCAAAGGTCAACAAAAAGAAGAACTTGACCAGCTCATAGCCGTTCTTCTCGGTCAGCGCCGCGGCGCCCTGCATGAAGTCCATGCCATAGGCGATGCCGTAACCGATGAAGAAATAGGCGATGGTCGAGACCGCGAAGTCACTGATGATCTTGACCAGGGCATTGACCTGGTTCTTTTCCCGGACCGTCCCCACCTCGAGGAAGGCAAAGCCTGCGTGCATGGCTAGCACCATGATGGCGCCTAGAAGGATAAAGAGGACGTTGGTACCGGCTTGCAGTTGTTCCATGACTCTCCTCGCTGGTTGGTTACGGTCTTTCGATTCACGGGTCTCGGCGCTTGCTCAGAACCCGTGCCTGACCGCTACACCTCGAAGCACAGGAGCGCCGAACGGCGCCTAGTATACATTCCCTGCACCATTGGAGGGCAATTGGCGGAATCCGGCCAGGCTGGATGCTCCAGCCCGGATATTGCACCAAGGATTCGATGCTCAGGGCGAATCCGGCCAAGCAGCTTGGGCGATCGCCCGCCGATTCAGTTGCCGGGTTAATAACACCACGCCAATCGCGGCCTGGAGGCCGCTCCTGCCATGGTGCTGCCATGCCCCGTAGGAGCGGTCTCCAGGCCGCGATACCCGGAGTCAATCGAACAGCCTGCACGCCGATCATGCGGGCCGCCTTGGCGCAATATCCGGGCCAGGATGGCGTCAGGCCGCGCCGTCCCCGTCCCTCACCCAGAGGGCCGCGAGGGCATCGGCACCGGCGTCCTCCAGGCGACGGCCCTCGGCCGCGAGACGCGCCTCGAGCCCCTCGACGCGCTGCTCGAAATCGCGATTGGCCTCGCGCAGCAGATGCTCGGGATCCAGCCCCTGCTGGCGCGCCAGCCCGGCGGCATGAAACAGCAGTTCGCCCAGCGCCGCCCCGGCTGCCGGGCCGCCGCCCTCGCCAAGGGCCCGACGCAACGCATCGAGACTGGCCTCGAGAAGCGGCTGCTGCGGCCGATCGGCCTCCGGCACGGCCCGCGCCAACCGCCGCTGCAGCTTGGCCGCCCGGGTCAGGGCCGGCAGTGCCTGGGGGATGTCGTGCAGCACCCCCGCCCTGCCACCGCTGCGCGCCTCGCGCTCGGCCGCCTTGCGCCGTTCCCAGTCCAGGGTCTGCTGCTCGGCGTCCGCCACCCGGGCATCGGCGAAGACGTGGGGATGACGGCGCACCAGCTTGTCGGCGATCGAACGCGCGACATCCTCGAAACCGAAGCGCCCCTGTTCCGCCGCCAGCTGGGCGTGGAACACCACCTGAAAGAGCAGATCGCCGAGCTCCCCGCACAGCTCGTCGAAGGCGCCACGCTCGATGGCGTCGGCGACCTCGTAGGCCTCCTCCAGGGTGTAGGGGACCAGGCTGCGGAAATCCTGCTGCCTGTCCCAGGGACAGCCACCCTCGGGATCGCGCAACCGGCGCATGATCTCGAGCAGGTGCCGCATGGGGTCGTCGGCGGGTGAGGCGTGGGGTGGTGATGGTTTCATGCCGGTCTCCAGAATCGAGGGAGCGCCGGACATCTTACCTGCATCGGCCCGCCGGCACAGGCAGGCCGCGGGGAAAGGGGTCAGCAGAAACGCGGCTGGGGGTGACTGCTCGCCTGCAGACGGGCGTCCTCGATGAACACCCGACCGGCCTCGCGCCGCCCACCCCGCCCTGCGAGCAGGGCGACGAACAGCCCGCCCGCGCCACGCTCGACCCGCAGTCGCAGGCCCACCCCGCCGGGGGGACGCGGGCCGTCCTGGCGGCGGAACAACAGACCCAGGCAGCGACCCGCCTCGGCCGCCGCCTGCAGACGCCGCAGGCGCGGGCCATCGCCGGTCAGCGGCCAGGCCAGGACGGCGCCACAGGTACCGGAACGCAGGGTGCGCTCGACCGCGTCGAGACCATCCCCGTCGGGACGCGGATGGATCATCAGCTGATGGTCGGGCACCACCCCGGCGAGGCCCAGCGCCGGCGCATAGGGGACATAGGGGGGCGCCACCCAGGCGATCCAGCGTCGCTGCCGGCTGAGAGTGGCCAGCGCCGGCAGCACCAGCTGCAGGACACCGATGCCCTCGCGCGGCACCAGCAGCTCGATGAGGCCGGCACGCGGCCAGCCACCGGACGGCAACAGCGCATCCAGGGCCTCGAAGCCGCTGGGGATGCCGTCCGCCGCCAGCGGCCGCTGCGCGGCCAGCAGGGAGGGAACCGGGGGATGCCGCTGCAGGCTCACTGGAGACGCCCGTTGCGCAGCACACCCACGCCGAGGCCCTCGATGACCAGCTCCTGCTCGCGCAGGTCGACCTCGATGGGCTGGAATTCCGGGTTCTCCGGCAACAACCGGACCTTGTTGCCGCGCCGCTGGAAACGCTTCACCGTCACCTCGTCGTCCAGCCGGGCGACCACGATCTGGCCGTTGCGGGCCTCCGGCGTGCGGTGCACGGCGAGCAGATCACCGTCCATGATGCCGATGTCACGCATGCTCTCTCCCCGCACACGCAGCAGATAGTCGGCCGGCGGGTGGAACAACGCCGGGCTGAGTTCGTAGTGTTCCTCGATATGTTCCTCGGCGAGGATCGGGCTGCCGGCGGCGACCCGGCCGACCACCGGGATACCGCTCGCCTCCAGCAGACGGATGCCGCGCGAGGAACCGGGCATCAGTTCGATGTAACCCTTGCGCTCCAGGGCGCGCAGGTGATCCTCGGCCGCGTTGGGCGAACGGAAGCCGAAGGCCTCGGCGATCTCGACCCGGGTCGGGGGGGTGCCGTATTCGCTGAGGAAATCACGGATCAGGTCGAGGATCTCGGCTTGGCGCTGGGTCAGGTCGGACATTGGATCGCCTACTGGTTGCCTGTACAGGTACTGGAAGTATATACAGCCTGGCGCCAAAGGCAAGTCATGGCGGCCACAGGACCGCCCTCGGCCGGATGTCACCTCTAACCCGGATATTGCACCAAGGATTCGATGCTCAGGGCGAGGCTGGCAAAGGAGGTTGGGCGATCGCCCAAAAAACCATGGCCGTCGCTATGGCTTGAGGGGGATCGCCCAAGATGCACAGCCAGAGTCGGCCTGACATCGGATAGGCGCAAACTGTAACCCACCGGGGGGCCTTCCATGGCCATGGCGTCCCTGTATTACAGCACGAACCCCATTCATGCCAGCCGCCTTGGTGCAATATCCGGGTTAACAGCCTGTCGGACTCAGGACTGATCTACCGCGCGGGCGGGAGAGCGGCCCGAATCTCCCCGATTTCTCGTTGCGTAGTGCCCACGATGCGCCTCGAAATCGTGAAAATTTGTGCTCGCTCTCCCGCCCTGGCCGCTGCGATTGCCTAAATCCGACCGACTCCTGGGGCCTGTTAACACCACGCCAATCGCGGCCTGGAGGCCGCTCCTACCAGGGTGCCGCCATGCCCCGTAGGAGCGGCCTCCAGGCCGCGATCCACGGCGGGTCCAGGCACGCCATCACCCAGGGTCCTGATGCAATATCCGGGCTAGCTAGCAACCTGTCGGACTCAGGACTGATCTGCTGCGCGGGTGGGAGAGCGGCCCGAATCTCCCCGATTTCTCGTTGCGTAGTGCCCACGATGCGCCTCGAAATCGTGAAGATTCGTTCGCTCTCCCGCCCTGCCCGCTGCGATCGCCTAAGTCCGACAGGCCGTTAGCCCGGCGACAATCGACATACTAGGGCGTGTTAACACTAATCAGTGCGTCGACAATCAGTGCGAAATGAATGAAGAAGATGAAAACGCAATCCAGTTTGTCGAATCGCGAGAAGATCCGGCGAAAACCCTTCAGCCGACGAAACAGCCGTTCGACCTCGTTGCGTTTCTTGTACATCTCTTTGTCATATTCCCACACGCTCAGCCGATTGTTTTTGGGCGGGACGACAGGAAGCATTTCAAGTTCCAATACCAACTGGCGCGTTTCATCGCCTTCGTAGGCTTTGTCCATAATGACATGCGTCCCCTCCCATCCTTTATTTTCAAGGGTTTTCAGCAGCTTTCTTCCCTCCGGCGCATCACCTGCCTGACCAGGAGAAAGCGAGAACGTCACGGCTGTTCTGGCGTCAGCCGCAACCATGTGAATTTTGGTTGTCCAGCCCGCGCGCGATTTACCAATCGATTGTGGACCGTTTTTTTTAATGCGCCCGTTCCATCAGGATGCACTTTGACAGCTGTGCTATCGAGCGATACATGATCCACCTGAATGTTGATGACATCGTTTTCCTGCAGTGCGGCGAACACATGATCCAGGACGCCTTTCTTGGCCCACCGGTTGGCGCGCGTGTAAATCGTATGCCAATTGCCGAACTTTTTCGGTAATCCTCGCCATTTGCAGCCGTGTTCCGCGACATACAAAATGGCATTGAGTACCTGTAAATTGGATATGGAAACGTTACCCCGCTGTTTTGGCAGTAACTTTTCGATGACTTTGAATTCTGCTGATGTAATTTTCATGGATGTAGTATATCAGCATTAGTGTTAACACGCCCTAAGACAAACGATAACAAAGCCTCATTCAGCGGATCTCTGGTCGATCAGCCCGCAAGGCGCAATGGCGCCGGCAGGGTGATTCCCTGTCAAGCCATTGCAACGTTGCGGATGGCCGTCCAGAGGCCCGCCCGCAGGGAGCTTGCCAGGCGCCCCGGCTCTGCGTTGTGCCCCTTGGCAAGGGCGGGCCATTCCCTGCGGAGCACGCCTTGATCCGGGGCGCCTGGCAAGCTCTGAATGAGGCTTTGTTATCGTTTGTCTTAGTATTTACGATTCGCGTATGACAACTTGGTACAATGAGTGCCGGGCGCAACCCGACGCAAACCCCCGGAACCCCTGACATGAACAGACTGATACTGATCCTGCTGCTCCCCCTCTGCCTGCTGAGTACCGCTCTTGCCGCCGAGACCGCCGAGGAAAAGGGGCTGGCCATCGCCGAGGAGATGGACCGGCGCGACACCGGCTGGGGCGACCAGACGGCACGCATGGAGATGATCCTGCGCAACCGGCGCGGCGACGAGAGCCGCCGCCAGATCCGCGTCCGTACCCTGGAGGTCGAGAACGATGGCGACAAGAGCCTGACCATCTTCGACCATCCCCGCGACGTCAAGGGCACGGCCTTCCTCAGCTACACCCATGCCCTGAAGCCGGACGAACAGTGGCTCTATCTGCCGGCGCTGAAGCGGGTCAAACGCATCGCTTCACGCAACAAGTCCGGCCCCTTCATGGGCAGCGAGTTTGCCTACGAGGACATGACCTCCCAGGAGGTACCGAAGTACAGCTATCGCTTCCTGCGCGAGGAGGAAGTCGGCGGCCGCAAGACCCTGGTCATCGAACGCTATCCGCAGTACGAGTACTCGGGCTACACCCGTCAGGTGGTGTGGATCGACAGCGGGATGTACCGCCCGGTCAAGGTCGAGTTCTATGACCGCAAGGACAGCCTGCTGAAAACCCTCACCCTGAGCGGCTATCATCGTTACCTGGACCGCTACTGGCGACCGGACGAGATGCACATGATCAATCACCAGACCGGCAAGCAGACCACCCTCAGGTGGTCCGACTACCGCTTCCGCACCGGTCTGACGTCCAGGGACTTCGACAAGAACAGCCTGAAGAGGGCACACTGAGTGCCGGCGGCTTATCATGGGCGGCATGGTCGCGCGGGGGAAGGAGGAAACCATGACTGAGCACCTCGGCAGACGACGGCTGACGATCGCCCTCGCCGGCCTGTTGCTGCTCGCCCCCGCCGGTGCTGCCCTTGCCGACTACGTGGTCCAGGTCGGCGCCTTCACCAGCGCCGACAATGCGGCGCGGGTGGTGAAACGGCTGCGAGGGCTGGGTCTTGCCGAGATCCGGCAGGTGACCCTGCCCGGCATGGAGCCGCGGCTGCATGCCGTGCTGGTCGGCCCGGTCGAGGAACTGGACCTCGCCCGGCGGCTGCAGAACCGCCTGGCCAACGCGGGCTGGCCGGGCTTCGTCCGCGACTATCCCCTGCCCGGACTGCCGCCTGCCGCAACGACCCCTTCCCGGAATCCGCCGCCCGCCGCAGCCTCCAGGCCGACGCCACCCGCACCGTCTCCGCCACCACAGCGGGGCACGACGGTCAGCGAATGGTCGGGCCACGTGGCGCTGGAAGCCCGCCTATTCCCCCACGACGCCCTGGCCCCACGGCAGCATGACGGCCTCAACCTGTCTGTCGCCCTGGAACCCGAATACTATCGCGAGTGGGATCACGGTCGGCAGAGCTTCACCTTCGTTCCCTTCCTGCGCCTCGACAACCAGGACCCGGAACGCAGCCATGCCGACATCCGCGAACTGACCTGGCTGAAAGCGGCCGACGACTGGGAACTGCGCGTCGGCATCCGCAAGCTGTTCTGGGGAGTGACCGAATCCGTGCACCTGGTGGACATCATCAACCAGGTCGATCTGGTGGAGAACATCGACACCGAGGACCGCCTCGGCCAGCCGATGGTCAACCTGGCGCTGATCCGCGACTGGGGGACGCTCGACCTGTTCCTGCTGCCGGGTTTCCGCGAACGGACCTTCGCCGGTCGCGAGGGACGGCTGCGCACCATCCCCTACGTCGACACCAGCCGCACCGAATATGAATCCGCCGCCGGCCGGCGGCATGTGGACGCCGCCATCCGCTGGTCCCACAGCCTCGGCGACTGGGACATCGGCCTGGCCCACTTCTACGGCACCAGTCGCGAGCCCACCCTGCGCCTCGACAGCAGCGCTTCCAGTCCGGTCCTGACCCCCTACTACCCGATCATCAACCAGACCAGCCTCGATCTGCAGGCGACTCTCGGCAACTGGCTGTGGAAGCTGGAGGGCTACAGCCGCAGCGGCCAGGGTGACCGTTACACCGCGGCGGCGGGCGGCTTCGAATACACCTTCGTCGGCATCTTCGACACGGTGCTGGATCTGGGAGTGATTGGCGAATACCTGTTCGATGACCGCAATAACGACGCACCGACCCTGTTCGAGGACGACCTGATGCTCGGCATGCGCCTGGCGCTGAACGACGTGCAGTCCTCGGAACTGCTGTTCGGCGTGGTCGTCGACCGCGACGACCGCCGCCAGCGTTTCTACAACCTGGAGGCCAGCCGGCGCCTCGGCGACCGCTGGAAACTGAGCCTGGAGGCGCGCGTCTTCACCGGCCTGAAGGCCGGCGACCTGTTCGGCGGACTGCGCAACGACGACTATCTGCAGGCCGAGATGGCGTATTTCTTCTAGGAGCTAGAAAGGGTGGGCGCGCTCACCCACCTCCTGACTCCCGGCTTCCAGCTTCCAGCTTCTAGCTTCTAGCTTCTAGCTCCTAGGGCGTGTTAACACTAATGCTGATATACTACATCCATGAAAATTACATCAGCAGAATTCAAAATCATCGAAAAGTTACTGCCAAAACAGCGGGGTAACGTTTCCATATCCAATTTACAGGTACTCAATGCCATTTTGTATGTCGCGGAACACGGCTGCAAATGGCGAGGATTACCGAAAAAGTTCGGCAATTGGCATACGATTTACACGCGCGCCAACCGGTGGGCCAAGAAAGGCGTCCTGGATCATGTGTTCGCCGCACTGCAGGAAAACGATGTCATCAACATTCAGGTGGATCATGTATCGCTCGATAGCACAGCTGTCAAAGTGCATCCTGATGGAACGGGCGCATTAAAAAAACGGTCCACAATCGATTGGTAAATCGCGCGCGGGCTGGACAACCAAAATTCACATGGTTGCGGCTGACGCCAGAACAGCCGTGACGTTCTCGCTTTCTCCTGGTCAGGCAGGTGATGCGCCGGAGGGAAGAAAGCTGCTGAAAACCCTTGAAAATAAAGGATGGGAGGGGACGCATGTCATTATGGACAAAGCCTACGAAGGCGATGAAACGCGCCAGTTGGTATTGGAACTTGAAATGCTTCCTGTCGTTCCGCCCAAAAACAATCGGCTGAGCGTGTGGGAATATGACAAAGAGATGTACAAGAAACGCAACGAGGTCGAACGGCTGTTTCGTCGGCTGAAGGGTTTTCGCCGGATCTTCTCGCGATTCGACAAACTGGATTGCGTTTTCATCTTCTTCATTCATTTCGCACTGATTGTCGACGCACTGATTAGTGTTAACACGCCCTAACTTCCAGCTCCTAACTTCCACCCCTCCCGCCGCGGCAATCGCAGCGCGGCGAGCAGCAGCAGGATCAGCCACCAACTGCCATCGGCCTCGGCGCGGCTGCCGAGGACGCAGCCGCCGCCCCCGCCAGCGGAGACCGCAACGCCCAGCGTATCATCGCCGCTATCACTGGCCGCGGGTGCGGCGACACCGCCCGGATCCTGGATCGTGCCGTTGGCCCGGCCATCGGCATCGTTCGGCCCGCCGTCTTCCAGAGTCAACTGCACGCACAAATGGCCGGGCGTCAGGCCGTCGACGTATTCCCCGCTGCCGGGCGCGGGGCAGCTGCCGTCGACGCCGCCCGGCGCCGAGGCGACGCGGTTGCGGCTGTCGATGACGAAATCGCTCCAGCCCTGCTCCGGATGGTACTTGCGGTACACCGCCCCGGCCGGCACCGGCACCTGCTGCGGCAGTACCACGCGCACCGACTGGCCCTGTTCACTGAGCCCGTCGATCTCGAAGTCGAAGATGCCGCCAGGATAGGACAGTGTCTCCTCGGCATTGCCCGGTGCCTCGCCGTTGCGGCCACCATGGCGGATCACGTCATCCAGCCGGATCCGGCCGGCGTTGCGGCCAGCCGCCAGGGCCGTGCCGCCGAGCCGCATGTTGAGGCCGGCCTCGGCGTGCAACAGACCGCGCTCGACGTCCCCGACCTCGCCCTGCAGCAGATTGCGGCTGTCGAGGGCATCCAGATAGTCCGGGATACCGTCCTCGTCGCTGTCGCCGCTGCCCTCGTCGGCATCCGGCTGGCCGTCGGCATCACTGTCGATGAGGGGGCTCAGCTGCGGCGCCTCCGCTTCGACCTGCAACAACAGTTCAGTCACCACCGAGGCGCTCGGCGTGCCGTCGTCGCTGACCTTGAGGCTGATCCGGTACAGCCCGGGGGTGAGCTGAGCCGGATCGAAGACAAAACGCTGGCTGTCCATGGCCTGGGTCGAAACCAGGCTGTTGTCGGACAGGCTCCAGTCGTAGCGGTGGCTGTCACCGGGGTTGGGATCGATCACCGTGGCGCTGACCGTGACCGGCCCCTGATCCCGATAGACGCGGCGTACCGCCAGCCCGGCCTGGCGGGCCTTGAGCATGGCGCGCGGGCGGACATTGTTCTCGGTGATGGTGATGCGATGCTGCAGCCGGCTGCCGGGCACGGCATTGACCGGCGTACCCAGGGTAACCAGCAGGGTCTCGTCACCCTCCCCGCCGAAACCGTCGTCGACGATGTCGAAGCCGAAGCTGCCGCTGGTACCGCTGTCGATGCGGATCACCCCATCCACGGCGTCATGATCCGCGGGATTGAGCGCTGTGCCGGAGAGCCGATAGGGCACGCGCACCGGATAGCTGGCCGCCTCGCCACTGAGATGGACGGTGACGGTCGCCCGGCTACCCTCACTCAGCACCTGGTCGACGGCGACGTCGACCCGCGGTTCGACGATCACCACCTGGGTGGCCGTGCTGCGGTTGCCGGCGGCATCGGTGGCCGTCCAGGTGACGAGGTGCCGACCGCTGGTGAAGGGACCGCGGTCGTCGACCACCGCCTGGAGCTGGCGACTGACAGCGTCGCTGACGCTGGGCGTGCCCAGTTCCACCTCGGTCAGATGGCCGCTGGCGCCGACTCGGATATCGGGCGGCGGGACGAGACTCGGCGCCGTGGTGTCCTGCACCCGGACCTGCTGGATGGCGGTGCCGCGATTGCCGGCACTGTCGGTGGCACTCCAGACGACCTGGTGGGTGCCGACCGTGAAGGGGCCGCTGCTGCTCGGCGTGGCGCTCAGGCTGCCGTCCACGTCGTCGCTGGCGCTGGCACTGCCCAGGGACACTGCGGTCAGCGGACCGCTGGCCTCGACCAGAATGTCCGGCGGCGCGGTCACCCGGGGCGGTGTCAGGTCGCTGAAGGACACGACCAGGGTCTGCACCGCCGTGCCGGTGTTGCCGGCGCTGTCGGTGGCGCTCCAGACGATCTGATGGGTGCCGACCGTGAAGGGACCGCTGCTGCTCGGCGCGGCGCTCAGGCTGCCGTCCACCAGATCGACGGCGCTGGCATTGCCGAGATTGACGCTGGTGCTGCTGCCGCTGGCCTGCACGGTCAGATCGGCGGGCGCCGTGACCTGCGGCGGCGTGGTATCGCGCACCGTCAGCGTCTGGGTCGCGGTGCCGGTGTTGCCGGCGCTGTCGGTGGCGCTCCAGACGATCTGATGGGTGCCGACCGTGAAGGGACCGCTGCTGCTCGGCGTGGCGCTCAGGCTGCCGTCCACGTCGTCGCTGGCGCTGGCACTGCCCAGGGACACCGCGGTCAGCGGACCGCTGGCCTCGACCACGCGATCGGCCGGAGCCACCACCACCGGGGGCGTGGTGTCCGCCACGGTGACGTTGACGGCGGCACTGCTGCTGTTGCCGGCGGCGTCATACGCATAAGCGGTCAGGGTCCGGCTGCCGGCACCGCTGACCGAGGTGTTCCAGCTGAACTGGTAGGGCGCGGTTAGATCGGTGCCGAGCAGACTGCTGCCGACATAGAGTTCGACCCGCTGCACACCGACATTGTCGCTGGCGGTGACGGTAACGGTCAGGGTGCCGGAGACGCTGGCATTGGCGACCGGGGAACTGATGGCGACGCTGGGGGCCTGGGCATCGCCACCCTGACCCTGCCGGGCCCGCGCCACGGCGGCCGCGGCATCCACCCGACCATGGCCGTAGCGTTTGTCCCAGCCGGCGCTGCCGAGTTCCCTGGCGGTCTCCTCGAGGATCTGCTCCACCTCGTCCGGAGTCAGGCTGCTGTCGGCGGCGAGCACCAGGGCGGCGACGGCGGCCGTTGCCGGGCTGGCGAAGGAGGTACCGGAGGCGGTGGCATAGCCGCCGCCCTTGGCCGTGGTCCACAGCGAGACGCCGGGGGCGGAAACGTCCACGTAGTTGCCATAGCTCGACCAGCTGGCCAAGGCGTCGTCCTTGCGGGTGGCGGAGACCGAGATCATGTAGGGTGAATCCGCGTAGAACTGCTCGCTGCCACTGTTACCGGCCGCGACCACCACCACGCCACCCTTGCTGCGCATATACTGGGCGGCGTTGGCGATGATGCTGCTGGAGCTGACGTCATAGCTGATGTTGGCCACCCGCGCGCCGTGGTCGGCCGCCCAGGTCAGACCGCGGGCGATGTCGCTGAAATAGGCCACGCCATCACTGGCATTACTGACCCGGATGGGCATGATGCGGGCATTGGGCGCGATCGAGGCGACCCCCATGCCATTGTTGGTGAGGGCGCCGATGACACCGGCGACCTTGGTGCCGTGACCGTTGAGATCACTGTAGTCGTTCCCCTGGTCGACGGCGTTCCAGCCGCTGACCAGCTTGCCCTGGAAGTCCTCGTGACTGGCGAGGATGCCGGTATCGAGCACCGCCACGGTGATGCCATCGCCCATGGAACCGTCCCAGGCCTGCGGCAGGTTCATGGTCTGCAGGTGCCAGGCCGAGCCGTACTTGGTGTCGTCGGGAATGAAGGTCAGCGACACCTGCATGTCGCGCTCGGCCAGGGCCACACCCGGCTCATCCAGCAGTTCCTGGACCACGGCCTGCTCGGCCCCCGGCGGCAGCTCCACTACGTGGGTATGGATGGCGGGCAGATACTCCCGGCTCCGGCCGCCATAGAAATCCACCGCATCCTCCAGTTGCCGGCTGTCCGCCCCGGCCTGCATCTGCACCAGGATGCGTCCTGGCGCTGCGCTCGGCGTGGTGGCAACGAAGTCACCACGCACCGGTTCCGCGGCCGAGAGGGGCGCCCTGCCGAAGACCACCAGCAGAGCCAGGCCCGTGAGCCTGGCCGGGTGGTTGCGTAACAGGAGATGGGAAAGGAAGGAGAGGCAAGACAGAACGCGGCTGATTGTCATGGGATCCGGATTCACTCACTGCGGAACGGGTGTGTTCCATGTTGTCGCGGATCCACAGCGGCAGACGTGACCGGGTTTGAACTCCAGGCAACGGAGTTTGTGATGCAGCTCTCGCTGCCGGCAAAGGCGGGAGAAAAACTGTGAACGGGATCGCAGGGCGGCGGGAATCAGGACCCCGGGAAGAAACTACACCTCGATCGCGGCGGAGGCCGCTCCTACGACGAGGCAGGGTGGCACGATGTGATGTAGGAGCGGCCTCCAGGCCGCGATGCCCGCCCTTCTGACTTCTGACTTCTGACTTCTGACTTCTGACTTCTGACTTCTGACTTCTGACTTCTGACTTCTGACTTCTGACTTCTGACTTCTGGCTTCTGGCTTCCGACTAAAACCTTTCCACCGGCCAGACGTAGTCCTCGCCCAGACCCGTCTCCAGGGTAGTCTCGACCACGAAGCGTGCCACCTGGCGGGCCGAGAAATGCATCATGTAGTAGTCACGCCCGGCGCGGGCAATGGTCCGCCGCCGTTCGTCGTCGGCAGCCAGTTCCACAACCCTGTCGCGCAGATCGTCGTGACCGGAGAAGAACACCGCCCGCTCCTCACCGAAGAAGCACTGCAGGCCACTGTCCTGGTGCAGCAGGGCAAGGATGCCGTTGCCCATCAGTTGTGCCAGGCGATCCGAGGAATAGAGCGGCTGCTCCTGCTTGTTGATGTTGATCGCCATGCGGGTCCGTGCCAGTACGCTGAAATAGTCGTAGCCGGTGATCTTCGGCCGGCCGAGGATGCCGTACACCTCGAAGCGCAACGCCGGCGGCAGGGAGCTCTGCAACTGCTGCATCAGCCGGGTACGCGGCAGCTCGTTACCGCCGGTGCCGCAGAACAGCAGATCGATATCGAGATCCTCGCGTGCCGAGTTGTCGAGGCATTCCACCGAGGGATCGGCCGGATTCGGCAGATAATGCACCGGCGCCGCCCCCTGCCGCGCCAGCTCGTGCAACATGGGCCCCGCCATGGTCACGAACAGGCGGTCACAGACGGACAGCCGCTGCACCTGATGTGCGCGGTTGTCCTCGGAGAACAGGGGATCGCAGGTGTAACAGGCAATGCGCGTCGCCGGCCAGCGACGGCGCAGGGTCTCGAGGGTGGCATTGGGAATCTTGCGCGAATTGCTGAAGATCACCAGATCGGGGCGGAAGTTGTCGACCGTCTCCAGCAGCCGCCGGTTGACCGCCGCTATCCCCAGCCGGCTGATGCCGAGCGGTGCCTCGAACTTGGCGACGTCCTTGTCGCTGAACTCGTAGACACAGTAGTCGTTGCGCAACAGGCCGTAGACCATCTTGCGCTCGAAGGTGTTGGGCAACTGGCCATAGCGCTTCAGACCGAGGTCACCGACGTGAAGGATACGGATCATGGAAGGGCCGTGTGGGGTGCTCGAAGGATTGGTGCCGACGGAGGGACTTGAACCCCCAACCTACTGATTACAAATCAGTTGCACTACCAGTTGTGCTACGTCGGCCGGGTCTGGCGTGAGCCGGCATTGTAGGCAATCGCCCCGTTGCAGGCAATTCGCCCGGCGGCTATTCACAGGCCAGCGGCTGACGATGCACGCCGGGATGGCTGTCCAGGAACGCTGCCCAGCGCGCCGCCTCCCAGCCGGTCCCGGACTGCGCCTCGATATCCAGCCAGTGGATCTTCTGCAGCCGGTAACGGACCTCCAGCTTGGGCCGATAGCCGAGCGCGCGGATCTCCTGCTGGCGCTTCTCGGCCGTTGCCTGATCGCGGTAGATACCGAGGGAGACGAAGTTCTCACGGCCGATGAAGTAGTCCTTGACGCCCTTCTGCACCAGTTCCTCCACCGTCGCCTCGGCTTCTTCACGCGACATCTCCGGCAGATAGACCCAGAAGCCGGCCGGTTGCTGGATCTCGGAAACGCGCTGGACCGCACGCCAGCCCCCGGCCTCGAGGGTGCGTGCCGCCGCCTCGGCCGCCGCAGCGCTGTCGAAAGGCCCCACGCTGTGACACAACCGTCGGGGCGGTTCGGGAACGGACGGTTCCGGCGCCGCGTCGGGCAGCTCGTCCGTCACCCCAGCCGGGGGCTGCTGCCGTGGCTCCGCCGCTCCGGCGGAAGGGGGCACCGCTGCCTCTGCCGTCGCGACCGGCTCGGCCTCCGGCACCGGGGTCGCACCTTCCCCGGCAGCGGATTCATCGCTCTGCCTCTGCGCCTGCCGCGGATCGACTGCCACCGATGCCGGCGGCCGTGCAAGTGGGGGACGTTCACTCAGCAGCTGAAGGCGCGCCACATGGGCTGGCCGGGGTGGCACCTCCACCTCGGCCACCATCGGCTGCAGATCAGGCCGCGCCTGCAGCCAGGCAAACACCAGCAGATTGGCCAGCACCAACAGCAGGAGAAGGGGTTTCATGTGTCAATGTCGTGCCCGGCAGCCGCCGCGGGGACGGGTGTCGCTGTCTCTGCCGCCTCTGCCGCCTCTGCCGTCTTGATGCCAGACGCATCGGAAGCCGCCGCCTCGGGCGGCTGCGCCACGTCGGCCGCCGATTGCGCAGGCCGCTCCGGCTCGCCGGGGACTTCCGATACCTCGGCATCCGACGAGGGTTCGGTTCCTTCGCTGACCTCTGGCTGGCCGGCAGCCTTCTGCTGTTCGGCGCCGCCACCCTGCACAGCGCGTTCCTGGCATTTGTCAGTGCGCGGCGGCTCGGCGGCTTCCTGCAGCTCGGCATCGACCAGCCGCGCCAGCCCCTTCAGCACCAGGCGGGGCTCGTGACGGGTCGGCACACTCAGCAGCTCGCGCAGCTGTTCGGCGTCGCCCCCCGTCAGAAGGCAGCGCAGACGGCCGCCGAGTTCGGCACGCAGATCACCGAGGATACGGTCGAGGGTGGCGACGGCAGCATACAGGGTGCCGGCGATGATGGCCTGTCCCGTGTCGCTGGCGAGCAGGGTCTGGGGCGGCTCGGTCTGATCCAGCGCCGGCAGCTCGCCAATGCCCTCCGTGCCCTCCACCAGCGAGCGACGCATCAGTGCCAGGCCCGGAAGGATCAAGCCACCGAGATGACACCCCTGGGCGGAGAGAGCATCGATGGTGATCGCGGTCCCGCAATCGACCACGCAGACAGGACCGCGGACGCTGGCCCGCGCCGCGACCAGTGCCAGCCAGCGGTCGACACCCAGACGCTTGGGATCGGCATAGGCGTTGCGGACACCGAGGCCCTCGGCGCTGGACTGGACGAAACGCGGAGTGAGTTGCCAGTTGCGCTTCATCCAGGCCGTCAGGGAACGCCGCAGGGTGTCGCCGGCGACGTTGGCGACATACACCGCCCGGGGTGTCTCCAGATCGGCCCAGGCATCCCGGACGAGGTCCTTGGTGGGACCGGCGGCCCGGTCGAGAGCGCCGTTGCGGGTGAATTTTCCGGCCTCGTAGCAGGCCCATTTGAGGCGCGAGTTACCCGCGTCTATCAGTAGAATCATGGTGTCATCCGTAAGCTGACCTCACCCGAGGCGAAGCGGCGTGGCTGACCGTCCACCTGGACGAGCAACGCACCACTGTCATCGATGCCGCTGGCCCGGCCGGCAAGCACGGCGTCGGGCAGATGCAGCTGCACGGCCCGTCCGGCGACCAGGTCGTGGTCCCGCCATTCGTCGAGGAAGACCGCCAGGCCTTCCTGCTCATAACGGACCAGCACCTCGATGAGGTCATTCAAAATCTGTCCGGCCACCTGATTACGTGACAGGGGCCGGTGTGAAAGACGATGCAGATCGACCCAGGGCTGATCGATGGCGCTGGCCGCGTCGGGCGGCATGCGCACGTTGAGGCCGACGCCGATCACCGCGGAACAGGGTCCCGCCGACTCGCCGGCCATCTCCACCAGCACCCCGGCCAGCTTGCCCTGCCGGCAGATCAGGTCGTTGGGCCACTTCAGTCCCGCCCCCTCGACACCCAGGCTGCGCAGACTGCGCATCAGGGCCACGCCGACAGCGAGGCTCAGCCCCCCCAGCTGGGCCGGCCCGCAGGGAAAGCGCCAGAGCAGGGACAGATACAGGTTGCTGCCGAAGGGCGACACCCAGCGCCGCCCGCGGCGCCCGCGGCCGGCCGTCTGACGTTCGGCCAGACAGGCCGTACCGCCGGCGGCCCCCTCCCGCGCCCGCTGCCGCAGGCGGTCGTTGGTCGAACCCAGCTCCGTGTGCAGTTCCAGGGCACTCAACCGGTCCCGCATCGGCTGCGAAATTGCAGCGATGATGCGGGCTTCGTCGAGCAATTCCAGTGGCTCGGCCAGACGATAACCTCGCCCGCGGACCGCCTGGACATCCAGCCCCATGCCACGGATGGCCTTCAGGTGCTTCCACACGGCGGCCCGGCTGATGCCGAGCAGCGATCCAAGATCCTGTCCCGAATGAAAACGCCCGTCGGCCAGTATCCGCAGCAAGCGGTAGCGCATCGTCATGCGGGGGAGTTTAGCACAACCCACTGAATCACAATGGCACCCATGCCTTTGCGAGACCGCGCCAGAAGAGGGGACTGGCAATCGCCGGAAAATGCGCTGTAATCAGGGTAAGGCCCCCTCATTCAAGTCCGGATGAAGGGCGTCGCTAGTGTCTTCAAGAGGACATGGCAAGACCGACATCCAGCCGCCTAAGGAGCCAGGGCATGTCTGCCAGCGAAACCCCGAAGCCGTCCGCCCTCGCCCCCTCCCTGGGGCTGGAACGCGCCGAACCACTGTTCCGCCGCGCCCCACGCTGCGACGAGAACGGCCGTCCCCTCACCGACTTCATGATGGTCATCCCCAAACTGCGCAACAAGCCGCCGCGACTCATCCAGGACACCATCGCCAAGATCGAACGCATCCTGGCCTGCTATGCCAAGGAGGTAGTGTTCGCCGACCTCAACCTGCAGATCAACGTGCTCTGGGTCATCACCCATGCCAGGCCGGGCATCTGTCTGGAGATCCCGGTCGCCATCAACGACGCCGTTCCCGAGGCCCTGCTGGTCGCCCAGCCCAGGCCATACTGAGCATCTAGCCGGCTGCCTGTTAACACCACGCCAATCGCGGCCTGGAGGCCGCTCCTACCATGGTGCCGCCATGCCCCGTAGGAGCGGCCTCCAGGCCGCGATCCCCGGCGGGTCCAGCCTCGCCCTGAGCATCGAATCCTTGGTGCAATATCCGGGCTAGCGGGCGTCTGCCACTGTCTTCGATTTTTTACAGGCAGCCGTGCCGACCTGCCGTCTCGACCGCCACGACCAACCGGGCAAACCGGGCCAGGCAAGCAACCGGCGTCCGCCACAACATTCTAGCCCGGATATTGCACGAAGGCGGCCTTGAAAGCGTAATTTTTCCGCTATTTATCAAGGCATTGATTCCCTATGCGGGCAATTGTGCCCTGTTACAGTTTGTGCCTGTTCGAGTTCAGACCAAATCTGGCCTCGCATTTCGCCCGATCGCCCTTGAACCCTAGCTACGGCTATGCTTCGGCGGGCGATCGAACAGGCTGCTTGGCCAGATTTGCCCTGAAACTCGAATCCTTCGCGCAATATGCGGGCTAGGTTTTTGAATTCCAGCATATTTTGAAGTCGACAAAGGAGGGCATCCTGCCACACTCTGCGAGGGCTGCGGCAACCGCACCCCATGTCACAATCTTTTACAGCCGGAAGCCACCCTCTTCTCAAAATCTTCACATCGCCATGTTTTTAAAAGAGTTTCGACACCTGGCCCGAATGATGCAGTGATATCATTGCAAACAGACTGTGATGAATGAACGGGTGCATGGCGTGGACAGGAATCCGGTGTCGTCATGACCCTGACCGCAGATACCAACAACTCAATGTGGGGAGCAAGACAATGAAGACACCAATGACTTGGATCGCCCCGGTCGCCGCAGCCGTCATGCTGGCGACAGGCGCAGGTTCCGCGCTGGCCGTTCCCGTTGCGGCCGACGTGGTGGCCGTGGTCGACGAATCGGGCTCGATGAGCGGCGAACATAGCTGGCTGGGCGGCATGATCACCTCGCTGGAGACGGGCCTGGTAGCCAACAACGTGGGCAGCGGCGCCACGCCCAACCGCTATGGCCTGACCGGCTATGGTGGCGGTGGCGCCCATTATCTCCCGCACCAGCATGCGGTCGATGGCGGCGGCCTGGGTACGGCAAGCGGCTTCAGCGCCGCCACGGGTACACTGGTCACCAGCGGCGGCACCGAAGACGGCTGGCGCGGCATCAACTACGCGATGACCAACTACAGCTTCAACGCCAACTCGGCCGTGAACATCATCCTGGTCACCGACGAGGACCGTGACAACACGGACAACGCCATCACCTACAGCACGGTGCTGGCCGACCTGAAGCGCAAGAACGCCCTGCTGAACGCCGTCGTCGCTGCCAGCTTCAGTTGCGACGCCGGCCGCGCGCTGGGCATCGACTCCAAGGGCAACGGCTACATCGCCGACGGCAGCGGCGGCTTCACCACCTGCGCCAACGGCGTGGCCACCGGCGGTTTCGGCACGACCATCGCCGACTATGTCAATCTGGCGCTGGCCACCGGCGGCGCGGCCTGGGACCTGAGCCAACTGCGTGCCGGCGGCAACACGGCAACCTCCTTCACCAATGCCTTCATCAGCATCAAGGTGCGGGAGATCACCTCCCAGCCGCCGACCGGCGGTGTGCCGGAACCGGCCACCCTGGCGCTGATGGGCATCGGCCTGGTAGGGGCAGCGGCAGGGCGCAGGAAGAAGACCTCCTCCTAAACAACAATGCCAAGATCGACCAGGGAAGGATGCCCTGGAACCCTTCAGACGGCGGCCAGCGGGTCGCCGTTTTTTTATCACCGCGCGCCTTTGTAGTCCTTGGCTTACAGGCCTCATCAGGATTTTCGGATAGGCAGATTCCCATAACTTGAGTATGGTGTTCGGCGATAGGGATATTCGGGCCTGGCCCCGGACGGAACAAGGACGTTCGGCACTGCGTGTTTCGTGTCTCAGGGAAGAGACGCGGAAGACGGTTGGTGGATTCCTATCGGCCCCGTCTGCTTCGGCAGGCGGGGCTTTTTTCGGCTCGCCTGTCTGCACGAGGCAGCGTCGCCTGATACCGAAAACTCTTAGAAGAGTTCCACCTCTGCCTCACCCTTGTCGAGATTCTGGCCCGTGAAACTGGCCATCAGGGACTCGAGCTGAACCGAATACTGCGACAGGTCACCATTGTCGGACACATTCTGTCTGGACATTCTGGACAACTCTGCGACCTTGGCATTGATGTGCTGGATGGTGTCATGCACATCCCTCGCCAGCTGGTTCTGGCCAGTGACGATGCCCGCAACATGGCTGTTGCTGCTGTGGATCTCGGCCACTGCCGCGGCGATGCTCCCGAAGGCTTCGCCGGCCGCACGCGCCTGTTCCAGGTTGTGGTTGGCCATTTCCGTACTTCGAGCCATACGATCGACCGCCTCGCGACTATCGACATTGATGGTCTCGATCAAACCCTTGATCTCCGTCGTTGCCTCGGTGGTTCGCTGCGACAGGGCGCGCACCTCATCGGCCACCACTGCAAAGCCACGGCCCTGTTCGCCTGCCCGTGCCGCCTCGATGGCGGCATTCAGCGCCAGCATGAACCGCCCCGGGTTTACCGGAGACTCTATTTCTTGAGAGGATAGAGTCATGAAGAAGAGTACGAGATATTCCCCGGAAGTGCGGGAACGGGCGGTTCGCATGGTGTTCGAGCACCAGGGTGAACATGGTTCACAGTGGGCGGCGATGGCCTCCATTGCGGCCAAGATTGGCTGTACGCCGGAGACGCTTCGGAAATGGGTGAGGCAGGCGGAGCGTGACCAGGGACTGCGAGAGGGCCTGACGACCTCGGAACGGGAGCGACTCAAGGCGCTGGAGCGGGAGAACCGGGAGCTGAACCGGGCCAACGAGATACTGAAGACGGCGTCGGCTTTTTTCGCCCAGGCGGAGCTCGACCGCAAGCTGAGGAGATGATCGCCTACATCGACGATCACAAGGATCGCTACGGGGTCGAGCCGATCTGCGCGGTATTGCCGATTGCCCCGTCGATCTACTACGAACACAAGGCCCGTGAGGCCGACCCGGAACGGCTACCGCCGCGTGTGAAGCGCGACCAGGCACTGTCCGATGAGGTCCGGCGGGTCTGGGAAGAGAACTTCCAGGTGTATGGTGCCCGGAAGGTCTGGCGTCAGTTGAACCGGGAGGGGTTCGCGGTGGCACGCTGCACGGTGGAGCGTCTGATGCGGTCGCAGGGGCTGCGCGGCGTGGTGCGGGGTCGCCGCTGCCGGACGACGATCGGTGATGAGGTGGCGGACCGTCCGCTGGACCGGGTGAACCGGCAATTTACGGCGACGCGTCCCAACCAGCTGTGGGTGGCGGATATCACCTTCGTGGCAACCTGGACGGGCTTTGTCTATGTGGCGTTCGTAGTGGACGTCTACGCCCGCCGGATCGTCGGCTGGCGCGTGTCGCGCTCGCTCCGGACGGACCTGGTGCTGGATGCGCTGGAGCAGGCGTTGTGGTCGCGCCGGGACACGGAGGGTTTGGTGCATCACAGCGACCGGGGTTGCCAGTACCTGTCGGTGCGCTACACGGAACGCTTGGCGGAAGCCGGTATTGAAGCCTCCGTCGGCAGCCGGGGTGACTCATACGACAACGCTTTGGCGGAAACGATCAACGGCCTGTACAAGGCCGAGGTTATCTACCGGCGGGGTCCCTGGAAGAACATGGAGGCGGTCGAGTACGCCACCCTGGAGTGGGTGGACTGGTTCAACCACCGGCGGTTACTGGAGCCGACCGGCAATGTACCACCGGCGGAGTTGGAAGCGGCGTATTATCGCCACCAGCAAGAGTCGGCCAAGGCGGCCTGACTCAAACAAAATAGTCTCCGGAATATCCGGGGCGGTTCAGCAGGTTGGTCTGCTCGGCAATGGTCACGATCATGTCGAGCACTGTTCCGATCGATTCGTGATGTTTGGCCAGACTGCTTATCCTGCCTCCGAGGACCCCGACCTCCTCAGTCAGCCTGCGCATGCTGTCAAGCGCCTCAGCGACCACATTCTGACCCACTGCGGACTCCTGGCGGACCTGCTCGGTATTCTTCACGCCATCGGCAATGACGCTGTTGACCGTCTGGCTTGTCTCCGACATCTCGCTCACCCGATCGGTCAGCCGGGCGATCGCCTGCACCTGTTCCTCCAGGGCCTGATTGGTCGTCGTGGTAAAGGTCTGTGCCCGCTGGCTGGAAAGGGACAACTCGCTTGCGACCAGCATGATCTGCCTGACCGTGTCATCGAGCTTTGTCTCGAAACGGTTGAACGCCTTCGACAGACGGGTTATCTCGTCGTTGCCGTCCTCCGGCAGCGAAACTGACAGATCTGCATTGCCTTCCGATATCTGTTCCATCGCCAGGGTCACGCGATTGAGCCGCGAACTGATGGAACCCACCATGTAGATGGCGGCAAACAGCAGACCACCGCCCATGAGGAGAGACAGCATCAGGCTCACCCGCTTTGTGGATTGCCCGGTACGGGCGAACAGCTGCTGGATGAGATTGACGCTTTCCAGGAGTCGGGCCTCAAGCTGCTCACTGGCTTGATTCAATCGCATCGCCAGGCTGCCCTCACCCATGCGCTGCAGCTTGACCTCGGCAGCAAGCTGCCGAAAATACCTCCGGTAACGCTGCAATCCATCGCTGATCCTGGCCTTGAGTTCCGCAGCGAGCGGCAACACAGCCAGATTTGCCTGCAAATGCATGAATGCCCGCTCATGCCGGCGGAGATAATCATCCTGCTCGCGCAGCAGGAAATCCTTTTCATGCCTGCGCAGCATCAGCATGTCGTTCAGCAGCCGTTCTTCGGAAAGTTCATTCAACCGTGATTCCACCTCATGCACGGCCTGCCGCATGGCACCTCGAACCCCCTGATCCTCCTTGAACCCAGTCCTCTGCATGCTGGCAGCCAGGACATGAAAATCCGTGATATAGCGTTGCATGGCATCACGCAAGGGCTGCACCATCACCGCGTCAGCCCCTATGTCGGCGATCAGTTGCGCCAACATCCCGATGTCATGCCGAAAATGCGGCAGGTATTCATCGAAGGCCTTGAGCGAGTCCGGGTCGCGATACATCTGAAAGGCCTGGCCGTAGCCGCGCAGCCTCAACACATCCGTTTCGATGTCGGCAATACTGACCAAACCGCGCTGCAAGGCCTCCGCGCGTTGCCAGGCATACACCTGCATCAACAACATGACGGAAATGGCCAGAATGGAGATTCCGGCAAACAGGGCCAGTTTTGTCTTGATCGTCATTCCAGTACTCCATTACCTGATGTGAATGAAGCATCCACATCGTTTTCATCCACTGAATCGCTGCCAAGGCAGTTCATTTGCCGAATTCTCTCTGCTAACAACGTATCGGCCGTGGAAAGAATTAATTTATGCGTTCCCGGAAAAGGTTTTTGAACGCGAATTCAACGCATGGGGACGGCAGGCGTGGCGCCCCTGGCGGGCAGCCCGGAGAGTGTTGGCAGGCTTGCGAAGGACAGGAAAGAAAAAACCCCTGACCGACAAGCGGTCAGGGGTTTTTGGTTTGAAAGCCTGGCAGTGACCTACTTTCGCATGGGGAGGCCCCACACTATCATCGGCGCTGAGGAGTTTCACTTCCGAGTTCGGAATGGGATCGGGTGGTTCCCCCTCGCTATGGCCGCCAGGCAAACTGTGATGGCACAAGGCCAAATTCGGAAAGCTGATGAAAGTGTCGGGTTATCGCGTTGCGAACCAACTCCACTCAAACCGCTTGAGTGTTATATGGTCAAGCCTCACGGGCAATTAGTACTGGTTAGCTTCACACATTACTGCGCTTCCACACCCAGCCTATCAACGTCCTAGTCTTGAACGGCCCTTCAGGAACCTCAAGGGTTCAGTGAGATCTCATCTTGGGAGGGGCTTCCCGCTTAGATGCTTTCAGCGGTTATCCTGTCCGTACATAGCTACCCGGCAGTGCCACTGGCGTGACAACCGGAACACCAGGGGTACGTCCACTCCGGTCCTCTCGTACTAGGAGCAGCTTCCCTCAAATCTCAAACGCCCACGGCAGATAGGGACCGAACTGTCTCACGACGTTCTAAACCCAGCTCGCGTACCACTTTAAATGGCGAACAGCCATACCCTTGGGACCGGCTACAGCCCCAGGATGTGATGAGCCGACATCGAGGTGCCAAACTCCTCCGTCGATATGGACTCTTGGGAGGAATCAGCCTGTTATCCCCGGAGTACCTTTTATCCGTTGAGCGATGGCCCTTCCATACAGAACCACCGGATCACTAAGACCGTCTTTCGACCCTGCTCGACGTGTCTGTCTCGCAGTCAAGCACCCTTATGCCTTTGCACTCAATGCGCGATGTCCGACCGCGCTGAGGGTACCTTAGTGCTCCTCCGTTACTCTTTGGGAGGAGACCGCCCCAGTCAAACTACCCACCATACACTGTCCCTAACCCGGATAACGGGCCGAGGTTAGAACCTCAAACATACCAGGGTGGTATTTCAAGGATGGCTCCACCCGAACTGGCGTCCGGGCTTCAAAGCCTCCCACCTATCCTACACAGGTAGGCTCAAAGTTCAGTGCAAAGCTGTAGTAAAGGTTCACGGGGTCTTTCCGTCTAGCCGCGGGTACACTGCATCTTCACAGCGATTTCAATTTCACTGAGTCTCGGGTGGAGACAGTGTGGCCATCGTTACGCCATTCGTGCAGGTCGGAACTTACCCGACAAGGAATTTCGCTACCTTAGGACCGTTATAGTTACGGCCGCCGTTTACCGGGGCTTCGATCAAGAGCTTCGCTCCGAAGAGCTAACCCCATCAATTAACCTTCCGGCACCGGGCAGGCGTCACACCCTATACGTCCTCTTTCGAGTTTGCAGAGTGCTATGTTTTTAGTAAACAGTCGCAGCCACCTGGTCACTGCAACCCCCTTCCGCTCCACGAGCAAGTCGCTTCACGTACCAGGGGCGTACCTTCTCCCGAAGTTACGGTACCATTTTGCCTAGTTCCTTCACCCGAGTTCTCTCAAGCGCCTTGGGATTCTCTCCCCGCCCACCTGTGTCGGTTTGGGGTACGGTCCCGCAGTATCTGAAGCTTAGAGGCTTTTCCTGGAAGCATGGCATCAACCACTTCTCACCACATGGGCGATGGTCTCGTATCTCAGCGTTAAGAGGACCCGGATTTGCCTAAGTCCTCCGCCTACATACTTTCCCCGGGACATCCAACACCCGGTAGGTCTAGCCTTCTCCGTCCCCTCATCGCAATACTGCGAGGTTCAGGAATATTAACCTGATTCCCATCGACTACGCATTTCTGCCTCGCCTTAGGG